>SPJV01000198.1 GCA_006844765.1 Alphaproteobacteria bacterium | reverse complement strand
CATACCTATCCGGAATAATTATATGCTTACAACCGCTGCAAGCCTGGATCGCCTGGGCACGGAAACCGCTTTTACCGTCCTCGCCCGGGCCGCTACCCTGCAAGCCGAAGGGCGCGACATCATCAATCTTGGTATCGGACAGCCGGATTTCGCGACGCCGGACCATATTGTCGAGGCTGGTGTTAAAGCACTGCGTGACGGGCATCATGGCTATACGCCACCGAATGGCATCCTGCCGCTGCGTGAAGCGGTTTGCCGTGATCTTAACCGCCGCCATGGGGCAGACATCAATCCGGACCGAATCATCGTCGTCCCTGGCGGAAAGGTCACCATGTTCTTTGCCATTTCCATGTTTGGCGAGGCCGGTGCCGAAATCCTTTATCCCAACCCCGGTTTCCCGATTTACGAATCGGCAATTTCCTACACAGGGGCCACCCCCGTCCTTTATCCGCTTCGGGAAGAAAATGGCTTCGGTTTTTCTGCCGATGATTTGATCGCCCGGGTGACGGCGAAAACACGGTTGATCATCCTGAACAGCCCGGCCAACCCAACCGGCGGCGTCACCCCGGTTGAGGAAATGGACAAGCTTGCAGCCTTCCTGACAGAGCGACCGGATATCGCCATTCTCTCGGACGAGATTTATTCGAACATGCTCTATGATGGGCGCGTGCACCGGTCCATTCTGGAGTATGAAGCGCTGCAGGACCGAGCCATCATGCTGGATGGTTGGTCCAAGACCTATGCGATGACCGGCTGGCGGCTCGGTTATGCGGTTTGGCCGGAAAGCCTTGTGGAGGCTGCAACGAAGCTCTGCGTCAATGACCATTCCTGCGTCAATGCATCCGCTCAATTTGCCGGGATCGCAGCCTTGGATGGGCCGCAAGAGCCGGTTCATGAGATGGTGGCTGCTTTTGATCACCGCCGGAAGATTACGGTCGAAAGGCTTCGCGCCCTGCCCGGTTTCCGTTGCGCCGATCCGGCGGGAGCCTTTTACTGCTTCCCCAACATCACCGGCACCGGCATGACATCCCGGGACGCCCAAACGCTGTTTTTAGAGACAGCTGGCGTCGCGACCATCGCCGGCACCAGTTTCGGTTCCGAAGGGGAAGGCTTCCTGCGTTTTTCTTACGCAAACTCGGCTGAGAACATCGAAGCCGCTATCGATCGTATTGCAAAGCTGCTTTAGGGATCAGAGTCAGGATCAGCATTCTCGTCAACTTCCTTGCGTCCGAAGCGGGTCTTCTCCAGCTTCGGGCCGGTCGGCACGCCCTCCTGAAACTCCTGACGAAATGTCTCCCGACCCTTGTGATTATACTCGATCACCCAGCCTTCGATCTTGTTTGAGACAAAGGGCGTCTCTTTGATTCGGGTCCCATCCGGCATGAATTCGGTGGTCAGCCCGTCCAACTTACCGGCGCGAAACCCTTCGGTTTTAACCAAGCGGCCATCCAGGTCGAAATAGCGCGCGACACCGTGCTTCTTGCCATCCAGGTAGGGAATGCTGGCCATCGGACGGTCACTGGGGCTGTAGGTGATCAATTCACCATTCTGCTCATCATCCTCGAACGCGATCTCAACAAGCCGACGTCCCTCTTCATAGATCGTCGAGATACCGTGCTTGAGCCCGCCACTATAGGGCACGGTTTGTGTGAGCTCCCCATCCTCGCCGAAGAGCTGCGTTTCCCCTTCGAGCCGCCCCGCTTCATAGAGAGAACGCTGTTTGATCCGACCATCGCTATAGAACTCAACCGGCCCGTCCAAGACGCCCATCATGTGATGCGCACGGGTCACGACCCTGCCTTCTTCGTACATCACCGTTTCGCCATTCAACCGCCCGGTTTTGTGCTGTGACGTCTGAGTGACTTCCCCATCGCGATAGAAAATGCAGTCCCCTTCCAACAGGCCATCCTTGAAATGCGCCTCCTGGATCAAGGCACCTTCGTCATAGAACCGGGCCAAGCCCTGCAGGCGACCGTTACCAATCGTGAAATATTGTCGAGGCCGCCCCTCATCATCGCGCTCGTCATAGTCCCCATCGGCGAGTGGCAGGTCTGCCGGATGGGGCGTTTCCTGATCGCTCATGCCATCCTATCCGATCTTAGAGATAGCGCCGGAGACTTCAGCCATGACACCGCCCTTGAATGTACCGGTCAGCCCGCCTTCATAGGTGCCCGTCAGGCCGCCCTTGGATTCAGCGGTCATGCCGCCCTCTTCCTTAAGCGTCATCCCGCCCTTCACCTCCGCCGACATGCCGCCCTCCGCTTTCAAGGTCATTCCGCCCTTGATTTCGACCTCCATGCCGCCTTCTTCCTTAAGCGCCATGCCCGCCTTGTTGGTGGTGTTCATCGCTGACTTGAGATCGAGATTCATACCGGCGTCATGGGTGATGTTCATCTCAGCCTTGTTTTCCATATTCATGCCGGCCTTCTGGGTCAGGTTCTGTCCGGCCTTCTGGCTGGTATCCATCCCGCTTTCGAGATTGAGGTTCTTACCCGCCTTGATCGTCACATCACCGGTCGCATCAATCACCACATTCCCATCGACCTTCAGGATATAATCGCCTGTCACCGTATGGGTAACACCATCGCCCGTGGTTTGGTCCTGCGCCCCATCAACCTTCAGGGTTCGCTTGCCTTTTACCTCATGCGTTTCATCACCGCTTTCGACCTTAAAGGCCCTGTCACCCTGCTTAATGGTCAGACTGTCGGACCCTTCGACCAGCTCTGTCGTCCGGTCATTTTCAACCACCGTGTTCCAGTCTTTCTGGGCATGGAGATACACCTCCTCCTCCCCAGCCTTGTCTTCGAAGCGCAGTTCATTCTCCCCATCGCCCCCCTTTGAGGAGTTCGATTTGATCGTCGCCTTTGTCTGATCGTCCGGCAGGGAATAGGGCTGCGGCATGTCGCCGTTATAAACGCACCCGGTCACGAGCGGACGGTCCGGATCGCCATCCAGGAAGCTGACCACTACTTCCATCCCGATCCGCGGCAGAAACCAGCTTCCCCAGTTCTTTCCGGCCCAGCCCTGCGCGACACGAATCCAGCAGGATGTATTCTCATCCCGCTGCCCTTCCCTGTCCCAGTGAAATTGGACCTTGATGCGCCCAAATTCATCAGTCCAGATCTCTTCCCCGGATTTACCGGTCACAATGGCGGTCTGCGTGCCATGGATTCTGGGCCTCGGCGCCCGGCGGGCGGGCCTATAGCGCAAGTCCTTCGGCAAGGCTGTAAAGCGGTTTCTATATTGCGTCGGGCTGGCATCGATTGATAATTCGATAAGCAGGTAATCCGCATTCAAAGCAGAGTCTTCATACCAGATAAGGGGGAACAGCCCCCCTGCCGCGAAGGCCTTGATAGAGGACGCGCCGGAGAGCTCCTTCATCTGCGCTTCAAATTCCTGCATGCGGATATCGGAGAGAGCATCCCCCGCATCTTTTTCCTG
>SPJV01000202.1 GCA_006844765.1 Alphaproteobacteria bacterium | reverse complement strand
GGTGTCCAGATGACTGCCGGTCGCCACGGGCGGCATCTCGGCATTCTTACCCGGACGCCGAACGAAGAGATTTCCCATACCATCGAAGCGGCTCTCGCACCCGGCAGCATGGCACCAATCCAGGAAGAGCGCCCGCCCTTCCCTGTCGAGCTCCGTCAGCGCAAGCCGGCATACACCCCCAGCTTCAGTCCCGCCGATCTTCGCCAGTTCCATCAAACTGTCCCAAAGCCGCGTTCCGTCGATCGCCAAGGGACGGTTATTACCGTTGTCGCTCATATGACCCTCCAAAAATACAAGACATCAGCCTACCCGGCTGCGGAAGATTCGCCAGCGAATTCGATATCAGTTGAAGGCTGGTCTTGCTATGCCCCGTGCAACACTTCAGACTCCAACCCGAGCGCAACGCTTCGCATCATTCTTCCAAAACAATCCGACACATTACTTTGAGGCGGCATGCCAAACACAATTGAAATTCTGGATCGCCTTATCAATTTTCCGACCATCAGCCGGACGCCAAACACCGATCTGATCCACTATGTACGCGACCTTTTGGAAGCGGAAGGCATCCCCTGTCAGATCATCGAGAATGAGAGCGGGAGCAACGCCAATCTTTATGCCACTGTCGGACCCACGGATCGCCCCGGCATCATATTGTCCGGTCACACGGATGTGGTCCCGGTTGAGGGGCAGGCCTGGACAGTCGACCCTTTCACACTGACAGAATCTGATGGCCGGCTTTATGGCCGGGGCACGACGGACATGAAGGGGTTTGTGGCCTGCGCGATCCACGCGACCCTGGCAGCGAGCAAGCGCAGCCTGAATACCCCGCTGCACCTCGCCCTGTCCTTTGATGAGGAAATCGGCTGTGTCGGGGTCCGACGGATGCTCGAGATCTTGCAAACAGCCCCGATCAAACCACGCTTTTGCATTATCGGCGAACCGACGGAGCTCAAGATCGCGACAGGTCACAAAGGCAAAATCGCTGCCCGCGCTATTTGCCGCGGGAAAGAGGTCCATTCCGCCCTAGCCCCGAACGGCGTCAACGCCATTCACCTAGCCTCAGACTTTGTTGCTGCCGTCTTGGCGGAGCAAAGGCACATAGAAACCGAAGGCGCCCGCGATGACGCCTATGATATTCCCTACAGCACCATCCATATCGGCATGATTAGGGGCGGCACGGCGCTCAACATCGTGCCGAACCGTTGTGACATAGATTTCGAAATTCGAAACATTCAGCAGGACGATCCGGATCAGATCCTTGAGCGGATCTATGCAGCTGCCAAGGTGATCTCAGACTCCCATCCCGCAGAAGGTCAGGTTGAGATTGAGATCGTGAACCGCTACCCCGGCTTGGAGACGGCCGTGGAGAGCGAGGTAGTCGATTTCATGAAGACCCTGACAGGTCAGAACGCTACCAAGAAAGTCGCCTTCGGCACTGAAGCCGGATTGTTCGCCCAGAAGCTGGAAACACCGTGCGTCGTTTGCGGTCCGGGCTCCATGGCGCAAGGCCACAAGCCGGATGAATTCGTCGCGGTCTCTCAATTGAATGACTGCGATACACTACTTGCCGGCTTGATCGACCGCCTTGCCGGTTGAGGTCATGCCGTCCATCCAGCTTCGGCAATGCGCCTCAAACGCTGACATCAGGCTTGTCTTGCGGTCATTGCGCATCGTGATCAAACCGATTCGAAGCGTTCTCGACGCATTAGCTACCGGCCGAAAGACCAATGGTTTGCCATCCGGCGCCAGCGCCGTCGCACTGGGAACGTTCAACAGACTATACCCAAACCCATTCGCCACCATCGTCCGCACCATCGAGAGATGAGCGGTTGTTTCAGCGATCTGCGGTTTCAACCCTGCGGCTTGGAAGAGCGACATAAAATATTCCCGACTGATCGGTAGGTCCAACAAGACGAAGGGATGCGGGACCAGGTCTTCCATTAAGACGATGCGTTTCTGTGCCAGGGGATGGTCCGGCGCGAACACCGCATAGGGTTCAAAATCCGCCAGCGGCTCGAACTCAATATCCGGCGGCACCTCCATGTCATAGGTAATGGCGGTATCCAATTCCGCCCGCCGGATCATTTTAAACAAGGCGGCCTGATGCGCTTCCTCTTGCCGGAAGGATACATCCGGGAAGGTATCGACGAAGGATTTCCGAAGTTCCGGTAGGATATAGGGCGCCAGTGTCACCAAACAGCCGACGGTAATCGGACCGCGCACCGCACCGGAGATTTCCCCCGCCACATCATGTAACGCGCCGGCACTTTCCAGCACCTCCTGTGCCGCCTTATAGAAGCGTCGGCCGCCCGCTGTTAAAGAAAGACCTTGCGCATGTTGCCTTACGAAAAGCGCGATACCGAACGCGTCCTCCAACTGTGCAATTGCTGTCGAAATCGATGGGGAGGAAATACTCAGCCGTTGCGCTGCTTCCGCGATACTGCCCGCGTCGCCTACCGCGACGAAGTATTCAAGTTGCCGCAAAGTGAAGCGGAAGCTCATTTTTGATCAAGGCTCGGGCTATCAGCGAAGATAAACATCGGGGATCACGTATCTCCCGGCACGCCATAACTCGGGGCGGCTGCCGGATCCAAGGCTCGGCTCACATAATCATCCAGCTGCGGCTCATACCGCTTCCACAAGGCCGCCAACTCGCCGATCGGATCGCCTTCCGTCCAGTCGACGCGCAAATCAGCCACCGGCCACGCCACATCCCGGACCAGCTTCATCCCGGCGGAATGGACTGGTCCCGCCTCTCCCCCTGCTGCCAGGGCCGCTTCCATTGCAATAATCAAGCGGTCTCCCAGCACTCCGCTTGACGCCAGGAACGCATCGACAATTGCCTGGGGAACACCGGGGTTCGCCAGCAGGTTTCCGCCCGAGGCAACATTCTCCGCCTTCGCTTCCGACCAGACGCCAAGCGCATTGCCGCCGGAGTGAATGGCTGTGTTTCCCGCCGCGTCCACGGCGAGCACTTGCCGGTAATCAATGAAAGAGCCTGTCTTGCGCAGGATATCAACTGCTTCAGCCGCCGACGCACCGCGCGCCATCAACTCAAGTCCACGCGTTCCCAAAGTGGGATCAGTGACATTCTGGCTGGCCACCGCACCGACCCCTGCTTGGGCATAGGCACAGCGTGCCGCCACCGCCGGGGAAGAAGAGGACACCGCGACCCCGAACATACCGGTTTCCGCGCAGCGCGCGACGATCGAAAAAGTCATACCCGGCGTTCCTCTGTCGATTGTTGGGCAAAAAATGAGGTCTTCGGATACTCCGGTGTTTCCACCTCATAGGCCTCTGCGCGAACACGGCAGGGATCGCTCCCCCGCACGAATGTCCCCATATGCTTCGTCGGCACCGGGTTTGGAGAACAAGGCATCGCATCCCCTGCCGAATAGACGCTGATGAACAAAGTTCGCGGCAGCTTGGACAAGTTCGCTTCCGACCCATGCGCCAAGCGCGTATGCATCAGACACACAGAACCCGCCTTGCCGATGCAGAGCTGCTGTTCCTGCTTCATCTGCGCCTCGATCTCCGGGGCAACGGCACCGGTGAACA
>SPJV01000199.1 GCA_006844765.1 Alphaproteobacteria bacterium | reverse complement strand
CGGATCGGGCAAGTCAGCGACCTGCTCCACCCCTGCCGCCATCGCTTCGATCCGATCCGGGGTCAGCAGCAACCGGTCGAGGAGAGACGCACTGAGCCCTTTCTCCCGCCCGAAGGTCATATCTTTCTGATTAGCATCTTCAATCTCCGCAGCGCGGGTACGAATTTGCGCCGCTGCCCGCCGAAGCCCGTCCGCCTTCGCCTCTGCAGAGGCGCGTCCCAGTGTTCTGGTCGCCGCACGTGCCGAGAGCCCCATGCCTTCGATATCGGTCTGGGCTTCCGCGCCATCGCGCCATGTCGGCTTGTTCATGCTCTCCGCTCCCTACTGTCCGCCAGCCTGACGTTCCAGCGCCAGATCATCCGCGTGGATCAATTCCGAGCGCCCCTTATAGCCGAGGATCGCTTCGATATCGCCGGTTTTCTTGCCGAGCACGCGGGTCGTATCTTCTGCCGAGAAGGCAGAGACGCCGATCCCGAGCACCCGCCCGTCCGGCCCCGCGACCCGCACCGCGTCGCCCCGCTGGAAGTCTCCATCCACCGAAATCGCGCCGGCGGGCAGCAAGCTCTTGCCCCGGCCCAAAGCCGCTGCGGCGCCCGCATCAACGGTAATGGTTCCTTGCGGCTCCAACATACCAGCGATCCAGCTCTTCCGCGCCGCCAGCGGTTCGACAGCCGGCAGGAACCAGCTCGCGCGGGCCCCTTCGGTGAGATCCTTCAGCGCGTGGGAAACCTCGCCCTTTGCAATAACCATTCGGCAGCCCCCGGTCAGGGCGATCTTGCCGGCCTCAAGCTTTGTGACCATTCCGCCGGAAGAAAACCCAACAGGCGCCTTACCCGCCATGGCTTCAATCTCCGGCGAGATGCCCAAAACTTCGGGCAGATGCCGGGCGTTCGGATCCTTGCGAGGATCAGCGGTATAGAGCCCATCGACATCCGACAGAAGAACCAAAACATCGGCGCTGACCATCGTCGCAACACGCGCGGCAAGGCGGTCATTATCGCCATAGCGGATCTCTTCCGTAGCGACGGTATCATTCTCGTTGATCACCGGAACCGCACCGAGCTTAAGCAACTGCAGGACAGTGCCGCGCGCATTCAAATGCCGCCGCCGCACCTCCGTATCGGAAGGCGTGAGGAGAATCTGCGCAACCGTGATCCCATGACGGGCGAGCGCATCCTGATAGGCATGGGCGAGACGGATCTGACCTGTCGCCGCCGCCGCCTGCTTTTCTTCGAGCTTTAAGGCGCCTTGCTTTAAGTCCAAATGCCGGCGTCCCACCGCAATGGAGCCGGAAGAGACGATCAATACGTCAGTACCGCCATTGCGAAGTGCTGCAATGTCATCCGCCAGCGCCTCCAGCCAGCGCGTGCGGATTTCCCCACTCTGTTGATCCACCAACAGGGCAGAGCCGATCTTGACCACAACCCGGCGGGCGCCTGAGAGGGTGTTTAGAGATTGATCTGCGTCTTGAAGCGCTTGGGCATCCATCAGTTAGACCGGCACCCAGGCGCCGTCCTCCTCCTCAGGGCGATTGGCAGCTTCTTCCTCGTCCTTTTCGACCCGCTTGGCGGTATCCACATGCCGAAGCAAGGCCCGCAGCACCTGGACTGTATTCTCACCAGCCGCAGCCGAGATCGCGAAGACAGGACTATCAGTCACGGCCTTCAATTCTTCCAACTGTTCGTCGACCAGCTCTTCGATCAAGGCATCCGTCTTGTTGATTGCCACAATCTCCGGCTTGTCCGCGAGGCCATGGCCATAGGCTTCCAGTTCCGCGCGGATGGTCTTGTAGCTTTCAACCACGGTTTCGTCGGTGCCATCGATCAGGTGGAGGAGAATTCGGCAGCGCTCGATATGGCCCAGGAAACGATCGCCAAGGCCATGCCCTTCATGGGCGCCTTCGATCAGCCCGGGAATATCCGCCATGACGAATTCCCGATCATCGACACCGACGACGCCCAATTGCGGGGCCAGGGTCGTGAAGGGATAGTCTGCAATCTTGGGCCGCGCACGGGAGACGGCAGACAGGAAGGTCGACTTGCCGGCATTCGGCAGTCCGACCAGCCCAGCGTCCGCAATCAGCTTCAGTCTGAGCCAAACCCACATTTCCTCACCGGGCCAGCCTGGTTCCGACTTTCGCGGGGCCTGGTTGGTGGATGTCTTAAAGGCCGCGTTGCCGCGCCCGCCATCGCCACCGCGCAGCAGAAGCAGCTCCTGCCCCTCCTCGACCAGATCAGCGACGATGGTTTCCTTGTCCTCCGCCAGAACCTGGGTTCCGATCGGCAGGTTGACATAAACGGGCTCGGCACTGGCGCCTGTGCGGTCGGTGCCTTTCCCCGGATCACCGGGACGGGCTTTGAAATGCTGCCTGTAGCGGAAATCGATCAGGGTATTCAGCGCCGGGACCGCGCGGGCGATCACATCACCGCCCCGGCCACCATCGCCGCCATTGGGACCGCCATACTCGACATACTTCTCCCGCCGGAACGAGATACAGCCCGGACCGCCATGGCCGCTCTTCATGAAGATTTTTGCTTCGTCGAGAAATTTCATCGGATCATCTCTAGGGTCTATGCAAATGAAAAGGGGGAACGGCGCTCGGCCGTTCCCCCTTCCCGCGTTTCATCGCTTGCCGGGGCGCGGCCTTATTCCGCAGCCTCCGGAAGCGGGGCGATGCCAACAATGGTCCGTTCGCGCGTTTTCTTGTACGCGACATGACCGTCGATCAACGCAAACAGCGTGTAATCCTTGCCGACGCCAACATTATCCCCGGCATGCCACTTCGTGCCACGCTGACGGACGATGATGTTTCCGGCCTTCACCAGCTCGCCACCGAATTTCTTGACGCCAAGGCGCTTACCAATGGTATCGCGACCGTTCCTGGATGAACCGCCTGCCTTTTTATGAGCCATGGATCAGCCCTCCTCAGCTTTCCGCGCTGTCAGCAGCTTCGGCCTTCTTGGCCGCTGCTTTCTTCGCGCTGGTTTTCTTAGCAGCCTTTTTGGCTGCAGCTTTCTTCGACGATGCGCCATCGAGTGAAATCCCGATCACTTTCAGCACCGTTTGATGCTGACGATGACCGTTCTTCCGACGATAGTTCTGACGGCGTTTTTTCTTGAAGACGATGATCTTCTTGGCGCGGGACTGTTCGACCACTTCCGCCTCGACCACAGCGCCTTCGACCAGCGGTGCGCCAACCTTGCGGTCATCGCCATCACCAACCATCAACACCTGATCCAGAACCACGGTTTCACCGGGCTCGGCATCCAATTTCTCGACCTTGAGCAGGTCATCAGCGGCAACCCGATATTGCTTGCCGCCTGTTTTCACGACTGCGAACATTTTTTCTTTCCTGTCGTTTCACGCGTTCTGTGGTGCCACCTCGCCTTCCCGAAACGATCCCGGGAAAACAGATGGTCTTTTAAGCCCGGATTTCCGGGATCGGCCCTTGCCGAGAGACCTCGAACAGCGCAACCATAAAACCTTCGCGATGGAACTCCTCCGCGAAAGCCGGCGCACTATACGGAGGCGCACGCCCAAGTCAATGGAAAAGCACCGTTTTCTCACACGGATCGGTGCGGCACATAAAGCACGATTCCCAGCTTGCTTGAGAAGACACTTTTGGATAGGTTCCCGCCCTGCTCGGAATGGGCGTTATGGAGAGATGCCGGAGTGGTTGAACGGGGCGGTCTCGAAAACCGTTGTGCGCGCAAGCGTACCGAGGGTTCGAATCCCTCTCTCTCCGCCACAACGCTTTCGCCAGAAAGCGTCACATCCTCCCGACAGGTACCTAGCGGCAGCTGTTTGCAAAGCAAACTGCGAGAGCTCTAGGAGTTCTTGGCGGCCTCACTAAAGTCGCCA
>SPJV01000201.1 GCA_006844765.1 Alphaproteobacteria bacterium | reverse complement strand
GAAACGGATCATAGCCAGGCAGATAGAAAACATGACGGCGCTTTACATTCTGTTCAGACATTCTGGCTACTTTGTCCTTGGGATGGTTAGACCAACCATACCCAATACTCGGGCAAAATTAAGGATTAGCCAAGCACAGAAAGAACAGGAAATGTTTCCAGCAGCCACCAACTCAACGCGGTGAACGCTCCCGTAACCATCATCGTTCCCACGACAATCAACAAAAGTCCCATCGCCCTTTCGATCATCTTCATATGACGTTTCAGTTTCGTCATGACATTCATCGAACGTTCCAAGAAAATGGCGACAGCAATAAACGGCAATCCTAGGCCGATGGCGTAGATAGCTAACAGCAATGTACCTTTGACCACTGAGGCTTCAGAAGCCGCCAAAGACAAAATCGTTCCCAGTTGAGGACCAATGCATGGCGTCCAGCCAAATGCAAAAGCCAATCCCAAAACGTAGGCACCCAACGCGCTACCGCCCTGATCGCCTGCGTCCAATCGCGCTTCTCGGTCCAAAATTGAAATTCTGAACACGCCCAAGAAATGCAAACCAAAGACGATGATGACGACCCCTGCCACCTGAGAGAAAAGCTGTTGATTTGAAAGGAAAAAGCGACCGAACAATGACGCTGTGAAGCCTAGAAAAATGAATACCGTTGACAGGCCAAGCGCAAAAAACATGGCCGCCATGAAGGCCCGCCGCCGTGCGCCGGATTCGACTTTGCCCTCTGTCATATTGCCCATCGATATACCGGACATATAAGCTAAATAGGGCGGAACGATTGGCAGCACGCACGGGCTTAAAAAGCTCAATACTCCGGCAACTAAAGCCACCATCATCGCGGGCAAAAGCGACGCGTCTATAAGATCAATTCCCAACATAGGCACTGTCTACGTGGTCTTGGGGAAAAGGTCACGTCGCGAACTTTCACAATGTCGTGGCGTCGATCTCAGCGGTTCCACGGCAACAGGCGCTGCAAACGATGGAAAGTCTGAAATTGTTCCGATATGATTTCAGTTATGGAAACAGTTCGAATTGATGCGTTGGGCCTGCTTTGCCCCCTACCCGTTCTAAAAGCGCGCAAGCGCATGAAAACGTTAAATTCGGGGGACATTTTGGAGCTTTGGGCTGATGATCCAGCCGCAATTATAGACGTCCCACATTTCTGTAGCGAAGCTGGCCACAAGCTGGTTTCAACGCAGGATCTGGGCGAAGGTCAGCTTTACGCGATCCAAAAAGGCTAACGAAAACGGCGACCCGATGGGCCGCCGTTCTTTTCTTACCTGGACCACCAACCGCGGCGCTTGGGCTTCGGTGCCTCTTCTGCGTCCGGTGCAGGTTCCTCGATTTGTTCAACCAGTATCGGTTCCTCTGCAACGGGTTGTTCAATTACGGGTTCTGGATCAACAACCGCTTCAACGACCGGCTCCGCTTGAACTACTGGCGTCTCTTCTGCAACCGGCGCTTCGGCTTGGCCAGTCTCCGCTTCCTCGACCGCATCCGTTTTCACAGTTTCAACGGCTTCAACAACCCCACTGTCTTCAGATTCAGTTGCTTCGGTCGAAGTCTCCTCGGACCGGCGACGGCCACGACCACCGCGACGAGAACGGCGACGTTTGGGTCGTTCTTCCTGTGCTGTTTCGCCTGTGCCTTCAGGTTTTTCGGTAACCTCAGCCGTTTCATCAGGCGTAGCGCCGTCGGCACTTTGCCCCTCTTCGCCCGACTCCGCGATTTGCGATGCTTCGCCGTTTGAAGATTTCCGCCGGCGCCGACGCCGGCGCTTTTTCCGGGGTTGATCCCCCTCTTCCTCAGAACCCGGCACCAGTGTCGCGCCCTCTGCATCCTCGACGAGAACCGCGTCTTCGATTTCTTCGTCCTCTGGCACCTCGGTATCTATCGAGATCACCGCGCTTGGCAGCTCTTTCACCACGCGCGTTGCGGTTTTAAATTTCTCAATCGAGTAGTCAGGGGCCACCAAATGCGGATCGGCTTCCAAGCGGATCGACATGCCGAACCGAGATTCGATCATCGCGATGTGTTCGCGCTTGGTGTTCATCAAGAAGTTTATAACCGCGACCGGCGCTTTTAGCAGGACTTCGCGGGACCGTTTCCGGACACCTTCTTCTTCCAACTGACGCAAGATCGCCAAGCCGATGCTGTCATCCGATCGGATCAAACCAGTGCCGTGGCAGGATGGGCAAGGTTGCGTCGTTGCTTCCAGCATGCCCGGGCGCAGACGCTGACGAGACATTTCCATCAGGCCAAAGCCGGAAATTCGGCCCACTTGAATGCGGGCGCGGTCGGTTTTCAGCTTGTCTTTAAAGCGTTTTTCCACGGCGGCGTTGTTTTTACGCTCTTCCATGTCGATAAAGTCGATCACGATCAGACCGGCCAAATCGCGCAATCGCAACTGACGCGCCACTTCTTCTGCGGCCTCCAGGTTGGTTTTGACAGCGGTGTCTTCGATGCTGCCTTCCTTCGTCGCCCGGCCAGAGTTCACATCAATCGCGACCAGCGCCTCGGTGATGCCGATCACGATGTAACCGCCGGAACGCAACTGAACCGTTGGGTTGAACATTGCGGCCAGGTAGCTTTCGACTTGGAATTTCGCAAACAAAGGCTGGCCGCCCGAATGCAGTTTCACATTCTTCGCATGAGACGGCATCAACATCTTCATAAAGTCTTTGGCCGTGCGGTAACCGACCTCGCCCTCGACCAATACCTCGTCAATTTCGCGATTATAGAGGTCACGGATCGAACGTTTGATCAGATTGCCTTCTTCATAGATCGGCGCAGGCGCGGTCGATTTCAGCGTCAGATCGCGAATCTGTTCCCACAGGCGCTGCAAGTATTCATAATCGCGCTTGATCTCGGCCTTGGTGCGTTTCGCGCCAGCGGTGCGAACAATCAAGCCCGCGCCGTCCGGCACTTCGATGCTTTGAGCGATTTCCTTCAGCTTCTTGCGGTCAACGGCATTGGTGATCTTGCGGCTGATTCCGCCACCGCGTGCGGTGTTCGGCATCAAAACGCAGTAGCGGCCCGCAAGGCTAAGATAGGTGGTTAGCGCCGCGCCTTTGTTGCCGCGTTCCTCCTTGACCACTTGCACCAGAAGGATCTGGCGAACCTTGATAACCTCTTGAATCTTATAGCGACGCGGGCGCGGTTTGCGCACGGGACGAATGTCTTCTTCGCTATCGTCGCCGGAAACAGACTCGATATCCTGCTTTTCGGCGGCCGGAGAGCTGGTTTCCTGAATGGTCTCTTCCGCCGGGGCAAAGCCTTCGACCGGTTCCGAAGGTTCATCCGTCAGATCAACGACATTCATACCTGGAATATCAGAAGCAACTTCCGCTGGGGCGTCTGCAATTGGCGTTTCAACCGCGGGTGCTTCCTCGACAGGAGCGTCCAAAGATGGGCCGGATTCTGAAGGTTCAGCGTCAGAATTTGGGTCCTTGGACAGAACCGGGTCTTCACCTTCGATCGCCATAGCCCGAGGCTTGGCCGCATCATCGTCAGAAGCAGCCTCTTCCTCAGCCGCCTCGGATGGGGCAGTTTCTGCCTCGGGCGACTTAGCGTCTTCAGCTGGGGCTTCGTCAGCGATCGGCTCTTCAACCGGTGCCTGTACGACAGCAGTTTCTTGGACCACTGCGTCCCCTTCGGATACATCTTCCGCAGCAGTTTCAGTCACTTGCGCATCGCTGGTTACACCAGCGTGGACTGCCGTCTCTTCGATCACTGGGGCGTCTGTTTCAGATGCACTCTCTGCAGTCGGCTGGGCCGGAGCGTCGGCCTTGCGACGGGACCGGCGCCGAGGTTTTTTGACGGGTTTTTCGTCTTCGTCTTCGTCTAGTGATTTCGCATAGGCCCGTTCTTCGGCCATCAGCGCTTCGCGGTCTGCGACGGGGATTTGGTAGTAGTCGGGATGGATTTCCGAAAACGCAAGGAAACCGTGGCGATTGCCACCGTAATCTACAAAGGCAGCCTGCAACGAGGGTTCGACCCGCGTAACTTTTGCCAAATATATGTTTCCTGCCAGTTGCCGCTTGTTTAGCGACTCAAAGTCGAACTCCTCAACCTTGGTTCCATCCACCACCACAACGCGGGTTTCCTCCGCGTGGGTGGCGTCGATAAGCATTTTCTTAGCCAT
>SPJV01000200.1 GCA_006844765.1 Alphaproteobacteria bacterium | reverse complement strand
CACCACGCATTCAAACAAACCGCCACGTCATATGTCAGGAAGTCTGTGCAGGCGAAATAGAAGTCGATAACGCCGGAGAGCTCTTCCCCCATGAAGAACACATTGTCCGGGAACATGTCCGCATGACAGGTCCCAACCGGCAAAGCATCAGGGGATGGCCAGTTTGCTTCCAAATAATCCAGCTCCCCCTCAATGACCTCATTCATGGAGGGATCGACTTCTGAGGCCCGCGCGGCGCTTTTTTCATAGAGCGGCCGCCAATCCGGTAATGTCAGTCCATTCCGCCGCGTCATGGTGAAATCAGCGCTGGTCTGATGGAACCGCGCCAGCACCTCCCCCAAGCGACCGCAATGCATGGGGCGGGGGCGGCTGGTCGACATACCCTCCAGGAAGGAGCAGACCGCCGCTGGCCGACCATTCAGTTCCCGCAACGCCTGACCATCGCGCCCGTGTATCGGTCTTGGTGCTGGAAAGGACTTGGCCGCCAGATGATCCATCAAACCGATGAAAAAGGGCAGATCCTCCGGCCGGACCCGTTTCTCATATAGCGTCAGGATGAAACTGTCCTGTGTGGTGCGGATCAGAAAGTTGGAGTTTTCCACCCCTTCCGCAATCCCTTTGGCGGAAACCAAGGTGCCAATATCATACTGCCCTTCAACGAAGGCAGACATTTCCTCGTCAGAGACCTGAGTATACACGGCCATGGTCCGGAAGCTCCCCCTTCTCTTCCCGCTTTAGACAGCCACTGCGCGCGGCAGTTTGAACTCAACCGTTTCCTCCGCTGTGACGATCTCTTCGACCGTCACCTCAAAGCGTTCCCGGCACGCAGCAATGACTTCTTCCACGAGGACTTCCGGTGCGGACGCGCCAGCCGTCAAGCCAAGGGTCGCTGCCCCCTCTAAAAGAGTCCAATCAATATCAACGGCGCGCTGGATCAGCATCGCCTTCCCGCACCCCTCCCCTTTCGCGACATCGACAAGGCGCTTTGAATTGGATGAATTCGGCGCACCGATAACAAAAAGCGCATCGGAGCGCTGCGCAATCACCCGTGCTGCCACTTGCCGGTTCGTGGTCGCGTAGCAAATGTCTTCCTGCTTCGGCCCGCCTATATCGGGAAACCGTTCGCGAAGAGCCGCTATTATCTCGCTTGTTTCATCCACCGACAGGGTGGTCTGCGTCGCATAGGCAAGCGGACGATCCGACGGTAAGTCCAGCTTCTCTACGTCATCACATGTTTCCACGAGAACGATGTCATCCGGGGAGAGCTGTCCCATCGTACCAATGACTTCCGGGTGTCCCGCATGCCCGATCAGGACAATCATTCGCCCGGCAGCAGAATGGCGGGCGACCTCGCGATGCACTTTGCTGACCAAGGGACAGGTCGCATCGACATAGATCATTTCCCGCCGCGCCGCCTCAGTCGGCACAGATTTCGGCACACCATGGGCAGAAAATATGACGGGGCGATCATCCGGGACATCGTCAAGCTCTTCAACGAACACAGCACCTTTGGCTTCCAGGCCCTCGACAACAAATCGATTATGGACGATTTCATGGCGGACATAGACAGGCGCGCCAAACTTCTCCAACGCTTTTTCCACGATCAGAATGGCGCGGTCCACGCCTGCACAGAACCCGCGCGGTCCCGCGAGCAGAAGCGTCAACGGTGGCCGGGAGGCTTTAGCGTTTGATTGAATGTTTTCCGTGCTCATAAAGCGATAGGTGGCCTGTCACAGCGCTTGCGTCAACCAGTCGTTTCGCCGCCCTAAAGTCCAGTTGACCGCTTGTGGCCCCGCGTGGGCTCGACTATCTTGCGCGGACCCTCGACAACCAATCGACAGAGCCAAGGAGACAGCCATTGAGCGAACCAACAATAGCCGCCAAGGAACCCTTTGCCATCGATGTTGAGGAAGGCAAGAAGTACTTCTGGTGCAGCTGTGGCAAGTCATCCAAACAGCCTTTCTGCGATGGCAGCCATTCGGGGACGGAATTCTCACCCACATTATATGAAGCCACAGCTAGCAAGACGGTCTTCTTTTGCGGTTGCAAGCAATCCAACCGTGGTGCGCTTTGTGACGGCAGTCATTCCAAGCTCTAAAGCAGGGGAAATTTGATGCAGCGCCTTCGCGCCGGCGGATTTATCGCACTCGTCTTTACGCTTGCCCTGGTCGGATGTGGTGACCGCGGCGCCCATATTGTATGCCCGGAAATCCGTATCCCACAAAATACGGACCGCCTGATTCAATATCGGGAAGGGCCGGGACGCGACATCACGGACATCCTGCTGGAGGCAGAAGTGAAATTCCTGTCCGGCGAATGCAAAGTTCAGGATGATGAGGTTGTCTTAACCTTCCCCGTCGCCGTCGGTGCAAAGCGCGGTCCCGCAAACACGAGGGGGACAGGAAATGTCTCCTTATTCCTGGCTGTCACGGACCAGGAACGGAATGTCTTGTCGCGCCGAAACATGCCGATACAGCTGAGCTTCCCCGGAAACCGAGTCAACATCATCAATGCCGAAACGGTTGAGTTTGAAATTCCGAAAGCCGAAGAACAGCCGGTTACCGACTTCCTGGTTTTCATCGGCTTTGAGTTGACCCGCGAGCAGCTCCAATTCAATCGGGAACAACCCCGCCGGTAACGCGTTGACATAATTCAGAGTCACGTTAATCTTAATTTACAGCCTATCGACCCGCGTGGGAGAGATCGGGCATCCGATTTGGGGCAACTCAAAACGGAAATGCCCGACGCCGAAGGAGCAACCGCCCCGGAAACTCTCAGGCACCCAGGACCGCGTGGGGAAGGCAATCTGGAAAGCAGGGTTGGTCCATGTGACGTCGGCCCTCACCGAAGGGGTAAGCGGACCCCGGTCTTAGGCCAACTGTCCGTCACTCTCTCAGGTTCCATGACAGAGGGGCGTGCCGTCCAAACGGAAGGCGCGCTTAACCTTTGTTTCCAACCATGTGGTTGGACATGGCATGGAGTGCGAGAGAGATGACTCAGAGCCTATCCAAAACACCCCTCAACGGGCTCCACCAGCGTTTGGGCGCAAAGCTTGTCCCCTTCGCCGGGTATGAGATGCCGGTTCAATATCCTGCCGGCATCCTGAAGGAACACAACCATACCCGCGACGCTGCCGGCCTTTTCGACGTTTCCCATATGGGGCAAGCCTTTCTGATCTCCCGCGATGGAAACGACCCGGCAGTTGCTCTTGAAACACTATGCGCTGCAGATCTTCTATCGCTCGAGACGGGGCGCCAGCGGTACAGCCAGCTTTTGAATGATCAGGGCGGTATTCTGGATGACCTGATGGTGACACGCCCGATTGAGGCGCTTGGCACGGACAGGCTTTATCTCGTCGTCAACGCGGCCTGCAAGGCGGACGACTTCGCGCTGATCAAAGAAGCATTGGGGGATGCGGTTCAACTGAAAATTCTGGAAAACCGGGCTTTGATCGCCCTACAAGGGCCCAAGGCCGCGGACGTAGCAGCGCGGGTTCTAGCCCCAGCCCTCGCGACCATGCCCTTCATGAGCCAGTATCTCTGCAGCTTCCAGGGCGAAACAATTTGGATCAGCCGCTCTGGCTACACAGGGGAAGATGGTTATGAAATCTCTGTCCCGAACAGCATCGCTGAAGCACTCGCCGAGACTTTGCTGGCGGAAGACGACGTTGAACCGATCGGTTTAGGCGCACGGGATTCCCTGCGGCTTGAAGCCGGACTTTGCCTCTATGGGCATGACATCGACACAGATACCACGCCGGTCGAGGCTGGGCTTACCTGGTCGATTGGCAAACGCCGTCGGACGGAGGGCGGTTTCCCTGGTGCGCCGACCATCCTTGATCAAATCGCCAATGGTACGAAGCAACGCCGCGTTGGGATTAAGCCTGATGGACGCGCGCCGGCACGCGAAGGCACCGTGATCACCGATTCCGATGGGACCGAGATCGGTATGATCACCAGTGGCGGTTTCGGCGCGACCGCCGGCGGGCCGGTTGCCATGGGCTATGTCGACAGTGCCTTTAAGGCGCCGGACACACCGGTGCTTCTGAGTGTGCGGGGCAAGTCCCTGCCGGCCAAAGTGGTCAAGCTGCCTTTCGTGCCGCCGGGCTTCTATCGGGACTGATCACAGCCATGTAACCGTGACGTTTCATACAGTGACATCGCAATCAACTATGGGAGAAAAGTAAAATGGGTGACCGGAAATTCAGTGAGGAACATGAATGGATCGATATCGAAGGGGATGTCGGTACAGTAGGGATTACCAACCACGCGCAAGCACAGCTCGGCGATATCGTGTTTGTAGAGCTGCCCGAAGTTGGATCGAGCGTGGAACAGGGCGGTGAGTCCGGTGTCGTCGAATCCGTGAAAGCCGCAAGCGAGCTTTATTCCCCGGTATCCGGCGAAATTGTCGAAGTGAATGAAGATCTGGAAGGCAATCCCGGCCTGGTCAATGAAGACGCCGAGGGGGAAGCCTGGTTCTTCAAAATCAAGCTCGCCGAGCCATCAGAGATCGATGATTTGATGAG
>SPJV01000078.1 GCA_006844765.1 Alphaproteobacteria bacterium | reverse complement strand
GTCGATAGTTCCGGCAATACCGCCAGATCGGCGCTGCCATTCTTTGTCAGTTCCGCATCTAACGCTGTTGCCACACGATCCACATGGGCATCGCGGTCCGCGATGGTTAGAATCTCGGGAACATCAATCTGACAGGCGATAAGGGTGGCGGTATCCGACATAATTCACTTGGCCCCTCGTTGTCATGCACCATAGGTGACGGCGACTTTACCATAAGGTCCGAAATCCGCTTCGAATCGATCGCCCAGAACACCGCTAATAATGGGTGTTATCAATCCGGTCGTGACAACTTGGCCGGCCAGAAGCGTCTTTGCCCGGCTGCCCAGATGGTTCACAAGCCATGTCAGCGATTTAAGCGGCCCGCCGAGGACCGCCACCCCCGTGCCTTCACCCGCCGCGACACCGTTCTTGGACAGAGAGACCGTTTGCGTTGCCAGGTCTTCCGGCTTCCAGTCGCGACTGCCCTCGCCGAGGATAAAGGCGTGGCTGACGCCCCCATCCGCGATGAGCCAAAGCACATCGGCGTTGAATCCGCCGGGGACGCGAGGGTCAACGATCTCAATCGCCGGATGGACCATGTCGACAGCTGCTGCGACTTCATCCTCACTATAGCCATCTGGTTTTGGAGCCAGCGTCTTGCCCATTGTGAAGGCGTATTCTGGCTCGGCGACATTTGTGCCCCCGGCCCGCACCGGGACGGTTGCGCCGCTGTCATGGCTAAGCGCTTCAAAGAGCTGACCGGCGAAGGGCTCCGTCGTGCCCAAAGCTGCCATCGCACGTTCGCTGCTGCACCCGACTTTCCAGCCTGTTGCCATGGTGCCGAGCGTATCAATGATAAAACCCGCCGCGAAGTCGCGTGTTGCTTCAGCAGCGAGCACGCCCGCTGGCCTTGGCAACAATTCCACATCAGCAATCCGTCTCTCAAGGCGGGCTGCCGCAAGCTCACGTGCCACCTCTTTCGCCAAAGCTTCGGCGATATCCGGATGGGTCTCCGGATTGGGCGTGTTACTCATCGCGGTGTGTCTCCGGTTCAGGAAAGCGCCTGACAGGCCGCCTGAATACGTCGGCAGGCTTCTTCCAGTGCTTCCGTCGATGTCGCATAGGATATGCGGAAATGCGGCGACAGGCCGAAGGCTTCTCCGTGGACACAGGCGACGCCCTTGTCTTCCAGAAGATACGTCACGAAATCCTGGTCGGTTTCGATAACCTTACCGTCCGGCGTCTTGCGACCGATCAAATCCTTGCAGGACGGATAGACATAGAACGCGCCAATCGGTGTCTGGCAATCGATACCGGGCGTTTCGTTCAGCATCCGAACGACCATGTCACGGCGTTCTTTGAAGACCGCATTGTGCTCCGCAATGAAGGAATGATCGCCATCCAATGCGGCAATCGCCGCCCACTGCACGAATGTCGTCAGCGAGGTTGTCGATTGCGAATTCAGCATGTTCATCGCTTTGATCAGGTCCGCATTGCCGGCCGCATAGCCGATACGCCAACCGGTCATGCAATAGGCCTTGGACAGACCGTTCAGCGTCAACACGCGATCCATCAGGCCGGGTTCGACCTGTGCCATGGTTGAAAACTCAAAGCCATCATAGACCAGGAATTCATACATATCGTCGGTCATGACATGGACATGGCTGTTTTCCGGCGCCATCAGAACGTCGGCGAGCGCCTTCAGTTCCGACTTGGTATAGCCGGCACCAGTCGGGTTGGACGGGTTGTTCAGCATCAGCCATTTGGTGCGCGGCGTGATCGCGTCAGCCAGTTGCGCCGGGCTCATCTTGAAGCCGGTTTCCGCAGGGCAATTGACCACGACCGGCTCGCCCTCCATCAGGGCAGCGATATCGGTGTAGCTGACCCAGAAAGGGGCGGGAATGATGACTTCATCGCCCGGGTTCAGGGTTGCCATCAACGCATTGAAGATCGTTTGTTTTCCGCCGGTCCCGACATTGATCTGCGCGGGACTGTAGTCGAGCCCGTTATCGCGCTTCAGTTTCCGGCAGATCGCTTCCCGAAGGGCCGGAATACCGGGCGGCGGGCCATATTTGGTCTTTCCGGACGCAATCGCGTCATAGGCGGCTTGTTTGATATGTTCCGGGGTATCGAAGTCCGGTTCCCCTGCGCCCAATCCGATCACATCATGACCAGCGGCTTTCAGCTCATTCGCCTTCGCGGTGACGGCGACGGTGGGGGACGGTTTGATTCTTTTCAGACGGTCGGCGAGGAAAGCCATGACGAAACCTCCTTGGGGCTAGGCCAGATTCAGGGCGGGCAAACAGATTGTGCGCGGCAAGCCGGCACACTACACCCATCCCCGCCGGACGCAACCCGTGAACGCTGTTTTCACGAAAACTTTGCCACAATATCGCCGCAGTAGGGACGCGTCTCCGCCCCCGACTGGTCGCGCCGTTGCCTCCATGCAGCGTTTTACTCTCTGCCATCGCCAATCATGGGCAAGGGAGAAGAGAGATGCATGTCCGGGAAATCGACGCGCCGAAACTGTCGTTCAATTTGCAGGCATGGCGCTGGCTGATCGCAGCCGGCCTGGGCTTCATGTCGGGTGCTGCGATGATGCTGTTGATGATGCAAGGCGCCGCAGCTGCCCCGCCGGCTGATCTAAAGGTCGACAATCGCTTGCTCATCCGCGTGCTGGAGAAAGAAGGCGATGCTGTTCCCGCCTGGACCGAAGCTCCCCTTGTTGCGACGGCTATTGAGATGGATGTCAGCGGCTTCGTCATTCGCGGATCGGTGCGGCAGATATTCAAGAACCCGACAAACGCATGGGTTGAAGGGGTCTACAAGTTTCCGCTTCCCGATGATGCGGCGGTCGATGACTTGAAGCTGGAAGTTGCGGGCCGTGTTGTCGAAGGCGTGATACAGGAACGTGCGGAAGCCAAGCGCACATACGAGACCGCTGTCGCGGCGGGTCAGGCGGCCAGCCTGCTGGAGCAGGAGCGCCCCAATCTCTTCACCGTTTCAGTTGCCAATATTCCTCCCGGCGAGGCGGTTGAAGTGACACTTGGATATCAAGCCAAGGCCCGCCGCGATGGCGATGCGTTTGAACTTACAATGCCGTTGGTCGCGGCCCCCCGCTACCTGCCCCCGCAACCGCTGGCCGGCGCCGAGCATCCAGCCCTTCGCGCGATTGAGGATCGTATCGAGAAGGACCGGGATGCCGTCACATTTCCGGTTTCTCCGCGTCGCCGGAATGCCGCTGCCTTTGATATTCATCTTAACGCCGGTGCCCCGCTTGCCAGCCTGGATAGCCCGACCCATGACCTGACCGTGGTGCAGGAAAAGGAAGGGGAGTTTCGGATCGGCCTGCGCCAGGGCGTGGTTCCAGCGGACCGGGATTTCGTCCTACGTTGGCAGACGGAGCGTGGGACGGCACCTGGCGCCGCCTTGTTTCGGGAAAGCATGGGGGGCGCGGATTATCTGTTGTTCATGATGCTGCCACCCAATGCGGAATCAACGGATGACATGGTCACGCCGCGCGATGTGACCTTCGTGATCGACACGTCATCTTCCATGCATGGCGATGCAATGACGGCAGCGAAAGATGCCCTCGCGCATGCGCTGGAACAGTTGGAGCCTCAGGACCGCTTCGACATCGTTGCTTTCAATCACGAATTCCGACGACTGTTTCCTGATGGGCATGACGTGACACCCCGAAGCTTGGATGCCGCCATGCGCTTCACGGCGGAACTGCAGGCTGATGGCGGAACGGAAATGGCCCCGGCGCTCGCGTCCGCCCTAAGTGGAGATGCAACAGAGGGGGCTGTGCGCCAGGTGGTGTTTTTAACCGATGGGCTGGTTGGTAACGAAGACCAGCTCTTCGGATTGATTGAGCACCGTTTGGGCAATGCCCGGCTTTTCACGGTCGGGTTGGGACCCGCGCCCAATGGCTGGTTCATGCGCAAGTCGGCTGAGCTGGGGCGCGGTCGAAACATTCAGATCGCCGATTATGGCAAGGCCGCTGAGACCCTCGCCACATTCTATGACGGGATATCAAAGCCGGTGGCGACGGATTTGGTGGTTGGCAGTGAAGCCGGCATTCTGGAAAGCTATCCGCGCGATCTCCCTGATCTCTACGGAGATGAGCCGGTGATTGCGGTAATGCGTCTTGATGATCCGGATGGCGCGCCCGTCGATAATTTCGCCCTGATGGGCACTAGCGAGGGCGAGATGTGGACCCGCCATGTCCAGTTGGATGCTGCGACACCGGGAACCGGCATCGCCAAGCTTTGGGCACGGGCAAAGGTGGATTCTCTGATCGATGAGATGCGCCGTGGTCTCTTGTCGGAGGCAGAAGCGCGGGACGCCATCTTGGAAGTGGCACTGACCCATGGGATCACAACGCGATACACAAGCCTTGTCGCCGTTGATAAGACGCCGATCCGCCCGGTGGAGGAGGAGATGGTCTCCACCGATATTCCCGCTGACCGCCCGGCGGGCTGGACGGATGCCAATCACGCTGGCTTGAATGCCCCGGCAAGTGCGCCTGCACCACAGCGCGCTGCGACGCCACAAGTCCAACTGCAACAGGCATCGATGGTTCGGATCGGCGGTCCGGCTGGTGCCATCGGATGGGAAACAACATTACAGCTTGGCTTGATCGCCCTTGGCTGTGGGGTGTTGGTCTTCGTCATTGCACTTGGTTGGCGGCGTGAGGTCGCTTGATGCGTCACCCCGATTCTCGCCTTCTTTGCCGCCCCGCTTCCCGCCCTGCTTCCCGCGCCGTGCGTCTCGCCATCCTCGCAATCGGCTTGTTCCTGATCGGCTGCGGGGTCTGGCAGATCGGCAATGTGGCCATCATTCAGGCCAAGGCGTGGCTTGCTCCGATCCTGGTTGAACGTGCTTGGGAGCGGGCTTTGGCAGGTGAGGAAGGCGCAGCGCTGAAACCTTGGCCCTGGGCCGACACGATGCCGGCCCTGAAGCTTACCTTCCCATCGCGGGGCGAAACAGTCTTGGCGTTGGAGGGCGCAACCGCCCGCGCCATGGCCTTCGGGCCGGTCCTGGAAGACAGCGGAGAGACCCCGGTTCTCTTCGGCCATCGCGACAGCCATTTCCGCTTTCTGAAAGACCTGGAAGCTGGGGAGGCGATGACGGTTCAATATCGCGATGGCCATCGCGAAGCGTATCAAATCGCCGCCATTGCCGTCCGTCATAAGGACAGTATAACCATCCCCAAGGGTCGCCAGGGTGACTATTTCGCGCTTGTCACCTGCTATCCTTTTGATGCTGCGGAAGCCGGCGGGCCTTTGCGTTATGTCCTCCTCGCAAAACGCGCTCCAGCGCTCTAGGATGTGATGTTCGAGAGGTGAGACGCGTCTTGCCGCTCCGCAGGATGAAGATCTAGGCATAGGCGCATTTGAAAGGAACACCCGATGCAATATCCGCCCGGTATCGCCTATATGGATGGCGAGTATGTCACGATGGACAAGGCGAAGATCTCAGTTCTGGATTGGGGGCTTCTTCGCTCGGACGCGACGTATGACGTGGTGCATGTGTGGAAGGGGCGCTTCTTTCGGCTGGATGCGCATCTGGATCGTTTCCAACGGTCGATTGATAAGATCAAGTTGAAGCTTCCAGTGTCCCGCGATGAGCTGGCGAAAATCCTGGCCGAATGTGTGCAGCGGTCGGGGCATGAGGACGCCTATGTCGAGATGATCATGACCCGGGGTGTCTCGCCCACGTTCTCCCGCGATCCACGCGATGCGGAAAACCGCCTGATTTGCTTTTCAATCCCCTTTGGCTGGATTCTGAAGCCCGAGGATCGGGAGAGCGGTCTCGCCGTCGCGATCTCCGAAATCCGCCGCATCGATCCGGCCTCTGTCGATCCGACCGTGAAGAACTATCATTGGCTTGATCTGGTGATGGGGATGTATGAGGCCTATGAGCGGGATGCGACGACGGTGATCCTGACCGATCCCGATGGCAATCTGACGGAAGGGCCGGGCTTCAACCTCTTCATCGTCAAGGATGGTCGGATCGCGACCCCGGACAGAGGGGTGCTGGAAGGTATCTCCCGGAAGAGTGCCATCGATCTTGCGCGGGAGCTGCAACTCCCAATCGAGGAACGTGCGGTCCCGGCTTCTGAAGCCCGGATGGCGGATGAGGTCTTCGTTACCTCGACCGCTGGCGGTATCATGCCGATCACCCGCCTGGACGGCAAAACAGTGGGAGAGGGCGGCATGGGGCCGATAACCCGACGCCTTGTTGAAACCTACTGGGCCAAACACAGTCACCCTGATTGGTCGACCGCAGTGGATTCTGTGCTTGAAGCCAAGTGATGCGCAAATTGGGCACGACTGCCCTTCCTTAGAGGATCACCCCCGCAAGAACATCTTCGACACCCCGTTCAGCGTCACAAAAATCTCTGCGAAGCGTTTTTCGAAGGCGGGCCAACTTGGGGACTTGGGGAGGGACTTTCGGATATCTTCGACTGTGCGGCTTCCATCAACCAGCGACAGGACAGCCTTGGTTTCCCCCGGCAGTGGGAGCGCGAGGCGCAGCCCGTCGATTTCCAGCGGTAGGGTCTCCGCCCCATCCGGCATGCTCCGGAACAACTGTGCGGTGGCGCTGTCTCGGAAGATCGGGACCGACCGGCGGGTTAGTATGGCGTCGCAGCGTTCTGCCCGAGACACGGGCGTGACGTAGCAGATATGCTTGCGCAGATTTCCGGCCAGTGCCTCGGCCAGACCGGCGCGCTCGGCGGCGGATAGTTTCGCGACCCGGCGGATCGCCTGAGGGTCTTTTAAGTAAGTCTCCGGCCGATAGCGGATTGGATCGATCCAGCTGGTGAGCTTCAGACCGGCGGCGTCGATATCCGCCATAAGATCCGCAGCGCGATAGGCTCTGTCGCGGGAATGCAGCAGCAGATCATAAAGCCCGGCATCGCTATCCATGTGATCGCGCATCAAAGGATTGCGGCGGAAGCGGTTGGTTTCCGGTAGCGTCTCCAGCACTGCCTTTGCGGCGGCCACCTGTTTTTCCGGGGACAGTGCACTGTCGGGTGCCAGAAGGCGCAGGGCCTCCTGAAGTTCATAGACCCCGGTGCGGCCATATTCCCCATAGACCATCAACCCCATGCCGCCGGTCGGCTTCAACGCCTTGGCGAGGGCAGCAAGGCCGGCCACTGGGTTGTCGAGATGATGGATGACCCCGCAGCAGTCGATATAGTCAAACGCACCATGTTCAGCGGCATCCAGTAGCGAGCCGGTATGGAAGGCGACACGATCCGATAATCCCCGGGCAGCGATCCTGGCCTCTGCAATCTCCCGCGATGCGGTGGAGAGGTCCAGATAAGTGATCTCTGCCTCAATACTGGCATCTTGTGTTTGTTGGGTGAGCATCACTAGCGCATCGCCCGTTCCACCACCGGCAACGAGGATTCGGCAAGGGGAGGGCAACCGACCCTGGAATAGATGATGCGCCAGCTCCGGCACGTGGCTGGGCGAGCCGGTGATCAGCCGTCGTGCCTCATCCGCCGGGTCGCGCGCCGGGTAGGGATAGGCCTCATACTGGGCCGAAACGGCACGGTCTTTGGCATTACCCCGGCTCATCTGTCAGGCGGTCCCCGCAACGTCGATGACGATTTTCCCCCGGGCCCGGCGCTCCAGCAACATCCGATAGCCCTCCTCCAATTTCGACAACGGCAGGACACAGTCGATATGCGGATTGAGGTGACGGGTCTCAAACAACTCCCGCAATGTGGCGAAGGATCGACGCATGACGCTTGGATCCAATGTTGCGTAGTTGCCCCAATAGAGACCGATGATATCGACATTTTTAACCAAGGCGATATTGGCCGGAATCTTTTGGACGTCACCGCCGGCAAAACCGACAATAACCAGTCGCCCTGCCGGTTTTGTGGCGCGAAGGGCTTGGCCGAACAGCTCCCCGCCGACCGGGTCGAAGACGACATCGGCACCGCCGGTCAGTTCCTTCACACGGCTTCGCAGATCTTCTTTTGCGTAATCGATCAGATGATCGGCCCCCCGCGATTCGGCCAAGGCGAGTTTGTCTGTGCTGGAAGCTGCGGCGATGACCGTCGCCCCCATCGCCTTGCCGATTTCAACAGCTGCCAGGCCGACACCACCCCCGGCGCCGGTGACCAGTAGAACCTCCCCCGATTTCAGCTTGGCACGATGGTTCAGCCCGACTTCTGCGGTGCCATAGACGACCGGGAAAGCCGCTGCTTGCGCGTCTTCCAGGGAAGGCGGGGCGAGCCAGCATTTCTCAAATGGCACGATAGCGGTTTCAGCGAAGGCGCCGCTGCCACCAAAAACCATGGCGCGATCACCGACGAAAATCCCGTCTGTCCTGGCCCCGACTGCCTGCACTTCCCCGGCGAATTCCATGCCGGGAATGAAAGGTACTTCGGGCGTTTCCTGATAGCTGCCATCCAGCATTAACGTATCAGCAAAGTTCAGCGCGGCATGGCGCACGGCAATACGAACTTCGCCCGGTCCGGGCTCGCCGGGATCATCCGCTTCGCCGATGCTGAGCTGCTCAAGCCCCCCGCGACCTTTGATCAAGGCAGCGCGCATCAGAAGGCAAGCCAACCGTCTGCGGGACGGATCGCCCCGGTCTGGATCGCGTTGCGGTTCTTGACCGGTACTTCGACCCAGCTGGAGAGTTTCTCCAGGTCGCTGCCATCCAATACACCGATATGGCGCAGCACAGCGGTCATCATGGCTTCCGCGCCACGTGTCGCGCCATCATCGCATTTCAGTGCGACACCCAACCCATATTCAGGCAGGGCGGCGCAAAAGACACCCTCGGCGCCTGTTTTGATAAAGGCTTTGGCGCCCAGAACGTCCATGACCTCCGTGCAGAAGCGACCCGTACCGGCGACCATGATCGGATGGGTGGCAACGGCGGCTTTGATTTCTTCGCAGGCCTTGGCGCGGGCTTCCGGCAGATCGGTTGGGGCGGCGAAGCGGGCGAAGCCATAGGCGATATTCTCCAGCGGGATCGCCCAGGTTGGCACAGAGCATCCATCGGGAGAGCGTGGCGCACCTGTCAGGTCGACACCGCACATGGCTTCAAACATGCCGAGAATGCGTTGTTGTACCGGGTGCTCCGGTTTCAGATAGCCTTTGGTCGGCGCGCCAATATGCTTGGCGAGCGCCAGCATGCCGGAGTGCTTGCCCGAACAGTTATTGTGCAGCTGATTGGGGCCTTCTCCCGAAATCGCAAGCGCCCGGGCGCTTTCTTCGTGGTAGGGCCAGTGAGAGCCGCATTCCAGATCGGCCTCACTCAGGCCCAGCTTCCCCAGCATGCTGGCTGCGGCATCCGCATGAACGGGCTCCCCATTATGGGAAGAGCACGCGAAGGCGGTTTCCGCCGCACTGAATCCCGCAGCGGCAAAGGCACCGCTTTCAACACCGGGCAGCGCTTGAAACGCCTTGATAGCGGAGCGGGGAAAGACGGCCTGACTGATGTCTCCCCAGGAAGCTTCGACTGCGCCGGAGACGGATATAACAGCGGCCGCGCCTCGATGCCGGCTTTCGACAATACCGCCGCGGGTGACTTCCACCGTCATTGGATTTGCGGAAGGCGCTGAATGATGTGTGTCGAGCGGCATGGCCGGTGTCCTATCTATCCTGGAGCTAGTCAATCCTGGAGCTAGCAGGGTTCAATTATGGGAAAGGCCAGACATAGCGCTCTTGGCCCTGCCAGCGCAAGCAATGGCTCATCGATTGGCGCGGCGGGGGGGAGATGATACCGATGAGGATCGTTGATAGGGCAAGGATGGTTTCACGATGACGGAAGGGCTGGGCCTCTATCCCGGATATTTGGATGCGCCGGCGCAGTCTGCGCTGTTGTCAGCAATCCGGCATGCCCTTTCCAATGCCCCGCTTTATCGGCCATCAATGCCGGGCTCCGGCAAAGAATTCTCTGTCCGGATGAGCAATTGCGGTCCCCTGGGATGGGTTTCTGATCGCACGGGGTATCGCTATCAGGACCATCATCCCGATACGAAACAGGCTTGGCCCGAGATGCCGCCGGCACTCCTTAAGCTCTGGCAGGATTTGGCAGGCTATCCCCACCCGCCTGAGGCGTGCCTGATCAACTGGTATGAGCCGGGCGCGCGGATGGGGCTGCATCGCGATCAGGATGAGGCCGCGAGAGAGGCGCCTGTTGTCTCTATCTCGCTTGGGGGTAGAGGGTTATTTCGAATTGGCGGGCCGAAGCGGCGTGATCCGACCCGGTCCGTCTGGTTGTCATCGGGGGATGTTGTGATTTTGGCGGGCTCGGCGCGGCAGTGCTACCACGGGATCGACCGGATCGATCCAACCCCGGCCTCTCCGCTCGTTGTTCCGGGGCGGCTTAATCTGACGCTTCGGCGTGTAACACAGCCGCCGCGATGACGGCGATATAGGCGGCGATCCAAGCGGTTAGGAGGAGCGTTAACACGCCTCCCAATCCCCGATAGGTCCCTTGGGCAAGAAACACGTCAATGTGGGACAGTGGTTCCGCGACCATTGGAATGACATTTTCGCCGGCAATATAGTGTAAGGCGCCGAAGACGAATGCGGCCAGCAGGCAGCGCGGTAGCCAGCCGATCGCCGGTAGTAGCAGACCTTTGCTTGGCTCTCTCATACAACGGGCGAGGGATAGCCCAAACCAGAAGGCGATGCCCAGGGCCAACCCTTTCAGAACATCACTTGCCCAGACGGTTAAGCCAATCGGGACGATGTCTCCCAGCAGTTCTGATGCGCCGGCGATAATCGCGCTGCTTGTCATTTGAAGAACACAAAATGCGGTAAGCAGGGCGAGACAAAGCCCGATGAAAAGGGTCAGGCTCCTCAGGTGAAAGATAGATATGAGGGGGAGGAGCCAGTCTGCCGTCAGACGCTTGCCGTTGAATAGATCCGGCACCAGCCGACCCCAAGCGAGCACAAGCGGTGCCAGTCCGATGAGGAACAGGATATCGTTGATAATGAACGAAAATGTCACGGCACCGAACGAACGCCAAGTCCGGCCTGGCTCCCATAAATCAAGCAACAACAGGGCGATGATTGTTGGCCACGCCGCGCTGAAGAATACTAGGGGCGCGCGAAACGGCAGGAACAATGTTCCGGCAAACAGGCCTTGCGGCAGGATTGGTGCAGGCGGATCGAAGTGGCGCAACGCTGGTGCCGCCGTCAGTTGATGCTGTCGGCGATTGCCTGCGCTGCGGCAACCGGGTCATCTGCACCGGTAATGGGGCGTCCGATAACGATATAATCAGCCCCGGCATGGATCGCCTGATCCGGCGTCATCACCCGCTTCTGATCCCCGATTTCCGCCCCAGCAGGCCGGATCCCGGGGACAATCAGCTTGAAGTCCGGGCCACATTCCTGGCGGATCGCAGTAATTTCCCGTGCCGAGCAGACAACGCCATCAAGCCCTGAATCCTGGGTCAGCCGGGCTAGTCTGACGACTTGTTCAGACGCCGGACCGCGTTGCCCAACGGCGTTCAAGTCTACTTCATCCAGGCTGGTCAGGACCGTGACGGCGATGACCAGGGGGCGAACGATGCCCATTGCCTCTGCCTCAAAATTGGCAGCATCGACGGCGGCCTTCATCATCGCGTGCCCACCGGCTGCATGGACATTGAGGATCATCGGCGCCAGTGGCATGACCGAGCGGACAGCGCCGGCGACCGTGTTGGGGATATCGTGGAATTTCAGGTCCAGAAAGAGCCGCTGTTGTTTCGTCGCATCACCGCGGGGTGTCTCATCCGGGCTTGCGCGCACGACTTGGCGCACGCCGTCGTGACCATTCCTATTGAAGAACTCCATACCCAGCTTGACCCCGCCGACGGCGCCGACCAGATCGCGAGACAAGGTTGCCGCGCGCGCGATATCGGGGGTGTCGAGCGCCACCAGAATGCGATCACTGGCGCGGCTTGGGGTCGGGTGGGCTGTCTGTGCAGTCATCTAGGCGCCTCGTCCAGTTGTTCGTCTATGCCGCTTGGTTCCGTGATTTGTCCTCTTCCAGAAGACCGGCCTTCGCCCGTGTCGGATCCGCGCCGATCTTAATCGGGCCAGGGGCAGTCGCCTGCTCAGCGGCATCGGCAAACTTTCGGCGCATTTCATTTATCTCATGGTCGCGCACCCTGACCGCGCGCTCGGCAGTGCGAGCCCGACCACGGACAACACCGGCGCCGATCCAAGCTGCGATCCCGCCCAGGATGACACCCAGGAACAGGGCGCCAAAAATCACTGAGGCTAAGGGCAGGGCAAGTTCTCCCGGAAGCGGGAACAGCCGTAAGGAAACCCATTCGCCGTTAGAGGCACCGAAGGATACGGCAATGATGCCCAAGGGAATGATGACCACCAATCCGAGGAGACGGGACATTCAGGATCCTCCTTTACCATAAGCCAAGATCGCGCATTTCGGCACCGGTTACCCCTGGTTTTAGCCAGTCTACCGATGCACTGCCGTTTGCCGGTTGGTCTGCTCTTGTGCGCAGCGCCGGACCGAGCAGCGGGCGTTAGACAAATAGCTACCCCAATCCGGCTGCCTTTGGCAACGCGCCAAGCGGTCGCAACTGTTCACGATCTCGAATAGTCACAGTCGGCGAAACACGCAAAGCCACCAAAGACTAGAGGGCGTCGAGAAGGCTAGACGTCAGATTTGTGCCGCTTGATGCTCAGCGCCGTGCGTTGATCTGCGGATTATTCTCGTTCAGGCGCTCACGCAGTTGTTTCCCGGTTTTAAAGCTCGGGACAGATTTTGCGTCCACCTTAACGGTTTCCCCGGTGCGGGGGTTGCGGCCTGTGCGCGGTTCTCGGTCCTTGACGGAAAAGGCCCCGAATCCACGAAGCTCAACGCGGTCGCCTTTGGCAAGCGCATCTGTGATTTCATCGAAGATCGTAGCAACAACACGCTCGACCTCACGTTGGAAGAGATCCGGGTAGCGCTGGGCGATCCGGGCGATTAATTCCGATCGCGTCATGTTGCCAATCCCATCCCTGTTAACCCATGCCTGTAAAGGCCATACCCGGAATTCATGTGCGTCCCCTGTTCGCGTTCCCGTCCCCCATATACCGGTGTCCCAGTAGTCCAGTCTTGTGAACGGTCAGTCCTAATTTTTGTTTTTGGCCGATCCTGACTTCAGGCCAATTCGACAAGAATTGGCATCATCACCTCTACTACTGAATGCCGACAATGCGTGATCAGCGTGTCCCAACCCAACAGTCATCACAAGGATGTGACGAAGTAGGTCTTTGAAAACCCTGCCAAACCCCTGTGCAGCCGTCAAGATGAAAGCGCCGGATATGCCCTTGGTTGTACTGATTTTTAATCTGTATCGGCTTTTCGGATGAAAGCGGACCGGATTGGAAACCGGCGTTCTTCCCAAAATGAAACGGGGGCGCGCCCGTTAAGGCACGCCCCCGATCAAGATCAAGAAGATCCTAAAGTACGATTACTTGGTCTGCTCTTCGTCACGCCGTTGAAGCGCGGCGCCCAGGATGTCACCAAGCGATGCACCACTGTCGGAGGAGCCGTAATTCGCCATCGCTTCTTTCTCTTCGGCTTGTTCGTGAGCCTTGATGGAAAGCGTCAGCTTGCGTGAAGATTTGTCGATTGCCGTGATTTTGGCATCGACCTTTTCGCCTTCGGCAAAGCGGTCCGGGCGTTGTTCAGAGCGATCGCGGCTCAGTTCCGACTTGCGGATGAAGCCAGGGACGCCATTGACCATTACCTCGACGCCGCCTTCGACAACCTTGGAAACCTCGCAGGTGACAACCGCGCCCTTGCGGATCTCGCCCAGTGCTTCTTCCATCGGGTCGCTGGCCAGCTGCTTGATGCCAAGAGAGATACGCTCTTTCTCGATATCGATGTCGAGGATCTTGGCCTGCACCATGTCGCCTTTGTTGTAGCGAGCCAGTGCTTCTTCGGCATTCGCATCCCAGTCGATGTCGGACATATGAACCATGCCGTCGATATCGTCGGTAAGGCCGACGAACAGACCGAATTCGGTGATGTTCTTGACCTCGCCTTCGATTTCCGCACCGATCGGGAAACGGTCGGTGAAGGCATCCCAGGGATTGTCCTGGCACTGTTTGATACCAAGCGAGATGCGGCGTTTGTTCGGATCAACGTCGAGGACCATGACCTCAACCTCTTGCGAGGTGGAGACGATTTTGCCCGGGTGGACGTTTTTCTTGGTCCAGCTCATTTCGGAGACGTGGACAAGACCTTCGATCCCGGCTTCCAGCTCCACGAAGGCGCCGTAGTCGGTGATGTTGGTGACACGACCGTTGAACTTCGCTGCGACCGGGTATTTGGCTTCGACGCCTTCCCACGGATCGGCTTCCAGCTGCTTCATGCCGAGCGAGATGCGGTGCGTTTCCGGGTTGAAGCGGATGACCTGCACCGAAACCGTCTCACCGATATTGAGCGCTTCGGACGGGTGGCTGATGCGGCGCCAGGAGATATCCGTGACGTGCAGCAGGCCATCGACACCGCCCAGATCGACGAATGCGCCGTAATCGGTGATGTTCTTGACCACGCCTTCCAGAACCTGACCTTCTTTGAGGTTTTCGATCAGTTCCGAACGCTGCTCGGCGCGGGTCTCTTCCAGAACCGCCCGGCGGGAAACGACGATATTGCCGCGCGCCCGGTCCATTTTCAGGATCTGGAAAGGCTGCGGGGTGTTCATCAGCGGGGTTACGTCGCGCACCGGGCGGATATCCACCTGGCTGCCCGGCAAGAAGGCAACCGCGCCGTTCAGGTCGACCGTGAAGCCACCCTTGACCCGGCCGAAGATGACGCCGGTTACGCGCTGGCTGTCGTTGAATTGCTCTTCCAGCTTCTGCCAAGCTTCTTCGCGACGGGCTTTGTCGCGGCTGAGCATGGCTTCGCCGTTTTTGTCTTCCATACGCTCGACAAAGACTTCGACCGTGTCGCCGGGGCTCAGATCCGCCGGCTGTCCGGGGGAACCGAATTCCTTCAGCGCCACGCGACCTTCTGCTTTCAGGCCGACATCGATCAGCGCCATGTCATTATCGATGGAAATGATGGTACCCTTAACGACGGTACCTTCAAGGGCAGTGTCCTTGCCCAGGGATTCTTCAAGAAGCTCCGCGAAGCTTTCTTTCATTGCGGCATCACCAGCCATGTTTCATTTAGTCCTTTCGAGTTCAAACGCATACTTGCCGCCCGGTTGTCTCCGACGGTCTCGCCCCGATTTTCCAAATCTTCAGAACATCACAGTCCCGAAGAGCTCCTCCGAACGAGGAACCGACGCGGCGCGAGGCTCGGACGCGTCGGGTAAAATCTACCAACCTTGTCATCGACGAAGTAAAGGACGAGAAAACCTTAAAACATCTCGTCTTCGGACTCATCGAGCGCGCTAAGCGCTTCCTGAACCGCCGGTTCGACCAATCGCAGGGCTTCCAGAAAGGCTTGCTCTGCGTCCAGTTCCGTCGTGTCCAGAACCATCGCATCCTCTGCAGGCACCAGCGGTGCCGTCGCGCGTGAGGAATCGCGCTGGTCCCGATCCGTCAAATCCGCCAGGACGGCGGCGTATATACTCGCCTCGCCCCGATCAAGCAACTCCCTGTGACGGCGTTTTGCGCGCTCTTCCACATCAGCGGTGACAAAGAGTTTGGCTGTCGCATCCGGGCAGATCACCGTGCCGATGTCGCGCCCATCCAAAACCGCCCCCGGTGCACCCTCCGGCGGGACCTCTGCAAAGGTCCGTTGAAACGCGGTCAGGGCAGCGCGCACCGCCGGCATTGCTGCGACTTTGGAGGCTGCTGCCGCCGCGTCATCACCCGCAAGCGCCGGGTCGCCCAGTGTCGTGGGATCAAGCGCCTGTGCTGCATCCAAGGCGGCGGCTTCGTCTTCCGGATCGCCTCCGGTCCGCACAACCGCCAGTCCGACAGCGCGATAGAGCTTCCCAGTATCCAAATGCGCAAAGGAGAAATGCCGCGCCAGACGTTTTGACAACGTCCCCTTACCGCTCGCAGCCGGTCCATCCAGGGCAATTACGATCATATCTTCCTGCTCCTCAGCATCAGAGATTTCCACCGAGGCCTTGTATCAAATCCCGAAATCCGGGGAAGCTGGTGGCGATGGCGGCATCGTCGTCAATGGTGACACCACTTTTTGAGGCAAGGCCCATGACCAGGAAGCTCATGGCGATGCGGTGGTCGATATGGGTTTCAACCGTGCCGCCCCCTTTTACAGACCCGACGCCCCCTTCGACGACCATCCAGTCTTCACCCATCTCGCAGGTGACCCCATTTGCTTTCAGCCCGGCGATGGTCGCGGCCAGGCGGTCGCATTCCTTGACCCGCAGTTCATGCACGCCGCGCATCTCGGTTGCACCAGTGGCAAAGGACGCGGCGACGGCAAGAACCGGATATTCATCAATCATGCTGGGTGCGCGATCAGGCGGGACAGAGATCCCCTTCAGGGCGGAATGCCGGATGCGTAGATCGGCGACAGGTTCGCCACCTTCTTCGCGCCGATCCAGGATATCGATGTCCCCGCCCATTTCGATCAGTGTATCGATCAGGCCGGCGCGTGTCGGGTTCATGCCGACACTACGCAAGGTTACGTCAGAACCGGGAACGATCAGTGCGGCCACCATCGGGAAGGCGGCGGAGGATGGATCGGAGGGAACGGCAATCTCGCAGGCGATCAGTTCCGGCTGTCCGGTCACGGTGATCCGGTTGCCCGACCCTTCCGGTGTGACAGTGACCTCGGCCCCAAAGGCCCGCAACATGCGTTCGGAATGATCGCGGGTGGCGACCGGCTCGATGACCGTGGTCTTGCCGCGTGCTGTCAGTCCGGCGAGAAGCACCGCTGACTTAACCTGGGCGGAGGCAACGGGAAGCTCATAGTCTATAGGCAGCGGTTCGGCGCGGCCTTCGATCATCAGCGGCAGGCGCCCTTCGGAGCGGGTTTCGATCACGGCGCCCATTTGTCGCAGCGGACCGGCAACCCGGTTCATCGGGCGCTTGGTAAGTGAGGCATCGCCCGTCATGAAGGCGCGGATCGGATGTCCGGCAAGGACGCCTAGAAGCAGCCGCGCCGCTGTGCCCGAATTCCCCATGTCCAAGACTTCCGCAGGCTCCCGCAAACCGCCAAGCCCGACACCATCAATCGTCCAGGTGCCATCTGCTTGATGTTCGACAGTGGCGCCCATGGCCCGGAAAGCCGCGGCGGTTGCTAGGACATCTTCGCCTTCCAACAGGCCGGAGACTGTGGTGCGGCCGACCGCCAAGGCGCCGAGCATCACGGCGCGGTGGGAGATGGATTTATCGCCGGGCACCCGGATATCTCCGGTCAGGGCGGGGGAGGGGGATGCAGTCAGGCTGGGCATCGAAATGGGGCTCATATCAGTTGCGAATTGCTGCTGGCGCGGCCCGGCTGTAGCAGGATCGGAGGGGCTGAGCAATTGCCAGAACGATTTTTGCTTTTGACAGGGCGGTTAATATTTGGCAATTGCCCCCCTCGCCCGCGTTACGGGGCCGGCTATCGGTTTCCGGCGGGTCTGCAACAATGGTCGTTAAGGGAGAAGTTCCGTGGCCAAACCCGAATTGGGTCTCAAGCGTCAATGCCTCAGCTGTGGCGCAAAGTTCTACGATATGAAGCGCAATCCGATCGTGTGTCCGGCATGTGAAGTGGTTTTCGATCCGGAAGCATCGGTCAAACTGAAGCGTGGCCGGTCCGCGCCTCCGGATGATAAAGCGAAGAAGGTGGCGGAGCCGGCGGCAGAGTCCGAATCGGATGATATCGAGGATACACTCGATGACGACGACACGGATGAGAGTGTGCTGGAAGATACCAGTGATCTCGAAGATGACGCCGATGTGCCGATCCCCGTTGCCGGGACCAGCGGCGACAGCGACGAGTAATCGAGATGACAGCCGTGTTTTGACGCGCGGTCATTTTTGACTTGCGTCATAACCGGCGTCGCGCGTAAAAACCTCCTCCGCTGGCGACCCAAAGCCGGCAGAGTTGGTGCGAGCATTCCTCGCATCGGCGACAAACATATACGGGGCCGTAGCTCAGTTGGGAGAGCGCTTGAATGGCATTCAAGAGGTCGAGAGTTCGATTCTCTTCGGCTCCACCATCGAAACCCTCGCGGTACTCTGCGGGGGTTTCGTTTTTCTGGCCTCCGCGTCCTCTGGCAAAACCTCGCTCGGATAGGTGCCGGGTAGGCACCGCGATACCCCAACTATCGGCAAAACCACCGATAAGGGAGAAATTCAGATGTCATCTCTATATATTGAATAAGAGGCCGTGGCGTTTTATCATTGCTGCATGCTATTTGAGAACGATCCAGTGATGCGTCGGGCGCTGTTGAAGACGGCAGGGGTCCTTATGCTTTTCGTCGTTCTGGTCGTGGGAGGATCCATGTTCCGATATTGGTCGGATAAGATCCTCAACGACAATGAATACAATCCCGACATTGATCCTCGTATTCAACCGGATGAGGTCCCGTGGCGCGTTCTGACGTGGGAGGATACCACGTCACTTGCTGAGGCCTCAGGCAAGTATTTTCTATCGAGTATTGCCAATTCTGCAGGCGTCGCGGTGAATGGGTGGCCAGCTTGGCAACAAAGATCCGCGTATGGCGACTATTCAAATAAGGAACGTCACGCGCATTTGTTCGACCGATCCTGGGCGGGGGATGTGGAAGCCCAAGTAGATTTGGGCATAGAGTTTCGCGAGACGCCATATGGGCAGTGCTGGCTGACCGTTGCTGCCAATCGAGGCCACCCTGTGGCGCAGCTTTTTCACGCTAAGAAATTCGTCCGTGAAAGAGATAATCTTGAAGCGGCCTGGTGGGTGACGCGGGCAGCCCGTCAAGGGTTGCCGGAAGCTGTCTATGGTTTTGCAAGTGGGTTTGCCGGGGGGGGACCAAAAGAGGATGTATTGCTTTTCTACTTTTATGCGGCCTATGCCGTTGAACATGGTGCCGCCTGGGCTCTCGAGCATGAGGGGCCTCAAGTAAAGAATCCGTATATCCAAGCGATGATGGCCGCAGCACGGCCCTATGCCTTGCAATGGGAGCCGGAGGTGGAACCAATCCTTCCACCTCCAGCCCAATACCCATCAGATTGTCAAAACAGACCCAATTAACTGGCGGTATGTCATCTGTTTCCAGGTATCATCGGTCCTGTTCCTCTCACCGAAAGAGGACTCCAGTTATGTACATTGGCGCCATGGAACTCTAAAATATAGTCGGTTGCTGCCCGTCCTTTGAGATACCGTTCAATTTCAATCAGCACGCCATTTCTGTTCAGGACCGATTGTGATGGCCGATCCTTCGGCCGCAAACGAACGTTGTTATCCCGGTCAAGATAAAAGACTGAGGCCAGTGGATACTCTCTGACGGTCGGCATTTTGGCGTTAAGTGGTATGTCTTCGTCAGGTCGAAGGCCGTTCATCTTTCGGACCCAAACGCGAAAATCCTCAGCAAGCTTTGGCGGTGCTGGTGCCGTATCAGGTGTATTTTTGGGATCTATCGATTGATCGGCAAGACGACGATCGCGCTCATTCGGCCAGAAATGAGCGTCATAGAGACGTCGAATTGCGATCGCTTCTTTTGGGGATACGTTGCCACGGGCAAGTCGTTCTACGAGACGCATATGATAGTCCTCATCGGATTCGTACTTGTCCCTTTCAAGGTAGCGAGCGTCGGTTCCCTCAAGGTTTACGCCATCGTCCGGTTCATCCGCCTCGGGGAAGCGCTTCGCTAGGTCGCGCGCGTCTTTCCGGTCCCGCGCATGGTAGGTGAGATCGCCGCCCTCACCTTCACCGGGGCGAGAGTCACCCGGCGTCTGCGGCAGGTTGCCGCCGCTGGGTGGCGCTGGAAGTGGCTTTCGGACAGCGCCCCCTTTGTGAGGTTCGCCCCAGATGGTGGTGCTGCTGTTTGAGCCACCCGCGCCACCGCCGGCGGGTGGGGCTGGGTCGGGTTTCCGAACAGCGCCGCCTTTATTGGGTTCGCCCCAAATATTGGTTCCATTGTGAGAGGCTACGGCTGTGTCCGCCATGATGTTTCGGGGCCTCGAATACTTAAGAAACTGTGAGAAATCTGTATCGGTGAGTTCGGGGCGGACTGGGGGTGGCCTTTGATCTGGTGGGATCAGGCCTTTCTCCCGCGCTTCCTCTTCCGTCATCCAGTCACCGTTGACGAAGACATAACCGGGAAAGGGAGAGCGTGGCGGTCTGTGGGTCGGCGTTGGGTTGGGAATACCTGATGTGCCGCCTTTTAGAATGTCAGGCAAGTCGATGTTTTCCGGGAATTCGGTGATGATCGGTGGATTTGGATCCGGTTTGCCTTTCCCCGTGTCTGGCAACTCATATCCGTGTTCTTCCAGCCATTTTTTGAACCAATCCGGCATGTCTTTGGTTCTGGTTGGCCATGGCACAGGTGGAAATTTCCTGTTTGGAAACCGGAAGTCTTCGACAACTCCGCGGGGCGCACCTTCTATGGATGGACCCGTTGTTGGCGGGGGGTCGATCGATGGTTCGCCTTTGAGAATATCTTGAATGTCGATGATATCCGGATATCGATCGAAGATCGTTGGTTCCGGGATCGGTTTATCTTTGCCGTCTTCTTTGCCGCCATCTTTGTCGTCTTTATTATCGTCGTCGTCAGGAACAGGGTATCCATGTTCCTTCAGCCAGATTTTGAACCATTCGGGCATACCGTCGGTGGTGGGCGGCAATCTTGTGGGAGGCCAACCGGGGCCTTTTCCTTCGGGGAAAGGGACGTCTTGAGAGGGGTCGTCCGGCCCCACAATCATATTCATCTCAGCCTGCCGCCGTTCTTCGCGGCGTTTGGCGAGGGCCTCCAAGGCATCGTCCAGGCTGCCGGGTTCTCCGGGATTGGGATAGAAGACGGTGGGCAGTTTGTTGCCCAGCAGATCTTCGGTTGGCGCCCAAGGGTTCTGAAGCCGTTGCGGGCCGTTTTTACGCATCAGGACGGCCGGGTTCTGCATGTTGTTTGCTGATTGCGCTGTTGGGGCCTGACCGCTGCGTTGCGCCTGCCATTGCTGCAGCAGTCCCATACCATTATCGGCGGCTCCCTTTTCCCGGTCGATCTTTCCAGCCAACGCTGCGACCTGCTTTTCGAACTGGGCGGGGCGGTCCTTGTCCTTATTGTGGTGGTGGAACCGGTTGGCTAGGTCGGAGATCTCAAACACCGCCTTGCCGCCATCATGCCGCAATGCGCCTTCGATATCTTTCAGCAAGCCGTCATGGGTGCCCGCCTTGGCCATGCCGCGCGCCAGTCGGTCGTTATCCTGTTGCCCCGCATCATCCAGGCTGTATTGGCCAAAAACATCGACCGGGGTCAGGCCCGGTATGGCGGTCTCTTTCTTTTTCCTGGGCACAGTCCCCGTGACAATCGGGGGAGGCTGAAAGCCCATCGGTACATTAGACCGGGGCGTCCCGGTTTTGGCAGTCCGCCCTTGTGGGCGGTTGCCGAGGAGTGCTGGCTGGTTGCCGGCCATGGTTCATTCCTTTCCGCGCCCGCTGACGCAGGCTGCTATCGAGGTCGCGCGCATATCGTCGCGCTGTTGTTTGGAAGAGCGTTCTTGTCGAACAGAGCCGGTCACACACGCGCCGGAAATGGTCCTGTCGACAATATCTGGCTGTCGAAAATCTCAGCCTGCCGACAATATCAGCCTGTCGCCCAACTCTGTTCGCAGCGTCGTTCTCGCAGGCCCTGAAGATCGGCGCGGAACGGGACGCACAAGAATAATACCCGCATCCTTTCGATGCAGGATAAGAAATACAAATCTAATTATGTTTTGTCAATATAGGAAATAAATTCCTATTTAATGTCTGAAGATGGGTTTATCAGGAAATTGCCATGCCTTTGATCACCGCCGGGCGGTCGCTGATCTCTTCAAACCAGCGGCTCAGATTTTTCAATGATTTCAGATCGATCTCATGCCATGCCCAGCGGGCAACCCAGGGGAAGGTCGCGATATCGGCGATGGAATAGGATTGGCCGGCCAGATAGGGGACCTCTTCCAAGCGTTTATCCATGACACCGTAAAGACGATGCGCTTCTGAGCGATAGCGGTCCTTGGCATAGGGATTATCCATGTCCTTCTTGAAATGCAGGAAGTGGTTCGCCTGTCCGAACATTGGGCCGACGCCACCCATTTGGAACATCAACCATTGCAGCGTGAGGATGCGCTGTTCCGGGTCCTGGGCGAGCAGCGGGCTCATGGTTTTCTCCGCCAGATAAATCAGGATCGCCCCGCTTTCGAACAGGGACAGCGGCTGCCCACCCGGCCCTTGCGGGTCGACAATGGCGGGGATTTTGTTGTTGGGGTTGATGGCCAGAAATTCCGGGCTGAATTGCTCATCCGTGCCGATATTGACGGAATGCACGCTGTAGGGAAGCCCCACTTCCTCCAACATGATCGAGACCTTGCGGCCATTGGGGGTGCCCCAGGTGTAGAGATCGATGGTCATCGGTTTGGTCCTTGTCAGGGTTGGAGTATCGCGCCGTTATTTGCCAGTCGCTTTTTGCCAGTCGCTTTTTGCCAGTTGCTATTTGTCTAACGCTTGATCGAGATCAGCAATCAGGTCATCGGCAGCTTCGATGCCGGTTGAAAGCCGGATCAGGCTGTCCGGCGTTTCGGTCTTGATATCGCCTTCGGAGGTGCGACGGTGTTCGATCAGGCTCTCAACGCCACCGAGGGAGGTCGCGGTTTTCCAGACGTTGCACGCGGTGACCGTGCGGATGGCATCATCGCGTCCGCCATTGACCTCGAAAGAGAGCATACCGCCGAAGCCGCCTTTCATCTGACGGCTGGCGACCGCATGTCCGGGATCGCCAGGCAGACCGGGATAATAGACCTTGGGGACTGCCGGATGCGCCTCCAGGAATTCCGCAACCTTCATCGCATTGGCACATTGACGCTCCACGCGCAGGAATAGCGTCCTCATGCCTCGTGTCAGCAGATAAGCCTCCATCGCTCCCAGCATCGCGCCGCCATAGCGTCGATGATCCAGGATGCGTTGCCAGAGCGGATCCTCCGGCGTGGCGGTAACCAGGGCGCCGGCCAGCACATCCGAATGGCCGGCCAGGAACTTGGTCGCCGAGTGACAGACAATGTCCGCGCCGAGGGCAAGGGGTGTCGTCAGTACCGGGGTCGCAGCAGTCGAGTCCACCCCGACCTTGGCGCCGACCGCATGGGCGGCCTTTACCACCGCTTCGATATCGGTCACTGCCCAGGTCGGATTGCAGGGGCTTTCCAACCAGACGAGCTTGGTTTTGCCGGGTTGGATTGCCGCCGCGATGGCATCTGAATCCCCTGCGATGCTGAAGGTATAGCTGAGGCCCCGCGCTTCGGCGAAGGTCTCCAACCAGGCGACAACGCCATGGTAGCAGGGGCGGGCGCAGACGATGTGATCACCGGCCTCCAAGGCGTGGAAGGCGGCTGTGCAAGCCGCCATGCCGGAGCCAAGCGTAATGCCTTCCGCCCCGCCCTCTAAGGATGCGATGACGGCACCGGCATGGGCTGCGGTCGGGGAGGTGTCGCGGATGTAGCTGCCATCCAGCTTCAGTCCGTAATCCTGCTTTCGCCGTGTGTAGGTGGTGGAGAAATGTACCGGCGGGACAACCGCGCCGGTGCTTTCATCTTCCCAGCCGAGCGCCTGGGCGGCCCGTGTCTGCCGATCCAGCATTTGTGATTTGTCGTCGTTACTCATGCTCAACTCTCCGAATCCGGTCCGATGCGGACGACTTTCTTACCAAAATTATCCCCGGTTAGAAGAGAGATGAACGCCGACGGCATCGCCTCCAACCTCTCCTCAACATCGGTTTTGAATTGAAGGTCGCCGGCCTCCGACATCGCGGCCAGAGCAGAATTTGCTTCTCCATAGCGGGCGACATGGTCGAAGATCAGGAAGCCCTGGATGCGGGCGCGGGCCACCAAAATCTGGCGCAGAAAGCGTTCTCCCATATCCGGTTCGTCGAATTTTGAGGCCAGGCTGATCGTGCCGCAAATGATAACGCGCGCGCCCAGGTTGAGGCGTTTCATCACGGCGTCATGGATCGGGCCGGCCGTGTTGTCGAAGAAGACATCGATCCCATCCGGGCAGGCCTCTCCAATCGCGGTGCCCAGGTCCTCTGCCGTGCGATAATTGACCCCGGCGTCATAGCCAAGCTGCTTACACCAGGCGAGTTTCTCTTCCGAGCTTGCGACGGCAACAGCGCGTCCGCCCTTGGCTTTCACGATCTGGCCGGCGACTTGCCCAACGGCACCGGAAGCAGCAGAGATCAGCACTGTCTCCCCGGGTTTGACCTGACCGATATCTTGGAGGGCCAACCAGGCAGTGCGGCCCGGCATGCCCAGATAACTCAGATAGGCATGAAGCGGGGCGAGTGCCGGATCGACGCGGGTCAGTCCGTCGCCTTTGAGCACAGCCTTGTCCCGCCAACCGAAATTCATTGTTTCGACGTGGTCGCCTGGCCTCCAGTCGGGGTGGTTGCTTTCAAGCACCTCCGCAACGGCGCCGCCATGCATGATGCCACCGATCGCGACACCACCGGCGTAGTTCGCCTTCGCACTGATCCGGCCGCGCATATAGGGATCGACTGACAGATAAACTGACCGGGCGAGGATTTCGCCGTCCGCCGGTCCCGGCAAGGTCTGGTCTTCCAGGCGCCAGTTCTCGACTGTTGGAATACCGGTTGGGTGGGCGGTCAGCACCCAGGCGCGCGACAGATGTGTCATCTAGGGTTTCCTCGTGATGAAGGCGGTCAAGGAGTTGGGGGATGGATGATGGACTATGGGGTAGGTCAGGACTTGAAGAAAGACTCTGCGGCCCCGCGCGCGTCCTTCTTGCTGGCGATCTTGTCCTGGACACGGGCAATCTCAGCTTCCAGCTCGGCAATATAGTCGCCGAGCGCTTCAATCGATAATTCGTCCAGATCGCGGGGGACGATGCCTTTGGGTTTCGGTTTCTCTTCTTCTTCGGCAATCATGGCGCCTTTCTCCCTTCGGGGTTTTCCCGGCCTTGCGGTTATGCGCAGGCCTTGCCAGTATCCGCGCCGAGCCCCGCCCTTTCAAGCCATCCTGGAGGCGAATATGTCCCTACCCACGACAATGCATGCTGTGGAGATTTCTGAGCCCGGTGGGCCTGAGGTCTTGAAACCTTGCGAGGCACAGGTACCGACGCCGGGTCCGGGGGAGGTTCTGATCCAGGTGGAGGTCGCTGGCGTCAACCGGCCGGACTGCTTGCAGCGCGCAGGGGCCTATCCGCCACCACCAGGGGCAAGCCCCCTGCCGGGCTTGGAAGTTGCCGGAACCATTGCGGCGCTTGGGGAAGGCGCGCGGCGTTGGCAGATCGGTGACGCCGTTTGTGCCCTGACCCCGGGGGGCGGTTATGCGGCCTATTGCACGACCCATGCGGATCACTGCCTGCCGATCCCATCGGGCTACGACATGGTGAAGGCGGCTGCCCTGCCGGAGACGATGTTTACGGTCTACTACAATCTCTTCACCCGCGCGCGGTTAACGGCGGGGGAGGTTGCGTTGGTTCACGGCGGGTCGAGTGGGATCGGGACCACAGCCATCCAACTTGGCAAGGCTTTCGGGGCGCGGATGCTCACAACGGCAGGGTCTGCGGACAAATGCGCCTTCTGTGAAAGCCTCGGCGCTGAGCTTGCGATTAATTATCGGGAAACCGAAGATTGGAAGGCGGCGATCAAGGAGCATACGGAGGGCGCGGGCGTCGATGTCGTGCTCGACATGGTGGGTGGCCCTTACATTCGGCCCAATATCGATGTGCTTAAGCGTGACGGCCGCTATGCCTTTATCGCTTTTCTGAAAGGTCCTAAGGCGGAGGTGGATTTCTCCAAGATAATGTTGAAGCGCCTGACCGTGTCCGGCTCAACCCTGCGACCGCAAACGGATGCGGAGAAAGCGGTGATCGCCGCAGACCTGCTCCGCGATGTTTGGCCGTTGCTGGAATCGGGGCGTGTGAAGCCGATCCTGCATGAGACCTTTGCCTTGGATGAGGCCGCCAAAGCCCATGCGCTGATGGAAAGCTCAACGCATATCGGAAAAATCATGCTCGCTGTTGGCTAGGGGGTCAGGCCTGGCCTTCTGTCACTGCCACCAGGACCACGCCGAGTTCTTCTTCCAGTTCCTTGATGCGTTCAAGCGCATCACCACCGACCTGTGCAGGGGCGACATCAACGGCCTGCATGGCGATCAGGGGGGCCCCGATCTCTTTCTCCAATGAACGGAGCGCAGTTAGCTTGTCACTGTCGATACTGGCATAGGAATAAAGCATGGAAGGGTCCTCCCGTTTCTGTTGCTCAATTACTATACGACAAAATACAGCAAAAATCAGCCTTCGGACCTACTTTGTCACTTAGGCCCGCTGTCCTCCTCGGACGGGGCTGCCAGTTCACCGGTATTCGGCGCGGTGGCGGGCAGGGCGACAAAGGGTTCCTGGGCTTCCTCTTTTGGGGCGCTCTTGGCGAATAGACGTATCAATACGAATAACGCGAAAGCGACACTTCCGCCAATAAAGACATAGACGAAGGCGCCTGTGCCCAGATAACTGGTCAGGATTGTGGTCAGCCCGGGCAGGACGACAGCACCGAGGGACCAGCCGAGCATCATGGTACTGGAAAGCATCACATAATCCGATGGGTCCGCACGGTCATTGGCATGCGCGAATGAAAGTGAATAAAGGCTCTCATTCGCACCAACCCAGGCGCCAACGATCAAGACGGTGATCAGCAAGGCACCAAATCCATAAAACGAGAACGCGATAGCCATGGCCAGCATGATCGTAACCGCTGCCAGCATCACATAACGCCGGTCCGTCCGGTCGGAGATATAGCCCATCGGCCATTGGAAGACCAAGTTCCCCAGCAAGCTGAGCGACAACAATGAAGCGATGTCGGCATTTGGCATGTTCTCTGCTGCGGCATGGATGGGGATAAATCCCTGCAAGGTCATGGTCAGACCACCGACCGATACACTCCCCAAGAAACCAACCGGGGAGATGCGCCATACAGCCTTGAAATCTACCTGGACTCTAACCGGTGGCGGTGGTGCCGGAAGGCGGGTCAGGCCGACCGGGATCAAGGCAAGCGCCATGAAGGTCGCACCGATGGTCATGGCCTGCACACTATCGATATCGACTTGGCCGGCCAAATAATAACCGGCCCCGATGCAGAGCACGTAGATCAGGTAGAAAACAGAGCTGACCCGGCCCCGCCAAGCATTTTCCGTCGCATCATTCATCCAGCTTTGGGCGACGATGAACAGGCTGGTCGTTGCCAATCCATGAATGAGGCGCGCGAATCCCCAAAGGATCAAATCTGTCGAAATGGTGAGTGCCAGGACAGATAGCAGGACCATTGCAGCGAAGACGGTGAAGGCGCGGATATGGCCGACACGCCGAACGACAGTCCCCGTAATTAAGCACGCCAGAACGCCACCGGCTGTCAAACAGGTCAGGATCAACCCGGATTCGACCCCGCCATAGCCTTCATGGTTGAGCCGCAGGGGAACGAAGGTGTGGATCAGTCCATTGCACAGTGCCAATAGCGACATGGAGAGTATGACGCTTGATACCGCCTGCAGCGGCGTCGGTTGACGTATGGCCATTCCAGTCACCCTTTCGAACGATCATCGAAACCCTATTCAGCGCCCGTATTCCTGATTGCAGCACGTGTCAATGCCGGCGATGGCACGTGGCCTCACATATCGTTCACAAGCGGTTGTGTTGCTGATTGGGTTCTCTTGCCCCAGAATCAGGAATTGCTATCAGGAATAGCTATCAGGAAAGTCTGTTGGGAACTAATGAATGGCTTGCATAATTTTGGGTGTCGGAAAGGACTGTCCATGGCCTCTTGGCGGTTGAAAGTAACACTAACCGCGGTGATCTTTGCCATCACTGCCATGATCGGCGCTACGGGGCAGGCTGCCCGGGCAAGCGAACCGGAACGCGTTGAGGTCACGGGCGAAATTATCGATACCTGGTGCTACACGACAGAGGTCATGTATGCGCTTGGCACCGCGCATCATCGTTGTGCGGTCTGGTGCGCGGTTGGTGGGATCCCGGTCAGCATCATCGATGAGAATGATACGGTCTATGTCATCCTGAAAATTGACGGGGATAGCCACAATGCCTCAAATCCAACTGTGGTTGATATCCAGACCCATCAAGTCACGGTCGACGGCCTGCTCTATAAGCGTGACGGCGTGAATTACTTGATTGTCGAGACGGTCTTGGCGGATGGCGGCATCGTCAATCTGACCCATGAAGACCATCCGATCCAACCACAGTAGGAAGAAGCGCTGATGAAGAGGTTTTTCCCTATCAGTCTCTTTTCGGGCGTATTGCTGTTGGGCTTATCCTTGGCCAGTGTCGTTCATGCAGCAAATTCTTGGCGTATACCGGGCGAAGAGCTCGCACGATTTGATGCCAAAGTGGTCGATGTCCTTTGTGAGCTGACAGGAGACTGTCCCGCGAATTGCGGTGGTGGGAAACGGCAACTCGGTGTCCTGCGGCCGGATGGGACGTTGGTCTTGGCCGTAAAAAGTCAGAACTTCTTTGCCGGCGCTGTCCCTGATCTTCTGCCGCATTGCGGTGAAACGATCACCGTGGATGGGCTTTTGATTAAGGACGAGCATATGACCATGTTTGCCCTTCAATACATCAAGACGAAAGGTGGGAAGTGGCAGAAGGCGGATAGACGCGGTGATGACTTCGTTGCCGATAACCCAGGTAAGAAGGGCAATCAGTGGTTCCGCCATCACCCTGTGATCGATGCGCATCTCAAGAAGAATGGTGTTCTTGGTTTGCCAGGCGTAGATCCACTGCCAGCGAAGCAATAATGACGGTATTGAGATTCAATTTCCTGCGCCTGGCCCTGTGGGCGTTGCTGTGCGGGGTGATGGCGATGCCGTTCGGACAGGATGCCTATGCCACAGATCTGCCTTTCAAAATCGGCGGGCCATTTTCCCTGACGGATCATCATGGTCGCCCGGTTACCGAGGCAAGTTTTCCAGGACAGCATCTGCTGGTCTATTTCGGCTACACCTATTGCCCGGATATCTGCCCAACCGATCTGGCGCGTATCGCAGACGCACTTGATCAATTGCCGCCGGAAGTCTTATCACGCGTCCAGCCGCTTTTCGTAACCGTCGATCCGGAGCGTGATACGCCCGAAGTCCTAGCAGGCTATGTTTCTGCCTTTCACCCAGCAATCCGGGGGCTGACCGGATCCGAAGCCCAGGTCGCTGCAGCGGCCAAAGCCTTCCGTGTGCATAGGATGAAAGTACCGATGCCGGATGCAGGGCCGGAAGAATATCTGATCAACCACACGCCGAATGCCTATTTGATAGATCCCCAAGGAAACTTTCAGACACTTTTCCCGCATGATAGCAAGATAGAGTTTATATCAAAGATACTTACAAGATATCTTCCACATAGAAATCAGCCTATTCAATCGTCATTTGACTAACCTAACTTGGCCATTTTGATCATTTTTTTGTGACACTTTTAAGATCAAGTTGCCTGGTCCAAAACGCTGATGTATTTAATTTTTTACGAAATACAATTTTCTGTAGGTGTGGGGAAATGAAAATGTACGCTGTTATCAGAAGAGTTCTTGTTTGTGCCTTCGGCGCGTTTTTGCTGTCGGCTTGTGCCCTGACAGAAGACATTGTGGACTTGAACTATGATCCGATGAAGGGCGTTCAGCAGCTGGATTCCGCCGGAAAGCAGTTTCAAATCGCGGTTGAAGATGCGCGGGCCGAGCATCAGGGGCGAATAGGGGCGAAAATCAATGGTTTCGGCGTTGAAATGGCGGACATAAGGTCATCCGTTCCAGTCCAAGAATACGTTACCCAAGCTATAACAGATGAACTTATTCAACGCGGTCTTGTAATCGAAGGCGTCGCTGACCGGCGGATTGAACTTGCCATTACTGCCTTGCATAACAATTTTCAATCTGGTGCTTTTACGGGAACGGCGCGGGGAATTGCTGCTTTTACTGTTAAGGTCTTAGGCAGCACTGGTGCTGTGTTGTTTGATGGTGCAGTTACCGAAGTGCATGTTGTTGAAGACATTGTTCTCGCAAGTGGTGAAAACGCTGGTGAAGCGGTGGAAGGTGCACTGACGAAGGCGCTGATTAGTTTGTTCTTAAATGACGGGTTTGTGGCAGCGCTGGAAGGTGCCTAGGGCAATGCGGCGCATTTCTTGTGTAGCTTCGGTTTTGTTTACCCTCGCTTTAGTTGCTTGCAAGACAAATGATGGCACACCGGAATATTTTATTTTCGCCAAGCAGTTGCTTACCCCACAAAACTTCCAAGAAGATTTGGCAAGTTGCGGCGCATATGTGAAGGAGCACGGTGCGTCAGACTCTGAACAGTCTGGAGCTGCCGTGGCTGGGTTTATTTTTGGTGGCATTATTGGCGGAATTGCTGCTCACAGCGCATACGAAGAATCGAAAGATCGCCTTAACGACGAATGCATGTATCGTAGTGGATATCGACGGATTGCGTTACCAGAACGAGTGGCATTGACCTACGAGGATCAGGGCACATTTTATGATCGTGCGGCAACCGCGGACCTAGCGGCTAAAGGCGAGCTGGACCAAGCAATATTGTGGAGCAAGGCGTTTACAACAAACAACAAGGACGCTGCAAATCTTTATCTGGATACATATCCGGGCGGTTTGTTCGCTAAAGAAGCGAAATCTTTATTGGGAATGGAATAGTTTTTGGTTTCACCTACGTTTTCTAAGCACAATGACTTTCGCGCCAACGTTTCGCGCGGGCAGATGGGGCCCGTATTCCTCTGAGACAATGTCGACTGTACCGGCCTTTACCAGATCAGCGATATAGTCCGTGTATTCAGGAAACCGAAGGGTTTCGTCGTTCAGTGTGAAGACGACGCAGCCGCCAGCCGGTAATAAACTCAGCGCAGAGGAAATCGCTTCGGGCGGTGCATGAGTGTGATGCAGGACGCCCACCATGGCCGCGTGGCGATATCCCTTGTCGGGTACCGCATTCGGCTGCGACAGATCGGTTGAGATGATCTGCCGATAGCACTTTTTCGTTCGGGCAAGCGCCAGCATGCCTTCAGAGAAATCATAGCCGTCGATTTCAGCAAATCCTGCCGCTCTCAGCGCTTCTCCGGATAGCCCTGTCCCACATCCCAGATCGACGACGGGGGACGTCAGACCAGGGTCCGCCGCCGCCAGAGCCGCCGCGCAACGATCAGCAGCGGCGTATCCGATCGATTTCAGATCGGCTTCATAGCGTTCGGCCCAGTCGTCATAGAGCGTGGCGGTATCTGTGACCGCCCCTTCCGTATAGAGCGCATCGAGAGGGTTTTCACTGTCGCTCATTTGACGAACCTGTGCCCTGTTCTAGGCGTCGAATTGCAGCAAGGCTTCGAAGGGAACGTCCAATTCATCCCGTCCGCCCAAGCCGACCAGTTCAATGATGCACGCGACGCCTGCGACTTCGCCCCCGACTTTTCGAACCAGATCAATCGCAGCAGCCATGGTGCCGCCGGTTGCCATCAGATCGTCCAGGATGACCACGCGGCTGCCGGGCTTAATCGCATCCGACTGGATTTCAACAGTGTCCGTGCCGTATTCCAGCTCATAGACATGCTCGACCGTATCGCCGGGCAGTTTGCCCTGCTTGCGGATCATTGTGAAACCGAGCCCCAACTCCAAGGCCAGTGGGGCCGCAGTCAAGAACCCTCTTGATTCGATTCCGACCAATTGAACCGGCTCCCAGGGACGAACAACCTCCGCCGTTTGCTCGATACAGGCTTTCCAAGCGCCAGCATGCGCCAGCAGCGTTGAGATGTCGTAGAATAGAATTCCAGGTTTCGGGAAGTCTGGAATGGTTCGGATGTGTTGCCTGATGTCCATGTTTTACCCTAATTTTAGGAGATTGGCTGGTGTAACGCGTGCAGTCAGTTTATGGAGTTCGAAGCGGTGTCGCAATCGGGGGGATGCGATACGGTGGTTATGATGTGGTCTATACCAAGGGGGACGACGGTTGAGTGATACCGCCTGGATGCGAACCGAAGCCATGAGTGATGGCTGGGTTTCCGTTGTGGCTGGCGGTGTGTGGACTGTCGCGGCCAGCCGGACACTCACGGAAATCGCGTCCGGCCTTCGCTTGGACGGTGCTTCTGGCGCGCGCCTGGACGTCAGTGAGATCGAGCGGCTGGATACAGCCGGTGTCTGGATTTTGCGCGGTATGATGGGCGACCTTCAGGACGCGGGCATTGATGTCGAACTGCAAGGGGTCGACGCGAAGCACATGCCGCTCTTTGACCTTGTGGAGGCAAGTGAGGAAAAGCTCGGCGTAAGCGACCCTGTATCGAAAGGCGGCATCCTCGCCTTCGTGGCCCGTATCGGGGAAGGTGTGTTTTCCACCGTATCAAAGGCCAAGGGGCTGTTGAATTTTATCGGGCTCTTCACCCTCGTTCTACTCCGCGCGTGCAAGGAACCGCGGCGGTTCCGCCCAAAGGCGCTGGTCTCTCAGATCGAACAGACCGGCCTTGATGCACTTCCGATTGTTGGTTTGTTGTCTTTCCTGATCGGTGTCGTCCTTGCCTATCTGATGTCGGATCAGTTCAGGCAATTCGGGGCGGAGATTTTCACCGTGAACCTGGTGGGCCTTTCAATACTGCGGGAAGTCGGCGTCTTGATCACCGCGATTATGATTGCCGGCCGCTCAGGCTCCGCTTTCACGGCTCAGATCGGCACCATGAAGGTCAATGAGGAAGTCGATGCCATGGGAACCCTCGGCCTCGACCCGATGGAGGTCTTGGTTCTGCCCCGGGTTTTGGCCTTGATGCTGACCCTGCCCTTCCTCACATTCTTTGCCGATATCATGGGCGTCCTCGGTGGCGCGGTCATGACGATTCTGGCGCTAGATCTGACCTCGGCGCAGTTCATGACACAGTTGAAGCAGGCGGTGACGCTGGATGATTTCATGGTTGGGATCGTTAAGGCGCCGGTTCATGCTTATATCATCGCGATGGTCGGTTGTTATGAAGGGCTTCGGGTTCGCCAGACGGCGGAAAGTGTTGGCCTGCAGACAACGACCTCTGTCGTCGAATCGATCTTCCTTGTCATCGTGGCGACGGCGATCTTCGCGATTGTTTTCTCATTCCTGGGGATCTGAGCGATGTCGAGCGATCCCATCCTCCGCATTCGTGACATCGTCACCCGGTTTGGCCCACATACGATCCATGATGGCGTTAGCTTTGATGTTGAACGCGGTGAGGTGATCGGGGTCGTTGGCGGCTCCGGTACCGGTAAATCTGTGTTGCTGAGAGAGGTTATTGGCCTCCTGCGCCCGGCAGGCGGGTCTATCGAATTGCTGGGCGAAGACGTCTGGTCGATGTCTCCGAAGGAGCGGATAGCGCTATCGACCAGTTTCGGTGTGCTGTTCCAGGATGGCGCCTTGTTCTCCTCTCTGACTGTTGCGGAGAATATCCAGGTCCCGATGCGGGAGCATCTCGATATCCCGCCCAAGATGATGGATGAACTGGCCGCCCTGAAAATCGCGATGGTCGGCCTTGCGCCGGAGGCGGGCGGGAAACTCCCTTCCGAGCTATCGGGGGGCATGCGGAAACGCGCCGGGTTGGCGCGCGCATTGGCCCTTGATCCGGAGATCGTGTTCCTGGACGAGCCGACCGCCGGGCTTGACCCCATTGGGGCGGCGGCCTTTGACCAATTGGTGCGGGATCTGCAGCAAAGTCTGGGGCTGACCGTCTATATGGTCACCCATGATCTGGACAGTCTGGCGACGATTACGGATCGGATCGCGGCCTTGGTGGACAAACAGGTGCGCGTCGGTACCATGGCTGAGCATATGGAAGACGACCATCCATGGCTGCATGAATATTTTCACGGCCCACGGGCGCGGGCTGTCGGGGGGTAATCTGTTGTCGGTTTGGTGTTGCGGGAGCGCTGAGTAAACATGGAAACACGGGCGAGTTATATTCTGGTCGGCAGTTTCGTGCTGTTGTTCCTCGCCGGGATGGTCGGCGCGGTGCTTTGGTTGGCGGGCGTGGATCTCGATGAGGAGGTAGCGCTCTACGATGTCTATTTCGACGGTTCGATTTCCGGACTGAAGGAAGGCAATGCTGTGCGTTATCGCGGCGTGCCCATTGGCTCTGTCAAAACAATTGATATCAGCCGGGAGAATGTTGAGCAGATCCAGGTCACGGTTGAAGTCCGCGACGGCATCCCGATCAAGGAAGACGCGATTGCGAGTCTGGAATATCAAGGCATCACGGGCGTTGCCTTCATACAGCTTTCTGGTGGCACGAACGCTGCGCCGTTGCTGACGGCACGGGCAGGTCAGGACCGCCCGGTGATCACGTCCAAGCAATCGCAGTTAGAGCAGCTATTCGAACAGGCGCCGGAGCTCATGCAGCGCTTTATCGGGTTGGTCGACCGCGCCTCCCTGATACTCAGTGATGATAACGTTCAAGCGGTGAGTGGTGTCTTGAGCAACCTGGATAGCTTCTCCGGTGCGTTGTCGAACAGTTCTGACGATGTGCGCGATATCCTTGCTGAGGCTTCGGGGACGCTGGTGCAGTTGCGGGCGACAATGGGGGAGGCGGAGACATTGCTTGCCGCTTTCTCCAACCGCAGTGAGCGGCTGGCTGAATTGACTGAGGAAACGATGGAAGACGCAAGCGCTGTGATCGACACTGCGGTTGCGGCGATGGAAAATATCGAGGTCGTCACCAAAGATGCCCGCGACATGATGGGCGAAATCCGGCCTATGGTGGCCGCGACCCAGGGTACGCTCGGCACGATCAATGAAGCGGCAGCCCAGATGCGGGACCGTATCCCGGAAGTCACCAGTGTCATTGGCGATGCGATGGAAAAGACAGCAGGCGCTGCGGCGGTACTGAAAGACGTTGCGGACCCATTCGCGGCCCGCGCGGATTCTCTGGCCGCCACCTCAGAAACAGCGATTGGTGAAGCCTCCAAACTCATGGTTCGCGCCCGCGACGGGATCGGTTCTGCGGAGAGTTTCATGGCGACGGGCGAAGATTTGATGATCGATGTCAAACCCGCCATTAAGTCTACGGGGGCGGCGATGGAGGATGTGGCGGCGATGACCCGCGACTTGCGGCCCCATGTCGGTCCGTTGGCGAAAGACGCAGATCTGACGCTACGGGAGTTCGCGTCGATTGCTCAAGATCTGAAACTAGCCGCCTCGAACATCGCGAATGCTGCCGGCTCTGCATCGGAGCTGTTGGAGGACAACAAGGCGCCGTTGACTGAATTCGCCAATAATGGGCTTTTCGAGTTCACGCAACTCATCACGGAATTGCGCGTCCTGGCTACTTCGCTGGGGCGTGTATCAAGCCAGATCGAACAGGATCCGGCGCGGTTCTTCTTCGGTGATTCCCAACAAGGATTCGAAGCGCAATGACACAAAAAACAATTTCGTCGAACCTTCCTGTCCTGGCAGATTGTGGACGCCGGGGTGCTTTGACAGTTCTGGCAGGTGGTGCTGCGGCGGCTTGCTCCGTCCAACTGCCGGGTGCGGGGCCGGCCCCGTCGATTTATGTTCTGTCGCCGAAAAGCACCTTCCCAGATGACGTGCCGACGGTCTCTTGGCAGTTGCTGGTTGATACACCGCGTGCTCCAGCCGGTATCTCAGGTCAGCGAATTGCGCTTCGTCGCCGGGCGCTAGAACTCCAATACTATGCCCGTGCATCCTGGACGGATTCCGCGCCAAAGATGATCCAGCAGCTGTTGATTGAGAGCTTTGAGAACTCAGAGCGCATCATCTCGGTTGGCCGTCAGGCGATCGGGTTGCGGTCTGACTTCGTGCTAAAGACTGACCTTCGTGAGTTTCAGTCGGAATATACCGATGACCATGGCGCCCCGTTGCCCGATGGTACGCCTCCGAACATCCATATCCGATTGAATGCGAAACTTGTTCAAATGCCCAATCGGGCCATTGTCGCATCGAAGACAACCCGCTATTTCATTCCCGCACCGGGGACGGATATGGATTCTGTCGTGCAAGGGTTCGATAAGGCACTCGGGAAAACGTTGAAACGGGTTGTAGCCTGGACCCTGATCGAAGGCCAAAAGCTGCACAGCAGCTGATTTAATAAGAGCTGTACCGGCGAATGGGAGCGGATAGTCAGATGATTGGATTGAATGCGGTTAAGGCTGCGCTTCGGATGCTGTTTGTCGTGGCCGGAATGGCGACGCTTTCATCGGGGGCGGCGCTGGCGCAGACGGATGGCGGCGATGCGTTGCCTTCTCTGCTCGGCGGTGGCGATCGCATTGTAATTGGTGGCGGTCTTCCCTTCGGCCTCTACTACCCGATCGCCGGGACGCTTTGCCGAACAATGGAAAGCCCCGATAATGCCGGCTGTGCCGTGGCGCCGCTTTCGGATAGTGCGGCTGCCTTGCGCGCGCTCCAAGATGGTAAAGTGGATATGGCCATCGTCCAAAGCGATTGGCTGCATCATGCGGTAAACGGCACCAGCCGCTTCCAGGATGCGGGTCCAGCGGATGATTTGATGTCGGTTGCAGCACTCCATGGTGAAGCCTTTGTTTTTGTGACGCGCACGTCAACGCCGCCGCTTGTTCTCAAGGACTTGGAAGGTCGGCGGATTGAGGCCGGGCCGGAAAACAGCTATCGCGGATTGTTGGGACGCGTCGCGTTGGGCGCTGGCGATATTGATGAAGACGACATTGCGGTGATGGGAACGGCTGCGTTGCCTCAAGCCATGACAGCGCTGTGTCAGAACCAAACAGACGCGGTATCCCTGATGGCGGCGCATCCCAGCGACGCGCTGGTGCAGGCCGCAGCCACCTGTGATGCTGTGCCGATGAGCTTCACGAAGCCAACAGTGGACGCTCTTCTGCGTTTGTTGCCGGGCTACGCCGAAATCACCATTCCCGCCGGGACTTATGAGACGCAGGTCGAACCCGCACGGACAGTGGGGGTTCGCGCAGTGCTGGTGACGACACGCAATGCGGATCCGGCAATGGTCGGAAAAGTCGCCGCTGCGCTTAAGGCGAATGTAACCCGTCTTGCGGCGGCCCATCGCGCCCTGAATGGGCTGACAATCTCAGAAATGCAGCGTGCGTCTGCTTTCGCCCCGCTTCATCCCGCCGCCGCTCAGGTGTTCCTGGGGCAATCAGGTACCGCGGAATAATTCCTGCTTCGGCGATTGACCGACACCATCCGCAGGGGCATAGTTTTTCATAAGAAGTGAAAAAGGGGTCGTTCGGGGGATCATTCTCCCAAAGAACGGTCGAGCGGGGATCACAGAATTTGGAGGCTACGTGCGACCTGGCGCTAGTCCAAATACGTTAATTCTGTACAGTTATAGGCAGGGCGATTCCTGGCACTGGGAAAGGTCTATCGACGGTTCGCTAGGCATCTGGATCCGCTGTCGTCCCCTGGTCCCTTCAAGAGCCCGAACGAGCACTATGCGGCCGCATCTCAGGACGACGCCGCGCTTTGGGTCACATACGAATTTGGAAAGCTTAAGGCAGCAAAACCGCCTGACGCTTTTTCGCAGAATACCGGCACCGGATACAATCGGGGTGCCGGTAAGGGGTGGGGCGGTGGCTCGATTTCCCCGTAACCGCGCCCGTCGATCCGGCTTTAGACCGGGTAACGGGCATCACGCACCATGCTATCCAGCCTGATTTGGGGGGAGCATGGACCATGGAAACTTAGGAACAGTCTAAGGGAGACAACAATGACCATGAAGAAAATCGCGATAGCGACGGCAGCGGCCGTTGGCTTTTCGCTCGCCTCGTTTGGGGCGGCGCAGGCTGCTGATCAGCAGTTTATCTCCATTGGTACCGGTGGTGTGACCGGTGTTTACTATCCGACAGGTGGCGCCATTTGCCGCCTCGTTAACAAGGAGCGTAAGCGCCACGGCATCCGTTGCTCGGTGGAATCGACGGGTGGTTCGGTCTACAACATCAACACCATTCGTGCTGGCGAGCTGGAATTCGGCGTTGCGCAGTCTGACTGGCAGTATCACGCCTATAACGGTACCTCGAAGTTCGAGGAAGCAGGTCCGTTCAAGGAATTGCGCGCGATGTTCTCCGTTCATGCGGAGCCAATCAGTCTGGTCGCCCGTGCCGAATCCGGCATCACGTCGATCGATGATCTGAAGGGCAAGCGGGTCAATATCGGTAACCCGGGTTCCGGTACCGAAGCGACTTGGAACGTCGTTTGGGGCGCCATGGGCTTGACCAATGATGATCTGGCTCTGGCCTCGGGTCTGAAATCCTCGGAAACCCCGTCAGCGCTCTGCGACAACAAAATCGACGCATTCTTCTGGCTGGTCGGCAACCCGTCGGCGCTGAACAGTGAAGCGGCGACCACCTGTGATGTCGTCTTCGCTTCAGTCGATAACGACGCAGCGAAGAAGTTGATCGCGGACAACCCATTCTATCGCGACGCGACGATCCCGGGCGGCATGTATAAAGGCAACCCGGACGACGTCACGACAATGGGCGTTGGTGCCACCTTCGTCTCTTCGACGGCGGTTAGTGACGATGTCGCTTACGAAATCGCCAAAGCCGTTCTCGGCAATCTGGATGACTTCCGGAAGCTGCATCCGGCCTTCGCCCATCTGAAGGCAGAAGATATGGTTTCCAAAGCCCTTTCGGCTCCGCTGCACCCGGGTGCACTGAAGGCCTATAAAGAGCTGGGTCTGAAGTAAGCCTATTTGGTCTTGAGGGGGGTGGACACTTTCGGTGTCCGCCCCTTTCCTCAAGAAGGCGTAACATAATACCACTGTTTGATTTGTCCCATTCATTGATAACTTTTTTATTCTGGACAGGGTTGAGAACAGGCCGAGACAACGGGAAAACCGCCGGCCAAGGGGGAGAGTATGAGCGATACCAAAACTGACGGGCGCGCTTCGTCCGATGTCGATCTCGACGATCTGGTCGCGTCGACGGATACGGGTGGGCGGAACCCGCTTGGTGCATTGGGAAAATTTCTGGCTGGCCTGGCCTTTGTCTGGTCGGTCTTCCAGCTTTATATCGCATCAGATATTCCCTTCCTTCTGGCGAGTGGCACGGGCATCAAGTTCTTTACGGATGTTCTGCCCTTCAAGCGGCAAATTCACTTGGCTTTCGCCCTGTTCCTGGCGGCGTTGGCTTATCCGCTGTTCAAGAGTTCACCGCGTTCAACAGTCCCTTGGTATGATTGGGTGTTGGCATTCGTAGGCGCGGGGGCCTGTCTGTATATTTTTGTATTCCAGTCAGAGATTTCAGCGCGTTCTGGGCTGCCGACGACAGGAGACCTCATCGCATCAACCCTTGGCCTGTCGATCATGTTGATCGCGACCTATCGGGCGCTAGGCCTGCCGTTGTTGATCGTGGCTGGCGTTTTCATGGCCTATGTGTTCTTCGGTGACAGCCCGATCTTTCCGGATGTGGTGCAATGGAAAGGCGCCAGTTATGGAAAGGCGACCTGGCACTTCTGGATGCAGGAAGAAGGGGTGTTTGGTGTTGCGCTGGGTGTTTCCGCATCGATGGTCTTTCTATTCGTCCTTTTCGGATCGCTGCTCGATAAAGCCGGGGCCGGGAACTATTTCATTAAGATTGCCTTTGCCCTGATGGGACACCTTCGCGGTGGACCGGCCAAGGCAGCTGTCGTTTCCTCCGCCATGACCGGGCTGATTTCCGGTTCTTCTATCGCGAATACCGTGACAACCGGGACTTTCACGATTCCCCTGATGCGGCGTGTCGGCTTTACCTCTGAAAAGGCGGGTGCTGTTGAGGTTGCGAGTTCGGTCAACGGCCAAATTATGCCACCGGTCATGGGCGCCGCTGCCTTTCTGATGGTCGAATATGTCGGCATTGGATATCTGGATGTTGTGAAGCATGCGGTTCTACCGGCGACAATTTCCTACATCGCGCTTCTCTACATCGTGCATCTGGAGGCCTTGAAGGCGGGGATGCAGGGCTTGCCGAAACCCGGTGTTGCTCAGACGATTCTCCGCAAGGTGACGGGCGTCTTCGCCGGTTTCTTCGGGGTCGGTCTGTTATGCGCCATCGTCTACTATGGTCTGGGATGGACCAAGGATGTGTTCGGGGGCGCCACTGTCTATGCGGTCAGTGCGGCCTTCGTGATTGTATATATTGCGCTGGCAAAAATCGCGGCAAGCTATCCGGATCTGGAAGTCGATGATCCCAATGCGCCGATTGGGGCGTTGCCGCTCGCCGGACCGACGGCGATGACGGGGCTGTATTATCTTCTGCCGATCATTGTCCTGGTTTGGTGCTTGATGATTGAACGTCTGTCTCCGAGCTTGTCAGCCTTTTGGGCAACGGCGGGGATGGTTTTCATCATTGTCACACAACATCCGATTAAGGCGTTCTTCCGTGGTGAGACCAACCCGATTGGGAAGCTCTACCAAGGATGGGTCGACTTTAAGGAGGGCATGATCGCCGGCGCGCGTAACATGATCGGGATTGCAGTCGCGACCGGCGCTGCGGGGATCATCGTTGGTACAATCTCCCTGACCGGTGCGCATTATGTCGTGGGCTCCTTCATTGAGTTTCTGTCGGGTGGCAGTCTGATCTTGATGTTGATCCTGGTTGGGATCTTCAGCCTGATCCTGGGGATGGGCCTGCCGACAACGGCGAACTATATCGTTGTGTCGTCATTGATGGCCTTTGTCGTCGTCGATGTGGGCGCCCAGAATGGCTTGATCGTGCCGTTGATCGCAGTGCATCTCTTTGTCTTCTATTTTGGGATCATGGCGGATGTGACGCCTCCAGTGGGGCTTGCCAGTTTTGCCGCCGCCGCGATTTCCAGGGGTGATCCGATCAAGACCGGATTCACAGCCTTTTATTACTCGCTGCGCACCGTTGCTCTGCCCTTCCTGTTCATCTTCAACACGGATCTCCTGTTGATCGATGTGACGTTTTTGGAAGGTGTGTGGGTGTTCGCGATCGCGACCATCGCGATGTTGCTATTCGCAGCAGGAACCCAAGGCTACTTCTTTGCCAAGAATAGGGTTTGGGAGGCGGTCGCCCTGCTGCTGGTCGCCTTCACGTTGTTCAGGCCGGGTTTTTGGCTCGATATTATAGAACCGCCATTCACTGAACTTGCGCCGGCCGAGATTGTAGCTGCTGCTAGCGCGGCGCCGGATGGGGGCACATTGCGTGTCGTTCTGCATGGATCCAGTGGCACAGACCTGGACAAGACGGTCACCAAGACCTTTGTACTGCAGTTGGGTGCAGCGGGTGATGGGGAGGCACGAATAGCGACGAATGCCGGTCTGCCGTTCTCGATTGAGGGTGACGGTACCGTTTTGGTCGAGGAACCCTTCCCACAAACCCCGCTTGATGAGCCGCTTAAGATCTATGACTTCTACGGCGATGTGCCGGTTCAGATCGCGTCGGTTCAAGCGGAAGCAGAGCGGATGGCGAAGGAACTCTTCTATTTCCCCGCTATTCTGCTGCTCGGCATTGTTATCATGCTGCAACGCCGCCGCACCGATGTGCCGGCATTCTAAGGGGGAGGAAGGATCATGATTTTTCAAAAAGTACTCCTCGCCATCGATCTGAGTGATCCCAAGAGTTGGGAGAAACCTTTGCCGGTGGCGCTTGAATCAGCCGGAGCAGGGGCGCTGCATGTTGTGACGGTGGTGCCCGATTTTGGGATGAGTATCGTTGGCGGTTTCTTCCCGAAAGAATATGAGAAAGAAGCACTGGAGAAGGCACAGGCCGCCTTGCATGACTGGACGGCGTCGCATGTACCAGACGGCACGCCGGTGCAGCACATCATCGGCCATGGCGCAATCTATGAGGAAATCCTCCGGGTCGCGCGGGAGATCAGTGCCGATCTGATTGTGATGGGGTCACATAGGCCAAAGGCGGAAGATTTCTTCCTGGGCCCGAATGCCGCCCGGGTTGTCCGTCACGCGTCCTGCTCTGTCACGGTCGTCCGCGACTAGGGAAGGCGGGTGTTGGCTGGAGAGGGTATGCGGGTTTAATCCAGCAGCAACTCGTCTTCACCGGCTTCCAAAGTCTCCGGTGTCAGGATCAAGTCTTCATCTTCGGTCACTTGAAGGGAAGGCTCCAGGCCCGTCGTCGCCGGTGCTTCCGGCACGCTGACTTCAGGCACTGCTGGCAGCTCCGGTTCGGGAACTGTCAGTGCGGGCTGTTCGATCTCCTGCAATACCGCCTCTGGCGAGGTCTCAGGCAGAGCCGGTGGTTCCGGGATGGCAGGCTGCTCTGGAATTGCAGGTTGCTGCAAATCAAGACCGCCATTCACTGGCTCCAAGCCGCTCAACGGTGTTTCCGAGGGGGCGAGCTCTAATGTTCCCGTTTCGGGGGATCCCAATGACGGGTCAACTGTCGGATCCAATGTGGGGTCGAGAGACGGGTCCAGTGATCCAAGAGGATCAACGGGATCTACGGCAGCCGGTGCTGCCGATCCGTCCAGATTAGGCTCTAGCGACGGGTCAAGGGATGCATCCAGGCCCGAGTCTGTTCCATCTGCCGGCCCTATTGTATCCGCGCCGCTGTCAAAGGTCGGATCGACGCTGGTCCCTTCCTGCGTTTCCGGAAGCGGCGGGGCGACCCCGTCATGAAGCAGGGTGACATACATGCGATCCGACTTCGTCGCATAGCATTCGGCGCAAATATCGATCCGATTTTCGTTTCGGCCGCGCGTGACGGATTCAACGTATCCATTGTGGAGGATTCTGGTGTAACGCCAGTTTCCACGGGCAAAGGTAAAACCACGTTTGATCTTCTCAACGAACATCAACGGCCCGGGCAGGATCATGCCGTCATTGCGAACCCAGAAACTGGGGGCAGCGAGTGTGGATCCTGCCTGCAGGTTGCGATCCAGGAATAGCGTCTGACTTTCGCCGGTCGCGCGCTTGTTTGCATAGACATGAACATAGCGTTTGCCCATGTCTTCGCTGTAGATGGGCAGCTCGGTCAGTCGGTCCCAGTCCCGAAAGACATGCGCCAATCCATGGGGAGAGCGCTGATAGCCGGCAAAGAGGTCCGGCATCAAACAATCATATGCCGCTGTCGCCTCTTCCGGGGTCAGGACATCCTCCAGAACGGGAAGGGCTTCTGGACCACTGTCTTCTTCTCCACCGCCAAAGGGATCACTGGAGCCTGTATCTTCCGCCAAAGGATCGGCACTGAAAGACTCTTCGGCCATTGGCTCTGCCATGCTGTCCGAAGACATGGTATCGCTCATCGAATGTTCTGAGGCGCCTTGGGCCACCCAATCGGCCAGAATGGCTTTTTGTGCTTCGAAGTCGGTCGCGCGGGTCAGGTAGCAGATATTGCCACGTTCGGTTTCAACAAGGGTGACAATCCCCCGTTCATCTTCGTGATTGGGATGGGCCGCCGCAACAAGCGGCAGCGTGAGGACCAATGAGCTGAGGCACCCCGCCAGCAGGGATGCCTTCCAACCGTTTCCAATGCGCGCATCACTCACAGCGGCGATGTCCTTCTCGCAGCGCCGGATCCCCGGCCTATGACGTACCAATCAGGCGCGCAGAAAGTTTCAGGCGCACCATAACCCGCCAAAGCTATGAAGTGATTCGCATTTCTCGCAAAGTATTTTCGTGAGGAGAACTTGGCCGTACCAAATTGGCTGTGCGAAAAGGGTGGATATGTCCGATGGATATCCCTTTGTGCCAGCCGGGTGTGCTCAGTCCGGTCGGATCAATGTTCCGGAACCATGCTCCGTGAACAATTCCAGCAGAACGGCATGGGCTTGCCTTCCATCCAGAATGACAGAGGCTTCGGCACCTTGCTCGACCGCTTGAATGCAGGTTTCGATTTTCGGAATCATCCCGCCGGAAATCGTGCCATCTTTCTGGAGATCCCGCGCCTGGCTGACCGTCAAATCCCGGATCAACTCGCCATTCTTATCTAGAACGCCGGGCACATCGGTTAGCAACATCAGGCGTTGGGCGCCTGTAGCGCCTGCAATGGCACCGGCAGCGGTGTCAGCGTTGATATTGTAGGTTTCTCCATCATCGCCAAGGCCGATCGGGGCGACCACGGGGATAATATCGGTTCCTCTGAAGCAATCGAGGACCGTCGTGTCGCATCCGATAGGCTCCCCGACAAAGCCGAGATCCAGCACTTTCTCGATATTGGATTCCGGATCCCGCTTCGTGCGGCGCAGTTTCTGGGCCCGGATCAAGCCACCATCCTTGCCGCATAGGCCGACAGCGTAACCACCTTCCGCCTGTAAGGTGCCGACAATCTGCTTATTGAGCGATCCGGCCAGGACCATTTCCACGATCTCAACCGTTTCCTTGTCGGTAACCCTCAGCCCATCAATGAAGACGCTTTTCTTGGCCATCTTCTCTAGCATGCGGCCGATCTGCGGTCCCCCGCCATGGACGACAATCGGGTTGATGCCAACTTGCTGCATCAGGACAACATCCCGGGCGAACAACCGCGCCAGGTTATCGTCACCCATGGCGTGCCCGCCATATTTCACGATCAAGGTCTTGTCGTTGTAGCGGCGCATATAGGGCAGTGCTTCTGTCAGGATTCCTGCCTGTGCGAGCCATTCTACCCGCCGTTTCGCCTTATCGACCGTCATTTTTCCGTCCCGCTAATTGTGGGGTTTAGTTTAATGCTGGGTCGGCCTGCGCCGCAAGAAGCGCCCGCAATTCGGCAATACCCATGCCTTTGACAGAACTTGTCAGAAGGGGCTCCGGCGCCGCTGCCGGGTGTTTTTTCAATGCTGCTTGAGTTTCCTCAATCCGCTTAGTCATGGCGGCACCATGGATTTTGTCGGCTTTGGTCAGGATGACCCGAAAAGGAACCGCAGCCTTGTCCAACAAGGTCATGAGGTCTTCATCGGATGGCTTGAGCCCATGGCGGGCATCGACCAAGAGGCAAAGGAGGCGAAGCTCCGCCCGGCCGCGCAGATAGTCGAAGATCAACTTCGTCCAGGCATCCGCCATGGGTTTCGGGACTTTGGCATAACCATAGCCGGGCATATCAACGATGCGCAGACGCTCGCCAAGCTCAAAGAAATTAAGCTCCCGCGTGCGGCCTGGTGTGTTAGAGGTTCGTGCCAAGGTCTTCCGCCCGGTAAGCGCGTTGACCAGGCTGGACTTGCCGACATTGGACCGCCCGGCGAAGGCAACCTCCGGCGCGCCAGGCTCCGGCAAGTGCTGCAAGGCCACCACGCCCTTCATGAAGACGCATTCAGCGGCGAACAGTTTCCGGCCCGCCTCCAAAAGCGTCGCGCTCAATGTGTCGAGCGCGTTCATCTCAATCCGTGCTGTCTTTGTTTGAATCTGCTCTGCCGCCGCCGATTGCGACCCCCATCCGCCGCATGATTACATATTGCTGCAGCATCGAGAGTGAGTTGTTCCAAGCCCAATAAATCACCAGACCAGCCGGGAAAGACGCCAGCAGGAAGGTGAAGAAGAATGGCATCCAGGTGAAGATCTTCTGTTGGATCGGATCTGCGGGCGGTGGGTTCAGTTTCTGCTGCGCGAACATGGTGATGCCCATGATGATCGGCCAGACACCAATGTTGATGACTTGAAGGATGGCGGGAACCTGCCAATCGATCAGTCCGAACATGGTCAGAAACCCGGTCGGATCCTTGGCCGATAGATCGGTGATCCAGCCGTAGAAAGGTGCATGCCGCATTTCGATTGTGACGAACAGCACCTTGTAGAGCGCAAAGAAGACCGGAATCTGAATCACAACCGGCAGACAACCGGCAAGCGGATTGACCTTTTCCTTCTTATAAAGGCCCATCATCTCCTGGTTCAGTTTCTGCTTATCGTCGGCAAAGCGCTCCCGCAATTCGACGACCTTCGGCTGAAGCAGCTTCATCTTGGACATCGACTTGTAGGATTTGTTCGCCAAGGGGAAGAAGGCGAGCTTGATGCCGACGGTCAGGGCCAGGATCGCCAGACCGAAGTTGCCGAGATGGAAAAAGAGCCAATGGATGGCATAGAAGATCGGCTTGGTCAGCCAATAGAACCAGCCGAAATCGACAGCCAGATCGAAATTGGTGATGCCGAGGTCATCCCGATAGGCATCCAGTAACAGCGTTTCCTTGGCGCCGGTGAAAGCGCGGCTGGTGCGGCTGGCTGTTTCGCCAGGGGCAACGGTCTGGGCGCCGGTCAGGAAATCAACCTGATAGATATCCTTGCCGTCCTGATTCCACGTCACCATGCGCGAACTGATCGGCAGCGACTGATCCGGGATCAGCACCGCATGCCAGTATTTGTCGGTGATGCCCATCCATCCGCCGGTGCTCTCATAGGACAGGGCTTTGCCGCGTTCTTCGACCAGATCGGCATAATCGACTTCTTCCAACACATCGTTGAAGACCCCGATCAGGCCTTCATGCAAGATGTAGAAGTCCAGGATTTGCGGCGTGCCCGTCCGCAAGACCCGACCATAGGGCAACAGCTGCACAGCGTCTGCGCCACCGTTTTCCAAGGATTGGGTGACAGTCACCATATAGTTTTCGTCAATTTCATAGCGCTGCTTGAAAGTCAGACCAGATGAATTGGTCCAGCTGAGCGTTACAGGGCTATTCAGGTCAAGTGGGCCGCCTTCGGCACGCCACAGCGTATCTTTGCCAGGGACCTCGACCGCGCCGGGTTCAGCAGGGGACCAGCCGAATTCGACAAAATAGGGCTCTGAACCGCCGCTTGGCTGCAGCAGATCAACGAGCGGGCTGTCGTCTTCAAGTGTTTGAAAATAGCCTTTGAGGGTCAAATCGTCGAGGCGCGCACCCTTGAGATTGATTGAACCGGAAAGACGCGGGCTGTCGATTGCAACACGCGGGCTCGCTTCCAGGGCTGCAGACCGGCTCAACGCGCTCGGCACCAACTCGTTTGGCAGGGATGGCGCGCCGGGCGCTGTCGGGATGGCCCGATCTTCGCCGGTTGTCGCCGGCGCCTTGGGGGCACCGTCTTGCGTCTGGCTTTGGGCCAATTCCGCTTCGGTCGGGGGCGGCGGACGGCGAGAGGTTTCCCAGAAGTTCCAGCCGAACAGAACCAGGGCCGACAAAGCAATCGCCAGGATTACATTTTTCTTTTCGTCCATTTCCGCCCCGTCTCCCTATCCCGGTCAGTTGTCCGGGCGCCAGAGTTTCATTTTTTTCAAAGCGTATTCCAGGTCACCCCGGAGACGCGCATAGGGCCGGTCAATTGTCGCGGCCCTGGCAATTAAAACATAGTCATGTGCCGGCATCGCATGCACCGGGAGGACTTCTTCGGCAAGCGCGCGCAGGCGGCGCTTTGCCCGGTTTCTTTGCACAGCACCACCAACCTTCTTAGAGGCGGTGAAGCCAATGCGCAGCGCCGGATGGTTCATCGGTTCCGGTATCCCGTCATTGGCTTTGATTTCGGTGCCGGCAATCCGCAATGCGTCTGCCTGCAACACCAAACCGCGCGCTGCGAAGGATCGCCGCGCGCGGGTCAGCCGCTGAAAATCGGCGCGGCGTTTAAGGCGTTCGATCATAACCGCGCCCTCGCCGTGCGATACCGTGGGGGGATGCCCCTAAGCCGAAAGAACCTTGCGGCCTTTGGCGCGGCGCCGAGCGAGAACCTGACGACCTGCACTGGTCGCCATGCGCGCACGGAAACCGTGGCGGCGCTTGCGGACGAGCCGGCTGGGCTGAAACGTGCGTTTCACGGGCGTATCTCCTGAAAGAGGTTAGCAAACAATGAAATTCGGCGGGTGTATAAGCGCTGGGCGGGCGCAAGTCAACGCGGTGTCGCCATGCAAAAACAGATAGTTTGGTCTGCGCTGCCCGTGCGGCTATTTCACGATCACTTCTACCCGCCGATTACGGGGTTCGGCAACCCCATCATTCGTTCGTATGATCGGGTTGTTTTCCCCATGCGAGGAAACATCCATCGCGTCAATCGGAACACTGCGGGCCGCCAGTTCTTTCTGCACAGCCTCGGCGCGTCTCAGGCTTAGGTGCAGGTTATAGGCTCGTGCTCCAGCCCTGTCTGTGTGACCGACGATAGAGATTTTGGATGGTGTTCGGTCCTGGAAAGCCGTGACAATGCTGTCCAGGATGCTGGTCATATCCCCCAACATGTCTGCAGAGTCAGATTTGAATTTAAATGAGAAGATTGCCGGCGGCATCGGTTCGACATTTAAAACGGCTGCGAAGTCTTCTGCGATCTCCTCACTATCGGCTGCGCGTTGGGGTAGGGGTGCGCCCGATATCGGATCGAACTCGACCACTCCATAGGCTTGGTCAAGTTGCTGGGTGCCCGCATCATTGGTGACCCAAACTGTGCCGACGGTTCCATCAGCCTCCGGCAGCAGCACGACGACAGGCTTAGCGGAGCAGGCGGCAAGCAATGATGCTGCCAGCAGGGCAAACCCATACAGAGAGGCTCTGATCGAATTATGCACCATCAATCATCAAGCCTCAGTATGAAGCGGGTGCCTCGAATGCCGATGGTTGCGACCGGTGTGTTAACCCGAACGGCTTCGTGATCGACTTTTGTGATCTGGCCGGAGACGTAAAGCATCATGCCCTGGAGCATCTGGAAGCTTTGACCAACAATGCCATCCGCTGGCTCATAGACAAACTCGTCCAGCTTGATTTTGCTGTCGTTGCCGAGAGACAGGGTCGACCCATCATCGAAAACTATTCCGACAGACCCGACCGAGTCCGTTTCAACCATGTCGTTGAGATAGATTTTCGTTCCGGCAGCGGCGGAACGCCTTTCACCATTTTGACTAAGCGTCGTATGGCCAACGACTTCCTTAACAAATCCGATCGCCGTGTCTGTACCGGCGGATAATGCTTCTGATGTCGGCGCAAGGACAAGTAACACAGGGACTATAATAGCACGGATGGTTTTGTGGACGGATAGCCACAAGCTCAATCGTTCTCTCATTTTAGGATCAACCTTCTCGAATATCGGCATTCTGCCTTGAGAGGGTGACTATAGCCGTGTTTGTCCTAACGGGACGTTAATCCCCTCACAGAAATGCGGGTTTTAGGACTTCAGTCGGAAGGTTTTCAGTTTCGGAAAAGATAAACCGGGCTTGTCCAGGCTTGGAAGCCATCTTCGGTCGTGACCCGAATCCAGATCGGTGTGTCTCCTTCGTCCATGACCGGGATATCGACATCGACCGTCAAAGGTCCCGCTGCCATCTCTTCGGGGAGGCGGCAGAGCTTCACCTCGAGATCAAGCCCGCCAGCCGGGATCACAACGTCTTCCGACCCGATTTCGGACAGCTCAAAACGAGCCGTCGCGTGGTTCGTTTCGATTTCGACTTCTGCGTTGTCGCTTTCCTCCAACCAGACATCGAAAGCCCCGAAGTTCCCCGCCGTGACGCTGTCCCATTCCAGAACCGCAGGTTCCGACTGGACAAGCGGCCGGTCGGGATTCCAGGCGTTGATCTCCTGCGTTCTCAAAATCTCGCAGCCTTGGAAACTGGCGCGTCCCTTCCAATCGGCGCGGGCGCCACGGCCTTTGACCATGGCACCACGCCAGAGAACGCGAAGCCGGCCCCGGCCTTTAATGGGTGCAGGGTTCCGAATGGTTTCCAAGATTTCCATCCCGCGCATGACATCGATCCGCTCAATCGGCGCACGCGCATGGACCGTGGCTTTCATTGTCGCGGTATCTCCGTTCGACCGGGCGATATCTCCCATGCCGAGGCGTTGGGCCGGCGACGCGCTCGCTTGGGGATAGGCTAGAGGATCGGCGTCATATCGCTCAAAGTCACCTTCGACGGCGAGATCGATGTGAATTCGGTCGCCGGTGGTTGCATAATGCCTGCGGTTGCGCAGGCAATCGAACCAGGCATCGCGCGTAAGCTCCCGCATCAGGAAGCAGGTGATCCCCCCATAGGCGCCGAATTTTGAGGCTCCTGGGTAACTTGCCCCTGGGCGCCCCTTATGTCCGTCGGAGTTTGTTACCACACCGACCCGATAGCCTTCGCGGAAACAATCTTCCATCAGCCATTCAAAGGTTCCCCAGGCGGAATGAATCTCCATCGCTGTTTCCAACCGCGCATCATGGGCATAGGCGACGTCGGCTGGCCGGCCACCGATATGGGCATAGACGACGACATCTTCCTCATTCGCTGCCAGATCTTCGAAAAGCTGCCGGGCGGTCGGTGAATCCGTATCGATCTCTTTTCTGTCTGCGATCAGTGCATGCGAAGAGCGTCGAATGATCCTGCCCTCATGCCGGAAATAAACATTGCGGTCGCCGCCGACGCCCGTGTTGCCGGACCACTCATAGCCCGGAACCGTCAGGAAGCGTCCATCTTCGTGATACTCTGCGGTTAGTGCGTTCACATGCCCCCAAAATGCAGAATTGATCTGGAAGTCATTCGCCTGGTGGCTTGTTGCGTCCAGGAACGCCATGTCACGGGCAAAGGTGAAGTATTCCCGCGCCGTGTTCAGGCCGACGGATTCACCGCTTTGACCATGCATGTCACCCCAATATTCTGCCAGGGCACCGTCGCGGATGATCAATGGGTTTGTGATGGCCAGAGCCGCCCCATTAAGGTCTTCAAGCGTGATCTGTAGCGTGACGTCCCCGCCTGTATCGACATTGGTGATGGAGAGACCATAAACTGTTAAGGATCGCTGGCCCGGCTTCAGGCTGACAGTTTCCGGCAGGCCGTTCACGGCGATGCTGGGCTTTAAGCGGACCGTCGCATCCACCTGATCGGATGGATTGCCATGGGCATCTTCCGCCTTGATGCCCAGCCGGAACGCCTCCCCCGGGCGCCGCATTGTCGGCAGGACAGCCTTCCAGACTGCGGGCGGGCCGGGAACGACGGCGATGGTAGGGCTTTCAGCAATCGGGACGTAGTGGCCGGTTGCGCAGACATCGGCAATGACACGCCAGGTAAACTCGCTCTCGCACATGGATTGGACGCGATAGCCGGGGGAGCCGCCGGAAGTATCTCCCACGACCAGAGTAACGGTGTCACCTTCGCGGAGGCACCCTTTGGAGACCATGACTGTCAGTGCCTGATACCAGGGTCGGACATGACCACTGAAATCGAAGGAAACCGTCAGGGGGACACCATTGGAGCTGACCGCTGTGACATAGTTCGGGGCTGTGGGATCCTCTGTCTGCATGGCGCCGCCATCGGCGGTGAACCGAAACACCACTTTGATTGAGCCCGTATCGTCCAGCCCATAGCGCCCGGTCTTATAGGTAAGGGTGAAGGTTTGGAAACTGCGCGCCTCGAAAGCGCCTTTTGGCGTGATATCGGCAGTGCCGTAGAGAACCGGGTCCTCAGTCGGCAGGGCGCTGGAGAAGATCTCCCCCATATGTTGTTGGATGGGCATCAGGCATCTCCCGGTCCGCCGGGCAGCAGGTCATAGGGGTGTGACCATCCCGGTAAGGCTTTGATTCTCTCCAGCCAAGCTGTGGTGTTTGGCCAATCGGCTGCATCTTCCCCAACCTCATCCCGGAAGAAGAGGTAACCGCAGAGCGAGATATCCGCGATTGTCGGCTCCGAACCGGCGACAAAAGAGCGGTCTTCCAAGCGTTTCTCCAGCACGGTCCAGGCGCCAATCATGCGAGCGTGAAAGAAGTCCTTCACGGCTTGATCTGCGCTGGGTGCCCAGCGGCTCAGAAAGCGATAGGTCCCGGTATAACTGGTCAGCTTGTGATTATCGAACAGGGTCCAGCGCAGGACTTCGTATTTCTCAGCCTCATCGCGCGGCCCGAACCGGTCGAACCGGTCGGAAAGATACTGAAGGATCACGCCGGATTGGGAGAGTTTTACATCACCATGGATAAGTACCGGCGCTTCTCCCATTTCGTTGACGGATTCTTTGTAGTCATCGGTTCGGGTTGCGCCGTTGAAGAAATCCACCCATTCCGCCTGCCAGTCGGCGCCGCAGAGTTCCAGCATCAGGCCGGCCTTATAGGCGTTTCCGGACTCCTTGAAGCAAAAAAGCTTGTACTCGCTCATGCGTCATTCCTCCTTGTAGGGGCGTGACAACAGGCCTTCCACAGCCTCGTCAATGCCCTGGTCACCCTTCAGAATGGCGGCAACAGCGGCGGTAATCGGCATTTCAACGGATTTCGAGGCGGCGAGGGCCAAAACAGCCTCCGCTGACCAGAACCCTTCGGTTACCGCACGGCGTTGTCCCAAAATTTCATCGATCGATTTCCCTTCCCCCAGGGCATTGCCGAAGGAGGTATTGCGGGATTGAAGACTGCCCGTAGTCAACGCCAGATCGCCCAGCCCGGCAAGTCCTGAAAGTGTTTCCGCACGCCCACCCATCGCGACGGCCAGCCGTGTCATTTCGGCAAGGCCTCTGGTCAACAGTGCTGCACCGGCATTTTCGCCCAGCTTCTTGCCACGCACGATGCCGGCGGCAATGGCGATGACATTCTTGACCGCCCCTCCAACCTCCGCACCGATGGGGTCGTCTGATAGATAGGGGCGAAAGGTCGAGGTGCCGAGTATGTCGCGTAACGTGGCCAGGGCAGCCTTATCATTTCCTGCCAGCGTCACCGCGGTCGGCTGTCCCCGCGCGACCTCTGCGGCGAAAGTCGGGCCTGACAGGACAGCCAAGGGTGCCTCCGGCAGACACTCCGCCGCGACTTCCGTCATCATTTTCATACTACCGCGCTCGATCCCCTTGGCGCATAGCGCGACAGGAATCCCGGCTGGTAGATGTGCCGCCAATGCTTCGGCGGTTTCTCGCACTGCCTGCGCCGGAACCACCAGCAGAACGGCACCGGTTCCGGCTAATGCATCAGCGAGTTTGGTCGTAGCCTCGACCATTGGATCTATGCGAATGCTCGGCAGATAGGCTTCATTGACGCCGGTGACCCGGATGCCGACGATGACATCAGGGTTGCGCGCCCATAGACGAACCGGATGCTGTCCCTTCGCCGCGCGATGGGCGACGGTGGCAAGCGCCGTGCCCCAAGCGCCGCCGCCGATTACGGTCACGCCGCTCATATCGAAGCTCCCTCAATCGTGTCATCAACCGCAAGAGACGGATCGTCCAGAGGCCAACGCGGGCGTGCCTTAAAGTCCAGAGGGTCTTGTCGACCAAGCCTGAACCGTTCCAACCCTGCCCAGGCGATCATGGCGCCGTTGTCAGTGCATAATCCCGGCGGCGGCGCGGCAAACCCCATGCCTGCATCGTTTGCGGCATTCTCAAGAGCCACGCGCAGCGTCTGATTGGCGGCAACACCCCCGGCGACAACCAAAACCCCTGAACCATAATCTTTGATAAAACGATCTGCGGCGCGGCGAGTCCGGTCAGCCAGGACATCGGCTGCCGCTTGCTGAAAACCGGCTGCCAGATTCTGAACATCTTCCGGCGCATAGGTTCCATCCGACCTGGGCTGCAGGGCATCGCAATGACGTCGCACCGCGCTCTTCAAGCCAGAGAAGGAAAAATCGCAATGTGGCTTTCCGGCCATTGGACGCGGCAGGTCGAAGGCTTTGGGATTGCTTGCTTGCGTGGCTGCGCGCTCGACAGCGGGGCCGCCAGGGAAACCCAGCCCCAGAAGCTTCGCCGTCTTGTCGAAGGCTTCCCCCACCGCGTCATCGACCGTTGTCCCGTATCGGGTGTAGCGGCCGACGCCTTCAACAGCGAGCAATTGGCAATGACCACCGCTGACCAGCAGCAGCAGGTAGGGAAACTCCACGGCGTTTGTGAGCCGGGCAGTCAAAGCGTGCCCTTCCAGATGGTTGACCGCGACAAAGGGCAGGCCCCGCGCCAGGGCTATCGCCTTGGCGGTGATCGCGCCGACCATGACACCGCCGATCAAGCCCGGGCCTGTGGTTGCGGCAACCGCGTCCAATTCCTCAAAGCCAATATCAGCGTCTGTCAGGGCCTTTTCTATGATCCCGTCCAGATGAGTGAGATGGGCGCGCGCGGCTATTTCCGGTACGACACCACCGAAGGGGCGATGATCGTCCAGCTGTGATAGGACGACATTGGACAGCACGCGCCTGTCATCATCGACAATAGCGGCGGCTGTTTCGTCGCAGGATGTTTCAATACCGAGTACACGCATGGTTTCGCTGTAGCGCAGCCGGGCGGGATAGGCTACAGATTTCGCCCATGACTGATACAGCTTTTCCAAATCAATTGCGGTTGGGGACCAGAGGATCACCTCTCGCCCTCGCCCAAGCCTATGAAACGCGCGACCGACTGGCCGCAGCCCATCTCGGTCTGGTGCCTGAGATCGTTGAGATAAAGACCACGGGGGATAAGGTTCAGGACCGCCCCTTGTCGGAAATCGGCGGTAAGGGGTTGTTCTCCAAGGAACTCGATGAGGCGCAGCGCGATGGCCGCTGTGAAGCAGCGGTGCATTCCCTGAAAGACTTGGAAACCTGGATGCCGGAGGATATTGCGATTGCCGCTATCCTGCCGCGGGAAGATCCACGCGACGCCTTCGTCTCCTTGAGCGCGGAAAGCTTTGCGACCCTGCCTTCGGGGGCAAAAGTGGGAACCGCCTCCCTTCGCCGGAAGGCCCAAGTGCTCGCCGCCCGCCCTGATTTGGAGGTTGTGACTTTCCGGGGCAATGTGAATACCAGACTCCGCAAACTGGCGGAGGGGGAGGCTGATGCCACTTTGCTGGCGATGGCCGGGCTAAACCGATTGGACATGGCGGAGAAGGCGACCCGCCCCTTGCCGCCGGAAGAAATGCTGCCGGCAGCCGGACAAGGGGCTATTGCGATCTCAGTCCCCAAGGGACGCGACGACTTGATGGCGCTGATTGCGCCCCTGCATTGCGAAGAGACTGCGGCGCGGGTCACATGCGAGCGTGCGTTTCTGGAAGCCCTGGATGGATCCTGCCGGACACCGATTGGGGCCTTTGCGGAGATTGCGGGCGGGCGCCTCACCTTCCGAGGTTTGCTGGCGAGCGAGGATGGAAGCCAAGTCTGGCGGGAGAGCGCGGAAGGCGCGCTGGAAGATGCCCACACTATCGGCTTCGAAGCCGGAATGCGGGTGAAGCGGGATGCGGGTGGTGTCCTCCCCGGCTGATAAAAGACCCTTGGTTCTGGTAACGCGCCCCCACGCCGATTCTGTGGGCTTGGTGGCGGCATTGGACCAATTGGGTTTCGACAGCCTTCTTGAGCCGATGATGGAAATCCATTCCGAGCCATTTCCGCCCGGGTCGCTTGATGAGACACTGTCGTCGTGCCAGGCGATCCTGATCACCTCCGCCAATGGGGTGCGGGTGTTGGCAGAGGTATCGACAGATCGTCAGACTCCGGTTCTGGCGGTTGGAGATGCCAGTGCGGCAGCCGCGCGGGCCTTAGGGTTTCGTCAGGTGCGAAGCGCCGGTGGCGATGTGGTTACCCTTGTCCGGCTTATCGAGGAGTTGACGAAGGACGGTGTCCTTGTTCCCTCCGGTGGCGCGTTATTCCACCCGGCAGGCAGTGCGGTCGCTGGCGATCTGGCGGGGGCTGTTGAAGGATTGGGATTTCGTTTTCTCCGCAACAGGCTCTATCGGGCTGAAACCGTGCCGGCGTTCAGCCCGATTTGTTGTTCTGCCTTGCAGGCGGGAGAGGTCGCAGCGGCGACATTTTTCTCTCCGCGAACCGCGCGCCATTTCGTCGCACTGGCGCGTGATGCGGGCTTGGCGCCTGCATTGGTATCAATCGATGCTTTCGCGCTCAGTCCTGCGGTTGCCAGTGTTTTACAGGACTTACCATGGCGTACGGTGTACGCGTGCGCCAGTCCGACCCAGAAGAACTTGATTGACCAGCTGTCGCGCACGCTGCAGTAAATTTTGTAAGAGACGCATGTTTTGGATGCAAGGTCCGAATTAGACGGATAAGATTCATGCGTTCTCGATCGTGACACGTACGGTCAGATCGGTAGCCAGGCCCATCAAGTCCCCATGCAGGAGATAATCCGAGGTATGAGCGAAAGCGAAGGAACCGCCGATAGCGGTGTAGCGGCGGCGGTAAGTACGCCGGATGCGGAGACGGTCATCAAGGCTTTTGGCGGTATCCGCCCCATGGCCTCGCAACTCGGTATCGCGGTCAGCACGGTTCAGGGCTGGAAAACGCGGAACACCATTCCGGATAATCGGTGGCGGGATATCATCGCGGCCGCGGATGCAGCTGGTGTCGATCTTTCGAGCATGATGTCCCCCCCTTCCTCCGACGCAGCGGAACCGGCGACCGACGACGCCGGAGAGGTCGATGAGACTGTTGAAGAGGAATCCGCAGACGTTGTCGTAGACGAAGCGGCAGATGCTTCTGTAACAGATGAGGACCTGGCTGACACAACGGATGATGCATCCCGCGAAGACATGTCGGACCAGCAGCCGGACAGCCCGGCTGAACAGACAGATGCTAAACCTATCTCTGATGCCAAGCCCGAGGCCCCTGCGGTAGCCGCAGCGAGTGCGGCCTCTGCAACCCAGGTTGAGAAAGCAGGCGGCAGCCGTGGCTTTCTCCCATTGTTACTGGCTATCATCGCCCTTGTTGCGGTGGCGGGGGAGCCCTACTGGCGCCCGCTTGCGGCCCCTCATATCGACAAGTTGATCGCAGCAGTAGCGCCTGATTTGATGCCGGAAACCGTTGGTGCCGGGGTTGATGCGGAAGCCCTGCAGTCCTTGGCGGATAAAGCAGAGGCGGTTGCGGAAATGGCGCGGGGCCTGGAAAGCCGGGTCACGGCAGTTGAGGCAACGACAGCGGCACTCTCCGGTGCAGAGGCAAAGTTCGCCGCGCTTGAAGAGTCACTTGTCGCCCTGCGTGAAGCGATTGCTGCCGGTGAGGCGGGCGATGGATCTGGGGCAGCTTTGGCGGTTATTGACCTGTCCGGCCTGGAAACGCGTCTGGCGGCCCTTGAAGCCAAACCGGCAACGACGGAAAGCGATGATGCAGCTGGTGAAGCGGCGGCAGCTCTGTCGGCGGAACTCTCAGCGCTTCAGACTGATGTCTCAGCCCTTGAAACACTGGCGCAAGACGTGAAGCAGCGTGTGGATGCAGCGATGACTGGCGTCGAAACTAATGCGGCTGGCGTATTGGCTCTGCAATCGACGGCGACGGCGTTGGAGGCGACGGTTGAAGCGCAATCTACGGCAATGACAGAGGCCCTCGCGGCACGACCGGAAGTGGGGGGGAATGCGGAAGCGGCTCTGATGCTGACGGTCGGGGAAGTTGCGACGGCGATTGGCGAAGGTCATGACTATGCAGGCGCGCAAGCCCGTCTTGCCAGCCTGTCGGAAAGCCTGCCGGAAGGATCCGACGGTGCAGCGGCGGCAGCGGTCCTGACCGCCTTCGCACCGACCGGTGTCGCGAGCTTTGAAAGCTTGGCACGGGAATTCAAGCGGATCGCCCCAGCGGCGCATAGTCGCTCGTTGACGCCAGCCGGCGATGGATATTGGGAACAGACCCTGGCGCGCATGTCGTCCTTGGTCAGCGTTCGACTGGCCGGAGAAGGGCCGGATAGCCCGCCGGTCAGCAATGCCGAAGCTGCCATCGCACGAGGTGACCTGGTGGGTGCTGTCGCCATCTTGAGCGATATCCCGGGTGCTGATGAAGGGACGCTTGGTGACTGGCTCGTCAACGCGAAGGCCAGACTTTCAGCCTTGGATGCTGCAAGGGTTCTGCAATCGGTTGCGCTTGAGCGATTTGCCAGTGCAACGGCGGGAGGCGAATAATGACCCGTCTGATCTGGACCCTGATCAAGCTCGGCATCCTTGTCGGCTTTGGTATCTTCTTCACACATTATCCGGGCTCTCTGCAGATCGAATGGTTGGATCTCCGGATTGATACCTCGGTCGCTCTATTGGCGGCCGCGCTCGCGCTTATGGTGGCGATTGCCTTTTATTGGGAGAAGTTCCTGGGGGCCTTGCGGCGTGCACCGGGTCGTTTCCGTGCCGAACGTCGCGCCGGCGCCAGGGAACGTGGGTATCGCGCCCTGACCCAGGGCTTCGTTGCTGTTGCCGCCGGTGATGCGCAGGAGGCAATCAAACAATCACGGCTGGCGGAGAAACTGCTCCGTGATCCGCCGCTGACCCGATTGCTCGCGGCCCAGGCGGCCCAGCTTTCTGGTGAGGATGACGTGGCACGTAAGTACTTCACCTCGATGCTGGATGATCCGAGCGGTGCCTTCCTTGGTCTTCGTGGCTTGATGGTTCAAGCCGTGAAGGCGGGGGATCGCGCTGCTGCCTTGCAATGGGCAGAGAAAGCCCATGCCCTGCGGCCGGAGACTCCTTGGGTCATTCTGGAATTGCTGGATCTGCAAACGGAAGAAGAGCAATGGGATAAGGCCTTGGCGACGCTTGATACTGCGCGGCGTCGCAAAGCAATGGCACGAGATGAAATTAGTCGCCGCAAGGCTGCTATTTGGGTGATCCAGGCACGGCAACGCCGTCGTGAAGGGCTTCACCGTTCTGCGTTGAAGCTTGCGGATAAGGCACGGAAGGCTGATCCCGACTCGCAAGATGCCATTGTCCTGGATGCGGAACTTCTCTGGCATGAGGCGAAGGGTAAGAAAGCCGAGAAACTGATCGAAGACGCCTGGGCAAAGGCGCCGAGCATTAAGTTGGCGGATGTCTACAAGACAATTGCCGGGACCGATCGCGATCCCATCAGGATGTATGATCGTGCCAAGCATCTGGCGCAGCGAAACCCGCAGCATATCGAAAGTCATCTGATGATTGCCTTGGCAGCGCTTGATGCATCACTGTGGGGAGAGGCGCGTCAGCAGTTAAGCGCGGTTGAGGATGGCGTCTCCAATCCTCGGGTGTGCCGTCTGATGGCTCGTTTGGAAGAGGCAGAGTATGGCGATCTGGATGCAGCCCGACTTTGGTTGGCACGCGCTGCCGGGGAAGCCGACCCGCAGGAGGTAGATATCCTATTGCCGGGCGAAGATGCAGCGATGGATGCGTCGGATGAGGCCACTGTATCCAACACCGATTCCAAAGGGCGCACAGATCGGACAGAGGCAACCTGATCGGTTAAATAGAAGGCTGAGTGATAGGTGTCACTGCGCGGTTACGAAAAATCTGGTTTGATTACCGCGTATTGAGGGCATTGGCCTCGACAATAGCAAATCGCTGGTAACGGCGAGACGCAAAGCCTCCGGTCCAAAGGAAAGCTGAAAGGCCCTTTCGGATAGCGGGGCTACCGAAGGGACAAAAGTGATGACGGTTCGCATCTGGATTTTGGTAGTATTACTTTGTGCCGTGATCGGCCTGCCGCTGGTTCTTGCCAATATGAGCGGTCCGCTTATTTTGCCGGATTTCATCGGTGGGGGTCAGGGTACTGGCGCCAAGGAGCATTCCCGGACCCTCAAGGTCGCGAAAGATTCTGAACCGGTCACGCTGGTTACGAACTCGGTTGTCGTAAATGATGCGAACGGTGTCGAACGTCCGATCAGCATCCGCTTGATCCTTGGAGCGATGGAATGGACACAGCCCGTTTGCGCCTTGGAAAGTTTCGTTCTTGACCGGGTTCGTCGCTACGTAATGACCTACCCAAACGCCATTCCAAATCCGGATATCAGTCGCACCCGGCCGGATCAGCGCCTTGTCCGTGAGTTGAATAGGGCCCTGTCGGTCGGCGCTATACGCCAGATAGATTTCTACCATGTCCGTGCTGAAGCCCGGTGGCTAACAGATAAAGTCTATGTTTGTACTGCAGGTAAGGTTAGGATCGTTCGGTCATAAGATGAGTGAATGAACGAAATCGGTAAGTGAGCGTGAGTGGTGGGTGAAGCAGGCAGCGGTGCTGAATTTTCAAGACCGGATACGACGATATTAGTAACGCGCGGCGTCGTGCGATTGTTCCGGGCGATGGGCGATACCTGCCTGACGGAGTTTCGTTTGAAGTCCGGACGGCGGGTCGATGTGGCGGCTCTTGCCAAGGATGGGAAGTTTACCGCCGTCGAAGTTAAATCTTCCGTCGAGGATTTTCGTGCAGACACCAAATGGCAGGAATATCTGCCCTTCTGCGATAAGTTCTTTTTTGCTGTGCCGCTCGAATTTCCGGTGGAATTGCTGCCTGATGAAACAGGTTTGATCCTCGCCGATGCCTATGGTGCGGCAATTGAACGACCTGCGACGATGGGTGATATGAATGCATCCCGCCGAAAAGCCTTAATGATTCGTTATGCACGACAGGCAGCGGACAGATTGGCAGCTCTTTCAGATTAGCGCTTTCGGATTTGCTGTGGCGGATTTGCTGTGGCGGATAGGCTCCTTGCGCCCGGAACTCCACTCTCATAGGCTCGTTTCGGCGGTTTGTGTGAAATTGTTAACTTTGTGCTACGCGCGTTTTGTGTTGTAGTAAGTAGATAGTGAGAAGGGGAGAAGGGATTTTGCGGTATCGCCGCAGTAGGAGCAAATATGATCCCTAGACTTAAAGCGCGACTTATTGGCGCCTCGTTAACAGCTGCATTGGCCCTCGGCCTTGCACAAACAGCCGTTGCCGCCGATACGCTTGAAGAGGTTCGGGCGCGCGGCCACGTTGTCTGTGGCGTTAGCAAAGGGCTGGTCGGTTTCTCGCAACAGAATGATGATGGTAGCTGGAGCGGCCTTGATGTCGATCTGTGCCGTGCCGTTGCAGCGGCGACGTTGGGGGATGCCGGCAAGGTGACCTTCAAGCCTTTGACGGCGCGAGAACGTTTTCAGGTCCTGGCGAATAGAGAGATCGATATTCTGTCGCGTAACACGACCTGGACCCTGTTGCGCGATTCGACATTGGGCATCAATTTCGCCGGTGTGAATTACTTTGACGGTCAGGGTTTCCTTATCCGGGCAGACCTAGGTGTCGGCAGTGCGCTTGAACTCAGCGGCGCCGGTGTGTGTGTCGAAGCGGGCACGACGACCGAACTCAACCTTGCTGACTATTTCAGTCTAAACGCGATGGATTACCGACCGGTAACGACCTCTTCGGCGGATGAAGCGCTCGAAGGCTATGTCGAAGGCCGGTGCGACGTCTATACAAGCGACCGCTCTACCCTGGCCGCGCAGAGGACCAAGCTGGATGATCCGGATCAGCACATCATTCTGCCCGAGGTTATCTCAAAGGAACCGTTGGGGCCTGCCGTTGCGGAGGGGGATGATAAATGGGCCGATATCGTCCGTTGGAGCCTTTATGTGATGTTGGCAGCGGAAGAGCTGGGGGTTAACGCCGGCAATGCAGACGAACTTGCCGGCAGCGCCAGCAGTCCTGCGGTGCTCAGGCTGCTCGGCGTTGAAGGAGATCTTGGTGAAGGCCTCGGTCTCACCGCGAATTGGGGGCTGAATATCGTAAAGCAGGTCGGAAACTATGCCGAAAGCTTTGAAAGAAATGTCGGACCGGATACCGCATTAGGCCTTCAGCGTGGCATCAACGCGCTTTGGAAGGATGGAGGCATCATGTATCCGATGCCAATTCGCTGAGCAGCAACGAAGAATTTCAGGTTATGACGAATTCGTCGGGGAGAACCCGCAGCAGTTATGCTAAGGAGATCGTCTCCTGGTGCATGCTGGCATTGTTTCTATGCAGCGCCGCCTTTGCCATCGCCCCCAATCTTTCCGCACCAACCGCGCGAACCATCCATATCGGCGTGTCCGGCCCTCTCAGCGGGCCGGATGCAGCGCTTGGTAAGGCGATGGTGGATGGGATACGAACCTATGCCGACCATGTGAATTTTTCCGGCGCCCTGGGGGATATCCGTTTGGCCCTGGATATCCGGGATGACGGGAACGATCCCGAAAAGGCGGCGGAAATTGCCCGGGCTTTCGTCGCGGAGACGGATGTCCTCGCGGTCATCGGACCCTTTGACGATTCAGCCTCTATCGCGGCTGCTGATATTTACAAGGACGGTGGGCTGCCGGCGATAACCGGCGCCAGTGGGGTTTCCAGCCTGACATCAGGGAATGATTGGGTGTTCCGCGTCGGCCTGACGGCGGAGCTGCAGGCGAAATTGTTCGTGAACTATTTGGGGCGCGTTCAAGGCGAAGAAACGCTGTCGATCATCCATGAAACCGGCATGCTGGGTGACGCGTTGAAGCTCGGTGTCGAAGACGAACTGTCGATCCTGAAGCGGACGGGAAAATCGAAGCTGAAGCTGAAAAATGCCTGGGCAATTGACCCCGATGCGACAGAGGGACCGACTTCACTTAAGGAAATCGTGTCGAAGCTGTCGAAAAGTTATGGCGGGGAAGTGATATTCCTTGCCGTGGGGCGTGAGACGGCGATGCCTTTGATCCGTGGGCTTAAAGACAACCCGCGCAGACGCTTTGGGACGCCGGTTCCCTATCGTTTAGTCGGACCGGACACACTTTCTGACCCTAGGTTGGTGGACGCGTTTTCTGAGTTGCGGCGGGAGCACGATCGGCCTGGTATCTATACTGAAGGCATGACGGTCGTTACCCCTTACCTGGATGATGTCTCTAACCAATCCGCCTTGGAATTCCGCCGACGGTTTGAGCGTCGGTTTTACCGGTTACCGGATGCGACAGCGGCAGGTTTTCGGGATACGGCTGCGGTGATTGGCGCTGCGGTATCGCGTCTGTCCGATACAGCGCAAGATCTGTCTGCCACGCGACAGGCGGTCCGGGACCAAATTGCTGGCCGGAATGATCCGGAGACCGCTGTGCAAGGTGCAACCGGTGCGATCTATTTTGATCGCGATGGCAACGCAACCAAGCCTGTTACACTGGGGACGTATACAAACCGTCGACTGGTATCCCCCCCTGTTCAGCTTCGGCCCATCTTTGCGCGCGATGTTGTGAATCCAAGAGATCTGATCCAGATCCATGGCGGGTACTTCAATCCGACGCGCATCCTTCACACCGGGATTGAAATTGATGAGATATCGGAGATCGATATCGATGCCCGCCGGTTCCGAATGGATTTCCACATCTGGTTCCGATATGTCGGCGATCCGATCTTGGAGGATATCGAATTCCAGAATGCAGAATCGGACTTGACCCTCGATGCGCCTATAGAAACGCGCAGTGAGAACGGCATAAACTACAGCCTATATAGGTTGTCGGGGGTTTTTAAGTCAGACTTCATTGTCGACGATACCGGCTTCGGTCAGTCGGTCCTTGGCCTTCGTTTGCGCCATCGCACACTGAATCGCGACAGTCTTATTATCGCCCCGGACTTTCATGGTATGCAGGCCGGTGGGTTGGACAAGGATGCGCTTGAACGCCGGATCCTGTCGGGTCCCGATCAATCCTGGGCTGTCATCCGTGCCGATTTGTTTCAAGATGTCGAACCGATTGCGCAGCGCGGAAACCCCAGTTTCGGAAATCGTCTGGTCGACGGATTCTCCCGCCTTAACTTAAGCGTTGTCGTAGAGCCGACCAGTCTCAGTCTGCGGGGAATTCTAGATCCGAATATTGCCATTATCCTTACATTGGCATGCGGTATTTTGTTGAGCATTTTGGGTGTCATTGCCAATCGTCGGGACGATAGCGATACGATTCAACGGCTCCTTTGGTTCCCACAGACTATCCTGTATCTGATCATTATGATCAGCGCTGAGGAGATTTTGGTCTCCTGGATGACGGCGCGTCAGACACCGCCCTACTATATCGAAACGGCGATTATCGGATTTCGGATCCTTTGGTGGATGTTGCCGGCCTGGCTCGTCGCCATCGCGATTGAACGCTTCATTTGGCGGCCGCTTGAAATTCGGACCGGGCGCGGCGTTCCCGGTGTGGTGCGAGGCTTCTTCTCCGGCATCGTCTATATGGGCGCCGCTCTGGGTGTCATGGCCTTTGTCTTCGACCAGAAGATCACCAGTCTTCTTGCGACGTCAGGGGTTCTGGCCATGATCATTGGTCTGGCGATCCAGATGAACCTGTCCAACATATTCTCCGGTATCGCGATCAATATTGAAAAGCCGTTCCGGATTGATGACTGGATCAAAGTATCCGGGTTTGAGCCGGGTAAGGTCATAAACATGACCTGGCGGACGACCCGTATCGAAACGCTGGATCACAATATTATCTGCATCCCGAATTCTGTCGCCTCTGACTCGACAGTCGAAAATCTAAGCTATCCGCGAGAATACTTCCGGTCGGAACTCGCCGTCCATGTTGATCCTGGGGCACGGCCGGAATGGGTCGAGAAAATCCTGATGGATGCGGCTTTGTCTGCACAAAATGTTCTGCGGACACCGGGACCGGTCGTGATCTTCCAAGGGGTGCAGGAATGGTCAGCGGAGTATCACGTCCGATTTTATTGCGAAGACTATCCGGCCTCAATTGATGTCGAAGCGGCTGTCTGGCGGGATATTGTTCGCAATTTGCGCTATGCCGGATTCGAATCAGTCATCCATGACGAGTTCACACTATTCCATCTGAAAGAGGGTGTGGATGGGCCCAAGGATATGGCGCCGGTCCTGCTGTCCGATGTTGAGGTCTTCGAGCCTTTTGGCAGAAACGAGCAAGCGCTGATCTGTAAAACGCTGACGCGACGCCGTTTGGAAGAGGGCGACCTTATCGTTCGGCAAGGCGAGGCGGGGGATAGTCTGTTCATTGTTGCGGAAGGGGCGCTGAAAGTAGAAATCTCAGTTGGCGAAGATGATAGGCTTGAGGTTGCGCGCCTCGGTGTTGGTGACTTCTTCGGTGAAATGGCTTTGTTGACGGGGGAACCCCGCAGCGCCGATATCTCCGCCTTAACCAAATGCGTTGTGTTGGAGATTGATCGACAGGATGTCTTACCGATTATCCAGGGCTTCCCGGATATTGTGAATGAACTGTCCTACATTCTCTCCCGCCGCACGATTGAGAACCTGCGAAAGCGAAAGGCTCATGAGCGGCAATCAGTTGACCGTGCGAGCATTGCCGAGAAGTTGTTTGCCCGTATTTCCGGCTTTTTTGAGTTGGGAAATACACCGGCGATGGCCAGTGATAGTCCTTCCGATGTTCCTGCTGATGATCACACTGGCGTGGCTGGGACGAATGAAAACAATGCCGTGTCGGATAATGATAGCGCGGAAACCGACGGTGACATGGACGAAGCTGCGGACGAGACCGTGGGCGAGGGGGCTAAGACCGATACAGACGCTTTAGCCGCGAAATCCGGCGATCTCCAGAAGCCCCGAGACGTCGCAATGTAGCTCCATATGCTGGGCGAGTGCGTCCAGCGTTTCTTCCACGGATGCCTCATAGCGTGAAGTTTCAGATCGTCCTTCCCGGAAGCGGGAGAGATAAGCCGCGCGAAAATCGTCATCCGCGAAAAGACCGTGCATGTAACAGGCGGCGACCCGGCCATCGGGACTGGTGGCACCACCATCGCTGCCATCAGGCATCTGCAACATCGGGCGGTCCCGATCAGGGCCATCAGTTTTGCCGATATGCATTTCGTAACCGCGCAGGGATTTTCCCGTCGATACGTCGATGGCGTGCTTCTCAACCAGGGTCTTCGGCCCAGCCATGACGGTTTCGATGTCCAGAAAACCCAGGCCTTCCACTGATCCTGGCGGTCCCTCAATGCCGTCGGGATCATCCAGACGCTTGCCCAACATCTGATAGCCGCCACATAGCCCTAGGACATGGCCTCCCCGGCGAATATGGGCAGCCAAATCGACATCCCAGCCCTCGGCCCGAAAGGCAGCCAAGTCGGCGATGGTTGCCTTGGATCCGGGCAGTAGGATCAAATCCGCATCACCTGGTAGAGCTTCCCCATGCGGGATGATCTGTAGTGACACATCAGGCTCTGCCCGCAGGGGGTCGAGATCATCGAAATTGGAAATGCGCGGCAAGCGCGGAACGGCAATCTTGATCGGTTTGTTCCCCTCTCCAGCACTGCCAATCGCGCCTTGATCTAGCGCTACGGCATCTTCTGCCGGGAGCTTATATGCTTCCGAAAACCAGGGGAGTACCCCCAGTCCGCGCCAGCCGGTCCGGTTTTCGATTTCCCTGATGCCGTCTTCAAAAAGCGTCTTATCGCCGCGAAACTTGTTGATCAGAAAACCGTTCACTCTGGCCCGTTCTTCCGGCTCCAGAACCGCATGGGTACCGACAAGACTGGCGATAACGCCGCCGCGGTCAATGTCTGCGACCAGGATGACAGGGACGTCGGCGGCTTCGGCAAAGCCCATATTCGCAATGTCGCCGGCCCGAAGGTTAATTTCCGCCGGGCTGCCGGCGCCCTCAACCAGCAGGATGTCGGCGGTCTCGCTCAGTCGCGCGAAGCTCTCCAGGATCTTGGGCAGTAGTTTGGGTTTCAGGCCGTAGTAATCCCGTGCCCGTGCCGCGCCATAGACCTTCCCTTGAACGATGATTTGAGACCCCATATCCGTCTGGGGCTTCAAAAGGATGGGGTTCATATCAGAGGATGCCGGCAACCCGCAGGCTCGGGCTTGCAGTGCCTGGGCGCGACCAATCTCGCCCCCCTCCGCCGTGACGGCGGCATTGTTGGACATGTTCTGCGGCTTGAAGGGGGCTGGGGTCAAACCACGCCGCTTAAGCGCACGGGCCAAGCCCGCAACAAGCAGGCTCTTCCCAACATCCGAGCCCGTGCCTTGAAACATGATAGACGGGGTCGGCATGGCTTTTGGCCTTAAGGCAGCGTGTCGCGCAGGGTGGTGCGCAGGTCATCCGCATGCCGGTTTCCGGCCTGACCTTCCAGAACAATTCCTTCCGGCGTGGTGTTTACTTCGTAGTAATCGCGGTTGAGACCTTCGCGGGGCCAGATCAGCGTGCCCTCAATATTGACACCGATATAGACACCTTCACCAACCGCATAGGATAAGACATCAACATCCAGGTTGGTGGTGGTCGACGCATCCAAACCGGCACCATTCGGGCCGGCGGCGCCTGACAATTCCCCACCGATCTTGATCTGATCATCTAGGATGGCCTTCAGCCCATTGCCGGTCATGATCAACAGCATCACTTCGGAAATCTGGCCACCAACCTGAAAACCAAGTGACGCTGATCCCATGGAGAAAAACGCCGGGTAGCTCCATTCCCCATTTGGCGCACGGGCCAGAAGGATACCAGTCCCGCCTTCTGCACCGACAAACAGGCCGCCCTTTACGACATTCGGGAACAGCATGACGGCCTTGGCATCTTTGGCGTAACGCTGGACATATTCTTTATACTGCGGCTGGTTCCAGATTTTTTTGATCGTGAAGATTGCTTCGGTGACGATTTCTTCCGCATCCGTGCGATCTGCAGCGGCAGGCTTTGCCAGCGCAATCCCGAACAGGGCGAAACCGGCAGCGATGAGAGCAATCTGTTTTTTCAACATTTCGGTAGGCTCCTAGAATTCAATGCCGAGCTGTGCTTTGACGCCGGATCGGAAGGGATGTTTCACCTGTGTCATTTCAGTCACCAGATCCGCAGCCTCAATCAGCTCTTCCTTGGCGTTGCGGCCGGTGACCACGACATGCAGCATGTGTCGCTTAGCGGCAAAAGTCTCCAAAACTTCTTCAACAGGCAGGTAATCATAGCGCAGGACGATGTTCAGTTCGTCCAGGATGACCATGTCATAGCTTTCATCCGCCATGACTTCCTTCGCAAAATCCCAGGCGGCGTGGGCAGCTGCGACATCGCGCTCACGATCCTGAGTATCCCAAGTGAAGCCTTCGCCCATCGCCTTCATGGTGCATTTTTCTGGGAAATGCAGCAGTACTTCGCGTTCGCCGGTCTTCCAGACGCCTTTAACGAACTGGACGATGCAGACCCGCATCCCATTCCCGATGGCGCGGACAGCCAAGCCCATTGCAGCGGTTGATTTGCCCTTACCCTTACCGGTATGGACGATCAGAAGGCCTTTTTCCTCAGTCTTCGTCGCCAGCATCTTGTCGCGGGCGGCTTTTTTCTTGGCCATTTTCTCCGCGTGCCGTCGGTTGATTTCCTCTTCGGTCATGCCATCGGTTTTCATAGCGCATACTTTCCGGCCAGTTCAAAAACTTAGATATCCGTTGAATAGGGCGATTCCGGGGCGACGACCAAGGCTTTTAGATGCAATTGGATTTCAAGCCCGGCTCGTTGCCGGGTCATTGACCGATCGTTGGCAAATCATTTCGCCAAGGCAAGGATGCTGTCCAGGACTTCAGTGGTGTCATTCCGCCTGGAAACCCAAAGTCCCCGGTCTGCTGCTTCCTTAAGCCGGGCTGCGATATCCTTCAGCGCATCGACGTTATGTGTTTCCAGGAATTCCCGCACCTCTTCATCCATCAGATAGGCTTCCAGCACCGCATCGAAGTGATGGGCCTTTACCACCTGAGCTGTGGCCGCGAAGGCGAAGAGATAGTCGACCGTCGCGGCCATCTCGAAGGCGCCTTTGTAGCCATGACGCATCACGCCTTCGATCCATTTCGGATTGACGACCCGCGCCCGGACAGTGCGTGCAATTTCATCCTCAAGCGTGCGAATGCGTGGCGTTTCCGGGCGCGTATGATCATTGTGATAGATCGCCGGTTGGCTGCCGCTCAGCGTTCGGACAGAGGCTGCGAGTCCGCCTTCGAACTGGTAGTAGTCATCACTGTCCAACAGATCATGCTCGCGATTGTCCTGATTGTGGACGACAGCTTCAACCGCGCCCAAACGGCGCTCGAGAGCCTTTCGGTCGGCGCGGCCATCTTGCGCGCCACCATAAGCGTACCCACCCCAGGCGAGATAGGCTTCGGCGAGATCGCCATCGGTCTGCCATCCCTTTTCATCGATCAAGGCTTGTAGACCAGCGCCATAGGCCCCCGGCTTCGATCCAAAGACACGGGCACCGGCCTGGAGCTTAGCGGCTTCTGCATCAAGGCCCTCGGCGATGAGCGCCTCGATCTCTATCTTTGTCGCGGCGGCCAGGGGGTTGTCTTCCGGTGCCTCATCCAGGGCAGCGACCGCACGGGCGGCAGAATCAACGAGATCTAGCAGGCCTGGGAAGGCATCCCGGAAGAATCCTGAAACCCGGAGTGTCACATCAACACGGGGTCTATCGAGAACAGAGACCGGGAGAATATCGAACCCGGTAACCCGGCGTGATGCTGTATCCCAGGATGGTTGAACTCCCATCAGTGCCAGTGCCTGGGCAATGTCATCGCCACCGGTTCGCATGTTTGCCGTGCCCCAGGCACTGAGCGCCATGCGTTTTGGCCAATCACCATGTTCCTGAGCATGGGTCTCGACCAGCAATTGCGCCGATTTCCAACCGAGGCGCCAGGCCGCAGGGGTCGGCACTGTGCGGGTGTCGACGGAATAGAAGTTGCGGCCCGTGGGCAGGACATCAGGCCTGCCACGGGTTGGCGCGCCGGACGGACCGGGGGCGACGAAGCGGCCTGCCAAGCCCTTACTCAATCCTTTAAGTTCACTATGCCCTGCAGCATCAACGGCTGTAGCAAGAGTTTCTGTGATGAAGCCCAGCACGGCTTCGCTGGCGGGGCCGGGGGCTTTCGCGTCACCTCGGACCAAATGCTTCGAAAGGAGTTCGAGCCGTTCCACCGTATCGCCTGCCGTTCGCCACGGTTGGTCTGTCACGGGCAATAGTGCGGTTGGCTTTGGGCCGCTCCAGGCGTCCCCCAGTTCTGCGGTGAGCGGATCGAAAGCAAGAGAAAGGTCTTTTGCCAGCGCGCGCAGTAAGGACTGGTCCGCCCCGTCTCCCGTCCCACGCGGGACACGGGCCAGCGCGACCAGCAGGTCTTCGCGTTGTTCGCCTTCGGGCGCGCGGCCAAAGATATGCAGACCATCGCGAATCTGCAGTTCCTTCAATTCACATAGGTAGTTGTCGAGCTTGCCAAGCGCTGATTCTTCGCCCTCATTCGTTTCGATTCCGCAATCTTCCGCGAGTCCGATCCGGTGAGCGAGATCGAGGATGTCGCGTTTCAGCACCTTCAAGCGGCGCGGATCGACACCCGCTGCCTCGTAATACTCATCGACCAGTTGCTCCAGATCCTTCAGTGGGCCATAGCTCTCAGCCCGGGTCAGCGGCGGGGTTAGGTGATCGACAATGATCGCCTGGGCGCGGCGCTTCGCCTGTGTTCCCTCGCCCGGATCATTGACGATGAACGGATAAAGATGCGGCATAGGGCCGAAAACGGCTTCCGGGAAACATTGTTCCGACAAAGCAATGGCTTTCCCCGGCAGCCATTCCAGATTGCCATGCTTGCCCATATGCACCAGCGCATGGGCACTGAACTGTTCTCGCATCCAGATATAGAAGGCGAGGTAGCCATGCGGCGGGACCAGATCCGGATCATGGTAGCTGGATTGCGGGTCAATATTGTAGCCCCGCGCCGGTTGCAGACCGATGGCAATCTTACCCAGCCGGAAGATGGGCAGGGTGAAGCGCCCGCAATCGGTTTCGCCCGCAGTGAAGAAAGGGTCTTTCTCGGGTTGGCCCCAACGCTCTGTCACAGCCGACCGGACCGCTTCCGGCAGGCGAGAGAAGGCCATCTGATAATCCGCGAGTGACAGGCTCTCCCGTTCCTCCCGACCCGTGATGGCGGCATTGGTGGGGCCGGCTTTCAGATAGTCGATAAGGGCATCGCCTGTCTCGAAGCCACCTTCGACAGTATACCCCTCCTCCGAGAGTTGCGCCAAACAGGTAAGCAGACCGGCGGGTGTGTCCAAACCGACCCCATTGCCCAGGCGCGCATCGCGGTTCGGGTAGTTCGCCATGACAAAGGCGATGCGTCTCTCCTCGGGTGCTGCGCGGCGCAGACGCACCCAGGCGGCAGCGAGATCAGCGGTAAAGCGGCAGCGGTCGGGGACCGGGTCGTAGGTGACGATATCCGCCTCGACCAGCGGATCGCGTCGCGCGGCGCCTTTGAAGGACACGGCGCGGGATAGCAAGCGCCCATCAACCTCGGGCAGGGCGACATTCATGGCGATATCACGGGCTGACAGACCGCGTGTGCCTTCGGCCCATCCATCCCGGTTTCCGCCGGAGAACACGACTTGAAAGACCGGACAGTCGCGGGAATCGAAGGGCGTCTCGGTTCTGGCGGCGCCCGGAACGGATAACGCAAAGCCGGTCCCGTTTAGGATAACGTCACATTCGGCGGCTTCCAGAAGTTCGGTCACCGTTGCTGCGGCAACGGGATCCTTCAGGCTCGCCGCATAGATCGGAACGGCATCCAGCCCGGCTTCGTCCAGTGCCGTGGCAAGCGCATCGATTACATCGGTATTCGCGGCCTGATAAAGCGCCCGATAAAAGACGATCGCGGCGCGGGGGCGGTCGGACAGGGCCATGTCCGACAGGCTATCCGCCTTGCCGCCTGGATTATAAAGCCCGGCGCGCAGTAACGGCGCGGGCTCTGTCCATTCGGCTGGCTGGCCCAGAAGATCGGACGCATAGGCCAGCAATCGCTCAGCATTGTCGATGCCGCCTTGGATGCAATATTGCCAAAGCCGGTGCGCTGCATCGCGGGGCAGGGTTGATCTTCCTGCCAGCTCCTCATCCGGTTGGTCGTCACCCGGCAGCAAAACCAGCGGAATATTGTTGGCGCGACAGATGGCTTCAAGCTCATCCACGCCATAGGGCCAGTACCCCCGTCCGCCCAACAACCGGCCGATCACCAGTTTCGCATGCTGGACGATGTCTTCGACATACAGATCAACGGCATAGTTGTGACCCAGATGCAAAAGATTGGCACAGCGCAGGCTTGGCGCGTCCGGGTCGTCGGACAACCGCCGTGCCTGGGCTGCTGCCAGACACGCGATCTCCGTATCCGCAGCTGTCAGAAAAATGATGTCGCCAGGCGTCTGCCCCAGATCGATCGCTTCCGACCCGTCATCCACAGCCCCCGGCGTCGCGGCGAGAAGGTGCATTATCGAAGAATCCTCGGATAAGAGGAGAGTTTATTCCTTCGGCACAGCCATGCCGATGACGTTATAGCCGCTGTCGACATTGTGGATTTCGCCCGTCACGCCCGCAGATAGATCGGAGAGGAGATAGACGGCGGAGCCGGCCACTTCTTCCATCGTGATATTGCGGCCCAGCGGAGAGGACTTGCCCTGCCAGTTATAGGTAAAGCGCGCGCCGCCAATTGCGGATCCGGCGAGCGTGCGCATCGGTCCTGCTGATAGCGCATTGACCCGCACGCCCTTGGCGCCGAGATCATTTGCCAGATACCGGACGGAGGCTTCCAAGGCAGCTTTGGCGACACCCATCACATTGTAGGACGGCATGACACGCTGCGATCCTGAATAGGTCAGCGTGATCAGGCTGCCGCCTTCGCTCATCAGGGGCTCGACCTGTTTGGCAACAGCGGTGAAGCTGTAGCAGGAAATATCGAGCGTCTGGGAGAAGTTGGCGCGTGTCGTGTCGAGATAGCGGCCTTTCAACTCTTCCTTATCGGAATAGGCAACCGCATGGACGACGAAATCAAGGCTGCCCCATTCCTGCTTGATCTTATCACAGGTCGCGGCGATCTGTTCGTCATCAGAGGCATCGCAGCTGTAGCAAAGCGAGGAACCTACGGATTCCGCCAGCGGACGCACCCGCTTGCCAAAAGCTTCGCCTTGATAGGTGAAGGCCAGATCTGCGCCCTGTGCAGCTGCCAGTTTCGCAATGCCCCAGGCGATTGAATGATCATTCGCCACACCCATGATCAGGCCGCGTTTCCCGGCCAAAATGCCGTCGGTTGTACTCATGCCCCCGCTCCCCGGCCTATTCTGCGTAACGCTTGATGGCCAGCGTGGCGTTGGTGCCACCGAAACCGAAGCTGTTGGAAATGACCAGGTCCAGACCTGCATTGTCCACCCGCTCGGTCACGATTGGCATGTCCGCAGCATCGTCATCCAGCTCTTCAATATTGATTGAAGGTGCGATGAAGTCGTCTTTCATCATCAGCAGCGAATAGATGGCCTCGTGGACGCCGGTTGCGCCGAGCGAGTGACCTGTCATCGATTTGGTGGAGGAAATTTTCGGCGCATTATTTCCGAATACATTTCGAATTGCTGCCAATTCCCGGGTATCGCCAACAGGGGTCGAGGTTCCGTGGGTGTTGATATAGCCCACGGGGTCATTGATGCCTTGCAGCGCTAGTTTCATGCAGCGTTCTGCGCCCTCGCCAGAAGGCTGCACCATATCGTAACCGTCCGAATTGGCGCCGTAACCGACAATTTCACCGTAAATTTTTGCGCCGCGCGCCTTAGCGTGCTCAAGCTCTTCAAGAACAACGACACCGCCACCGCCTGCGATCACGAACCCATCGCGGTTCTTATCATAGGCACGGCTGGCCTTTTCGGGCGTGTCATTAAAACCGGAGCTCAGTGCGGTCATGGCGTCGAACAAGACTGACATTGTCCAGTCCAACTCCTCACCACCGCCAGCAAATACGATGTCCTGTTTGCCCCATTGGATCATCTCAGCACCATTGCCGATGCAATGCGCGCTGGTTGAGCAGGCGGAGCTAATTGAATAGTTGACGCCTTTAATTTTGAACGGCGTTGCCAGGGTCGCTGAATTTGTGGACGACATCGCGCGTGGCACCATGAACGGGCCGACCCGCTTCGCCGATTTTTCCCGCGCCGTATCAAAGGACCACAACAGGTTCTTGGTCGACGGGCCGCCTGAACCCATGATTAGGCCGGAGCGCTCATTAGAGACTTCATCGTCACTCAGACCACTATCGGCGATGGCTTGCTCCATGGCGATATAGTTGTACGCCGCGCCATCGCCCATGAAGCGAAGCTGTTTCTTGTCGACATGATCTGCGATGTTGAGCTTAACATCGCCTTGTACATGGGAGCGGAAGCCACGTTCAGCGAAGTCATCACTGTGGGTGATGCCGCTTTTACCTGCTTTCAGGGAGGCCAGAACCTCGTCCTGATCGTTACCGATGCTGGAGACAATCCCCAGTCCAGTTACTACAACGCGTCGCATGGGCGCTCTCGCCTCCATAGCCAATGTCTATAAGTCTTCCGTAATTTGGTATCGGCATCGGGATTCGCCAACCGAAAATTACGAATATTTCGTCACGCAGGCCAGATTAAATGCAGTCGGACTGCAGAAATCCGGTGCCGTAACACAGGGCTCGATCGCCTATTTCGATACAGTCGGTTGGAAAAGGCCGACCTTCATGTCGATCGCTTCCGATGCGGGCTGGCCGTCCACTTTCATGACGCCATCCGCGACACCCATGATCAACCGGCGCATGATGACGCGCTTCAGATTGATCTCGTAGGTGATCTTCTTCGCTGTCGGCAGCACCATGTCGAAGAGTTTGACTTCACCGACACCGAGCGCGCGGCCTTTACCCTGGCCACCCATCCAGCCCAGGAAGAAGCCAACGAGCTGCCACATGGCGTCGAGGCCCAAGCAGCCCGGCATTACAGGGTCGCCTTCGAAATGGCAGTCGAAGAACCACAGCGACGGTTTGATATCAAACTCCGCCACTATTTGGCCTTTGCCATGCGCGCCACCGTCTTGGGTGATCGAAATGATACGATCCATCATCAGCATCGGCGGCATGGGCAATTGCGCATTGCCGGGGCCGAACAGCGTGCCCTTGGCGCAGCTGATCAGATCTTCATAGGAAAACTCGTTCAGATGGGTAAGACCCTTGGCCTGGACCGCAGCAGTATTTGCAGACACGCTTGACCCCGCTTCCTTGACGCTATCCAACTCGATGTCATCCAACTGGCAGAAATCGTCAAATTGACGCAAACCGCCTAACTGAAGCAAACCGAGCGTAACATGTCTCATTAATCGTCTATCGATCCGCTGCTCAACCGCCCGGTTTAGACCCGGATCGGATGATCGGCGAACCGCCGCCCTTCGCGACCATGCAATGCTGCACCGGCGCATAGTCGATACCTTTAGCCCAGATGAGCGCGCAGCACAATGCACGGCGATGAGGTGTTTGGACTGATGGTGTGGACTTGCCTATAAGCCGTGATAGGTTGGTCACAACAGTGTGCCCTCTATGTATCGGCTGAAACGATAAAGCCCGAATGAAGAACTCCGACCAAAACCCGTCCCATAGCCTGTCCGCCAGATTGCTGGTGTTGACCATGGCCTTTGTCATGTTGTTGGAAGTCTTGGTCTTTGTGCCATCGGTTTCACGCTTTCGAATCGATTATCTGGAAGACAAGTTGTCCTCTGCGCATCTGGCGATCTTGGCGCTGGATGCGACACCGGATGGCATGGTTTCTGAAGCGCTTGAGGCGCGGCTGCTGACCCTTGTCGGGGCGCACGCAATCTCCGCCCGTCGTGAAGGGGCCAGGATATTCTTGCGGGAACATATGCCGTCTGCGGTAGAGGGGACCGTGGACCTAAGCCGGGCGATGCCCCGGGTGTCTCCGGTTTCAGCTTTTGCGGCATTGAAGGCCCTTGTGGTCGGCAGTGATCGGGTTATCCGGGTTATTGGCCCCTCACCAAAAGACCCCAATGTTGAGATAGAAGTAGTCATCGATGAGGGGCCACTTTGCGAGGCCATTGTTGCCTTTGCCGAGCGAATTTTTTGGCTCAGCCTTTTGATTTCGATTGTAACAGGGGGCTTGGTTTTTCTTGTCCTGCGCTGGCAATTCGTCCGTCCCATGCGTCGGCTTATCAAGAATATGCTGTGGTTCCGGGAAAACCCGGAAGATGCCCGGCGGGTGGTGCGTCCGTCTGCGCGGGGTGATGAATTGGGCATTGCCGAGCGTCAGCTGGCCGATATGCAGACCGCCGTGCGCGGTGCACTGACCCAGCGTCGTCGGCTCGCTGCCTTGGGAACGGCGGTCGCGAAGATCAATCACGACTTGCGCGGGATTCTATCAAGCGCGCTTTTGATGTCTGACCGACTGGAAAGTTCTGATGATCCGGAAGTACGCCGGGTGACGCCTGTCCTGATATCCTCGATTGAGCGCGCTGTCGGTTTGTGTAGCCAAACACTGGGTTATGCGGGTCAGGATCAACCGCCGCTCAGCGTCACCCGGTTCGGCCTGCGTGACCTTGTTGAGGAGGTTGCGGCGTCCCAGACAGGGGCAAAAGACGATACAGCAGGCGAGATAATCTTTGATATTGATCAGGGCATTGAGGTCGATGGGGATCGAGATCAGCTATTTCGGGCCATAGGGAACCTTACCCGAAATGCTGTAGAGGCTGGCGCGGAGCGGATTGAAGTCAGTGCTGCAAGACAAGAAGGTGGTCTGATTATCGATATTGTCGATGACGGCCCGGGATTGCCGCCAAGAGCGGTCGAAAAACTCTTCCGACCTTTCGAAGGTTCGGCCAGGGCAGGCGGCACAGGTCTTGGCCTGGCCATCGCCCGGGAACTGGCGCGGGCACATGGCGGTGATTTGATCCTTGTGAAGACGGAAAGTTCCGGAACGCGCTTTCGGCTATCCTTGCCGGAAGGTGAACGGGGGCCGCAATCCGAATGAAACAAGGTGGGGACGGGTTGCCGGCATCCTCTCGCGGGATGATGCCGTTTCTTGAGGGCGCGCGCGCGTGCGTCGGTGTGCCTGCTATCGGTATATTCATGACCATGCTCGGCTATGGGGTGATGGCGCGGGATGGTGGCCTGTCCGCGTTTCAGGCGGCGGTTTCAACCGTGGCCGTTTGGGGGATATCCGGTCAGGTCGCGATGGTTGAGATGCTGGGCGCCGGTTCGGATGTGCTGGCGATCTGTGTGGCGGCAGGGCTGGTTAATCTGCGCATGTTGCCCATCGCGATCTCAGGGTTGCCGATGATCCTGGCTGGTCGAAAGTTGATCCTGCCGTTGAAGCTAATTCTGGTTCAGACGACATCTGTTACCGGATGGACCCATGCGCAGACGATCATGTTAGAGCAGGTCGCGCCGGAAGATCGGCTGCTGCATTATGTTGGTTTCAGCGCGACCCTTGTTTCTTCAGCAATTGCCGGAACCATTGCCGGTCATGTTGCCGGCGGTGGGGCGCCGCCGATGGTGATGACTGTAGCGGTGTTCCTAACCCCGCTTTATCTCTATCTCCTCGTTGCGTCGGCCAGGCAGAAGATCAATCAGTTGTCTGTAATTTTTGGCTCTCTCTTCGGTCTGGCGTTTTATCCGGCTATCGGTGACTGGTCGGTTGCGGCGGCTGGGGTTGTCGGCGGAAGCCTTGCCTTCGCTGCGGCCAGAAAGAGCCGCCAATGAGCAGTCTTTTGTCAGTGAACAGTTTTCTGACAGACCCGGCAACGGTTTGGATGGCAATTGCGGCGGCATCCTTCGGGACGGTTTTTTGGCGCGTGCTGGGGGTTATCCTGGACGGCCATATCGATCCAGAGGGCGCGATCTACCGATGGGTCAGCGCCGTCGCATATGCCATGGTTGCCGGCCTGATTGCGCGCGTGTTGATCCTGCCGAGCGCCGGGGTTGAGACGCTAGAGATGGGCTTGCGTGCGGCCTCCTTGGCTATTGGATTAGGCGTTTGGTGGGGGATGGGACGGTCGGTATTGGGGGGATTGGCTGCCGGGGTTGGTACCTTTGCGTTGGGTGTCTTCCTGATCGGGTGAAAGCTTGATCGGCTAGCGGGCGCGACAGTATTTCGCACCCGACTTTGTTATCGAAACAACAGTGTTTCCGGACCAGGAGCCCATAGAAAACGTTAATTGATTGGCGTGTAGCCCAATTGCCGGATAAGCCGACAGGCGGCATACTCCATTAAAACGAGGCGTAATATACGTCACAAACAACCTGGGAGGATCACATGGGCGACATTGCGGCAGTCCACAAACGGAGTATCGAAGACCGAGACGGCTTTTGGACAGAAGTCGCCGAAGGTGTGGACTGGATCAAGAAATGGGACCGGATCCTGGACGATAGCGGTGCCCCACATTTCTATCGCTGGTATCCGGGTGCTGAATGCAATACCTGCTGGAATACTGTGGATCGCCATGTGGAGGCGGGGCATGGGGATCGGAATGCGATCATCTATGACAGCCCGATCACCGGTCGCCAGCGGAAAATCTCCTATGCTGAGCTGTTGGATAAGGTCTCCCGTTGCGCTGGGATGTTAACGGCGCTGGGTATCGAAAAGGGGGATCGGGTCATCATCTACATGCCGATGATCCCTCAGGCTGTTGTCTCCATGCTGGCCTGTGCGCGGATCGGGGCGGTACATTCCGTCGTCTTCGGTGGCTTCGCGCCCAATGAGTTGGCAACCCGGATCAAGGATGCTGCGCCGAAGGCAATCCTGACTGCCTCCTGCGGGTTGGAGCCGGGGCGTGTCATTCCTTACAAACCGCTGCTGGATGATGCATTGGACCTGGCTCCGGGCATTGTTGAGAATGTCGTCGTCGTTGCGCGGGATGAGGCTGAATGGGAGCTGCAAGCGGGTCGCGATCACGACTGGAAAAGCGCCATGGAAGCGGCGGCACCGGCGGATTGTGTGCCAGTCGCGTCAACAGACCCGCTCTATATCCTCTATACCTCCGGCACCACCGGTGAGCCCAAAGGCGTGGTGCGTGACAATGGCGGCCATATGGCTGCGCTCAAATGGTCGATGAAGAACGTCTATGACATTGATGAGGGCGAGGTCTATTGGGCGGCGTCCGATGTCGGCTGGGTCGTTGGGCATAGCTACATCGTCTATGCGCCGCTCCTCCATGGTTGCACGACAATCCTGTTTGAAGGAAAGCCGGTTGGGACGCCGGATGCCGGAACCTTTTGGCGGGTCATCTCCGAACATGGCGTTAGCTGCCTGTTCACGGCGCCAACCGCCTTCCGCGCGATTAAGAAGGAAGATCCGGAAGGCACCTTCATTGGGAAATACGATATCTCTTGCCTGCGGACCTTGTTCCTGGCGGGGGAGCGTTGCGACCCCGACACTTTGTATTGGGCGGAAGAGAAACTAGGTGTGCCGGTCATTGACCACTGGTGGCAGACGGAAACCGGTTGGCCAATGGCTTCCAACTGTCTTGGCATTGAACCCCTGCCGGTGAAGGCGGGCTCTCCAACCCGGGCTGTTCCCGGCTATGATGTTCAGGTGTTGGATGATCAGATGAACGAAGTGCCGCGTGGGGAGATGGGTGCGATTTGCGTCAAGCTGCCGATGCCGCCCAGTTGTTTGCCAACATTGTGGAATGCGGATCAGCGGTTCATTGATAGCTACCTTGCGGACTATCCCGGTTACTACAAGACCGGCGATGCAGGGTATATGGACGAGGATGATTATATCTATGTGATGTCGCGTACTGATGACATCATCAATGTTGCCGGTCACCGCCTGTCGACGGGCGCGATGGAAGAGGTCTTGGCAGGTCATCAGGATGTGGCGGAATGCGCCGTGATCGGGGTGGCAGATCAGCTTAAAGGCCAATTGCCGATGGGTTTCATGGTGCTAAAGGCGGGTGTTGACAAGGATCCGTCGGAAATCGTCAAGGAGGTTGTGGCCTTGGTTCGCGCTCAGATCGGACCGGTTGCGGCGTTTAAGCTGGCAACGGTGGTCAAACGGCTGCCAAAGACACGATCCGGCAAGATTCTCCGCGGCACCATGGCGTCGATCGCGGATGGGAAAGAATACAAAATGCCGGCGACAATTGATGATCCGGTGATCTTGGATGAGATTACAGAAAGTTTGCAAAGTATCGGGTATCCAAAGGGTTGATCGATGAACGTTGCGCCCGGAACTGAAGTTATTGGCGCGCGGGTAACCGGCGTTTCACTCGCTGAGAGACCTGAGGGCCCGGTTTTGGAGGCGTTGGAAACAGCACTTGAAGCGCATGGCGTTCTCATCTTCCCGGATCAAGGGGATGTAACGCCGGCGCAGCAAGTTGCCTTCAGCACGGCATTTGGACCGCTTGAGCTCGTAGAGCTCGACCATGCCCTGCTGCCGGGACATCCGGAAATCTTCGTCGTTGGCAATACCGGGGAGAAACTGGTGACGTTCTCTCCCAGCGATCCGGATGGCGAGTTGGAATGGCACACGGATCATATTCACCGTGAGGTGCCGGCTCGTGCTTCTCTCTTATTGGCGCGGGAGGTGCCGCCGGTTGGGGGTGATACCCTTTTTGCCTGTATGTATACGGCCTATGAGACATTGCCGGCCGAAAAGCGTGCACTGTGTGATCGGTTGGAAGTGGTTAACGACGTCGCCGGTCTGGGAGCTTATATCAGCCGCCAAGGACATGAAAAAATTCATCGGGGGGATCCGGAAGACCTGATTGAGAACCCGGTGATCTGGCCCTTGGTCCGTGCCCATCCGAGGACAGGGCGCCGGGCGCTTTATTTCGGGAATCAAGTCAGCGTCGGCATTGTTGGTTGGGAGGCTGAAGAGGCCCTACGGTTCATAGCGGACCTGACGGAACATGCCTGTCAGACGGCGCATCGATACCGCCACGGGTGGAACGCAGGCGATGCGGTGTTATGGGATAACCGCCGGGTTCTCCACGCCGGGACACCCTATGACCTGCAGGGAACTCGCCGTCGGTTGCATCGGACCACGGTGCGGGAAACAGCCGAAATCCGGCTTGTCGGTTAGGCCTTCTGAGCTGTTTTGTGAACGCGCTATATTTTAGCCGGTGCCCCGCAGTGCCAGGACCAGAATATTCTGACCGTCTTCACTGCGCCGGTAATCCTCGATCTTCGCCAATTCCAGGATCAAGGGCCAGCCTAGGCCCCCTATGCCGCGGTCTTCCAAGTCCGCATCGCGGTCATCTGTAGGCGCATCTATGCGCGGATCGAAGGGGATTCCCCAATCCTTGACCGTTAGAAGCAGGCCGTCAGCGTTATGCTCAGCCTTTAGCGTGATCTCGCTCCCCGGCGCGGGGTGGCCATGGGTGCGGATGTTTGTCACCAGTTCTTCGATGACCAGGCGCAGCCGATCTGTTTCCAATTGAGCCAGACCTGCATGGCCTGTAGTTTCTTTTGCAAACGCGTCTGCGGCTTCTTCCACAGCCGTTTCCGCGGAAAAGGAAGTCTCGATAGGCTCGAAGAATGGTTTCTGTACATCGGTCATAGATGCTAGAGTAATCGACAGCCAGGGGCGGGGGAAGCCGGAGGATTAAAATGAAGACGGATATTTTGACGCGCTCCTTTCTGCGCGTGCTTGTGCTGGCATTTTTGGTGTTGGGTTCAATCACAACATCAGCATTTGCAGCGGATATCGGGCGAATCAAAAAAGCGAAAGGTCCGGCTTTTGTTGAACGCGCGGGGGAGCGGATCTCGGCGGAACCGGGATTGCCGATCGAGACCCATGATGTCCTGGTGACGGAAGCGGGGGGGCGCATTGCCGTCACCTTCGCGGATAACTCCCGCTATTCGGTTGGCCCAAAGAGCCGCATCTCTCTCGACAGTTTCGAATTCGACACCACAAGCCATAAGGGTGTTTTCGAAACCAGTGTCGAAAGCGGCACTGTTGCCATTATCTCGGGCCAGATCGCCAAGAAGACACCGGATGCGATGAAGGTGCGCACCCCAACCTCGATCCTCGGTGTACGCGGCACCCGCTTTGTTGTGGAGGTGGGACAGTGATCGCGCGTCTTCTTCTGATTGTCGTTACCGGAATTGGTCTTGCGGCTTGCGCGCAGGATCGGGTGGTCCTGTTGCCGAACCCGGATGGCAGTTCTTCCGGTGCGGTGGCTGTTCTGGATGCGGAAAGTGGTGCGGAACAGGCAGTGATTTCCGAATCCAATACCGAGGCGAAACTTGGTGGCGGATCTGTAAAGACGGCGACTTTGGGGGCAGAGGCTGTGGGCGAACGCTATGGCGGGCTGATTGAAGGGCTGCCCAAGGCGCCAAGCCTTTACACGCTGTATTTCAAGGAAGGCACGGCTGAGGTAACGGATGCCTCCCGCCTTGAATTGGCAACCTTACTTGCGGAAGTGAATGAGCGCTCGGGGGCTGAGGTTCAGGTCACAGGCCACACAGACACGGTCGGGAAGGCAGAGGATAATGATGCGCTTTCCATCCGTCGCGCGGAAGAGGTGGCCGCGATGCTTGTCCGTGTCGGGCTAAGCGAGGATTTGATTGTGACCGCCGGGCGCGGGGAGCGCGAGCTGGTCGTTGAGACGGCAGATAGCGTTGATGAACCCCGCAACCGGCGGGTTGTTGTCACGGTCCGCTAAGCGTCGTAGGGGATAGCATGGTCCATGGGCTTATCAGCTGTGAGGTGATCTAGCCCTTACGGGTGATAGCCATGACGGTCAGATCATCTGTCGCGATAGCATCCCCTTCAAAGACCCGCACTGACGCCTTCACCGTGTCGATGATCTCTCCCGGTGTGGCGGAGGCGGCTTCTTCCAAAAGCGTGGACAGCCGATCACCCCCGTAAAGGGCCCCTTCGGCATTCTTTGCCTCTGTGACGCCATCGGTGATGATGACCATCGTCTCTCCCGGCGCGAGCTGGAAGTGTTCGGTGTCATAAGGGAAGTCGTCCATGACGCAGAGTGGCGGGCCGCCATCGCATTTCAAGACGACGGGATCGGCTTCGCGGCCAAGAATGATCGGATCGTCATGGCCGGCATTTACCAGAACCAGCTCACCGGTCTCACAATCCAGAATACCGGCCAGCGCCGTGACAAACAGATCGGCAGGATTATCCCGCGAAATATCGTTATTGGCCCGCATCATCGCATCGGCGAGAGTCTTCGTCTCATGCACAACAGCACTCTTGGTCAGGACTTTAGAAATCGACATGAACAGTGCTGCCGGCACGCCCTTGCCGGTAACGTCGCCAACCATGAAGTACAAGCGCCGTTCATCGAGCATGAAGATATCATAAAGATCGCCACCAATTTCTCGTGCTGGCTCCAGGAGGGCAGCCGCCTCGACCCCCTCCGGCAGGCTGGAGATCTTGGTCGCATCGGGCAGGATACCCAACTGGATGTCGCGTGCTGCGCTCAATTCCCCTGAGATACGAGCTTGCTCGACCCGCGCTTCTGTCAGGGCCGCTTGCAGGGTTCGCTGATGCCGTTCCGCCTCGACGAACATGGTCGTATATAGGGCAAGTGAGGCGCTGCCCAATCCCAGGAGCGGTTGGGCCGGATCAACCAGCAGCCGAGCTTCATGAAATAACAGCCAGGATATAGCGACGACTAGGAAACTAACACCAATGACGATTGGTCCTGACAACCCAAAGCGCAGGGCCGGGACGGTAAGTAAGGCGGCAAGGCCCAGGGCTGCAAACAACAGCCACTCTACGGTCAAACCCCAGACCGGTCGTTCCAACCACGTCCCTTCCTTGATCGCAGAGATTGCTTGAGCATGGAGATCGACACCGAAGACTTCCCCATCCTGCGGGGTGGCTACGACATCGCCCAGGCCGACAGCACCTGCTGCGACGATGACTATCCGCCCGGAAAGGGCATCCGAGTCTACCCGATCATTCAGTAAATCGCTTGCAGAAATATGATCATCGACCGTGAATGGCGCGAAGTGCAGACGCATATCGGCGTCATCATCCGTGCGGATTGTGTAGGGGCCCATGCGGATTTCACGACCACCTGAAAGCCGCTCGATATCTTCGATGTCTTCAGAGACCCTCAACAGTTCCAGCGCAAAGCCCGGCGTGAGCTCCCCGGCAATACTGCCCATCAGCGGCACCCGGCGCACGATGCCGTCAGGATCGGGCGCGCCATTCAGTAGTCCATGGCCTTTGGCGACACTGTCTAGCGCTTCAATATTGGCGACGGCTCCCTCATAATGCCGCAGTCCCTCCGGCGATCCTTCGATCCAGGCGTTAAGCGGCAGTGACTCTGGCGCTTCAACATTGCCTTCCGCCGCGGTTCCGATCCGACCCATGACACTGCCGGCCCGCGACAGGTGATGGGCGAAGTAGTGATCGGGCTCGGGCAGTTTCGCCAGATGTTGCGTGATCTCGTCCGGCAAATGTCCATAGATCTGCTGCAGGCGGGTCGCGCCATGCCGGTCGGCCTCCGGGAAGACCATATCGAATCCGATAGCCGTTGCGCCGTGGCGATGGGCGGCTTCAACCATCGCGGCAAGATAGTGACGCGGCCAGGGCCAGGGGCCAACCTCCGCAATCGACGCCTCGTCGATCGAGACAATCCGGACATGATGGTTCACAAGATCGCGGGGCGCCAGGAGTTGGTAGAGATCGAACACGAAAGTCGCAAAGGGCCCGCCGTCCCGGTTCTGCCCAAGCGAGGATAAGGCAGCCACGGCGATCAGTGCAGCAATCCCGATCAGGCGGGCACGCCGCACGGCCGTGTCGGGGAGTTGCGTCATATTGGATGTGTCGTCGGACTGTGCCTGTTGTGCGCTCAGAGGTCGATCTCCATACCATCATAAGCGCAAAGCACTTCGAGAGGCGCTGTATCATCCAGGCGCATCAGCTCTTCATAGCGGATTGTTTCATTGTGAAGTTCGAAGATTGTCCGGTCGTCATAGACGGGCTCGTGATGAAACATGCAGAGCCGCTTCACCTTTGCCAGGTGGCATAGATCGACAGCGACGGCGTTTGATGAATGTCCCCAATCCTCTTTCACAGAGATCGCGTCAGCCAAGGAATACATCGTGTCAAAAATCACCACATCCGCCTGATCGAAGAAATCGACAAAGCGTTGCTCCTTATCCATCTCCTCCAGCTTATGCTCGCTGTCGGTGGAATAGACGGCGGTTTTACCATCCTTCTCAAAGCGATAGCCGTAAGAGGTGCCGTGGTGGTATTGCTCGACCAGACTGACCTTGTGCCCGGCAACCTCATAGTCGGTGCCCGGCTCCATATGGATGAATTCCCGCTTTGCCCCCATGAAATCCAGAGGGACCGGGAAACAGGGGTCTTGCTGCTGTCGGCGCAACACCCATTCGATATCATCGTGCCCACCGTAAATACGAATAGTGTTTCTTGGATCAAAAGCCGGCACGAAAAAGGGAAACCCCATGATGTGGTCCCAATGGGGGTGGCTTAAAAAGATGTTATAGATGCGCTCGTGACCGGCGGCGACGCGGCCCAGACTGTCGATCCCAAAGCCGCGAAGGCCGGAGCCCATATCGCAGACCATGAATTCTTCAGCATCTGTATTGATTTCCACGCAGGATGAGTTGCCGCCATAGGTACCGGCGGTTGGGAAATCCAACTCTGTGCCCATAAAGTCTTCAATCGCAGTGTCATCGGCGAAGTTCCGGCCATTCGCCGCCTTCAGGGCATCAAAGACCTTTGTTTTAACCGAAGTGGCTTCTATCGCGGTCGGCAGCGAGCCACGGCAACCCCAAATCTTGGTTTTCATGATACTATTCCGCCGTCAGAGCTGCATCGGCATCCGGGTGGATGGCGATGATTTTGTCAAAGCGGGTGATCTGGAAAATTTCTGCCAGTGTCTCATTCAAGCCGCAAACCGCGAGCTTAACCCCATCCGCTTTGGCCTGTTTTACAGCGAGCATGATGACGCGCAGGCCAACACTCGACATATAGGCGACAGCACTTAGATCCAGCACAAATCTGTTGTTCGGAACATCACTGAGAGCCGGCAAGAGCTTTTGTTTGAAAGCGTCCGCGCTGGTGTGGTCAATGTCGCCGGACGGCGATGCAATACGTCCGGTGTCGGTATCGTTTTCGGTCCAATTCATCGGAAAATCTAAGCCCCATCCGTTATGGCCACTGGTATTCCAGCGTGTCCTTTGTCCCTGGAGGGGGAGCTTAGCGGCAAATCCTCGGCAGGTCAGCGGTTAATTGTGGGATGCATCACTATGGGAGTCGCCGGAATGGGAATCACCGGAATGGGAATCACCGGAATGAGAGTCACCATCATGGGTCCCCTCGTCATGCATCATCTCATCGCTCATCATCCCGCCATCCATTTTTGCGGCTTCCTCTGCAGTGGCGAAGGTGATGACGAGCCCGGCGCCGCCGGTTTTCGGTTCAACGATGGTTTCAAACTCTACCCGCTCTCCCGGAAGAATCTCCGATTGCGGTGCCTCAAAGAACCAGGTCTGAATCTCAACACCGGCGGAATCATTGATAACCCCGCGCAGTAACGGCAGTTTGACCTTCTCATCTATCGTATTTTCGATATCACCGTAGATTCGAAGGGACTTGCTCCCGGCAACTTTCATCCATTCCGGGTCATGGATTGTCAGTCCGAATCCGACCAGGTCGACCGGGAATCCAACCATGGAGAAGATTTTATTGGCTGGTGGGTAGGCGCGCACGATATCCCGCGAGAATGTGAACGCTGCGAATGTCGCGCTTGTGATGATTACCAGCAGCACAATCCAAGCGATAATGGGAGAGCGCCGCTTGCCGCTCGGCTTGCGTTGAGCCGCATTGATTTGGGCTTCTGTCGGAATCGGGGGCGCATCCATGGAAGGTGGTGCGGCCAATGGTGGACCATCCATATCCGGTTCCGGGCCAGGTTCCTGCGGAACTGGCGGCGGCGGGGCCGCGAATGTATCCGCATCGTCAGATATCGGCGGCGGGGCCGGTGCTGGTGCGGGCTCTGGTTCTGCCGCTGGAGGCGGCGGCGGTGGCGGTGGTGCGGGCGCTGGCTGAGGGGCAGGCTGCGCAGCGGGGGCGGCAACGGCGCCATCATCACCTTCCGGCATGGCATGCCAAACATGCGCGCAGCTCTTGCACTTCACCTTGCGGCCTGCAGGCGGAATGGCGCCAGCTTTGACCTTGAATTTTGTTGCACAGTTGGGACAGGTAAGGATCATCGCTTGTCCGGCTTCGCCCTTGCGGGTAACGAGTAGAGTACAAAGACTGAATTAAGACCATCGCAAAGGGCTACCATAGGCCGCTTCAATCACTTAAATAGCATTGAAACGCCACAGTCGCACCTAAACTGCTTGGAATGTGTCGCGATTCGATTGAAAAGGCCAGCGGTTTTCAGCCGGTTTTTGCGAAATGCGCTGCGAGGCTGAAAACCAGCATCGGGTGTTTTGCGCGGCACTGAAATCCATGCGATCCTTGGGCTTCTTGTAAGGCGAACTGTGGTGGGTGGCGAGAAGGGAGTGCGCGTTTGATTCGTTTTGAAAATGTCGGCATGCGCTATGGCGCGGGACCGGAAGTTCTGCGCGACATTTCATTTGAGCTGAAGCCGGGATCTTTCCATTTTCTGACCGGGGCCAGCGGGGCGGGAAAGTCGTCTCTTTTGCGGCTCATGTATCTCGCCCACCGCCCGAGCCGTGGGCTGATTACGATCCTGGACGAAGATATCGCAACCATTCCGCGGAACAGGTTGCCGGAGCTGCGGCGCAAGATTGGCGTCGTGTTCCAGGATTTCCGGCTGATGAGCCACCTGACTTGCTTTGAGAATGTGGCGCTGCCGTTGAAGATCAATGGCGCCGGCAGTGGGGTCATAAAGAAATATGTCAGTGAATTGTTGAATTGGGTCGGGCTTGCGGATCAGGCGAATGCGCGCCCGGCAACGCTGTCCGGTGGGCAGAAGCAGCGCGCGGCGATTGCCCGTGCGGTTATCAGTCGCCCCAAATTGCTGGTTGCGGATGAGCCGACGGGGAACGTTGATGACGCTTTGGCCGTCCGCCTGTTGTTCCTGTTTGAGGAGTTGAACCGCCAGGGGACGACAGTGTTGATTGCGACCCACAATGAAAGCCTTATTCGCCGGTTCCGGCACCCCGTGTTGCATTTGGAAGATGGACAGTTGGTCCCGTCCCCTTTGCGCCCGATCGTTCCGCTTCGGGATCGCGCGCCACCACCGCCTGACTCACGTCGGTTCTCGGATCCGATCTATCCGGATGCTCCTGGAGAGGGGGGGCGGCATGGCTAAGCGGCGCGGTGATATCCCGCTTGGAAATGATCCGGCATCGCGGCTGTTGCCGTGGATTATTGGCTTCATGGCCTTCATTGCGGCATTGGCTTTGTCCGGAGCCCTGGTGCTGGCGGCTTTTTCTGATCGGTGGAGTGCCGGACTGACCGGAACGCTCACCATCCAGATTCCGCCGCCAGCCGCTTATGATGATGAAGCAGGGTTTGAGGCACTGCAGAAGGAAGCCCTTGCGGCTGTTCGCCGAACACCGGGTGTTGCGTCGGCAACGCTGTTGCCGCTGGATGAAATGCGGGCCTTGTTGAAGCCTTGGTTAGGGGCGGGCGCAGATCCGAGAGACCTGCCCCTACCCCGATTGATCGCGGTTACCCTGGAAGCGGGGGAAGATGTCGATCTGGCGGATTTGGGGCGGCGGCTGGAAGCCTTGGCGCCCGGAATAACCATCGATGATCATGGGCTCTGGCGCGAACGGCTGACGGATTTTATGGCGGCCCTGCAACTGGCCGCTTTGGCCGTCGTTGCTGTTGTCGCACTCGCGGCTGTTGTTATGGTGATTTTCGCAACGCGCGGTGGGCTTCTGGCGCATCGGGAGAGTATTGAACTCTTACACTTGATTGGTGCCCATGACCGCTATATTGCGGCTCAGTTCCAGGGACAGACCCTTTTCGCTGCGATAAAGGGTGGCATCGCTGGAACTGGGATGGCGGCAGGGACTGTGGTGTTGTTGGGGCATGGTGCGGCGGCTACCGGAGCTGTCCTTCCTGGTGCCCTGGTCTTGGAGCCGATGGCTTGGCTTTGGGTCATGACGGTGCCGATGGCTTTGATTGTAATCGCCGTTCTGACAGCGCGGCGCACAGTCGTTAACGCGCTTGTTCGAATGGTTTAACGCGCATGGATTAAGCAGCAGGGCATATCATGGCGAAACCGGTACATCGAAAAGGGCGCAAACGGCGCTTTGTCAGTATCCTGGCGGTTCTTTCTGTGATCGCTTGGATCATCGGGCTGCCGATATTCGCGGAATCGCTGCCTGCCGGCCCCGATCAACCGACGCAGAAGACAGACGCTATTGTCGTTCTGACAGGGGGAACGCTGCGGCTGGAAACGGGGATTGCCTTGTTGGAGGCAGGCCTGTCAAAGCGGCTTTTTGTGTCCGGTGTGCATCGTGGGGTTGAGGCGCGAGAGCTCGCCGGTTTTGCTGCGAAAGACCCGGCCGTGTTTGAGTGCTGTGTCGAGCTTGGTAGGGATGCTGAGGACACTCATGGCAATGCCGCTGAAACGGCAGCGTGGCTCGAGGGACAAGATATCCGGAGCCTTCGTTTGGTCACCGCTGCCTACCACATGCCGCGGGCTTTAACAGAGTTGAAGGCAACCCTGCCGGGGATCGACGTTCTTGTTCACCCGGTTTTTCCGGAGCGGGTAAAACTGGACCGTTGGTATGTCTTCCCAGGTACAACGGCCCTGTTGTCGGCAGAATATTCAAAATTCCTGTTGGCCAGCGTCCGGATTGCGCTTTGGGATTCGGTGATATGGTTTGGTAATCTGGTCGATGGCTTGGGAGAAACATCGTGAATTTAGTCCGCTCTTGCGTCTATGCGGCTGCATTTTATGGGTCGGTGTTCATACTGAGTTTCTTGATGCTGCCGACATTGTTGCTGTCGAGTGATAACGCGAGGATATTTTACCGCTGGTGGGCGCGACTCTCGGCGAACCTGATCCGGTATATTCTTCGGATTGACTATCGAATTGAGGTGGAAGAGGGGGCGGCTTTGCCGGAAGGGGCAGCGCTTGTTGCCTGCAAGCATCAATCGGCCTGGGAAACACTGGTTTCCTATGAATTTCTCGCGGATCCGGCCTTTGTGCTCAAGAAAGAACTGACGCAAATACCAGTTTTCGGGACCTATTTGATCAAGTCGAAGCAAATTTCCGTTGATCGCGCTGCCGGCTCTAAGGCGCTCCGCGGGATGATCGCCGATGTCCAACATCGGATTGAAGAAGGGCGGACTGTTGTCATCTATCCGCAAGGGACCCGTGTTAAACTAGGGGTCAAGGCGCCCTATCAACCGGGTATTGCGGCACTCTATCGGGGTGTAAATGTGCCTGTGGTCCCGATTGCACTGGATTCTGGGAAGTTTTGGCCGCGCAACAGCTTTATGAAGAAGCCAGGGATTATAACAGTTCGCGTATTGAAGCCGATCGAACCCGGCATGACGCGGTCTGAATTTCTGCGGGTTCTGGAAGCGCGTATTGAAAAAGCCTGCGGAGAGATTGACCAAAACAAATAGCCCGGGAATGACGGGTGCGGGTGTGGATAACTCGGTGGATGGGAACAAGGCACCTGATGTCCGGGGTGCTGTTCTCTCCCCCTCTTTTTCTTAAGAGTGCCTTGTTTATAGCGGGTTACAGCATGGCAGTTGCTGGTTTCTCGGTTTCCGATAGTTGTTTTGTCGAATTGCCATATATGCTAAAAAAGACGTGAAAATATCGTTACTTAGTTTGATACGTGCATTTCTCAGATTTTGTTAACAAGCGAATTCAAATGCTTGCTGGGAAGGATCCATCCGTGAACGACGCAATGGCGCGGCGAGTTTGGGACATGAAATACCGGTTGAAAGAACCGGACGGCACGCCTGTGGATAAGTCAGTTGAAGAAACCTGGTCACGGGTTGCGGATGCTCTTGCCGGTGTGGAAAAAGAGCCGGAACTCTGGCAGCCACGGTTCCTGGACGCCTTGCGGGATTACAAGTTCATTCCGGCCGGCCGAATTCTGGCGGGTGCAGGGTCGGAACGTGATGTCACGCTGTTCAACTGCTTCGTTATGGGCACAGTGCCGGATACGATGGATGGGATTTTCACCCATTTGCGGGAGGCCGCACTCACCCTACAGCAAGGCGGGGGGATCGGTTATGATTTCTCGACCATCAGACCACGCGGTGCTGCGGTAAAAGGGGTCGGTTCCGATGCCTCCGGGCCGGTGTCGTTTATGGAAGTTTGGGATGCGATGTGCCGCACGATCATGAGTGCCGGCGCCCGCCGTGGGGCGATGATGGCGACACTTCGTTGCGACCATCCTGACATTGAAGAGTTTGTTGAGGCCAAGCGGGAAACAAGGCGACTTGCGAATTTCAATCTCTCTGTATTGGTGACAGATGCCTTTATGGATGCGGTCGACGGGGATGAGGACTGGGATCTCATCTTTGACGGTCAACCGACGCGAACGGTGCGGGCGCGCGCTTTATGGGACCGTATCATGCGCGCGACCTATGAGGCGGCGGAGCCCGGTGTGATCTTCATCGACCGGATAAATGCCCGTAACAACCTCGCTTATTGTGAAACGATTTCGGCGACCAACCCCTGCGGAGAACAACCACTTCCGCCTTATGGGGCCTGCCTTCTGGGAAGCATCAATCTTTCGCGCCTCGTGGAAGCGCCGTTTTCGGCGACGGCGCGGCTGGATGAAGAGGCATTGCGTGATCTTGTTACCGTCGCGGTTCGCATGATGGACAATGCGATTGACGCCTCCCGTTTTGCGCTGGATGCGCAACGGGCGGAAGCTCAAGCCAAGCGCCGCATCGGGCTCGGCATCACTGGGCTAGCCGATGTATTCTTAATGTTGGGTATTCGATATGGTTCGAAGGATTCTGTCGAGCTGACCGAAGCGATCCTTAGGACGGTTCGTGAAGCGTCGTATGATGCGTCGGTTCATCTGGCAGAGGAGAAGGGCGCGTTCCCTCTTTTCGATGCGGAGCCCTATCTGGAGGCGGAGCAGGTTCGGGCTTTGCCTGATGAAATGCGGGACAAGATCGCGAAGACCGGCATTCGCAACGCCTTACTGACCTCAATTGCCCCTACCGGCACGATTTCACTCTTTGCCGGGAATGTATCGTCGGGCATTGAACCGGTTTTCGCCTTTCGTCAGGAACGCAGCATCCTGCAAGCCGATGGCACCCGGGAAACCTCGGAACTTCTTGATCCCGCCTATGCGCTTTATAGGGACAAATTTGGCGAAGAAGCCGCATTACCGGATTACTTCGTCGACACCGCTACCTTGGCACCGGAAGATCATTTGGCGATCCAGGCAGCGGCCCAACGCTATATAGACAGCGCGATTTCCAAGACGGTCAATTTGCCGGAGGAAATCACCTTTGAGCGTTTCAAGGATGTCTACGCCAAGGCCTATGCGATGGGGTGCAAGGGCTGCACGACCTATCGTCCCAACGCAATCACTGGCTCTGTTCTGAGTGTTGCGGAATCCGGCTCTCCACAGTCGAAAACGGCAGAGCCGCTCGTGTCGCCTTCCGACGGGGATGTGATCTATATGGCGCAGCCGTTGGAGCGTCCGGGCGCGTTGGAAGGGCGGACTTATAAGCTGAAATGGCCGGAGAGTGATCACGCGATCTATATCACGCTGAATGACGTGATGGATGGGGAGCGGCGCCGGCCCTTTGAGGTCTTCATAAATTCCAAGAATATGGAGCACTACGCCTGGACTGTGGCGCTGACCCGTATGATCAGTGCGGTGTTCCGCCGTGGTGGTGATGTGAGCTTCGTCGTGGAGGAGCTCAAGGCGGTTTTTGATCCGCGCGGTGGGTCCTGGATGGATGGGAAATATATCCCGTCGCTCCTGGCGGCCATCGGTGGGGTGATCGAACGGCATCTGATCGAGATCGGGTTTCTGGAGCTGGGCGAAAAAGCATCACTGGGACAGGCGCCAAAGGAAGAAGAGGGCCAGACCAAGGCCGCTGTTCTCGGCAGTCGTCCTCGAGGGCGACCATGCCCGCGATGTGGACAGCTTTCGTTGGAACGGCAGGAAGGGTGTGATAGCTGCACGGAATGTGGATGGTCCCGCTGCGGCTAGTGTGCGCCTAGGCCCAAGGTTTCGACTACAGGATAAAGTCCTGTGTTGCCGGGCCGGTCTTTTCATATCCCCGGAGTGCAAGACTGCCGCGTGATGCATTCATAACCGCGGCGAGTCGGGTATCGCGGTTCAAGACGGGCTCTTGCAGCCAATCGAAAACCGAACCATTCACTTTCTCCGCAGCAACCTTCTCACCAAAGGATATCATCTGTCGGCGGCGCCCGACATTTTCCTTACCACGAGGTTTGCCGGATAGCCCATCGCTCAGCCAATCATTCGCAACAGCCGTCGGCATCGGATGACGATGGGCCTGATCGCTCAGATGCTCAATGACGCAGCCGTCCCCAGGTTTCGTCCCGGCAATTGAGAAGAACGCGGGCAAGGCCGTTTCGGTCTTCTGGATCATCTCCGCAGCGCTTTCGAAATCCGGGCATTCCTCCAGTACTTTGCGGGCCAGATGAACCGGCGGCAACGCGCTGCGGCCCCCGACTTCAATGCGTTCCAACAACCAATCAATCGCAACCGGCCAAGGGCCTCGGCTTCGAATCGGCGCTTGGTTGATGGCGATGGCAAAGCGGCCCGGGGCCATGCCGGTCACAACGCCGACAAAGCCGGGCCAACCGATGTTATAGAACTCCCCTGCCGGGCCGGCTTGATGGAGAACCGCCAGTTCCTGTCCCAATCCGTTGAAGGGCCAATCAAGCGTTCGGCGCATCGTAACACCGCCGCTGCCGTCTTCCGCAACACCTGTGGTGCAGCCCCACTCATAACAGAAATTCATGAACCAGATCCCACGAGAAAAGGAAGCGGCGACTTCTTCCACTTCATCCGCATAGGGATTGCCAATCCTTCGGGCCCAGCGTTCAGAGCGACGGTCCATCAGCCCGATCAAGAACGGTGTCATCATTTTCTTGCCGGCGACAAGAAGTCCGTTAACGCTATCTGCATATGCTCTAGCGGCGGCTCCCGGACTGGTCTCGCGCAGGTCGATCAGGGGGATCTCGCGCGGATGATTTTGTTGAAGCGTCGGTTTGTCGGTCAATGATTGCTCTTCCGTTTCTGTGGTCTAGTTAAGATATGATCGCTGGTGTTGAACTGCAAATACAGCTGTAGTAGTGGCAACAATAACTCAATCATCTGTTTCAAACAGTGTGGTTTGAATAGTGTGGCCGCGTCGCTTTCAGGGGTTTCTTTACGCATGGCAATTACCAATTTCGGCAGCATCAATATTGATAACTTCTATCGTGTCCCGGCTTTTCCCCAACCAGGCGAAACCTTGTTGGTGGACGAACATCTTCGGGGGCTTGGTGGGAAGGGCGCGAACCAATCAACAGCGCTGGCAGCGGCGGGCGCAACAGTTCGGCATATTGGTGCGGTCGGGTCGGATGGCGCGTGGACTGTTGAAATGCTCTCCCAGGCCGGTGTGGATGTTTCTGGCATAGAGACTGTTAACCTTCCGACCGGGCATGCGGTGATCCCGGTCGATGATGCGGGGGAGAACTACATCCTGGTTCATTCTGGCGCGAACCACGCGTTGACCGAAGCGCAGGTTCAAACAGCCGTGTCGACCGTGGCTTCGGGCGATTGGGTATTACTGCAGAATGAGACAAATCTGACCCAGTATATTGTTGAAACCGCGCGCTCCAAAGGTGTCCGGATTTGCTACAGCGCTGCCCCGTTCATTGAGGAACTGGCGATGCCCTTGCTGTCGCTGGTCGACTTGATCGTGGTGAACGAGCTGGAAGCAGCGGCGCTTGCGGCCCATTTCGGCGGTCAGGAGGCGGATATCCCCGTGCCAGGCCTGATCGTGACACGTGGCACCAAGGGCGCGACGGCGAGCCTCAACAGGGTGGATGGCAATGGTCAGGAAACCCATGTTCCGGCATTCAAGGTGGACGCGGTTGATACGACCGGGGCCGGGGATACCTTCCTTGGCTATTTCCTTGCCTCAATTGACCGGGGGGAGGCGCCGGCTACGGCGTTGCGCCAGGCCTCCGCTGCGGCAGCCTTGCAGGTCTCGCGCCCCGGAGCGGCTGATGCGATCCCGAATGTGGAGGAAGTGAATGCTTTTTTGGCTGAGTATGCGGCATGAGTGATAATTTTGATCTGCTGACGGTTGATCTGACAGACAGGGATGCGCCGGAAAAACTGGTGCGGAGCCTTCGGGAGACCGGTTTCGCCTGTATCATCAATCATCCAATACCGGTTGAAGGTATTGAGGCAGCCTACGCTGGTTGGCGCGATTTCTTTGGGTCCGAGAGAAAGCATGACTATCTGGTCGATCCGGAAAAACAGGATGGATATTTCCCGTTCCGATCCGAGAATGCCAAGGGGGTTACGGCAAAAGATCTGAAAGAATTCTATCACGTCTATCCAACAGGTCGGGTTCCAGATGACCTCGCCCCGCAAACAAGTGATCTCTATGACCGATTGGTCGCGCTTGGACGCACCATCCTCGGCTGGATCGACACCTATAGTCCACCGGAAATCCGGGCCCGCTATTCGGAGCCCTTGGCGGAGATGCTGACCGGCAGCGAGATGAACCTGCTGCGCGTTCTGCATTACCCGCGCCTTGATGTGGATGCGGCGGAGCCGGGTGCTGTCCGCGCCGCAGCGCATGAGGATATTAATCTTATAACGCTGCTGGTGTCCGGCAGTGCGCCCGGACTGCAGGCGCGCGATGCCGCTGGGCGCTGGCATGAGGTGCCCTGCGCAACGAATATGATCGCGATCAATGTCGGGGACATGTTGAACATGGCCTCAGGCGGATACTTCCCTTCAACAACGCATCGGGTGGTTAATCCGCCACTCGAATTCAATGTTTCGCGCTATTCCATGCCGATGTTCCTGCATCCGCGACCAGAGGTACGTCTTGACGCAAACTACACCGCAGATGACTATTTGAAGGAGCGGCTGCGGGAAATTGGGCTGAAGACCTAGAGAACGTGACGGGTTTTCAATGGTTGAAGACGGGGCCGGATTGATACGTGACCTCGGGGATAAAGAACAAACGATATCCGGGGCAGCCAAAACACAGGGATAAGGGGATATATGATGAGACTGTTCAAATTCTTTGCAGCAGCGCTGATGGTTGCTGCGGTCGGTAGTGCACAGGCGGCGGATTTTAAGCCAGCTGTTGTCTATGACATGGGCGGTAAATTCGATAAATCCTTCAACGAAGGGGTTTGGAACGGCGTCCAGAAATTCACTGAAGAAACCGGCATCGAAGTGATGGAGTTCGAAGTAACGAACCCGTCGCAGCGCAGTCAGGCGATGCAGCGGATGGTCCAACGTGGTGCCACGGTTCTACTGGGTGTCGGCTTTGCGCAAGCGGATGCGATCAATGAAGTGGCGGGTGCCAATCCTGACGTTAAGTTCTCGATCATCGATGTTTCCTGGCTCGACCAGCCCAATCTTCGGCAATATGCCTTCCGCGAACATGAAGGCAGCTATCTGGTTGGCGTTGCCGCCGCGAAGAAGAGCGAGTCCGGCACGGTTGGCTTTGTCGGCGGGATGGATATTCCCCTGATCCGAAAGTTTGCCTGTGGCTACGTCCAAGGGGCGAAATCGGTCTCCGGCGATGTTGAAGTCCTTCAGAATATGACCGGGACGACTCCGGCGGCTTGGAATGATCCGGTCAAAGGGGCCGAGCTGACGGTCAGCCAGATCGATCGCGGCGCGGATGTTATTTATCAAGCAGCGGGCGGTACCGGGCTCGGCGTTATCCGCGCGGCGGCTGATAGCGGCAAATTGGCAATTGGCGTGGATTCAAACCAGAATCACCTCGCCCCGGGGTCAGTTCTGACCTCCATGTTGAAGCGTGTGGACGTCGCGGCCTATGAAACCTTCATGGATGCCTATAAGGGCAGCTTCGCGACGGGTGTTCGTTCCTTGGGCATCGCTGAAGGGGGTATCGACTGGGCGGTTGATGAACACAATGCCGCGCTGGTCGAAGGGGGCGTCAAAGCGGCGGTCGAAGCGGCTAAGGCAGATATCTTGTCCGGCAAGGTCAAGGTTCATAACTACGAAGATGATTCCAACTGCCCTATGTAAGAAGCAGCGGGTAGGATGAAATCGTGAATATGGTGGATGCCGGCGGCGATAAACAGCCGCCGGCCATTGAACTTCGGCGCATCAATAAGCGATTTGGCCGGGTTCATGCCAACCGGGATATCGATCTTGTCGTTGAACGTGGTTCTGTGACAGGGATCATTGGGGAAAACGGCGCCGGGAAGTCGACGCTGGTCAGTATCCTATATGGATTCTACACAGCCGATTCAGGAGAGATCCTGATCGATGGCGCGCCGGTCCGGATCGATAAAACCAGTGTGGCGATCGACCATGGCATCGGAATGGTGCATCAGCATTTCATGCTGGTGCCCACTTTCACGGTGCTTGAAAACATCATGATGGGGGCGGAGGGATCAGGCCTTTTGGCCCCGGCGGAGATGGCAGCCCGGGCCCGACTGACAGATCTTGCAGAGACCTATGGGTTGGAAATTGATCCGGATGCCCTGGTCGGAGACCTTCCCGTTGGGCTGCAGCAGCGTGTTGAGATTCTAAAAGCCCTCTATCGGGGCGCGCGTATTCTTATTCTGGATGAGCCCACGGGTGTCCTGACGCCACAGGAAGCGGATCGATTGTTCGATGTTGTCCGGGTTCTGAGTGGGAATGGGGTCACGGTTCTTTTGATCACCCACAAGCTGCGCGAGATCATGGCGGCCACGGATCAGGTTGCCGTGATGCGGCATGGCGAAGTGGTGCGGAGCCTTAAGACCGCCAAGACGGATCGTGAAGAACTCGCCCGGTTGATGGTGGGCCGCGACGTCCTGTTCTCTGCGGAGACGACGGAAAGACAACCGGGTGCCTCTGTCCTGTCTGTGCGTGACCTCGGTTACCAGGATGAGGCTGGGGCCATGCGGTTGAAGGATATTTCCTTCGATGTTCGGGCGGGGGAAATCCTGGGGATCGCGGGTGTGTCAGGCAATGGGCAGTCGGAGCTTCTGGATATACTGTCTGGAATTGCCCCCCTGCAGATCGGCGAAATAACTTTTGGCGAGGATGTGTTCACAGCGGGTCGTCAGGCGGACCCGTCGTTTTTGCGGCAGTTGGGCATTGCCCATATACCCGAGGACAGGCAACAGCGCGGTCTTGTCCTTAACTTTAGCGCGGCGGAATGTGCGATCCTGGGATATCAGGACGGACCGAACGCGGGTGACCGCATCTTTCTGGATCAAGCCCGTATCCGGGATCGCTGCCAAAAGATGATGGTCGATTTCGATGTGCGCCCCCCTTCACCTGAGTTAAGGGCGGGCGGGTTTTCCGGTGGCAATCAACAGAAAATCGTGGTCGCGCGTGAACTGGCGGCATCCCCGAAGGTTCTGCTGGTCGGGCAACCGACACGGGGCGTCGATATTGGGGCAATTGAGTTTATTCATTCCCAACTGATCGCCATGCGGGATGCTGGCTGCGCGATCCTTTTGGTATCGGTAGAGCTGGACGAGATCCTGGCCCTGTCGGATCGCATCCTGGTCATGAATGATGGGCAGATTGTCGGGGAAGCCGGACGCGATGAAGCAGACCCGAACAGGATCGGTCTGATGATGGCTGGTATCGATCCAGGATCGGAGGCACGCCCGTGAGTACGCCTCCACTTCCACGTTGGGCTGAAATTGGGCTCGTGCCGGTGATCAATCTCACCTTGGCCTTGCTCGTATCCGGGGCGGTCATCGCGATGTTGGGGGAAGACCCGATCAAGGCCCTGGGGGTCATGCTGAAAGGGGCTTTCGTTTATCCTGGCAGCCTTGGCTATACCTTATATTACGCGACCAATTTCATCTTCACCGGGCTTGCTGTCACCGTCGCCTATCAGGTGATGTTGTTTAATATCGGTGGCGAGGGGCAAGCCTATATCGGTGGGCTCGGGGCCGGCCTTGTCGGACTGGCTCTAGGAGGAGTCTTGCCGGGTGTGGTTGTCATCCCTCTCGCCATTGTCGGCGCGGCCCTGTTTGGCGCCGCATGGGCCCTGATCCCGGCCTACCTTCAAGCCTATCGCGGCAGCCATATCGTTATCACGACGATCATGTTTAATTTTATCGGCGCCGGTTTGATGGTCTCGCTTCTGGGGGGACCGATGATGCGGGCCGGGCAGATGTCACCGGAATCTGAAGTGATGGATGCGTCTACGCATCTTTTATCTATGCAAGAACTGTTGGCGTTAATCGGTATTGAGATTGCAGGTTCACCGCTCAATCTCTCCTTTCCATTGGCGTTGTTGGCTTGTGTGTTCGTGTGGTACCTGATTTGGCGCAGCAAGCTCGGCTATCGCATGCGCGCGATCGGTCATAGTGAGCCCGCCGCCGCCTATGCCGGTATTCGCATCCCGCATATGATCATACTCACCATGGCGATCTCGGGCGGGTTGGCCGGCATGATGTCGGTGAATGAGATTCTGGGTGTGCACCACAAGATCGTTATGAATTTCACCGCTGGCTATGGATTTACCGGGATCGCGGTGGCCTTAATGGGGCGCAATCATCCGGTCGGCATTGTGATGGCCAGCCTGCTATTCGGCGCGATTTATCAAGGCGGTGCGGAGCTTGATTTTGAGTTCCAGTCGATCACGCGCGAAATGGTCCTGGTTATCCAGGGATTGATCATCCTGTTCTCCGGCGCGTTGGTCTATATGATCAACCGACCTTTGGCGCGTCTCTTGGCCGCTGTGCTCCCAGCGCGCGTTGAAGGGGAGGGTGGTAGGTCATGATTGAGTTCCTGCACCAATTCCTTCTGACCATCGATGCATCGGTCCGGCTTGCGACACCTTTAATTTTCTGTGCGATGGCGGGATTGTTCGCTGAGCGCTCTGGCGTGATCGATATCTCCCTGGAAGGAAAGCTGTTGGGGGCGGCCTTTGCCGCAGCGGCGGTATCAAGTCTGACGGGGTCAGTCTATGTCGGCCTTCTCGCAGCCATGTTCGTTTCCGTCCTGATGGCGCTGATCCATGGGTTTGCCTGTATCACTCATCGCGGGAACCAGATCGTCAGTGGTCTGGCGGTCAATATCCTGGCGTCAGGCGTGACCGTGACGGTCGCAATTGCCCTGTTTCGCCAAGGCGGACAGACGCCCTTGCTGGGACCGGGGGAACGTTTTGGCCCTATCACGCTTCCCTTCGCGGAAAGTCTTTCCGTCGTCCCGGTCCTGGGGCCGTTCTATGCTGATTTGATTAGTGGCCATAACCTCCTAATCTATCTCTTGATACCCTTGCTGCCTTTCTTAGGTTGGCTGTTGTATCGGACACGGTTCGGCCTTCGCCTACGCGCGACGGGGGAAGTACCTGCTGCTGTCGATGCGGCTGGGGTTTCCGTCGCCTGGGTGCGGTATCGCGCCTTGATTATCGCGGGCATTCTTTGCGGGCTCGCGGGCGCCTATCTGTCCACCGCGCATGGCGCCGGCTTTGTGAGGGAGATGAGCGCGGGCAAAGGCTATATCGCGCTCGCCGCCATGATCTTCGGTAAATGGCGTCCCTGGCCTGCCATGGGCGCCTGTATGCTGTTCGGCTTCTTCGAGGCGGCGTCCGCGCGTCTACAGGGCGTAGAAATTCCGCTGATCGGGCCGGCTCCGGTCGATATCATTCTGTTGCTGCCTTACATCCTAACAGTCATTCTATTGGCCGGTTTTTTTGGGCGCGCTATTCCGCCCAAAGCCATTGGAGAGCCTTATATCAAGGAGCGATAGCCATTGACCGCAAGTGATAGAGACAACGAGCTGATTGACGCTGCCATTGCGGTTCGGGAACGGGCCTATGCACCCTATTCGAAGTTTCATGTCGGCGCCGCAATCCGGGATGAGGTCGGTCGCCTTCATATCGGTGCAAATGTAGAAAATGCCGCTTACCCGCAGGGACAATGCGCTGAGGCGAGCGCAATCGGCGCCATGATCGCTGCGGGAGGGCGCCGGATTACAGAGATCGCCGTGGCCGGCGGCGGCGACGGTCTATGCACGCCTTGCGGAGGCTGTCGTCAGCGTATCCGGGAGTTTGCGGCGACGGATTTACGGATACACATTTGCGGACCGGAGGGGCATCGGGAGAGCTTTGCATTTGGATCGCTGCTGCCACAGTCTTTCGGCCCGGATAACCTCGATTGAAGTCGCCACAATGACCATGCTCAAAGTCTGTTGTATCGCGTCCTTGGAAGAAGCTCAGATGGCGATGGATGCAGGCGCGAACGCCATTGGCCTTGTCGGTCCTATGCCAAGCGGCCCCGGCGTGATTGAAGACGCAACCATCGCCGAAATCGCGAAATTCGTTGGCGATAAGGTCTGGAGCGTTCTTCTGACCAGCCGGGTCTCAGTGGAGGGTATCTGCGATCATGTCGCGGAAACCGGCGTTAACACTGTCCAGATTGTCGATGAACCTGAGCCTGGAACCTACCGTGCCTTGCGCCAGATGGCGTCCGCCCCACGGATTATCCAGGTTATTCATGTGGAGGATGAATCTGCGATTGCGCTGGCTCAGAAGTCTGCGCAGGAGGTTGATGTTATCCTTCTCGATTCCGGGCGGCCCAGCGCGCCGACAAAAATCCTGGGTGGCACGGGGCAGCAGCATGACTGGCGGCTAAGCCGCGCGATTGTCGAAGCTGTCCCATGCCCGGTCTTCCTGGCCGGGGGCATTCGCCCGAACAACGTCACAGACGCGATCCGACAGGTGCGACCGGCAGGCATCGATCTCTGTACCGGCGTCCGGCAAGATGGTGCATTGTCCGAGGAATTGCTGGCCGCGCTTCGCGACGCGATCAACACGGCTGACCAGGACGGTTAGGTTAGCGCGTCTCGGATAGTTCTGATCATGCGCATCTCCAAGGCACCGAATTCCGGGACCAGATAGTCGGGCCAAGTGGATAGTTTGACCGCAACGAAATCAGCTTCTTGATCAATGTAGAGAAGCTGCCCGAAGACGCCGCGCGCCATGAAATCCCCACGGTTCACATCGGCGACCCACCATTGCCGGCGATAAGCACCATTGGGGGACAGCGCCGTATAGGGTTCGCCGAATTTTGCGCTTTCCCCATGGCGCAGCGAGGCAACCCAGTCAGCCGGTACGATCTGTGCGCCATCGGCGACACCGCCATTGGCCATCATCATGGCGAAGCGGGCGTAATCCCGCATCGTCGCATTGAAACCGCCATCGGCCAGCGCCGTCCCGGCTGTATCGACGGTAAAGAACGCATCCCGTTCTGCCCCGATCCGGGACCAGATACGCTCAGAAATCATCTGGGCGAGCGGCTGGCCCGTCGCGCGCTCTGCGGCCCAGGCGAGCACATCCGTTTCGATGGATCGATATTGAAACACTTCCCCATGTTCGCGGATTTTGGGGAGGGTCAGGATGACATCGCGGATGGTTGAGCGTGGCTCGCCCTTTCGCGGCGGGCGCCATCCACAAGCGATGTCGATCCGTGTCATATCGGATCCCGGAAGCCCGTAATCTTCCGTGAAGCGCACGCCGGATTGCATGTCCAACACTTGGGAGAGGCTTGCATCCGCATAGCCGCATCGCTGCAATTCCGGAACGAGGTCACCGCAGGGGGCCTCTATATCCAAGACACCCTCGCCATGGAGAATACCGATCAGGGCACCGACAACGGATTTTGCAACGGATTGGGAGAGATGCGGCGTCGCCGGTTTCATGTCGTTGAAATAGAGCTCAGCCACGACAGCATTTTTGCGTAGGATGAGGAAGCCGTCTGTATAGGTATCGCTTAAGATGCGCGCGACGGTCTTTCGAGGACCCTCGGGCATGTCGATCTCAATGCCGGTTATGTCCTGTTCGGCTCGCGGCAGTGGGGGCGGTGCCGCCTCCGCACGCTGCACATCGACGCTTGGGAACAGGCTTCGGATGTTCTGAAAGGACCAGCGATTGAAGGGGGGAAGATCCCAGTTCTCCATCGTTGGGCATTTTTCGGGCGGGGGCGGAAAGCCTTGCATGATACCCAGCTCGCGCGCTGTGCGCGGCCTATCCCGTCTCGCCGTCGCATTGGCGCTAAGCATTTCGTTTCTTCCCCACAAAGGGCTCTTTTGGCCCGATTTTTTAGGTTTTGTCTTTGAACCCGCTGGATCGGTGTCGAAGACATTTCCGACACCGATCCATAATGGCGGGGTAAACTTACTTCTGCAGTTCAGTCCAGATCGCCGTGTAGAGTTTCTGTACTTCCGGCGAGCAGGTCGGAACAAACTGACCAGCTGCAACGAACTCTTCCGGAATGATCACTTCAGGTGCGGTTTTCATGTCTTCCGGCATGAATTCCTCTGACCCTTCGATACCATTCGCATAGCGGGCGAATTCAGAGATCAGCGCCGCATTTTCCGGCAGCATGATGAAGTTCTGGAACTTCTTCGCATTCTCGACATTCTTGGCATCGGCGAGAATGGCAACACTGTCCATCCAGAGCGAATAGCCCTCCCGCGGATATCCATAATGGACATTCGGGTTTTGCAGGCGTGCCCGGAACGCAGCACCATTCCAGTAGAGGGAAGCGGCGAGGTCACCGGCTGCGATTTTTTCAATGACACCATATTCCATGGACAGCCATTTCGGCTTTGCAGCAACCAGGACATCGCGGGCTTTTTTCAGCGCTGCCTTGTCATTCGTGCAGGGCTCACTGCCGACATAACGCAGAGCCGTACCCATGACGTCACCCATTTCCGGTGCGACATTGATCTTGCCGATCAGCTCTTCCGGCGGATCGAAGATCAGGGCAGAGGTGTTGATATCGCCATCATAGACTGCGGTATCGACCATGACACCGACGCTGCCCCACTGCCACGGAACGGTGTAGTGACGGTTCGGATCCCAATCGACATCCTGCCAGATCGGCTTGACATGCTTGAAGTTCGACATTTGGTCGGGACGCGATTCCAGCAGCAGCCCTTCACCGACCCAGATCGGCACATAGCTGGAGGACGGTACCACCATGTCAAAGCCATGGCCGCCGGCCTTCACTTTGGCCAAGGCGGAATCATTGTCGTCATAGCCGGTGATATTGACCTTGATACCGGTCTCGGCTTCGAATTTTTCGATCAGCTTGGGGTTCGTGTAGTTCCCCCAGTTGAAGAAATTCAGCTCACCAGACGCGGATGCCGCGCCTCCGCTGAACATCAGGGCCGCACTAATTGCAGCCGCCAGCAAACCTTTCTTCATGGGTATTCTCCTAGCCTTCCTGTGTTCCTGGATTATCAACTTAACCCAGCTCTTAATTAGATTTTTAAACAGTACTAACGCTCCACCACCCTATTTGAACTTCTTGTTGATCGCGAACAGAAGGGTCACGACCAAGACCGATATGCCCAGCAGGACAGAAGATATCGCATTGACCTCCGGTGTGATGACGCGCCGCAATTGGCCGAGCATATAAGTCGGCAGCGTGTCCTGACCGGAAGATTTTACGAATTCGGTGATCACGACATCATCAAGCGAGATGATAAAGGCGAGCATCGCGCCGGCCAGAATCCCGGGCCAGAGCAATGGCAGGGTCACGCGCCGGAACGCCAACCAGGGGGTGGCGTAAAGATCGGCGGCTGCCGTTTCCAATGTCCGATCCATCCCTTCCAGCCTTGCGCGGATGGGCAGATAGGCGAAGGGAATGCAAAAGGCGCTATGGGCGATGATCAGATAAGTCAGGCCATGATAATCCGTTGCAGCCTTGATTGAGGCAAAAACGATCAGCAATGCTACGGCGGTT
>SPJV01000081.1 GCA_006844765.1 Alphaproteobacteria bacterium | reverse complement strand
CGCCGGCCTGGACGCACCGCTAGAATCCCTAGTCACCGCATACACGCTGAGTCTGGATACGCCGGAGAATATGGGGGCCGCCGCCAAGGCCAACAACCACCGTCCGATGATGAAGCTGAAGCTGACCGGTGAAGGCGATATGCCCCGCGTCGCTGCGGTTCGGGAGAATGCCCCGCAAACCCGTCTGATCGTCGATGCCAACGAAGGCTGGACCGCAGAGATGGTCGAACCCTATTCCAAGGAACTGTTGGCGCTGGGCGTTGAAATGATCGAACAGCCCCTACCCGCGGCGTCGGATGACATGCTTAAGGACGTCCCGCATCCGATCCCCCTCTGCGCGGACGAAAGCGCGCATGCATTGGATGGCCTGGACGCGTTGATCGGCAAATATGAGATGATCAACATCAAGCTCGATAAGACAGGCGGATTGACCGAGGCTCTGAAACTGAAGACAGCAGCAGAGGCTGCCGGCATGGAAATCATGGTGGGATGCATGCTGGCAGGCTCACTCGCCATGGCGCCGGCAACCGTCCTCGGCCAGGGCGCGAAGGTCATCGACCTGGACGGCCCCCTGCTGATGGCCGGCGACCGCGACCCTTGCCTCACCTTCGACGGCAGCATCATCCGTCCCTGCCCGACGGCGCTGTGGGGCTAATCGGTACTTCCCTCAAATCCGGTATCTCGCACGGCTTGGCGCAACCAACCCAAGAAGGTCTTAAGCGCTGGGCGTTTGGGGCCAGGCCGGGTCACCAGGTGATATCCAGCGCCGGCGTCCTCCTCGACATACATCTCAACCAACCGGCCTGCTGCAATGTCATCAGCAACAAAGGCCCGGGCCGTGGTGGCGATTCCCTGTCCGGTTTGCACGGCCGATAGAACCATAAACCCCGGCATGCTCGATATCCTGATATCCGATGTCGGCTCCACGCATTGATTCTTCATCCAGTTCTCAACCTCTGCCGTGCCGTATTCCTGCAGCCAGTGAAACTTGAACAAATCTTCAAAACTGCCCTGCCAATTCTCGCCGACAAGCGATGGCGCGCCGATCACAACGAAGTTCGACGGCATCAACAGTTCGCTTTCAAGCCCTGCCCAGTTGCCGGTTCCATAGCGTACCGCAACATCGACGCCGGCAGAAAAGAAGTCGATCACCTGAGCAGTCGGATTCACCGAAAGTTCAATGTCCGGATGGGCTGCGTTCAGGGACTGCATATGCGGCATGAACCAATTCGCCGCGAAGGTCGGCGTCATGGTGATGTGAATAGGGCGGTTCGCTTTATGGATATCAAGCTCACGGATGGCGTCCGCGACTTCCCCGAAACCATGGGTCAGACGCTCTGCAAGCATGGCCCCTTCCAGCGTCGGCGCAATCCCACGTCCCGCTCGCTCGGCCAAACGAAGCCCCAAGAATGACTCCAGCGCGCGAACCTGCTGCGCAACGGCTGCATGACTGACATTCAGTTCCCGGGCCGCCACCGAATAACTGCGATTGCGCGCCGCTGCTTCAAACGCCCTTAGGCTTGCCAGCGGGGGAATTCCCATCCAATCCACATGTAATCTCCAATTACATTTTAAAATCCTTTATGGCTCGGTATTTTGGGAGTTTCAAACTATATTCTTTTCATCGAACACAAACCAAGGATACATTAAATGTTTCAAGTTCTCGCAGATTCAATGATGATTGCTACCGGCATGACACATTACCAACTGGAAGCCCTCAAAGAGGCGAACCAGGAAAACCAGGAGATGAAAAAGTCGAAACGCCTCGGCTTCCTGCGGTCACGAAAAACACGCCGCTAGATCGGGAATATCGCATAAAAAGGGAGGCCCCGTGCTTCCCTTTTTTGTGCTTCCCTTTTTCTTGCTTCCCTTTTTCATGTTTGGTGAACACCATAAAACAGTCGGGCCCTGCTATAGAAGTATCGTCCTGTCGTCTATTGAACCTCTTACGTTTGCGAGCGCCAAATGAAAGCCCATATCCTTCTCGCCCATCCGGAACCCAACTCCTTCAACGGGCGCCTTCTCGGCATTTCCAAAGAGGCTCTCGCAGCGGCCGGGTACGACTGCAGCGTTTCGGATCTCTACGCGATGGATTTCGATCCCAGGGAGGGGCAGCAGCACTATCCGTCACGGAAAGATCCGGACAGCTTTCATACGCAGACTGAACAGCGTTTCAGTGCGGATAATGGCACAATACCGGCAGACGTCGCCTCGGAAGTGCGGCATTTGGAAGAAGCTGATCTGCTCGTTGTTCATTTCCCTCTCTGGTGGTTCGGAGCGCCGGCGATCCTGAAGGGCTGGATGGATCGGGTTTTCGTCTATGGCCGCCTGTATCGAAGTGAGATGCGCTACGATGCCGGTATCTGCGCCGGCAAGCGTATGATTGCCTGTGTGACAACCGGCGCTAATGAGGACAACTGCGCCTTTAATGGACGTGAAGGCGATACAAAACTGATCCTGTGGCCAATCCTATTCCCCTTCCGATATCTCGGCTACACCGTGTTGGAGCCGCAAATCTTCCACGGCGTCGGTGGCGTCGCCTTCATGGAAGGTCAGGAGGGAGGCCGCAGCACACTGGACATCTATTCTGATGAATGGACGGCGACGATTTCAGATCTGCAGGCACGCCCTTCGATTGCCTATAATGCAGATAGTGATTTCGATGATACCAAACGTCTGAAACCAGACGCGCCTGTATACGCGCCCTTCATTCGACAAAACAGCGATTGGCATAAAGGATAGACCTGACCTCGAGCGGCCAAGTGGTGGGCTAGTCGAACTTCGGCGGTCCGCCGCCATTCTGGTTGTAGACGTAGCGCAGAACCTCCGCCACGGCGATGAAGGCTTCGATGGGAATCTCATCCCCGATATCCGTGGCCGACAGTAGCTCGACCAGATCCGCATCACGCCGGACGGGCACCCCTTCCGCTTCAGCAAGCTCAAGGATACGATCCGCCACGAACCCCTTACCGGAGGCTGCGACAACCGGCGCGGCATCCGGGTTGTCCGGCTTATAGGTCAGCGCCACCGCCTGCTTTTCGGCCTCACCCTCCTTGCCGTTCTTTGACGACTTGGGGCGATCCTCCAGATCTTCGGCGATATCGATACGACTGCGTTCCATATCCCGAGGATAACATGGCGATGAAGGCAGGTCTCCCCCTATTTCATATAACTGGCACGACGCTTGCTTATTCGATTGCGAGAGAGATGCTGGTCGTGGGTGTAGGAGGCCCGATACGTCCGGTGAGTATGAGAGAGGAGAAAGATGATGGCCGTCGGCGGAACCCCGCTTTTCGGGATGATCGAAGAAAAGATGAACTGGTTGTCCCAGCGGCAGCGGGTTATTTCCCAGAACATCGCTAACGCGGATACGCCGAATTACTCGGCACGTGATCTGGAGAAGATCGACTTCCGCGAGACCCTGCGTCGCGATGCCCATCAGATGACGCTCTCCAAGACCAGTGATAGTCATTTATCAAGCCCGCGCGAACAGGACAGTTTCCGTACCGGTGAAACCCGCAAGGTTTATGAAACCGCGCCAGCCGGGAACGCAATTGTTCTGGAAGAGCAAATGTTGAAGCTCAATGAAACCGCCGGCGATTATCAGATGATGACCGGCCTCTATAAGAAATATCTGAACTTCCATCAGATCGCGCTTGGTCGCGGTGCACGCTAACCGGTTCTGAGAGAGAGGAAAACGACAATGGATCCCTTCAAGACAGCCGTAATGGTCGCCGGATCAGGCATGCGCGCCCAGGGTGAACGCCTGCGGGTTATCTCTGAGAATATCGCGAACGCAGACTCCACAGCAAATGTTGCCGGCGGGGACCCTTACCGCAGAAAGACCATCACCTTCCGCAATGAATTCGACCGGGCACTTTCTGCTGACCGGGTTCGAGTTCGGGAAATTGGTGAGGATGCGGGGGATTTTGAACTCCGCTTCGACCCGGCCCATCCTGCGGCCAATGCTGATGGTTACTACAAACTGCCAAATGTGAACACGCTGGTAGAGACCATGGATATGCGTGAAGCCAATAGAAGCTATCAGGCCAATCTTCAAGTAATTGAAAATGCGAAAAATATGTTCAGTCAGACGCTGAATCTGCTAAGGTAGGAAGATTAAGCGGTCGCAGGAACATCCACGCGATCATAGAAGAATCGGATTTGGAACGAGATCATGGCGATTTCTCCGTCAAACGCAGCAGCAGCCTATATCGCAGCGGCAAAGAATGTGCCCGCTGGCACAAGGCCGGGCGCTGAGGACGCAACCGCCGCGAAAAGCTCCTTCATGGATATGATCCGGGCAACGGCAGAAGATGCCGTTGCATCCAACAAGGCGGCAGAGAAAATCTCCATGGAAGCCGCAGCCGGCCGAGCTAGTGCGACAGAGGTCGTCACCGCGATTGCAGAGGCCGAAGCAGCGCTAACAACCGTGGTCACCGTTCGGGACCGCGTTATTCAGGCCTATCAGGAAATTCTCCGCATGCCGATCTAAGTCGGTTGGGCGTCTAGCCAACTGGGGCAGAGGGCCACGACCGATCAAGCGTGAGACCTTCTAGGTCATGTTCCCATAAACAGGATTCACAGAACCGCCACGATGTGATTCAAGATTCCAATCAGTGGGAGCTTGAACATGGGTGGTCGCTAAAATCTGACGGATTTTGAATAGTCCATTTTCGAATCTCTTCTTCCGAACAAACCACGCAGTGCTCCGCGTGTTGATGACCGGAGAGTGCTGAGCGGTATTTTCTGGGTCTTGCGGACCGGGCTAACCGCAAAAAACGTCATTGCTTCAGCAAAGCCCCTTACAAAGAAGGTAATAGGGTCGAGCGGTTCTCCAACAGGATCAAACATTTCCGCCGGGTCGCAACCCGATTTGAAAAGCTCGCCCGCAAATAATCTTGCGATGGTCAAGCTGGCATCAATTCGGATTTGGCTTCGCGTCCAAGAGACCGCAGGGCAATGTCTAT
>SPJV01000082.1 GCA_006844765.1 Alphaproteobacteria bacterium | reverse complement strand
CTTCCGCCTCACATATCGATTACCCCGTGACCCCCTAAATTTGAGAAAGGCGTCGGCGATTTATTTTTGGCACACCCGTTGACGAGTGAAAAATGACCCAACCTACAGACATTGAGGCCCTGGCTAAATTGATGGGCCTAGAGAAGAATAAGGCCGATAGGTACGCTCAAATTTACAAGGACACTAAAGCTAAGACGATCAAGGCCGCTGAGTTTGCTAATGAGTCTTGGGAGACTAAAGGCAAAATTCTACGCTCGCCCGAGGGTATCGAATTGGCGGCCCATCAAGTCGCGATCGCCACGGTAATGGAACATATGATCATGGAATCGATGGCCGAGCATGGGACGGTCCGGCGCGAGGTCGCCCAGGTATTTAACGCTACGTCAAGGAATGCGGCCCGGATCCTAGAGAGTATCGGCGTGTTTGATAAGTTGCCGGATGAGGATGAGGAAAATGAAGGATAGAAATAGATACAAGAAGTTTATTGACAAGTGGATCAAGAAGACTCCGACGCCCTCCGGGTGCGGGACTTTTGAGATCTTAAATGTGATCTTTGAGGAGTCTCCTAGTTCTCCAAGTTCTCTTTGGATCGCTTTACATACAGCCGAACCTAGCGAGTATCAGACGCAGTTCGAAGCAACTTACGCTTCGTATTCACGTCAAGCGATTGAGCGAAGTCCAGAGGGTTGGACAGTAGAAGACACACGGGCCTATAATAATGCTCGTGTTGAGTTTCCACGATGTACGGGATTGAAAAATAAGATCACGCACATGTCAGTGGGGACGACTGCCGCTTGTGACTCTAAGATTCTCTTTTCTATTGAGTTGGATCGACCTTGGCTTGTTACTGACGGAGTGACGTTTACGCTTCCTTCGGGCGGTTTGGAAATAAAATTGTCATGAATAGCCCGGCCGACAAGCGCATTGATTGGTGCGAGCGGAACATTAAGGTCAAGGGCCGACGTCCGTTTCGAATTACTGGCATCCCGGAACGTGATTGGGTGCGTGAATTCTTTCGTGCGCTTGAAGGCTTCAAGGCTTGGCCCGTAAATGACGACTTTGATTCGTTGTGTGAGGAGTGTAATGAGATCGCTGAAACAATCGTCGACCATCCGGACGATCTCGTTCCCTGTGATAATTGTAGTGGTCTTTGTGCTGAGCCCATTCTTTTTATCTTTTTGGCTGGTGACCGACGCACTGGCAAGACCGCTAGCTTTTTTGCGGCGGCAATTGAGCAAGCTACGGAAGAGCGTAACTTTGAGGCTCTCTACCTTGCGACGACGGACGATCAAACGAAAGAACTAGCCAAGGACCACCTAGTCAATACTATCGAAGCTAGTGGCCGTCTACGACGCAAGTGGAGCCTCGCTACATCACAGAACAAGTACGCTGTTCGGGGCAAGCGTTCACTGATCCGAGTTAGTGCTCCTACAATGAAGGCAGCCGGCAAGGGTGTCGAACTTCTAGGCATCGATGAGGCCCGTGAGTTTCCGGGTAACATCTTGGCGGTTTTGTTGCCCACTATCCAAGACACGCACGGCGTTAAATGTATGACGTGTCGAAAGAAAGTCTATGCGGAAGAGAACTATAGGATCGAGTGTCCCACGGATGGATGTGACGGACGCATGCGTCGTTTCTTTGGCCGAGTTGTGTTTTGCTCTAATGCTCCCATCATTAAAGATGATCCGCAACGTGACTGGTACGCCGACATCATTCGTTCTTTTCAACACGATGGAATTGGTAAAAATGAATTCGTCTTCAACTTGGACGATGCCGCTAAGCACAATCCAGACGTAGCGCAGGAAACGAAGTCCGCATCGATCGAACTAATGAAACGAAGTCCGGGCCTGCGTCCGTTCATTGCTTCTGAGTTTGAGAACCGCGACACACGAACCGGCGAAGACTGGCTAGCGGATTACGAGATCGATGAGGCTATCGATAAGTTGTGGCAGCCAACGGATCCGGCCGACGTACGGGGCCGAGTTGTGGGCTTCTTTGATACGTCAGACGTGACCGACCTTTCTTCTATCTTTTTCCTTGAGGATATAACTCCGCCTGGTCAGGGCCAGTTTGATTACGTGAAAGTGATTGATTACCATATTTGGGACCCTAAGGATCCAGAGTGTCCGGTAGTTACAGAAGGGACGATCGACGAGCGTAAGGTACTTCGAGAGTTGGCGCCGATCCTTTATCAGTATCCGTCACTCTCATACTTTGGTGTCGATGTTCGGTGGCGCCCGTGGGCCCAGAGACTCGTTAACAAGATCAAGAAGGACAAGAAGAACTATCCCAAGGGCCACACCGTCCAGCCGTTTACAGGGTGGGGCGAAGAACGCAATATTGGGTGGGACGAATTGCAAGTTAAGTTGACGTCCGGGCGTCTTCGTATCCCGCCGATCACCAGACTTATTGGAGAGCTAAAGAATGCTCGGGTTGTTCTTAAGAAGGGCTATGTGCAAGTTCGTGAGACTAACCGTCGTGTACTTCACTTGGATCTAGCCGAGAACCTTTCGACATGTTGCTATATCACTTTCATGATGAGTCATCGTGTCGGTATGAGTTTTGGGGACAGCAATAGGATCACCAGTCATAGAGTCCGGAGAAAGAGCGCCCACGGTTTTGGTGGGAATCGGGCCCTAACTTTGAAGTACAAAAACAGAGGCGGGAGCTATAAGGGATGAAGAAGACAGCATCAAATGAGTACATTAGCCCACGTCGTCTCGCCATTGAGACGGGCGTTACCTATTCGACTATTATACGTTGGGTACGTAATCAGTACGAAGGTCGGGGCCGACTTAATCCAATCAAGGGTGTAAAGAGGGGCGAGAATGGCTACTATCAAATCAAGATTGAAAACGTGGGCCGTGTTCGTGAGTTCTTGCGCAATCGTAGCGGGAGTGACGGCATGTGCTAGCGTCCCCACGGTGGGGGCTTGTGTTGAGTGGGAACATTGGAAAGGAACCAAGACCATTCATCAAGATGCCCCCGATGGTAGTGAGTATAAGACTATCTATTTTAAGACAGAGACACAGGCCCGTTATTGGTGTTCCATGCATCCTTGCTGCAAGACAACTCATCCTAAGCGTGCGCCTAAGGTAAAAGAACGGATCATTATCTAGCGAAATCTGTTGATAACCTACCCGATCACGTTTCCGTTTTACTTTCTTCTTTAAACAACGACTTAGCACTTTTCCAACAACGTACTCTGTCTTCCTAATGTCGCCAGGCGTATAGCCGGCACATGGGATTGTTGCGCGCGTTGGTGCCCTCCTCACGTTCGGTGGCACCGGTGCGTCAAGTACGGCGCCGATCTAGAACTCCACATCGTGACTTCGTTAGTGCTCGTTCCGGGACGCGCTTTCCTCTTTACATCGGGGATCCGGGACTAGAGCACAACGAAGAACTCCAAGGTACAAATTGGTACGGCTCGCCTGGTACACCGGGTGTGGCCATTGAGATGATGCGTGACTCGCACATGCGGGCCGCTTACGCCTTAGGGACCAATCCGATTCGCACCGGTTCTTGGGTGGTCGAGCCGGGCGGAGAAGATTCCGAATCAAAGAAGTGTGCCGCGGCCCTTGAGTGGAACCTGTTTCAGGAACTCAACTTTGATGCTTTCCTTGAGAAGCTGTTGTATGTACATCGCGACGGTTTCAGTCTTCACGAAATAACGTCCGACTATCTTCAATTCCCAAGTGAGTTCGCTCCGAGCGTCGGGCTTGGACTTAAGTATACTGGCTTCGAGCATATCCCCGCTTGGACAGTCAGTCGTTTCGATCCCTCCCCTAGAAACAATCGTCAAGTAAAGTCTATCGGCCATTACGTCGGTGACATGACGGGCGTTCTTGAAGAGCACACGCTCTCAATGAAAAACATCTTTCGTTTCACCATGGGTCAAGAGGGTTCGGAGTTCCGCGGGTTCCCGACTAATCGATCTTGTTACGGCCCCTGGTTCTTGAAGCTTGGTTACCAGACGATCAATAGCATCAAACAGGATCGTTTCGGTATCGGCATCCCATACGCTAAGCAACCCGAAGCGGGCCCGATGGGTACCCAATTTACGAATGACGATGACGTTGCTTCGGTTAACTTTGCGCTGTCTGAAATTCGAGTAAACGAGCGCGGCTATATCAATCTTCCGGCCGGTTGGGATATCGGACTTCTCTCGTTTGATACGGACATGGATACGGATCTGTTGCAATCGATCGAGTTCTGTAATCGAGACATGTTCCTTACGTGGGGTGCGGGCTTCGCATCCATGGGTGACACTAAGTTCGGTTCGTTCGCACTCGGTAAAGTTCACGATAAGCACCACTATCTTAACAACCGGGCCTTTTGTAACTCACTCGAAGCGGCCCTTAAGTTTGGTTGTGACGGATGGGGTCTTGCTACTCGGTTCCGTGATGCAAACTTTCCGGGCGCTCAAGTCCCAAAGATCCGGGTTAAAGAACTACAATCAAGAGATTGGCTTGCTGATCTGGCCGAACTCGATAAGTTCGTTCGTAATGGAATGATTCCTCAATACGACGCTCTTAGTGCTCACATCGCTGATGTTGTCGAGGCTCCGGTACCGGACGCTCCCTTTAGCGAGATTATCGAGCGTAACCGTCAACAGGCCATGCAGGACAAAATGGCCATGAGTAAGAATTCAGAAGACGGTGGCGACAACAAAAAGAAGGATGACGAATAATGCAGGTTTGGTGTCTCCATGCCGGATGGGATTTTCCGAGCGTCGATAGTCAGCTTGATCCGGAGTGCGGGATCATCGAAGAACTTCAGGCTAAGCGTGACTCGGTTAAGTACACCGTAAGCAAGGACGGTACGGCTACGATCGATGTCAACGGCCCGATGATGACTGAGGTCCCGCTTATCTTCCTCTATCTCAACATTCCGGCCGTTGGCACCTTTAATTTGCTCAACACGGTTAACGCTGCGATTGCAGATAAAGACGTCGAACGAATTCACTTTAATGTAAACGGCCCCGGGGGGACGAGTCTGGGCCTTGAAGAAGTGGCCTTAGCTATCCACAACTCTCCTAAGCCAACCTTTGGTAAGACGGTCGAAGGCGCATATAGCGCGCACTATTGGCTGCTCTCACAAATGGATGAGATCGAAGTTTCGGTTAGCGCTAACGTCGGTTCGCTTGGTTCGTACCTTGCGATCTCTGACGTGAGTAAGGCCTTTGAGAACGCTGGAG
>SPJV01000088.1 GCA_006844765.1 Alphaproteobacteria bacterium | reverse complement strand
ATGCTGTTGTGATCGTCGGCTATGACGAACATAAAAATGCATTCCGATTCTTGAATTCTTGGGGAACCGAATGGTCTGAAGGCGGCTATGGTTGGATTTCCTATCCTGCCGCAGAAACCCGCTTGCTAAGTGCCTTCTATATTGAATCCGATCCGAGCTCGCGCCCGGTTGAGCCAGAGCCTCCAGTCGCCGTTGCAGATCCCGTGCCTCCACCGGCGCCAGAACCACCCCCGCCGCCGAAGGCCGATCCAGTTCCAGCGCCTCAACCTGAGCCAGAACAGCACGTAGAACCCGCCCCCCAACCGAAGCCAGCGCCCAAACCCGCTGAGACCGCTGAAACGGTTGAAGAACCGCAGAAAAAGCCCGCGCCGCAAGAGGGCACGACTGAAGTCCCCGCAATCGCAACAGACTCAGAAGATGGCTGGCAGGATTTCATGGTCGAACTGACCGTGCGGAATATCAATCAGCTGGAATGCACCCATTTCGAAGCGACGAAGACCGCGGATGGCAAGATCGATTTCAAGGGGGTAACCGGAACGCACCGGGACGGTGTCTTGGCGAAGAGACATCTGCGCGGCATTGAAGACCAACTAGGGACTGTCGATATAGCGATCCGCGCGTGGCCGATGTGTGAAGCGATTGAAACCTTTTGGGATGAGTTGAACAAAACCGATTCTCCAACCGCGGAGGTTCTGACCGGCGAGCAAAAAGGCAAGCTCACGATCCTGAAAGACGAGGAAGAACTGAAATTCAGCGTCCGCTCGCCAGATTTCGATGGGTATCTTTATGCAGTCTATTTACAGGCCAATGGCGAAGCCGTTCATCTGACCGACCCGAAGGACACGCTTAAACTTACAGCAAATGGCACGGTGACACTCGGTGAAGGAAAGAACCAACCACGCTATGTGATCGGCGCTCCCTTTGGCGATGAGATGATCCTGTTCTTAAGTTCCGAAGCAAAGCTTGAGACGCCAGACCATTCCCGTGTTCAAAGTGACCGGGATTTTCTATCTCAATATAGACACGGAATTTTCACCGCCAGAGAAGGCAATCCAGGGGCGCAGATCACAGCCTCAGCCGTATTTTTGCGGACAAAAGAGGCCGAATAACAGCCTTTCATACGAATCGGCTTAGTTCTTGCTTCATCTTCCGGGTACCAATGTGGTGTTTTTTACCCATCAATTTGGGTTTTATGTGACCACTGTCACTGCAGCAGAGAATGCTGCCGCCTATGATACAAGTGCTCGAAACTATATGGTTCGAAACCAATTGGAATGCCGATAGGAGACTTCGATGATCAATGGAGTGTTTAAGGGGCTGGTCGCAGCCGGTGCGCTGCTTGCGGTCGGTGTGGCAGGAACTGCTCAAGCAGGTGATGTCCTTGGCAGCGACGGAACCGTCCCCTCCGCAGAAGAACTGACCAATGCATTAAAGGCGAAGCCCAAGACGCGAGGCCTCAACGGCCTGACGTTTCGCGGAGTGAACATCGTCGACCCGACAACGGGCGAAGAAAGTACCGAAGCACAGCCGACTGTCGTGGAACCCCCACCGACAGTGAACCTGTCCGTCAATTTCGAATTCGGCAGCGCGATTTTGACCAAGCAGGCCATGTCCATGCTCGACAACCTCGGGTCTGCGCTGACGTCTGACGAATTGGACGAATTCGCGTTCAAGATTGAAGGCCATACCGATGCGGTCGGCGGGTCCGATTTCAACCAAACCCTCTCTGAGCGACGGGCATTGTCAGTCCAGCGCTATTTGGAGCATCGCCATGACATTCCGGGCAGCCGTCTGGAATCGATTGGAATGGGGGAACAGCGCCTTCTCGACCCGGACCATCCGGAAGACCCGATGAACCGACGCGTTCAGATTACGAATATCGGAAAACTCTGAGTTACTGAGCATTCAGGCAGGAGAGCACGGCTCTCTCGCTAATGTCTCCAACAGTACTGACCATGCGCGGGCGCTCTTAACAGGGCGCCCGTTTGCATTAGATATCCCACTAGTTGGAGAAACCACGCATCCGGCGCGCGATGTCTTCCGGAATGTTGTAGGCGTTTAGACTATCCTGTGCGAGCCCCATCAGATCGCCCGTGACATTCACCTCCAGATCAATCGGTACACCGCCGAGATAATCCGGATTTGCCCCTTTGAGCCGCAGGACCGCGCCGAGCCCTTCCCCCTGTTCCCGTATGGAAAGTGATAGCTCCGTGTATTGGAAGTTCTCCAGAACCTGCATGAGCATCTCCATCTCTCCTTCAGGCGGAAGATCCGGTTTGTAGATGATCGTACCCGCCTCTCGGGCTGCAAGCTCGCCATTGCTCAGGCCTATGGTGTCTCCGGCCTTTTCGAAATTGAGGGCCCCGTCCAGTACCCCATCAGACACGGCTCCCTTCAATCCGAACTCCGCAAACAAACGCTCGATGGGAATACCGGTGACAGTGAGAAGCCCGGCAAGAACATCACCCTCCGATTGGGGGATTTTAAGTTCGGAGAGCGTAACTTGGCCACCGGCAAGCCCAAATCGCGCGGATTGAAGCTGTGGCGGCGTTGAGTCTCCAGGGAAGGCGATCCGCACAACACCATCCGTCAGAGGTATTCCGGCATCGATACGGGCGATGGCGATTTCCGTCGTTTCATTTGCCTTCAACGACAAGAGGTCATCCAAGGTGATCAATCCGTTGACGCCACGAATGGCCGCTCCTTCGATGCTGGCCGCGAGATTATCGAGCAGCACGTCACCAGAGGCCTTCAAATCTTCACCGAGCTTACCGTCGATACGCAGATTGGCAGCGATCTGCCCGGCTTCAACCCGTGCTGACGCCGGCAATCCTGTCGCTCTGCCGAAACGCCCGAGGCTGGGCTGCTGAACCAGCAGATCAATGTCGCCAGCATAGCGCCCCTCTGCCAGGTCCCAGTGACCGCCGCCTGCGATCAGGCTGGTCAATGTCGCATCCCCAACGAACTGCCCGGCAAAGGGAGACAGCGCCGCGAGCGGGCGTCGTTCGGTGTTTATCAGGAGCGGCGCCATTCTGATTCCAATGTCCCCCTGCCCGTTCGAAAGTCGATGCTGACCGTCCATCTCGATAAAAAGGCCAAGGCCTGAATTCTCAAGAACCGTTTTGAACGTTACCACGTCGTCTTCGCGTTCTGCGTTTGCCTTAAATGAGACGGGAACCAAATAGGGCGTTTCCCCGCCATGGCGTATTCGTCCGATGTCGAGCTCTGCCGCATCCGGGAAGGCAGGCGGACTTCCCTTCCAATGAAGAAGGCCGTTGATATCTTCCAATGCGAGCTGTGCCTGTTTTGAGACAACCCGCAACCCGGTCAACGCCGCTTCGCCGTCAATGACCGGGCCATCAGGGTTCAGCGTCATACGCCCATCAATTGTCGTGGCCGCCGCCCCCGCTTGCACGAGCACTGTGCCGGACTCTGTCACGACTTCGAAGTCTCGCTGGGGCGGCTGGAGTTTGAACGCCCCGGCCACGTCAATCGACGGGACCTCTCCAGCCAAGGGGTGCCGGAGTTTGAGATGATCTAACCGCAAGCACCCGGCAACCGCCGCCACCCCTTTGATCGGGCCGATGTTCTTCAGCTTCTCAACCCGCAAGGAGATACACTCGCGCGGTGCCAGGGATAAAGACACCTCATCCAATGCAATGTCGGTATCGAGAGATAACCGCACCCCGTCCAAAGGAAGCTCAAACGCGCGCCGCAATCCGGCCCCGGCCAAATCTGCTGACAACCGACCATCGAATCGCCGCCCCTCAGCAATACCGGAGAGGGAGAGTTCACTGCCGAGAGACAGCGTTTTACCGAAAGATCGGCGGGGCACCGACAATGTTGCTTTCTCGACCCGCAGCACTGAGTCTTCGCCAAGCTCTTCCGAGAGCGTACCATCAGCAGCGACAGGATGTCGGGCTTCAATGGCAATCTTGCCATGACCCAATTCTGAATCACTCCCGAACAAGGCATAGCCAAAGCGGGTTCGCATACCGGCTTCCGCATCGCCTGCGCTGACCGAAACGAAATCACTGGGGCCGGTCGCCAGACGAATACCGTGCGATGCTTCTGGCAGTAGATGTGCAAAAGCCGTTGGCAGGAGTTTCCCTGCCCCTTCGGCGTTGATTTCGATTGGTCCCTGCGGCGTCAGTCGAAGACTGCGCCCAGCCGCCACCGCCACCAGCGCCCCTTTGATCGAAACCGGTGCGGCAAGCCCTTCAATTTCAGCATTGGCCAGATCAAAGTTAACAGAGACAGGCGGAACATCGACAGCTTGCGCCTTCCTCAGGCTCATTTCCCCCGCCTCGGCCAACCGGTCGATGCGGGATGACAGCGCCAAGCCAATATGACCGCTTCCAGCGGTGATCGGTAATCCAGGAAGGACGCGCCTTAACCGTCCCGCATCCGCAATGTCCAGGCTGGCGTCAAATCCAAGCTTTCGGTCGGGGAAGAAAATGCGGGTGAACACCAAGGTTAACCGCCCAATCGCCCCCAGGTCGTCCTCACGAACCTCAAGCGTTACCTGCGCACCGTCCGCCCCGGCGCTTGCGACAAGGTCACCGCTTGCGTTCAACCCCAGTGGCAATTGGGCCGAACGCAAGGTAACCCGCGCCTCCCCAGTTGTTGCCTCCGGGTCATCCAGATTGGAGACGAGGCTCAGCGTGCCGCCTGCAAAAGAGAGTTGCGCGATATCCGTTGAGATTTCACCCTGATCGACCTGCATCTCGAAAAGGATAGAGGCATCCGGTTCCAACCGCCCTTCGACAGCACCTGCCAGACGGACCGCTTCGGTTACTGTCTCAAAATGAAAATCCTCGAGCACCACTTCCAGATCGGGCCCTTGCCGCAAAACACCGTCCAAGCCAATACGAACGGGCCCCACCGGCAGACTGAACTCCAACTGCGCGTTTTGCAGGACGACCTCTTCAACCGGCCAGCGCTCCGGTTCGTAATCCACTTCGGCGGATGCACCATCCTGCATGCCTCTGAACAAGGGATCCAGGGCGCCGAAGGTCAGCCGGTCGCCCTGATGTTCCAACCGAAACAGCAACCCATCCAGGGTCATCCGTTCTATCCGCCCGGCAAGCAGATCGCGCCAATCGAACAATACTTTCAGGCGCGACAGGGCCAAGTCACCATCGGCACCTATTTGAATAGCCTCAACGATTACCTGTTCGGATTCGATAGCAGCGACGGAAAGCTCGACGCTTTGAATTCCCAACCGAGCGAGTTCCGTGATCGCAGCTCGCTCCATGGCCTTTGGTATGGATACGAATATCAGCCAGGAAAATCCGCCAAGTATCAGGATTTGGATCGAAACGCCGATTGCAAAGGACCGGAGAA
>SPJV01000087.1 GCA_006844765.1 Alphaproteobacteria bacterium | reverse complement strand
ATATCCGGCGGCTCCCCCCGCTCCGCAGAGATGAACCGCTCAAACAGCAGATCCATGCGGGCCGGATCGACGGAGGTTATTCCCAAACAATAGCAAACAGCCGAGTTCGCTGCCGACCCGCGCCCCTGACAGAGAATGCCGCGCGCGCGGGCAAAGCGCACCATGTCATGAACGGTCAGGAAATATGGGGCGTAGTCGAGCTCGGCGACCAGGGACAACTCATGCTCCACCGCCTTGCGTACCTTGGCCGGCACGCCGCCGGGATAGCGCGTCCCGGCACCAAGCCAGGTCAGGGTCTCCAAGGTTTGCTGCGCCGTCTTACCGGCCTCAACCACCTCATCAGGATACTCATAGCGCAGCTCGTCGAGGGAGAAGCGGCACCGCGCGACAACATCCAATGTCGCCGCCAACGCATCCTCGAAGCCCCGGAACAGGGTCGCCATTTCCCGCGCCGGCTTCAGATGACGTTCGGCATTGGCATGTACCAACAGCCCTGCCCGGTCGATTGTCGTGCCCTCCCGCACACAGGCTAGAACATCCGCCAAGGGCTTTCGGGCGCGGACATGCATCAGCACATCATTCGTTGCGATCAATCGGCACCCGGCGGCTCTTGCTGTTTCAGCAGCAGCGACAATGCGGCGGCGGTCGTCTCCCCCCAGGCAATGGCTTACCGCGAGGAAGACATCGTCGCTGCCGACAGCCTTAATAAGGGTCGCGAGGGTCTGAGAAACATCGTCTTTTCTGTCATCGCTACCGAGACAGATCAGCACCATGCCCGCCGCATGGTCCAGGAGGTCTTGCAGATAAAGTATGCAGTTCCCCTTTTCCGCTCGCCGCCGGCCCAGAGTAATCAAGCGACATAGCCAACCATAGGCATCCCGATCCTTGGGATAGGCCAGGATCGACGGCGCATTCTGCACGTCGAGCCGGGCCCCGACCAAGAGCTGCAAGCCGTGATCCTTGGCAGCCGCATGCGCCCGCACGACCCCGGCCAGGCTGTTCCGATCCGCCACCCCCAGCGCCGCCAGCCCCAAGGCCTTCGCCTGGACCACCAATTCCTCCGCATGCGACGCCCCTTCCAGGAAGGAAAAATTGGTCAGACATTGCAGTTCGGCATAGGGGGGAGAGACAGTTGCAGCGTGACCGTCATCCGTCACGCGAACACCCCTTCCAGAAACCAGGCGCCAGCGCCGGGGGTCGACAGGGCACCATCGCGATAAATCCAAAGGCGCCGGCCGTCTTCCAGTTCGACCTTGAAGTAATCCCTGGCCCCGCCGGTCCACCGCGCATCGCGGCGCCACCAATCGGGGGAGATACGTTCCGGCCCTGTCGCAATGCGGACATGACAGCGCCGGCCATTCAGGCGGAAGGATAGCGGCGGCTCCCCCGCCCGTGGGGCGCTCAATAGCTGCAAGGGCTTGGGCCGGTCATAGCGCCGGATCGGGCGGGGCGGAGTTGCCGGCCAGGGGGTAGCGACGGCCGTTGCCCCAGAATTAGGTCCAGAATCAGGTTCAGAATCAGGTCTAGATACCGTTGCTACTGGTGCGGCGGAATGCTGTGCCATATCGGGGCGATGGCTATCAACCGGGGCAAGGCGCAACACGGCACCATCCCCCAAGCGATTGGTGAGCCGATCCACCAATGCCGTCAGGCCCTCCGACGGGGTGTTCCCCGTCGCGGTGCCAGCCCCGACAATATCCGCCTGCTGAGCTTCGCAAATCTCCACCGCCATTGCCTCCAACAGGAAGGCATCGATGCCAAGTCCGACCTCAAGCGTTTTCAGCTTCTCTTCAAACAGGCGCTTCAGGTGCGCCGGATCCCGCGCCGGTCGGGCCGTGCCAATGGCAAGGCTTTGCGCACTTCCATCAGCCCGTCGCGCCGTCAGGACAAGCCGGCGACAGCCCATCCCTTCCGCCTCCAATCGGTGGCAGAGCCTGGTCAACAGTCGGTCCAAGGCGGCCTCTATATCGCTGGTGAGTCCGATTGGGTCGGGAAAACCGAGTCGGACCCGCCAGGGTTTGCGATACGGCAGCGGATTGATCGGCCGAACGACCCCAGTGCCGACCCCAGTGCCGGCCCCAGCAGCCCCCCCAATACCGTCCAATCCTTCAAGCTGTCCCTGCACGGCATCCTCTGCGGCTCTACCCAGGATTTCCTCCAGTGCCCCGACAAGCCGTCCGCCGAAACGCGTGGTAAGGGCCGGGCGCGGCAAACGGAAGAGATCGCCGATCCGACGCAACCCGACCTGGGAGAGTGTTTCCAACACCGAAGCCGCCGGCGGCTCTGCAATCAGGGTGAGCGCTGCAACCGGCAAAGGCGCCAACGCCTCTTCCAGCGGCGCCTCTTGCGGTACCAGGCACGCCGGGCCCGCATGGCGCGACAGGATTACGGCAGCGCCCGGAGTTGCGGCCAAGGCCGCCTCCACCCGGAAGCCAAGCGCTTCCAAGCCTTCCTGCGCGACAGCCATCAGTCCTGCTTCGCCTCCCCAGAGATGGGCGCAGCCACCGATATCCAGGATCAAGCCATCGCCACACGGATCCAGCGCCGGCAAGGGGGTGAAACGTTCCGCCCAACGCCCCAGGGCTTCCAGGGCCGCCGCATCGGCCTGCCCATCGGCTTCAACGGTGGTCAGCGAGGGAACGAAGGCCCGGGCGCCCGCCAGGGTCATTCCGGGAACGAGCCCCGCTTCAACCGCAGCTTCATTGACCGCCGCGAGCGCCACGCGATTGCCCGCTGTCTCCACCACCGCCACAGGACGGTCGTCCCGACCCAATCGATCCGTCGACAGAAAAGGCAGCCAGAGCGCCAGATAACGGCGCGGGACGGAGGATGCTATCGCTGTTTCTTGGGCCACATCCGCGTGTGTTGCCCCGAAAGGCGCCCGTGATTGTTCAGCAGCGACCCTATTCATACCGTCATCTCCCAACGCCCGGTGATCCCAGCACGATGCCGAAGGAGTGAAAACCTCATCTTCCGGTCTACGTGACCATCGGTTGAGATATCAGACGGCAGCGGCTCCGCCCGCCAGCGGCTATGCAAAGCACTGGGAGAAACCGCATCGTCTTGAGCGGATAGCAGGAACCCGAAACTGCCGCCGGTTTCCGCCGCCAATTGCAGACGCCGGCTGGCCGTCAGGGTCAGCCGGCCTTCCGGTTCTCCCACCACGGCGGCCAGGGCGCCGGAGCGTAGACCTTCCTCCATCCCCCAAAGCATTTCCGCTGGCTTGCGCGCCCGGGTCACAATCAACCGATCCGTCATCACCCCCGCCTGGGCGAGCCCCGGCCCATACAACACATCAGGCGCCGCCCATGGCACAGCCCAGAGCACCGGACGTGGATCGCGGGCCATCAGCCGTTTGATCAGCCCCAACAGCAGGGCCTGCCCACCCGGTCCCGCGATACCATGCATGGCCCCGGCGGCAAGCCCGGCCTCCTCATTTTCGGCAAGGGTCTTATCGATCTCCGCAAAGCCGGTCGTGAGGGGCGCAATTCGCTCGCCCGCCGGCAAGCGTCCGCGTTCTATCCGCGCCACCCGCTCCTTCAACCGGGCAAGGGTGCTATCCCCCTTCCCCGCTTTTTCCCCCCGTGAGATAGGCCCGCATGAGATAGAGCCGCATGAGATAGAGCCGCGCGAAGCAGATTTACGCTCAACAGCGTGTGATTTTGACATCTGCGCCGGGATCGCTTGGTCGGGATCGGTAAAGAGGTCAGGACTATATTGGGTCATAAGCACTGCTCCCAATGGCAACCCGAAAGCCGCTTTACAGATCGGCATGTTCGGGGTTTTATGATGTTCGCTTTTGTTCTCTTTTTATAGTTCCGTTAATGTTCACGTTCAAGTCCTTTTTTGTTTTACTCTTTGGATGGTTTCAAAAATCGTTCGAAAGCGCTACAAGGGGCCCGCAACACGGGTCGGCTGAGAGCTCCGCCGGACCGTACCTCTTTCCGCCCTGTCGTTCCTGGCCGGGCTTTACTTTGGAACGCGCCATGCAACTTGCAAAATTCGCGGTCGGACAGGTCATTCGCCATATGAAGTTCGACTATCGCGGTGTCGTCATCGATGTTGATCCGATCTTCATGGGGTCGGAGGAATGGTATGAGGAAGTGGCCACATCGCGCCCGCCGAAAGACCGGCCCTGGTACCGTGTCCTTGTCGATAATTCGGATGCGGAAACCTATGTCGCGGAACGCCATCTCATTCCCGACATGGATGAAGCGCCGATCCAGCATCCTGACCTGGACGACTATTTGAGCGATATCAGCGATGAGGGCGTTTATGCGCCCCGCCATGCCTTGAACTAGGTTAAACCAGACACCCTTTAGACTGACATACCAAGACGGAGATCCTTCCAATGGCCGAAACCAGCTCCAACAACAGCCCGGGCCGCATCACCGCCCGCATCCTGATCGAAACCAAATCGGTGCTGTTCCGACCGGAAGACCCGTTCATCCTGACCAGCGGGCGCGCCTCACCGGTCTATATCGATTGCCGCAAACTCATCGCCTTCCCGCGCGGTCGCCGCCGGTTGATGAAAATGGCCGCTGCGATGATCGAGGAATGGGTCGGCTTCGAAAGCCTGGACGTGGTCGCCGGGGGCGAGACAGCAGGCATCCCCTTCGCCGCCTGGATCGCCGACCACTTGATGCTGCCCATGGCCTATATCCGCAAGAAACCCAAAGGCTTTGGCCGCGACGCCCGGATCGAGGGCGATATCAAGGAAGGCCAGCGGGTCATCCTGATCGAAGATTTGGCAACTGATGGCGGTTCCAAGCTGTCCTTCGTGAATGGCATCCGGGAGGCCGGTGCCGAATGTGCCCATACCTTTGTGATCTTCCACTATGGCATCTTCCCGGAAAGTGTCGCGGATCTGAAGAAGGAAGGGGTGACGCTGCACGCGCTCGCCACCTGGTGGGATGTCCTCGCCTGCGCCCGCGAAGAAGGGTATTTCGAGGAAAGTCAGCTTGCCCAGGTCGAAGCCTTCCTGAACGATCCCAAGGGCTGGTCAAAGGCCAATGGCGGCAAGGAAGACTAATCAACAAAAAATATCGCGAAAACATACTCTAGTGTGACATTCGACACATCCATCCGCCGCATTTCATGCCATAATCCGCCTTTGAAGTGGGGACCAATATGAACCGGCACGAAAGAGCCTGATAGGGCACGCCCGATAAGTGGGACGTAAAATGTCGGCGGATGGAGTATTTGGACATGGCGGACACTTCTACAACGGACCTTGAGTCCGACCTGGCGCAACTGCTCAACAACCTCAGCGACGATACCGCAACAATCCCATCGGAAATACTCGACCAGGCCGAAGCGATCTCGCTTGGCGATGGCACGCAGCGGGTCTTCGATGTTCCTTTTGAGATGGACGATCTATCCCAAAGGCGGGTGATCGGCGAGGATCTGGTGCTTGTCGCGCAAAACGGTCAGGCCTTTATTCTCCAAGACTTTGTCACCGCCATCCAAGAAGACAGGCTCGATGCGATCTCAACGCCATCGGGTCAGGATATCCCGCCCCTGGACATCATGAGCCATGACGAGTTTCTTTCCCAACTCGCAGATAACCTGGCCGATATCGAAACAGCGTCCGGCAATCAGGATGAGGACGACCCTGCACCGGACGTTTCCGCGCCCCAGTCAAATCCAATCCTGACCGAAGCCGAGGCACCGCCTGAAGAAGGCCCCATCCTGGGCACCGAAGACGGCGCAGATCAATCAGAAGAAACACAGCAAGTCGACGAACCACGCGGCCCGGCCACCCGAACATCGGCCGCCCAAACAAATCCTGAAGACGGCACCGTCCAAGAAACGCCCCTTTTCGCACAAGCCGCAGCGCGACGCGCGGAACGTGACGAGGATCGTGCAGAAGACAATGACATCATCACCGGCACCAGTGGTCGTGACCAAATAAATGCCGGACAAGGCGATGATCGGGTTTTCGGCGGCGCAGGTAATGATCGCCTTAGCGGCGGGGCCGGCAATGACCGACTGGATGGGGGCGCTGGAAACGACGTGCTCAATGGCGGTGCAGGCAACGATAGGCTCTCAGGTGGAGCCGGAAACGACCGCTTGTCCGGCGGTGCAGGCAATGATCGCCTAAGCGGTGGAGCTGGCAATGACCGTCTGGATGGCGGCGCTGGAAACGACGTCCTCAATGGCGGCGCGGGCAATGACCGACTCTCAGGTGGCGCTGGAAACGACC
>SPJV01000085.1 GCA_006844765.1 Alphaproteobacteria bacterium | reverse complement strand
GGCGCGCGTTCAAAAGGGCTGTGAGGGCACGGCGCGGGGCATCAAGGCCGGATGAAAGCTCATGCCCGCAGGTTACCGGCAAGTCGGTTTCCCGGCGCAGGATTTCACGCGCCTTCACCTCATGTTCCGGATTTCGAACTGCGAAAAACCCACAAACAGCAAAGGCAGAGGCTTTGCCCTTCAGGCTCTCCAGCCCCTGTTTCAACGCCGCTTCATCGAAAGGCGCCTGTTCCTTGCCATCTGTGCGGTGCCCGCCATCCACAAAAAGGACCGGATCACTGCCAAGTGCTTCGCGAAGGCCAGCCCGGCCCAACGCTTCCTTAGGCTGACCAATCATGATCAAACCAACGGGAAAGCCATGCTGTTCGACGATAGCATTGGTCGCCAAGGTCGTTGAGAGCGAAACAAGCTTGATCGCCCCGCGATCTCCCACCCCCGCCTGATCCAAGACAGCCTTCGTTGCCAGACTGACACAGATGGATAGATCATGCTTGGTCGTCAGTGATTTCGCAGAGGCAAGAACCTGCCCCGCCACATCATCAAACAGCACCGCGTCCGTATAGGTACCGCCCGTATCAATTCCGAGAAGAAGCGCCATCGATCACTCCTAATAAGCGCAAAAAGACCACTCTGGCTCTTTATCCAAGGAAAGACCGGCACGAAAGCCAAAAAAATACTGGGTGTATGTAGCCAACGTAACCAGACGCGACACTTACAGGTTCCGAACCCCGGTCAGGAACTCATCAACCCCAAGCGCCAATTGCTCCGCCTGCCGGGACAGCTCACTTGCTGCCGACAACGTTTCACTGGCCGCCTGGCCCGTTTCGCTGGACGCCTGGCTAACGCCCCCGATATTTGTCGTTACTTCTTGTGTCGCAGCCCCCTGCTCTTCAACTGCGGAAGAAATGGCTGTCGATATTTCCGACATCTGATCAATGATGGACGTGATTGAACCGATAGCGGCAACAGCGTCGTTCGTTGCCTGCTGGATAGATTTGACTTGGGAAGAGATATCCTCCGTCGCCTTGGCCGTTTGATTGGCGAGCGACTTCACCTCATTGGCGACAACGGCAAAACCTTTCCCGGCCTCCCCAGCGCGGGCAGCTTCAATCGTCGCATTGAGCGCCAGCAGATTGGTTTGGCTGGCGATATCATTGATGAGTTTCACAACCTCCCCAATTTTCGAGGCGGCTTCGGACAAGCCTTGCACTTCCACATTTGACTGCCGTGCTTGTTCAACCGCCTGGCCGGCGATGGAAGAAGAATGGATCACCTGACGGCTGATTTCATCAATCGACTTGGCCAGCTCTTCCGATGCTGCGGACACCGTGGCAGCCTGACTATTCGTTTCCTCCGCCCCGGCAGCCATTGCTTCCGAAGTTGCCTGCATCTCCGTCGCGGCTGCAGAAACCCCATCAACGACAATTTTCACATTCGCTTCAAAATCATCGGCCATCTGCACTTGCGCGGTGACAACCGACCACGTCAGTAACGCAGCAATGTAATTCCCACTGGAATCATTAATCGCCGATACCCGAAGATCTAAAGTCTCATCACCGAGTTTGATTTTTGTGGAATGCGGCAGATTACTTGGGTTTGCCAGCATTTGCCGTTGATGAGCCGGGTTCTTATGGAAGACATCGATGCAAGAACCGACCAAATCCCGCGCTTTAACCGGCAATAAATGCTCAAGCTTGCTCAGCGTGTCGATTGTTGACTTATTCGCATAGGTGACCGTGAAGTTCTCGAGTTCACACGTCATGACGTTGATGGGCATATCGTCGACCATCAATTTGAACATTTCTAAATCCAACATAACTTTATCCGCCTATCTATGCAGTGCCTTGCGCTGCTGCTGGTCATCCGCGCCACGCTCAATCAACTCAAGGTCCCACCCTCTAAGCCACATGACCACGAACAACGTAGCAGAAAGACGGACTATAGTTGCGCCCTTCCCAACAATCCACCGCTGTGCGACGTTGAGGATCATTTTGGAAAGATTGTGTTCATGCGGAAACCAAGTTCAGTAAAGGCATTAGAAAAACTCGGTCGCGTCAGGCTATCCGCGAACTTCTTCATGCGTGATTTTCTTCATAGTGAGATCGCCAGTTTTCACGGCATTCAGAACATCCCTGACAATCCGGATCTAGCCATCACAGCGGGCACAAGACTATGCGAAGATCTATTGGAGCCGATCAAGGCAACCTTCGGCCATGTCACGATCCGCTCCGCCTATCGGGCGCCTGCTGTCAACGGATTCGGGAATCAGATGCAACGAGCGGGCAAGGCCGGGTATTCATGTGCATCCAACGAGCGGGACCGAGCCTATCACATCTGGGATCAACGGGATGCAGAGGGTCGGATGGGAGCAACGGCCTGCATCGTCATCCCTTGGTTCGCTGATCAGTATGATTTGGGGATGGACTGGCGATGCATGGCCTGGTGGGTCCATGACCACCTACCCTATCACAGTGCCTATTTCTTTCCGGTCCGCGCCGCCTTTAACCTGCAATGGCGGGAAGCGCCTGAGCGCCGCATCGACAGCTATATCGCACCACGAGGCTGCCTAACCAAGCAAGGCATGCAAAACCATGAGGGCGATCATGCCGAATGGTATGAGGAATTCCCACCCTATCGGATGGGTTAGAGCAACATGCGCAGGCCCCTTCTAAAGGCTGGAGCGGATCGCACCGGCGGACAGCGCTTCCATGATCTTCGATGCCGCCGCACTTGAGTTCGTATTGCGATAGTAACCCAGAAGGTCGGTCATACTGACCATGCCAACGACCTTCGCGCCATCCAGAACCGGCATATGCCGAATCTTCCGTTCCAGCATGTCGCTATAGACTTCATTTGGACTACTATCGACGCTGCAGGTCACGACATCTTTCGTACCGATCTCAACGGCAGGCTGGCTGACAAAACTGCCATCACCTTCGGCCGTAGCCCGCACAATATCCCGTTCCGATACGATCCCCGCCAGGCCACCATCCTTATCAAGGACGAGGATCACGCCGATGCGCAAATCCCGTAACCTTGCTGCCACTTGGGCGACAGTTTCGGAAAGCCCCGCGAATTGCGGTTCAAGCCCCTGCTCCGAAAGTATATCGGAAATCTTCAACGCCATGACCTGTCCCCCTAAGCCCCAAAATGAAACAAACGGTCACGCGAAGTCGGACCGATGTCAACGCTTCACGATCATAAGCTCAAAAACCTTAACAATTCATCGCGCTGGCGCGGTAAGTTTGTCGGTCAGTCGATCCAACATCTCAATCGACTTAGCCAGTTGATCGAAAGAAACAAATTCATTCGGTTTATGAGCCTGATCAATTGACCCCGGCCCACACACGACGGTCGATATCCCGAGGTCCTGGAAGAGGCCTGCCTCTGTGCCGAAGGAAACGACATCCGTTCCATTCGCGCCGGTCAGTTCCAATACGATGCGCACAGCCTCGCTTTCATCGACGGGTTCAAGAGCACCGATCTCGCTGATCACATGGGTCGTGATGTTCGCCCTGTCGGAGACTGCCCGCATGGCCGGCAACAACTCTCTGTTCACATAGGCCGCCATTTCGGACTTCACGAAGTCCGCATCCGCCGGACGCACGGGGCGCATTTCCCACTCCAGCCCACAATGCCAGGGAATGACGTTATGCGCGACACCACCGGAAAGGCTTCCGACTGAAACCGTTGTGTGTGGCGGATCAAAGATCGAGCCTTCCGGCGCCCGTGCCACCAATTCTTCACGCAGGCTCATCAGGCGCGAGACATAACGCACCGCATATTCAACCGCATTCACTGCACGATCCGGCAGGGAGCCGTGACCTGACACCCCATCGAATTCAACCGTATACTCATTGCAGCCCTTATGCCCTTCAATCACCCGCATTTCCGTCGGTTCACCGATAATGGCAACCGCTGGCTTGAAGCCATAGCGTGCGAGGTCCTTCACCAAGGCTTGCGCGCCAAGGCAGCCGGTTTCCTCATCATAGGTGAAGGCAAAGTGCACCGGGCGGGTCAGTTTGGCTTCCGCATAGCGCGGTGCCATTGCCAGGGCCGCTGCGATAAACCCTTTCATATCGCAAGATCCGCGACCGTAGAGCCGCCCCTCGTCTTCCCACATATCAAAAGGATCGCGGCTCCAGTCCTGCCCTTCGACCGGCACAACATCGGAATGACCGCTTAGGACTATCCCGCCATCGGCATCCGGACCAATGGTCGCGAATAGGTTCGCCTTAGTGCCACTGTCATCCTTAAACACGTCCACCCTGGCCCCCACGGCTTCCAGCCGTTCCGCCGCATAGTTGATCAGCGCCAGATTGCTGTCCGAGGAAACTGTCGGAAACGCGATAAGCTCCTTTAAAATCGGAACTGTGTGTTCAAGTGTCGTCATCACCAACGCTTCCTTTTCAAACCACGGAAAACCATCACGCCGTGATTGTGCCATCAAACAGGCAGATGTCACTTAGTTGATCGGGTAAAATCGATCTTCCATCTCGCCTAATCGAACCATGTCGCGCAAACGCGCAATTGTCATGTTGGATAATGGCCGATACTTGGACACTACACTCACCCCGGCTGTCGTCATGCAAGATTCGGAGAGAATAACCCCCTCTTTCAAATCGGCGACATGACAAAAACCTCCTTGAGCCGCATTCGTCGTATTCGCGCTGTTGGTTGATTTAGGCGCCTTATGGACAGGACTGCGTCCTTTCCATTCCTCAATAAACTGCTTCAAGATCTCATTGAAGCTGCGATGATAGATCATCTCCGGTGGCGGCGCTTTTTGTCGGCGGTCTTCTCCTTCCCTGTGACGGAGAGCCCTGCGACGATCGGGGCCAACATAGAACTCAGATTCAATCAGACCGTATTTGACCGCGCTGATACTCTGAAGCCGTTGTCTCAACGTATTCCCGTTGAAGGGGACCAATAGAATGCTATCGATTCCCATATCGCGGGTCGTGTCTAGAAAGCCGTGGTTATCTGTCTTGTCCATCAGCAAGACAACCGCATCCCGTCGAGGCGAATCCTTCGCCCAGCGCAATGCATTCACGAGCGCAAACCCTGCGTTAAAGCTGTTCCCACAAATAATAAGATCGACATTGCCAGATGCCAGAAGTCGCGCAGCCTCAACGGGTGAGCTGCAACTCAGAACCTTAGGAATCCCCACGTGGCGCAGCAGTCCGGACACAATTTCACGAACCTTAGCGGATGGATCCACAACCAACACATTGGCAAATGACGCCGTTTCAGGTTCTGCCATGCAAAAGTGCCTCCCAACACCTCTCAGACAGGATCAATCCGCTAGATAGAACCTGTCTTCCAACTCACCCGCGCGCACCAAGTCGGTCAAGCGCATCACGATTTGCGCAGACAAAGGTTTATGCGCGGCGGCAAGCACATCGCCGGTTCTTGTTGCACAGGGGCGCGCAAGTATTACGCCCGGCTTAAGCGTCGAGATACCGCAAGGGGTCTCTGCATCCGGCGCGGATTCAGGCTTGGTCTGCCCAGATCGTCGTTTCTGCACATGGTCCCGCAGAATATCGAGGCAGGTTTTCGAATATTGCGGTGCCGCAGGCTCTGAACCCGTTCGACGGTTAGAGGCTTCAATCGCTTGGTCAGATCGTCGCCGATCCGGACCGATATAGTCGGGCGAAACAGAAAAATCGGGCCAAATCCGGGAAAGAGCATCCATTCTAGACTTCAATACATTGCCAGAAAACGGCACGGCTATGATCGAATCAATACCCAGGCTTTTGGCTTGCTGAACAGTCTCCGGACTAGGCGCTTTTTCTATCAACACGAATGTAATCTCACGGTTTGGGGTGTCGCTTCCCCAACGCAATGCTTCCACAAGCGCGACCCCAGCACCCGCACCTGATCCGCAGAATACCAGTTCGCTGCCAAATTTCTTGATTAACCTCAGCGCCTCAACGGGACTGGAACAGTGCTGCACAACAGCGACGCCATTGTCGCGCAGGAACTTCGTTACAATCTGCCGCAAAAAGGCAACCGGTTCCACGACCAGCGCACTGGTAAATATTCGTCTGGACGCCTGATCCTCCGCCACCACAGAATCACGCTCCAGCCTTGTCCGGCACCAAGCAAGCGACCTTGCCATAGGGGGCGCCATCAGCCGCAGTGATGTCACGGCTCAATAGATGAAAATCCCGATCCCCGATTTCCACAAGACGGCGGGATGTATCTGAGCTTACCAATGCAGCAGAAAGCGTGACCGGCAGACACATATCGGCTGGCTGCCCCACCAAAGCATCAACGTCAGTTTCGCACAGCTTTGCAAGCGTGACATTGACCGCATTCACCTGCCCAATCGCATCGACCGACAGTACCGGGAACGGCAACACATCCATAAGCGCCTGTTCCGCGATGCCCTGTGTGGCCAACAAAGTAAGCAGTTCGTC
>SPJV01000086.1 GCA_006844765.1 Alphaproteobacteria bacterium | reverse complement strand
GCTGATAGATCCGCCTTTGTGAAATCGACCCCTGCCAAGTTCAAACCTTCCAACGTGGCTGATTTGAAGGAAGCCCCCTCCAGATCCGCGTCGGCGAAGGAGATCGCGGTCAATACAGTGCCATCGAACACCGCTTTTCGGAGGTTGGACGAAGCAAAGCTGACTTCATTCATCCGCGCTCGGGTGAACTGTGCACCCGCCAAATCTGCGGCACGGAAGTCCGTTTGCACAAAGACAGAGTCTTCGAACAACGCGCCGGCCAGCTTTCCGTTCCGGAAGTCTGTTCGTTGGATCCGCGCGCCGGCAAGCGCAATTCCCGGCGCTTGGATATCTTTCATTACGGCATCAGTCAGTGCCAGGAACGTCAAATCATGGCCGGTCGAATGGAGGTAATCCATAGCTTCCGATTTACCAGCCTGACCAGCAACCGGCGCGGTCAATCTCTCCCATGCCTGGAAGCTTCGCTCTTGTTCGCGGGACTCGCGTTGATCCATATATACCAGACCGAACCCAACCAATGCCAAAACGGCCACGCCAATCATCGCCAGATCAGATAGGCTCGTCCGAGGCTTGCCATTGGCAGACCCATTGTTCGGCACATGCATGCCATAGGGCAGGTCTTCTTTTGGTGCAGTAAAACGCGATGCCGGTGGCGGCGGTGGCTCACTCGCGCGGTTAGGCGATGTCTTCGCTTTGGCTTTTTTGGCGTTGGTTTTTTTTGCGCCTGATTTTTTTGGGCTGTCCGCCCCATTTGATTCCGCCAAGGAACCCGCTCCCCAAAACTTACACGTTACTTGCTGGTAGCTACGAAGGCGCCGTCCCAAGCATCGGGTGGCGGTACCTCTTCATACATCGCGCAACGCTCAACATAAACCCGCGCCGCCTTATCGCCTTCGGCAAGGGCTTCAAAAGCGATCCGCGCGTCTTTGAACTGTCTATCGAAATAGAGATCAAGCGCCGAATGGAAACTGTTGATATGGTCTACCCGTTCGTCCGACACCTCGCCGTCTCGTCCCGCGACCTCATATACTTTCAAGGAGTTGGTACGCCCTTTGACAACCAGTCGGTCGAGCAACCGCAAAACATACCGATCACCGATTTTCGCCGCGGTATCTTCGCCAATCATAAAGGTCGTACCATACATCTTGTTGGCACTTTCCAAGCGCGCCGCCGTGTTCACGGTGTCGCCATTGGCGGTGTAATTCATCCGTTCCGGAGATCCGCTATTCCCAACAAGGCTGAGGCCGGAGTTAATGCCGAAACGCGTCCCAAGGGGCTTCAGCCCCATCTCGCCTTCCAGCACTTCCTTGTTGAAGGCCTCCAGCGCCGGCAGACAATTCAAGACAGTCTCAACTGCATGAACTTCCTGGTCCTCGTCTTCAACAGGCGCGCCCCACATCGCCATGACAGCATCGCCCATGAGATTGACGATATAGCCTTGTTGCTCGCCAATCTGTTCACTGATCACGGAGAAATACCGGTTGATGATCGACACCAGAAGTTCCGGCTTGTCCTTAAGGGGTTCAGAGAAATCCGTGTATCCGGCGATATCCGTAAACAGCAGCGTCACCCAACGCGTTTCACCGCCGAGCTTCGGTTCGTTACCGCTATCGACCATGTCCTTCACGACAGTCGGGTCGAGATAGCGTCCGAACATTTCCTGAATTTCACTACGCTGCTTGTCGAGCACCATACTTCGATAAATGCCAAAGACGGAGAATATGATCCCACTTGCACTCAGCGTTTCCGTGATTGGCACCACCATATATTCATAGGTGAAGAGATACCAGAAACCACCGATCACAGCGATAGAACTGCCGATATACACCGGTATGGACTTAGCCGGTGTCAGAAAGACCGCCGCGATTCCGGCCCCCAATGTCACGATGATGATAATGCTGTAGTGGAAAACACTCCCAGCGCGCCACAACAGCGTATCGTAAATGAGATTGCTGACACCATTGGCCAGCGCAAACACCCCGGCAATCCCGAAGGGGCTGTTTACCGGTATCTCCAGGCTTTCGCCGCAGGTTGGCATATCAATGCGATTGTCGGAATCGTATAATCGACTTGGTGTCGTGACACGGTCTTCCAGCTGCAAATCTACGCCGAAAAATACGACCTTGTCCCGGAAATGCTCGATCCAATAGTCCCTGTTCGCCTCGCTCGCACGCGGGTCGCATTCCAGGAGATCCGCATAGGAGTAAACCGGGATTTTTCGCGCCGGGTCCATGTTGAGCAACATGCGCGGCACATCTTCACGACTTTTTGGGATGCTACGGTCACCAAAAAGCAACCGCCCATCTTCTGGGAACTGCCACTCTTTGCCAGTCCCTCGGCGGGCAGTTTCCGACACCATCGATGTCGTAAACCGTTCTGACCCGTCGTCCTCCGTTACTTTCTGACGAAGGACGATCGTACGGACCACATTGTCTTTATCGGGAAAGGCGTTGGACAGCTTGATGTTATCATACCCACCGATTGCCCGTTGATATGTTTTATGGGGAACAAGATTCCGGTCAACTAACTGAACCTGACCCAACAGGATCTTTCCGGATTTTCTGCCACTTTTGAGCAAACTGACCAGGAAAGGCTTATCATAGCCTTTCTTCCGGTGCCATCTCCCCCCTGGCAGAGGGAGCACAATATCCCAAGAGACGACTTTCGCGCCGGCTGCCACCATAGTGTCCTGGACTTCGCCCATAATGGGTAGCCAGAAGATTCGGGGGGTATCGCCGAGCTTCTTCGTCTTCTCCATCGCCTCCGTCATGGCGACGACGACGACATCCGAATGTTCCGTCTTGCCCGCCAAAGGATGAACGATGTGCCGCACCCAGTGCAACACATCGTTCGACCAACCTTGGAGCCAACGTTCGGAAACCGGTTTCGCGACGACGATCGATACCAAGAGCGACGCGACAACCACCAGGATTAGGTTGTTACGGTTCCTGGGGTTTGAAAAAATCGCCGCGAACATCGTCGGATACCAGATAAAGCGCTTCGGAAACTGGACCTTTTCTTAATCCAGACGGATCAGACGTTTGGCAACCGGTACAGCATCGCCGCCAGCACCTGTGCTAATCATCACCACTTGGTCATGATCACCGACAGTGAAGCGATACATACCACCTTTTGCCAGGCTCACATTACGGCGGGCAAAGTCAAACTTGCCGCCGAACATAAGCGCCGAAAGAGGCTTATCGTTCTTGTCTAGTCGCTGAACGACCAGTTCCATTGCGTTCGGATCCGCGATCACTGCCGGGTATTGGCTGTAAATCACCGGAACTTTCGGCTTTTCGGTCTCTGCTTTGTCATCACAGCTGTCGCCACCGACGACGGCGCAATCATCAACTGCGCGGAAAACCGCTGACAGGCCGATCACTGCTTCATCATCTGCTGCTTCAACTGAAGCTGTACCACCGCATCCCTCAGATACACGGGACACATCGCCGCCGGTAACGTCGCTCTGCTCCGCCCCGATAACAATCTTGCCGCCAGTGATTTCTTCGGTCACGCACGAATCAAGGTAGCCGATCATGATGGTATCGCCCGCGCCAAGCTCGATTTCCTGGCCTGGGAACAGATAATCCATCAATTCAACGGAGGTTACGGAATCCGACACGTCATCGATGATTGCCGTAGGTTCCCCATCACCTGCCTGCGCCAACGTAAGCGGTAAAGATACCGCCGCAGCCGCCACCATCGGCATAAGCGTGAGGAAGCTGTTCTTTGTCCGAAACACTGCTTTCTTCCTTCCATATGGCGCGAAGTTTACCGACATGGTTTCCTACCCGTTGTCGGCACACATACTTCGCAAACCGGTTGCCCCTACTCACATCCGGATTCTTCATATTAGTGACGGATAGCGTTCTAACGCGCATCCGTCACTAAAAAAACTTACTCAAGCACCGCAGTGCCTTGTTGTTCTTACTGATCGACCCGCGAAATTTCGACCCGACGGTTTACGTCAGATTCGGGATTCTCAGGATCGAAGGGCTCCGTTTCGCCCATGCCAGCCGCCGTGATCTTGACGTCTTTCACATCAGAGATGCTCATCAGGTAATCCGCAACCGCATTGGCGCGGGTTTCCGAGAGCTGCATGTTGTAGTCGTCATTGCCGACACTATCCGTATGACCAAGGATATAGAACTCACGCCCGGCATTGACCTTTGCTTCCAAGAAAGCGCCGACCTGTTTCAGGTCGCGTTTGGCGTCTTCGGTCAATTCCGTGCTGTTCGGTTCAAACAGAATGTTGAGCGCAACCGATCGAGAAACAGCGCGCGGCGCGGGCGCCGGCGGTTCTTCCCCGGTCAAGAAGCCGGTTTCAATCGCTCGTTTCTTTGCCTTCGGCTTGCATTCCGGCGGCACAACATCGCTCATCGCCAAGTGTAGCGCGCAAGCAGTAACAGCCTCACCCGTCATATCTTTCGCGTGTTCGTCGCCCGCCTGTGCCGCGGCGCCGAAACCAACCACCATCGCCAACGCGCTGGCGGCAACGAAACTTTTCCCGATTACATTTTTCATCGTCGTCTCCAACAGTAGGTGTTGTTGCCCTGTACCCTTAACTCACGCCTGCATCACGAAACGCAGAGTGATACGAACCATAACTACTACATAGATAGCATAGGGATGCTTCAGCGCCAAGGATCAGAGGCAGGATGTTTATGCCACAACAACACCGATCCCGCTGTGACGGCAATCACGTCTAAACGAATTCTCTCAAAACCCCTTTAATATTAGCTGCTTATTTGAATACAGGGAGAAGTAACTCGCCGGAATTTATCGTCAATTTTATCTGAAATGCGATATATTATTGGAAATTACTGCATGAAACGGTCGGCTCGCGGCGGGTAGGTCGCACAATTACTGGCTTACAACTGCCGTCACGGATCCTTTAGCGATCTCTTCCCGGGACTTCCGTGACAGCAGAGTTTGCTCCAAGTCCGAATAAGACACCCCTTGAATCGTCTCAAGCGGTATCGAAAATTCCGGCGGAATCCAACTGCGCGTATCGTCCAATGACCCAAAACACGCGACAGTTTCGAAGCTCAGCTCTTTGCTTAGTCTGATTTTGAAATCACCATCATGCGGTGGAATTGTTATGGGCTCTCCACCTGGCACGCGATAGTCGGGTTGATCCTTGTTCGGAAAAACCATGGCAACAGACCCATCCGCTGCTACGTAGTAACACTGGACATAGGCTTCTCTGTTGGATCGTAAGATGACTTCCAAAACCGAGCCTGGCCGGTAGATCGGGTTTGTACCATCCGCCGTTGTTACTTGTAGCACGAGGGCTTGCTCTTGCGCCCAGGTCATTGGCATCACGGCGAAGGCTGAGAACACGGCAACAGCAATGGAACTCGCAATACGACCACCGGCGCGACGTACGGCGCCGGCACCGAATTCAAATCTAAAGTGATTGTCTAACACCAACCGAGCACTCACCCCGACACCTGCGCCTCAGGCCTTGCAATGAACGGGGTCTCCTTCACAAACAGGAAGTCACCACCCTCCTGATGTCCAGAGGCTGGTACAGCGCCATATTGTGGTGTTTGCTGCGCTTTCCTGACGGTCAGCGACTTCACGATAACAAACAACTGCTGCGCACTGACGATCCCGTCATTCCGACGCAGGCCATTCACCAGAGCCTCATTAAAGGGCGACTGACCGACACCATCTGAAACAACTTCAAGGCCGCCAGAGGACATAGCGGCCCGAACAATGGCATGTTGGTTGTCGAACCTATTGAAATTCTCGGTATCAACCTTCCGCGTCTGGTTAACGAATGACGCTGAATAGCAAGCATCCGCGATCAGCATCACTTTCCCGACATCGAACTGAGAAAGTGTTCGCGACAACAGCCTGTTTGATATCAGGGTTTCTTCTTTTCCCCGTTCCACGTCGCTTGGCATCCAATAGCCGATATCCCCAACAACGATCCCGTGACCCGCATAAAAGATCAGCAGATTGTCTTCTGCCGTCAGGTTATCTCGGTAGTAGGTCAGGCTTTCAATGATCTGCTCCACTGTTGCATCACGCAACATGCGAACCTCATAGCCATATTCCTGATCCAGAACCGCAGCGAGTTGTTCAGCGTCAGATATCGCATTCGCCAAATCGGCATCGCCCGAATCACTGACATATTGACCAAGCCAATCCGGGTAATCATTGATGCCAATGATCAAGGCGTGATAGGTGCCCAACCGTTCCTTGGGTAAGAAATTGGCGGATTCGGGATATCGAATGATGGTTGTCACACGACGGCCAACCCCGCCATTCTCATCTTCCGCTTCAAAGACCAGCTCCGTTTCACCCACGTCAACAGATAAGCTGATGGTGAATTGGGCATTCTCGTCCAGTTCAAGCGTCTTCCCATCCAACTCGACCCGCGTTAACGGGTTGGGAGAACTAATATAGCCGGAAAGCCGAACCTGTTTTTCCTGCGTTTCAAGACGGCCGGTCACAACAACGCGTGGTCTGACGGTTTCTTGGTCAACTTCCTCACCATCGAGAAGGTTATCACGCTCTTCCAGCTTCCCCAGACTGCCGAATAGGTTTGAGAACGATTGATCGCGCTCCAGATTGCCCCGATCGAAACGGATATTCCCTATATGCGCCATAGCGGCTGCGTTAAATTTATCTTTTGACACAGAA
>SPJV01000083.1 GCA_006844765.1 Alphaproteobacteria bacterium | reverse complement strand
ACTTTACAAATTCGCATCACTGCCGGACTTCGAGGCCCGCCAGGCGCCCTTGCTGGACATGTGTTTGTCGAACGATATTAAGGGCACAATATTGCTCGCGTCAGAGGGGATAAACGGAACGATTGCAGGCAGTCGGGACGGTATTGATGCAGTCTTGGATCACATCCGTAGCCTGCCTGGTTGTCGGGATATCGAGCATAAGGAATCCCAATCAGACACCCCACCCTTCCTGCGGATGAAAGTCCGCCTGAAGAAAGAGATCGTGACAATGGGCGTGCCGGAGGTTGATCCGACGCAGACCGTCGGCACCTATGTCGATCCGGCAGATTGGAACGCGCTCATTGCCGACCCGGATGTCATCCTGATCGATACAAGAAATGACTACGAAGTCTCAATCGGCACGTTCAAGGGGGCGATTAATCCGGAAACTCAAACCTTTAGAGAGTTTCCGTCCTGGTTCCGGGCACAAGATGAACTGGCTCCGGATGCCCTCAAAGATAAGAAAGTCGCCATGTTCTGTACCGGCGGCATTCGATGTGAAAAGGCAACTGCCTTTGCGAAAGCCAACGGGCTGGAAGATGTGTATCATCTGAAAGGCGGTATTCTGAAATATCTGGAAAACATCCCGGAGGATGACTCGCTCTGGCAAGGGGAATGTTTCGTGTTTGATGAGCGGGTTGCCGTCAAACACGGACTGGAAGTCGGCAAGTACGACTTATGTCGCGCCTGCCGCTATCCGGTCGATGATGAGGCCAAGGCCTCGCCTATGTACAAACCCGGCGTCAGTTGCCCAAACTGTTTTGAAACCCGCAATGAAGAACAGCGGGATCGCTACCAAGAACGCCAGATGCAGATGGAACTGGCAGACAAAAAAGGACGCATCCATCTAGGACAATCACACACTGCCAAAGACACCTGAGAACCAAACCGCAAATGCAGACGAACCGAGAAAACACACTATCTGGCGAAGGATCATCGGCTAACGAAATGCCGATCCTGTATAGTTTTCGGCGGTGCCCCTATGCGATGCGGGCGCGCATGGCGCTGGCGATCTCCGAACAGGTCTGTGCCCTTCGCGAAGTCGTGCTGCGCGACAAGCCTTCTCATATGCTTGAGATTTCTCCGAAAGGAACCGTGCCGGTTCTGCAACTCCGCGATGGTACGGTCTTGGAGCAAAGCCTGGATATCATGAGATGGGCACTTCGTATCAATGACCCGGAGGACTGGCTGTCGCCTCCCACGGATGAGATGGACGGCCTGATCGCGCGAAGCGATGGCGATTTCAAACACCACCTCGATCGCTACAAATACGCAACACGGTATGAAGTTGGCACCGATCCCGTGTTTCATCGGACCAAAGCCGTCGAATTTCTGGCCGGCTTGGACAACCGCCTTTCCGAAGAGACCTATCTCTTCGGCGATAAGGTCTCCATGACGGATATCGCGATCTTCCCGTTTGTTCGACAATTCGCCAACACAGACAAAGCCTGGTTTGACGATCAAGAGCTTCCCCATCTTCAGCGATGGCTAAGCATGCTGTTGAACGCCCCCCTCTTTACGCGGATCATGCATAAATGGCCCGTCTGGAAAGAAGGCGACCCAGAGCCCCGTTTTCCCGCATCTACTTCTTAATTACCATGCTGATAGATTTTTAAGCGGCGCGCCCCAGTGGTCATAACACTGAGCATGGGCAACGTTTCTTCAAGCGCGGCTCATGACCGATGACGCACTAAGAATGCGATATCGATCACGAAGGACCAGAGTAACGCACCGGCGGCCAGGAAAGAGACTGGCTGGATCAGGAGTTCCGGTGTCAAAGGGAACCCGACAATTATCAGCGCCGAAATCTGCACGCAGCAAATCGCTTTGCGTCGAATGCTGCTTGGCAAAGCCCCCTTCAAACCGCGCCACACCATACCTGCGAGGACAAAGGCGTAGCGCGTAAACCCCAGAACCAATATTGCAGGTCCCGCCGTCCCCCCCGACAGCTCCGACAGCTCTGACAGCAGTGCAAGTGCCAGGACTGCAGCCAGCAGCGCGTCTATTTCCATGTCAAAGCGTGCACCAAAAAGGGAGGTCAGCCCAGCACGCCGCGCGAGCCATCCATCCAATCCGTCGAGCGCAAAAGCACTGATTGCAAGACCAAACACAATCCAAGGGGATATCGGGGTCGTGATCGCACCTGCCAATACAGACACAAGCGCCGCCCGCGCTGTGGTAATAACATTGCAGGCCCCAAATACTTTGTGTGGGTAACCCAGCACCAGACCACGGAGGCAGATCACGGCAATGATCGTAAAGAGGATAGAGGAGATAAAGACAGTGCCGAACAGCGCCTCAGCCGACAATCCGACGATGATCAAGAAGCCGAGAGCAAGCACCGCAAAAGCCTGAACAACTCTTGCCGGTTTCCATAACCCGACCTCTGACTGCGGAAAACTGCTCAACATGCGACCATCCGATAGTATGTGATTTTCGCGGCACCCCACCGAACAACCGGGCTAAAGAGAGCGCCGATGAAGGATCGGTATCCCCCAGCATAGAACAGAAGTGATCAGCCAGGGAAGGTCGCGCGTGAAGCGTACACCCCACACTGTAAACGACATCACGCGTCGCGAGGCCGAAGGGGCGCTCTTTCATCTAACCAAGGCTACGCAGTTTAAGGGTCAGCTATCCCGATGGACATGGACTGCGCAGGGCGCGTGCCGCACAACCCAGGCTGCCGTAGAGCCAATCAGGTAGTCGCTTAAATCCGGCTTGTGGGAGCCAATCACGATGCAATCAAACTTATGCTCGATCGCATAATCAACAATCTTACGATTAGCGTTGCCCCGGATCATATCCGTTGCGACGTCTTCCAAATGCACCGTCTTCTCTTTTAAGATTTGGGCGGCTCTATCAAAGCCCTTCTTGATGACGTCTTTCCCCAAATAGGCAGAAACCGAGCCGCCGGGCACTTCAAAGACATGCAGCGCGGTAATCCGGCCATCCGGTGCCGATAGGGTCCGGGCAATCGCCAAGGTCTGGCTCGATATGCCGTGATCCAATGCCATCGGAACAAGTATCTTCTTATACATGGGTTCATTTCCTCACAGTGATGTGGCTCATCCCCACGGGTCCAGAATCGTTTTCGGTGCGGCAATCTTCCCGGCGCGGATCTCACGGAAGGCATCGGCGCCCGCTGCCATAGGGCGGGTTTCGAACCAGTCGAGCGGCCCAAGCCGCCCTTCGAACGCCGCCGTCGCCGCATCGCGGAAGTCCTGCGCATTATAGGTATAGGTCCCGATGAAGGATATTTCCTGCAGCGTCATACGCCGGATATCGAGGCCGCCCTTATCCTCTCCAAGCCCGACATGCACGATCACCCCGCCGGGTAAAACGTGTTCGGATGCCTTCGCGCGCGTTGCCGACAACCCGACAGCATCGAATACCACGCTCGCCTTACGCTCCACCTTTGCCGAGACCTGCAATCCACTGCGTTCAGCCAGAAAAGCACGCCGCCTTTCATCGGGCTCCGCGATCCACACATCCTCAAACCCCATCGCCTTCAGCGCCAAACCTGCAGAGATCCCAATGGCACCACCGCCGATAATCTGGGCACTCCGGTCCATCGACGGGTGCAAAGCATCCAATGCCAGCCTTGCGGCATGCCAGCTGACCGCCAATGGTTCGCACAGCGTCGCCTGCATCAGCGGAACGTTATCTGGCACCGTGACAAGGTTCTGATCTGGTATGGCGACAAACTGCGCAAAGGCGCCAGCCCGGGGCGGCATGGAGATGATCTGTCGTTCCTGGCAAAGGTTTTCACGCCCCGACTGGCAATAATTGCAGCGCCCACATGTCACCAGCGGATTGATCGCGACGCGGCGTCCCTTCTGAGGTCCATGCTCGATAATACCCGATGCCTCATGCCCGAGGATCAGAGGCGCCGGGCGGCGGTCGTCATGGCCAAGCCATGCATGCATGTCAGACCCACAGATGCCGACAGAATCTATGCGAACGAGTTGCTCCGCCTGACGCGGATTCGGCTCCGGCACGTCCTTGTAGGACAGGGTCTCAGGCCCTTCATAAATCAGCGCCTTCATTTGGCTGCTCCTTCATAGACGAGATCATTCATTTCGCAGTGAAGCCCCCGTCGACCATCAACACCTGTCCGGTCACATAGTCCGATGCCGATGAGCACAAGAACAACAACGGTCCGTCAATGTCCTCCAACCGGCCATTCCGACCAATGCACGTCTGCGCCGCATTGCGGGCCGCGCGCTCTGAATCATCAAAGACCAACTGCGTCAGTTCTGTTGGAAAGAACCCCGGCCCGATCGCGTTCGCATTGATGCCGAAGGGCGACCACGCCTCCGCCATTGCCCGGGTCATCTGACCCACTGCCCCCTTACTCGCGCCATAGGCGATACCACCAGGAAAGGCCCGAAAGGTCTGAAGGGAGGCGAAATTAACGATACGCCCCCATTTGCGTGCTTTCATAGCCGGGACCAAACTTTGGCTCAGGAAGAAGGGCGCTGAAAGATTGACGGCTACGGTCTCATCCCAGCCTTCCGCCGTGACGTCGTCTGCAGCCTGTCGCGTATTCAGTCCCGCCGCATGCACAAGGATATCGGGGGCACCAAAGGGGGCAGAAACGGCCTCGGTCAATTCTGACAAATTGCCTCTATCCGCTACATCGGCAGAAACGACAGCCACCCTTTCACCGATTTCCTTTTCCAGATGGCGCAAGGCATCCTCGCGCCGCGCCACGGCGACAACAGATGCTCCTGCATTTGCCAACACAATTGCCGCACGCCGCCCAAGACCGGAGCTTGCACCGGTCACAAGCGCGGTCTTGCCGCTCAGATCGAAGAGTGTGGCTGGGTCATCCATTGGCAGTCAGATCAAAAGTTTCGTCCGGGAAATACTTGGCGAGCCGTACATCCGCCGCCCGTGCATGCCCTTCCATCCCTTCAAGCCGCGAAATCCGCGCAGTTGCCTCAGCAACCCGCTTCGCACCTTCTCGTGTCGCCCGCTGCCAAGTCACAATCTTCATGTATTTGTGTACACTGAGCCCGCCGGTATAGGTCGCGGCCCCAGAGGTCGGCAGCACATGATTGGTCCCGGAAGCCTTATCACCATAAGACACGGTCGTTTCCTCACCTAAGAAGAGCGAGCCGTAACAACGCAGTCTGCTAAGCCACCAATCAAGATCATCCGCCTGAACGGTCAGATGCTCCGGCGCGTACTCGTCAGACGTCGCCGCCATCTCCTCTCGATCCGCGCAAACGATGACTTCTGCGTAATCCCGCCATGCGGCTTCCGCATTCTCGCGATTGAGACCAGGAAGGTCGGCGATAAGATCAGGCACACGGGCCATGACGTCATCGGCTAAGGGTTTGTGATCCGTGACCAGCCAGACAGGTGAGTTGTACCCGTGTTCCGCCTGACTAACGAGATCGGTCGCCACAATATGAGCATCCGCCCCTTTGTCAGCCAGGATCAGACTGTCGGTCGGACCAGCGATCATATCGATCCCAACCCGGCCATACAGCATCCGCTTGGCTTCCGCCACGAACTGGTTGCCGGGACCAACGATGATATTCGCCTTTGGCTGCCCGAATAACCCGAAAGCCATGGATGCAACTGCTTGAACACCGCCGATGGCCATAATCTTATCCGCCCCGCAAGCCTTCGAGGCAAAAGCAACGGCCGGATCAACCCCGGTCTTCGGCTGAGGCGCGGAGCAGACAGTGATATGCTCACACCCCGCGACGGCCGCCGTTGTCACCGTCATGATCGCGCTTGCAATATGCCGGTATCGGCCTGCCGGCACATAACAGCCAGCAGCAGACACCGGGATCGCTTTCTGACCCGCAATAAGGCCTTCATTTATTTCATACTCGAAATCCGCCACGGTTTCCTTTTGCGCCTCGGCAAAACGGCGGACGTTGTCATAGGCGAACAAGATATCGTCTTTAAGCTTCTGCGGGACCCGCGCTGATGCGGCTTCGATCTCCTCCGCAGTCAGTTGTACATTGCCCTCATACTTATCAAAGCGCGCCGCATAGGTACGGGCAGCCTCTTCACCGCCCTGTTCGATGTCAGCCAGGATCTTGGCAACGGTCTGCGCCGTTTCCCCGGAATCAGAACGCGATGTCAGTGTTGCTTTCTTTAGATATTCTCTAGTCATGCTTTTTATCCTGCCGTGCGTTTTTCTTCAGGCATTGAGCTTGTTGTGACGAATGGAGGCGAATAAGGCGCTGCCGATCAGGAGCACACCAATGCCGCCGGTGAGCAGTTCCGGCACATGCACAATCGACTGCAGGAACATGATGATCGAGAGCGCGAAGATGGAATAAAACGCGCCATGCTCCAGATACCGGAACTCTGCAAGGGTTCCCTTTTCAACCAGCATGATTGTCATGGAGCGCACATACATCGCCCCAATCCCAAGGCCGATGGCGATCAGCAGAATATTGGTGGTCAGTGCAAAAGCACCGATCACGCCGTCGAAGGAGAAACTGGCGTCCAATACCTCAAGATACAGAAACGCGCCCAGCCCCCCTTTTGCACCGATCTGGGCTGAGGTCCCCGCAATGTTGTCCAGATAGGTTCCCAGTCCATCCACCATGGTGAACACCAATAGCCCCATCAGAGCGGAGGACAGAAAGGCTGTCTGACTGGCCTCCGGCAAGGCCTGGTTAATGAACAGGACGACGACAAGGACCAGCGCAATCTCAAACCCGCGGATGGAACCGAACAGCCTGAGGCGGCGTTCCAAGCCGGCGATCCAATCAATGGATTTGTCTTCATCAACAAAGAACTTCAACGCCACCATCATCAGGAATGTGCCGCCAAAGGCAGAGATGGGTCCATGCGCTTCGCCAATGATACGGGAATATTCTTCGGGATCCGACAGCGCCATCTGCACCGCCGCAAACGGATTGATCCAGGCGAAAATCGCCACAATCGCCAGCGGAAAGATAATCCGCATGCCAAACACGGCGATCAGGATACCCCAAGTCAAGAAGCGCTGGCGCCAGACGGGTGTCATGTCTTCCAACTTGTTGGCATTCACAATCGCATTGTCAAAAGACAGCGCGATTTCCAATACCGCCAGGATCGACCCTATCAGAAGGAAGGAATAGACACCGCTTACAGTGCCGACAGTCTCCCACCCCAGCCATGCCGAAAGGCCAAGCCCCACCACTGTCACGATGAGCGCCCATTTCAGATAGGACAAAAGTGATCGTTCCATCATTCCCCCCTATTGTCC
>SPJV01000084.1 GCA_006844765.1 Alphaproteobacteria bacterium | reverse complement strand
AGATCTGACGGGCCGCAAAGCTGAGCGGCACTCCGCCCAACCGTCCCGCTGCCATGACCGCCTGCAGGGTTGTCTTGCCGATCCCACGTGCCGGCTTGTTCACGATCCGCTCAAAGGCCAGATCATCTGCCGGTTGATGCACGATCCGAAGATAGGCGAGCGCGTCACGGATCTCTTCGCGTTCATAGAAACGCGGGCCGCCGACAACCCGATAGGGCAGCCCCAATGTTATGAAACGTTCCTCAAATTCTCGGGTTTGAAAGCCGGCACGAACCAGGACGGCGATTTCATCCAGCGGATGCCCCTTGACCTGCAGGGCTTCAATCTCATCGCCGATGACGCGGGCTTCTTCCTCCCCGTCCCAGACCCCACGCACCCGGACCCGGTCCCCATCATCCTCTGCATCCGTCCAGAGTGTCTTACCCAGCCGCCCTTCATTATGGGCGATAAGACCGGAGGCACAGCCGAGAATATGCGGGGTCGACCTGTAGTTCTTTTCCAGCCGAACGACCTTGGCGCCCGGGAAATCCTTCTCAAATCGCAGGATGTTCCCGACTTCCGCCCCGCGCCAACCATAGATCGATTGGTCATCATCACCGACACAGCAAATGTTGCTATGTCCCTTCGCCAGGAGCCGCAGCCAGAGATATTGCGAGACGTTGGTATCTTGATACTCATCAACCAGCAGATATTTGAACAGACCGCGATATTGCTGCAGCACATCTTCATTCTGAGTGAAGATCGTCAGGTTATGCATCAATAAATCGCCGAAGTCGGCGGCATTCAGCGCCTGAAGCCGCTCCTGATACGCCCTGTACAGAGCCACCAGCCGACCATTCGCAAGCTCACCACCATCCCCGGCATTCAGCCGGTCCGGCGTTTGCCCCCGATCCTTCCAGCGTTGGATCGCCCCGATAAGCAGGCGGGCGGGCCAGCGCTTATCGTCGATATGCTCAGCCTCCATCAACTGCTTCAGCAAGCGGATCTGATCATCGGTATCGAGGATCGTGAAATTCGACTTGAGCCCAACCAATTCCGCATGGCGCCGCAAAATACGGGTCGCAAGGGCATGGAAAGTGCCGAGCCACATCCCCTCCCCAACACCACCGATCAGACGCCCCACGCGATCCTTCATTTCGCGCGCTGCCTTATTGGTAAAGGTAACGCATAGGATCTGATACGGCTTGGCACGGCGTTCATGCAGGATTTGCGCAAGACGCGTCGTCAGGACACGGGTCTTCCCAGTCCCGGCCCCCGCCAATACCAGAACAGGCCCATCAATCGCTTCGACGGCTTCCCGCTGCGCATCATTTAACCCCGGCAACCAGGGCGCAGGCGAATTTACCGGCGCGGGCGGCGCAGGCGCGGCCAGTGATGCTGGCATTTCGAAATCATCATAATCAAGGGGATCAGACATACGTAATAATATAACCAGTGAGAAAGGCTGGGAAAGCCTGAACAGCGCCATGGACAGTCTGTCCCATTAATAACCAATATCAGGATGAAGGGTCAGTAATTTTGTCATTGTGTGGTTTTGTCATTGTATCACTCAATTGAATATTCAATTACAAGTTATATTCTTATCTTTACATTGAGCCCTCATGCTTTGACTTGCGCATCCCTAATGAAAGAAAAAGAAAAAGAAAAAGAAATTCTACCAATGGGATTCTTGACGTGCATTGTGCGATAACTTATTTTTTCACTGCGATTTTTATTTCGCGCGCTCAAAAGGCGAGTTGGGGAGGTAGATGGCATGCCTATGAATGCGATTTTGACCAAACAGATTCGTTCAGGCCTCGAAGAACGAGGCTGGAGTGTGCGCGAGCTTGAGCGCAAAGCCGGTCTCAAGGAGCGGGCAGTGCTCAGCATTTTGCAGGGTAAGAGCAAACACCCACGCATCGACACGCTGGTCAAAATCGCGAATGCACTAGACACATCTGTTTCCAGTCTCATCGGTGAAAAGAAATCGATTTCCTCTAATGTCGATTTGGATTCGCTGGTTTTCGATCTGGTATTGGACTTCATTCGCTGGTCGCGTGACTCCGGCAACCGCTTCCCGACCACTTTGAGCGATGCGGATTGTGAATACATCGCCGATGCGATCACCACCTATCTATTCGGCCCGACAGGCGATGTGCGTGAGCTTCATCAAATACTTGATGAATCCCATGATCGGGCCGCGAGAGTTTCTTCTCGACGAACCAGATAAAATGTCTGACAGACAGCGTATCGCCATTGGGATGGTTTATGTTGCATGCACAACTAAACAGCGCCATACTTGAGGGCATGAAAAAACCGCCTCCCCCAACTGTGACGCCCAAAACCAACAAGTCTTCTAAACGTCTTGAAACGCGGACATCTGCTGCATGTCCGGATGTAACGACATCGGACGAACGCAGAATCCAGGGTGATACAGCGGAGACGATTGAATTCAGCAAGTTGGTTGCAGAACGCTCCAACGGTGCTTCTCAGGAAAATTCGGCACAGCGACAATCCGAGAATATGGATGCTGTCTTCGAAGAAGTTGGCAAAAGAATCCGCCAGGCAAGAATCGCAACCCGTCGCATCACCCGCCCAAAACTGGCGGAGCGCATGAATATTCTAACGGCACGATTGCGCGATATCGAAGAAGGCAGTGTCAGGCCCTCGGATCGTGAGATTTGGCTCGCGGCACTTCATATCGGTTGCCCTCTGCATGAATTGATCCCAGTTCACAATTCAGCCTCACCTGCCGAAACCGCACATTCACAAACAGATCACGTCGCGATGTTTTCACGCGCGCAAACCGAAGGGCTGAGGTCTCCTCATCCAACCTCCCCAACGTCCGAATCCAATTTGGCAGACTCTGCAGCGCCAGCGGCTCGATTGGCGGATGAACTTCGCGCAACCCTTCAGCGCCACACCAAGCGTGCTAAAAACCTTCTTTCCGACCATGACCGGAAGGATTGATCAGATGGGGCACATAAAAATCAGCGGTGTGGCCACAGCGCAGACCATGCCCGTTTGGTGGATTGGCGATACCGGCACATCGATCCCAATAGAATCGAGTGAAGCGCTTAAGTCACCCTTATACCCTTTTAACGCCGAGGCGCCGGATACGGCTTTTAGAGGCTTTCGTTGGATCCGTATGGGATATGCGCCCGACAGGATTGAGGTTTCCTTCAGTAGGTATTTTGCAACCCAGGAGGCCATAGCCGCAACAGCCCGCCGACTTCGGACGGCATCGCCGCTACCAGTCCGATTGTTCTACGATGAAGCAGATACCGGGCTCCCGGATTGGACGATTGAAGACCTTCCGGATCCGACGACTGCTGCAAAAAGACTTAACAACGTCGCTGTAACCAGCAAAGCTTATCAGCTGTCCAAGACAGCAATCCTGCAACGTTCTCTTGATAAGATCGGTGAGCAACCCCGCCTTCTGCAAAAAGCACTCGCTCTTTGGAGGGAGGATCTCAGCGGACGTGCGCTTCGCGAACACGTCGCGGCCAAAGCCGTTGAAGCCTCAAGTCGCGATGGGCAATTGTGGATTGACCGTGTTGGCCCTCAGAGTGACTGCGCCGCAGCATTCGGCGAATCCTGGGCCGCGAAGGCCGCAGGGCGCCGATGGTTGGGCGCTTCCAGTAGTGCGGACGACAACGACTATGACGGAAGAACTGCATCGTCTTACGATAGGGTCACAAATCAGCAATCACCGATGCTGGATGAGGTTCACGCGGTTTGGACACGTGATGACGGCATACGACAAAGGGCAACCTATGCCCGGTTGTTGCTACCACTCCTCGCTGAGAACGGGTCTCACTCCGTCATAAGCATCAGTAAGTATCTAAACTTCGGACTCCCAATCCTCGACCACCAACCGAGTTAAGTCCCGAATATCGCTTCTGACACGGCATAAACTCAGCCAATTATGGTGCTTAACCACACCATCTTTATCTCGCCAAACCAACCCGCCCGGAGAGTTCCAAAAATAGCCATATCGAGTAAGCATGCCAGAATGCGCGATCGGGTTATAGGCCAGTCCAAATATCCAATCCGGGCGATACCGTAAAACTGCAACGCCTAGGGCAATGCGTGGTGCTGTCTTTCCATATCCATGCCCCCTTGCTTCCGGCGACAACCAAACTTCACCATGATATATGGCACGCCCACGAACCGATGCGGCTGCGTCCGAATGGCATGCCGCATGTTCAGGTTCCACCCCCATATCCGGCGTCGTGTATAAGGCTGCATCATGGGTCAAGTGGTCAGCCAAGGTCGTCGTAAGGTCAACAGCCCGTAAGGCCTGATAACCAACAACCTCTTCTTCCCCGGTTTTACGGGCGGCGATCCAAATCGCTGGCCCCAGTTCAGCCCCGCCGGCTTCCGGATCAAAAATCGGAGTCAGAATCGCCCCGGAGCGGGACGCCAGATAGCGTCGGCGCATATCCTCCAAATCAGTTTCGATCGAGTATTTTAGCCCTGCAGACCGGCCTTGCCGATTCAAAGTTGTAACAAACTCTGCCAAATCGATTTCATTAATGCCGGTGAAATCCCGGGCTCGATCACCTGATAACGCATCGCGAAATTCCATTGGAAACCTCCTAAACCATCGAAAAATAGTAGTTTCCCAAATCGATCAATTTCGCCGATTCGAGCGCTCGTCTAGACCTTGCGTACCATGATACCTGCACGAAAGCCGAGCGCCTAAACCCTAACACCTCGAATTGAACTGATTACAAGATATCCGCGACAGTTTGCGATATTTTTCTCGTTTTCATTTGACAGCGAACTTTATCTCGCTAAGTTGGAAAAAAATTCATAAGGAGACTTAAACGATGATCGACAAGCGCAAAAACAAGCGCAGCACGGAAAGCGAGCACGAACTTGACATGGCGGCAGGTGAACTCCTGCGGCGTTATCGTGTGGTTCGGGGCCTCAGCCAGACGGCGCTGGGCAAAAAGGTCGGTATCTCGTTCCAACAGATTCAGAAATATGAAAAAGGCATGAACCGCATGAGCGTTTCCCGCCTTTTTGCGATTGCATCGGCTCTGGAAATCACACCTCAGGATTTGCTGCCGCTGGACCGCTTTGAAGCGAATGCTCCCAAGGTCGGGTCTAACGACGGCGACCTACCCTCTAATGAGGCGCTCCGTGTTGCCGTGTTCTATGACACGATCCCGGATGGGGAACAAAAAGAAGGCCTGCGCACCTTGATTGGCGCGCTGGGCGGTAGCCGCCGCAACGCTGCCTAATAGAAGAACACCGTTCTTCTGAATGGATGGAAACGGACCGGCTGCACTTTTAGCCAGGTCCGACCCAAAAAAATTCGCCGCGCGATCACCAGGTCGCGCGGTGATTTTTTTTGCTCTCGCCAAATATCCAGCACCCTCCCAACGGTGGAGAGGATTGCGAATACAGGGAACAGGCGCATAATCCCGGCATAGCTCCCCGCCCCCCCAATCACAGGGACAAATTGGGTCGATGTTGAAACTTCTGCCGCCGGAGATTGCGGATCGCTTAGGCCGCGCCTTCGCGAACCCACAGCTGGGCCTGACCTTTGTCGCCGTGGCCGCAGGCGTCCTGGGTGGCGGCGCTGCCATTGTCTTCCGCGAGCTGATCGACCTTATCCAGTCTGGCTTCTTCGGGTTTCGGGGAGAGCTGTTCCACAGCCAGGCCAGAGAGCTATCGTGGTGGCATATCCTACTGGCGCCAACCCTGGGCGGGCTGTTGGTTGCCCTGATCGTCCGTTACCTGCTGCCGGACCGTCGTCCCGAAGGGGTCGCCGATGTGATGGAGGCGAGCGCCTTGAAGGGCGGGCGCATGAATTTCCGGTCTAGTCTGGGCGCTGCCCTCGTCTCTGCCGTCACGGTCGGCGCCGGAGGATCGGCCGGGCGAGAAGGCCCCGTTGTCCATTTCGCGGCAACGCTCGTCTCCCGCCTCGGTGAGTTCTTGAAATATGGGCCAAATCGCGGACAGACATTGCTTGGCTGCGGTGTCGCCGCCGGTGTCGCTGCCAGTTTTAACGCCCCCATCGCCGGGACATTCTTCGCCCTGGAAGTCGTCATCGGCAGCTATGCGATTGGCAATGTCGCACCGGTCGTTGTTGCGGCGGTAACCGGCACCATAATCTCGCGCACCTATTTCGGGGATTACCCGGCCTTCATCATCCCAACCGGCGAGATCAATTCCTTCCTGGAGTTTCCCGCCTTCGCCATCCTGGGTGTTGTCAGTGCGTTCGTCGCCGTGACGCTGGTCTGGTCAATCGACGTGGTGCGAAAAGCCCATATCCAGTTCAAGGTCCCTCCCCTCGCGCAGCCCGTCATGGCCGGTTTCGCGGTTGGTGTGATCGGTCTGCTGTTCCCCGAGGCCATGGGCGTCGGCTATGAAGCGACCGACCAAGCGCTTCGGGAGGAACTCGTCTGGTCGATGCTGATCTTGTTGATTGTCGCCAAAACAGCGGCAACCGCCCTAACACTGGGAAGCGGATTTGGTGGCGGCATCTTTTCACCGTCCCTCTTTCTGGGGGCCATGCTAGGCGGGGCCTTCGGGCTCGTTGCCACCCATTTCTTCCCGCATCTGTCATCCGGCCATGGTGCTTATACCCTGGTCGGCATGGGCGCTGTTGCAGGCGCAACACTCGGCGCGCCGCTCTCTACCATCTTCATGGTCTATGAGATGACCCAGGATTCGCCGCTGACCATCGCCGTGATGATCGCGACCGTGATCTCCACCCAAATCATGTCCCAGACCTTCGGGCGAAGCTTCTTCCACTGGCAGCTTGAACAACGCGGGCTCAATCTGCGGGACAGCCGCGAAACACGGAAAATGCGCGAAACCATCGTCCGCCAGGTGATGCAGCAGGACTATGTCTCCGTCCAACCCGGCGCGAATTTGGAAGAGGTACGCGAAAAGCTGACGCAGACCACCTATTCCGAAGTCTTCGTGATTGATGAGGAAGGCTATCTGGTTGGCACAATCACGCTGGTCGATCTTGCCGAGGACGCCTTTCACCACGACCATGATGATGAGTATCGGGCCATCGATGTCTGCCGGCGCGATCCGCCGACCGCCGCCCAGGACGATGATCTGGAAGACGCGATGTCGCTGTTGGAAGAAGCGGCGGAGGAACATATCGCTGTCGTCGATGACCAAACCCGGATGCAGCTGGTCGGTGTGCTGCATGAGCATGACGTCCTGACCGCCTATCATCACGCGGTCTTGGAGACACGGAAGGACGACGGGCTGTGAGCGGCGAGGAAACAGTCACCGCCGCCGCTCCAACCGGACCATCGCGTCGTCGACGGGATGCGGTGGCATTAGGAGCGGTACTGTCAGTCTTGTCATCCATCCTGCTGACCAGCAACGACATCGTCGCCAAGCAACTGACGCAATCCATACCCGTGGGTGAGATCATGACCTTTCGCGGGGGGATCGTGCTCGCCATGCTGTCGGCGATCTTCACCTATCGGCGCTGTTGGCAGGTGGTCATTATCACCAATAA
>SPJV01000177.1 GCA_006844765.1 Alphaproteobacteria bacterium | reverse complement strand
TTTCCCGATAGATGGCGGCGTCGGTTGCCCCTTCCGTCCCCATGATCAGGACGCGCGAGTCTGCGCCCAAACCCAGGTTCGCGCGCAATGTGTCGTCCAGTGCTGCGGCGATTAGCCCGGCGAGACCACAGACGGCGCTTTCGCCGGCAACAACGGGCGGATCATCATAGGGGGAGCGCGCCAACAGTTTCATTGTGGGGGCGACCGCGTCATCCGGGATGTTCAGGAAATCCGCGACGGCCGCTTCCAGGATCGGCCAGGCGATCATGGAGGGCTCTCCGCAAGACAGGCCGGCCATCACGGTTTCTGCCTCGATCTCCATTGCTGTTGCCGCCCCTGCGGCAGCGCTTCGGAACAGGCAGTCCGCCCGATCCGGTTCGACGATCACCGCATGCGGTCGATTTTCGCCGAGCACCTGCCAAGGCTGCGCAACCGCAGCGGCAGCGAGGCCACCCACACCGCCTTGAACGAAGATATGGGTTGGTGCGGTGTCGCCCATCGCAGACAGCGCTTCTTCCATCATGACGGAATAGCCGGCCATGACATTGCCTGGAACTTCCGTATAGCCCGGCCAGGATGTGTCGGAGACGATAAACCAGCCTTCCCGTGCGGCATCTTCGGCGGCTTGTCGGACAGAGGCGTCGTAATTGCCATCGACCCAGATTACCTCCGCCCCGAAGGCTTCGACCGCATCTGCACGGCCCTGACTGACACCGGCATGCATATAGATTTTGCAGGCACAGCCAAAACGTTGCGCGCCCCAGGCGACGGAGCGGCCATGATTGCCATCGGTGGCGGTGGCAACGGTAATGTCTGCGGCGGTTCTATCCGACATGGCGGCGACCAGTTGTCCCACGGCATAGGCACCGCCGAGCGCCTTGAAGCTGCCGAGGCCAAATCGCGGCCCTTCATCCTTATAGAAGATCCCGTCAATGCCTAGCTCTGCTGCCAGCCCATTCAGGGACACAAGAGGGGTCGGCGCGTAGCCGTCCCAGGCCTTGATTGCGCGCCCCGCCGCTGCACAGACGTCTGGGCCATAGGCATCCTTCAGCGCAGCCGGATAGGGGCTGGGGCCGTGGACCTTGGCGTTTGAAACTTGCGCCACTGGGACGCCGGCGATGATGTCTAGAAGCTTTGTATCGGTCATGGCAGAAATCGATACAGCCGCCCGGCCATGCGTCAAGCAGATAAGCGCTGTCTGTTGACAAACAGGTGGATGCTACAGGCTTTTTTAGACTACCAAATCAGGGCCAATACCACGGCTTGAACCAGCATGCCGGCCAACCAATGACCGCCATCAATGATGGTCAGTGACCAGGGGCGGTCTTGGAAGCGATGATTGACGGTCATGGTTGTCATCACAAATCCGAGCCAGAGCAAAAAGGCTGAAAACAACGTTGTCTTAATCGAAACCGCTTCCGGGGTGAAATGCGCGAGGATCGCTGCCTGCATGAAGGCCAGGACGAATTGGCACAAGGCGGTGACCGCATAGACGGATGGCCCCATGCCGGCTTTCACCTCGTCTTCGGTCTTGCCAAGCGCGGCCATCCATTGCTTGCCGAAAATACCATAGTAAACGGCACCAGTGACAAAGCTCGCCACACCGGCGGCCAGAACAGCGATGTAGTTGAGATCAAATATCGGCATGGATCACCCTCCTTGATCTTTGCATGTGATTCTTACCCTTTGGCCTTGGCATAGAGGCCATCAAGCGCCTCGCCATAGGACTGCTTGATGATGTGGCGGCGAATCTTCATTGACGGGGTCATCATGCCATTGTCGACGGTAAAGGCGTCTTCGGCGATGATGAAGCGGCGCACTTTTTCGATTACGGAAAGATCGGCGTTGGCGCGATCAATCGCGGCACTGATGGTTTTGCGGAAGTCGTCGTTACTCGCGAGCCCTTCCAAACCGGAGCCGGGGACACCGGCCTCTCGCCGCCAATCCTTCACGAAGTCCGCGTCAGGCACGATGAGGGCCACCAGATGTGGGCGTTTGTCGCCATGGACCATGGTCTGCCCGATGGCGGCTTCCAGGCAGAGAATGCCTTCGACCCGTTGTGGGGAGATGTTGTCCCCGCCGGAATTCACGATGATGTCCTTCTTACGGTCGGTAATGCGGATGTAGCCGTTTTCATCCAACTCGCCGATATCGCCAGTATGCAGCCATCCATCGCGCACTGTCTCGGCACTTCGCTCCGGTTTGCCCCAGTAGCCGAGCATGACGAGCTCTCCTGCCACCAGGATTTCGCCATCGTCGGCGATTTTCACATCAACGCCTTTGAGCGGTGGTCCAACCGTCCGCAGCTTGTTTGGATTTGGTAAATTGACGGAGACGACCGGGGCGGATTCCGTCTGCCCATAGCCTTGCAGAATGCGCAGGCCGAGCGACAGGAAGAAGACGCCGACATCGTAGTTAAGCGGGGCGCCGCCGGAAACAAAAGCCTTCAGCCGCCCCCCGAACCGTTCTGCAACCTTCTTACGGACCAGCTTGTCGAGCACAGCGTTTTGAAGCTTTTCGATAATAGATAGGCTTTTGGGATCCTCATAAGCCTTGGTGCCGAGACGAAGAGCTGCGCGCAGCATTTTGAGCTTCAGGCCGCCTGCCTGTTCTGCCCCGCGAAGAATGCGCCCCCGCATTGATTCATAAAGCCGCGGGACCGCTGTCATAATGGTCGGGCGGACCTCCGCAATGTTTTGAACCAGTTTGTCCAAGCCTTCCGCATAATAAATTTGTGCGCCGATAGCGATGGGGACGAACTGGCCGACTGTATGCTCGTAAGAATGGCTCAAGGGCAGGAAGGACAGGAACGATTCTTGCCCATCAGCGAAGCCAGGCAGCATACGCAGGAAGTTATCCGCGCCCATCACATTGCAGATCATATTGCCGTGGGAGAGCATGACCCCGGTTGGGTCACCGCCGGTGCCGGAGGTGTAAATGATCGCCGCCAAATCGCCCCGGGCAACCGAATTGACCTTGGCGCCGATATCATCCTTGAAACCCGCACCTTGCGCCATGACGGCATTCCAGTCGACAGCCGCGATGCCTTGCGGCACCTCGTCCAGCGCTGCCATGGTGACAATGGTCGTGACGCCTGTTTCCTGACAGGCCGGTAAAAGCCGCTCGGCCAGGGCCGGGCCGGAGACGATTGCAATTCGCGCTCCCGAATCGCGCAGCACATGGGTGTGGTTATCGACCGTGTTGGTCGTATAGGCGGGGACAGCGACCGCACCCGCAGCCATGATGGCCAAATCGGCAATCATCCATTCCGGCCTGTTCTCTGAAACGATTAGAACGCGATCGCCTGCGGAAACGCCAAGTCCCCGCAATCCACGAGAAAGGCGGGAGACCTCTGTCGCGGTGTCGCGCCAGCTCTTGGACTGCCAGCCCTCGGCAGTCTTGTGCCAAAGAAACGGCGCGGCACCATATTTTTCCGCCTGTCCAAAGAACATGGACGGTAGGTTCTTGGCCGTATCAAAATCCAGCATTCTTAATCATCCCCCTGGAATCTGCCTTTTTCAAAAAAGGCATGCCCGGTTGCTCGGGTCTTGCAATAGACATATATGGCGTAAGACCGATAGGAGGCAAGAAATGACGACATCTACCGCCGCTCTTCCCGTTTGGGATCTAAGCGATCTTTTCCCTGGGCAGGACTCTCCAGAACTCAAGAAAGCATTCGACGATGCTACCGCGAATGCGAAACGCTTCGCTGAAACCTACAAGGGGCGGTTGGATCAATTGACCGGTGACGGTCTTGCCGAAGCGATCAGCGAGTATGAAGCGCTGGATGAAATCCTTTCCCGGATCATGAGCTATGCGCAATTGCTCTACGCCGGCGATGTGTCGAGCCCGGAGATCGGCGGTTTCTATCAATCCGCCAATGAGCAAGTCTCAGACATTTCGACAGAAATGCTGTTCTTTACCTTGGAGCTCAACCGTCTCGATGAAACGGATCTGGAGGTCAAAATCTCGGACAGTGATGCGCTTGCCCATTACCGTCCCTGGCTACGTGATGTCAGGGCCATGCGCGAGCATCAGTTGTCGGACGAGGTCGAAAAACTGCTGCATGAGAAAAGCGTTTGCGGGCGGGCAGCCTGGATCCGGCTTTTCGACGAATCGCTCGCCGGCCTACGGTTTCCGTTTCGTGGCGAAGAGCTGACCAATACCGAAATCCTGAACAAGCTCTCCGATACAGATGGCGCGGCGCGAAAAGATGCAGCCCTGTCGCTGGGCAAGGTTTTAGGGGAGAATGGCCGGCTCTTCGCGCATATCACCAATACCCTGGCGAAGGACAAGGAAATCAGCGACCGGTGGCGGCGCTTTGATCGCCCAGTGTCGAGCCGGAACCTGTCCAACTATGTGGAAGATGAGGTTGTGGATGCCCTGGTTTCCTCAGTCAAGGAAGCCTATCCGGCGCTTTCCCATCGCTACTACCGTCTGAAAGCGCGGTGGATGGGGGTCGACAAATTGCCGTACTGGGATCGCCTCGCCCCACCGCCTCAGGATGAGGATAGCGAGATTTCCTGGGATAAGGCACAGACCATGGTGCTGGATGCCTATGGTCGCTTCTCTCCGGATCTGGCCGCGGTCGGGAAGCGCTTCTTTGATAATGCCTGGATCGATGTGCCGCCTCGCCCGGGTAAAGCGGGCGGTGCCTTTGCACATCCTACCGTGCCGGGCGCGCATCCCTATTTGCTGCTGAATTACCATGGCAAGGTGCGGGACGTTATGACCCTTGCCCATGAGCTGGGACATGGTTGCCACCAGGTCCTGGCGGGGGAGCAAGGGCACCTGATGGCAGACACCCCGCTGACACTTGCGGAAACGGCGTCTGTATTCGGGGAGATGCTGACGTTCCAAGGCATGCTTGCGGCGACAACCGATCCCCTGAAACGGCGCGCACTTTTGGCTGGCAAAGTGGAAGACATGATCAACACGGTTGTCCGCCAGATTGCCTTCTACGAGTTTGAGCGCAAAGTCCATGATGCGCGGCGGGAAGGGGAGCTAAGCCCCGATGCCCTGGGCGATATCTGGATGGAGATCAGCCGGGAGAGTCTGGGCGATGCCTTGGAGTTCGGGGATGAATACCGGACCTACTGGGCCTATATCCCGCATTTCATTCATTCGCCCTTCTATGTCTATGCCTATGCGTTTGGGGATTGTTTGGTGAACTCTCTCTATGCGCTTTACGAGGAGGCGGAAGAGGGGTTTGCTGAGCGGTATCTCGAGATGCTGCGCGCCGGTGGCACTCTTCGTCACAAGGAACTCCTCGCTCCCTTCGGGCTGGACGCGAGCGATCCCGCTTTCTGGAAGCGCGGGCTCAGCATGCTATCCCGCTTCCTTGATGAGTTGGAAGAGACTCTGTAGCAAAAGTTGAGGGATTATCGCGACCTAACTACTTTTTGTATTGCCTTTTTTGCGCGCATAGGACTACGATTGCCCTATTATGTTGGGGAAATGGAGTCTCATAGGGGGTGGGGTTGCGCTGATGTTACTTGGCGCGGTCACGGCTTGTTTCAAAGCCGGCGACCCAGTTTTGACGGATGCCGAATATATGGCATTGGCCATTACAAGGGCGCAGACAGACTTTCGGATTGAGAAGTCATACCAACGCCCCGCTGTTGTCTACGGCATCGTCGCAGGTGATTTCACGGGTGGTTTGGTGCCAGGACCAAATGGCTATCATCGCCGTGTCCTGGCTCTCGAACCTGCGCGATTGGGCGATGATATCGATCAGTTCGTTTCGCTGGAATGCCAGGAACTTGCGCTCGCAGGAGAATTTGCTCAGTTCGGCAAGTTGATCAGTTATAAAATCTCGCGAAGTCATGAACGCGAGATTGGTGACTACCTTGATCGCTCCTACATCGTCACGGCAGTTTCTGAAATAGTGGGTGGGTTGACCGATGATTGTACCAACACGGTCGCGGCATATTTTGGCAATGGGTTGGGTATGTTTACACCAGTGGGCGGCGTCGCCACGATCGCAAAATTCATGAAAGGCGATGATGTATCCAAAATTGACATGCTGTTTGCCGTAAGTGGCCTGACACCGGTGAAACTGCTTCGAAAATTGGGGGTACTCGGCAAAGCGGCCGAAGGCGCTAAGAGCGTGCTCGGAACTGTGGATGATATTCGCGCCAAGGCCGGTATTGCGGACACAATATGGTCTTACGCTCAGCGCCAAATTTCGGAACAGAGCTACAAGCAACGAACCCACCATCCTGGCGTCAATGTTAAGCTAGAGGATCGGTTAACACCTTTTGCGCCGCCCGGTATCATTGCTGATCATGCGCCGGCTCCTACAGAAACGGATGACGTCGTATCGAAACTAGTCAATGATCTGTTGCCGAAGTTCCAGCGCGTGCGTGCCGCCATCCATCGCGATGAGGTCGAGGTTGAAGAGATCATCAACTTGTTTCACGAAGAAGGACCTGATGTGGCTTGGGTGACCCTTTATCACGCAAGCGACGATTCATTTCAGGATTTGAGGAAAATACTTGATCTAAGGATGCATTTCCGAAGGATGTGGCAACAATCCGGTCTTGATGCCGACAAGGCTATGCCGGTGCTCCCATTCACGCATTACACACGAATCCGGTCGCTTGAGCATTTACGTGATCAGGGCGTTTCAAATCCATGGATCGTGCTTTCTATGATCCTTGCCGGTCTTGGTGGATGTGTTGTTTTGGTCGGTTGTTTCACCAAGCCAAAGACGCATCACCCTGATTTGCCTTATCCTCATTTCTGACCTCCTCAGTTCAGAAATCTTTGACCCCGCCAGATTTCGCGCGTCATAGTATGGCGACGAAAATCTCGTTAGCAGGGTGCCATCTATGCAAATCACCAGAATTGAGGCTTGGCCCTATCGGCTTGGGTTTCGGGATGGACCCTATGCGATGTCGCATGTGGTGTTGAGCGCGCTCTCGCATCGGGTTTTCAGGATCGAGACCGCCGATGGTGTCAAAGGTGTCGGGGAGTATGTTGTCCCGCCGTCGGCTGACGAGGCGGAGTGCCAGTCGATTTTGGCGGCGGAGCCGGAGATTTCAACCTCTCTCACTGGGAAGCCGGTTGATGCGGTGTTCGAAGCCGCTGCGGGGTTGCGGGAGCAGGGGAAGGCGGCGCGCGGCTTCGCCTTTGGCCTGGAAACGGCAGCATTTGATCTTGTCAGCCGACGGGCTGGGGTGAGCCTTGTCGAGATGCTCGGGGGCGCGCAGGGACAAACTGTGCCGGACTATTTCTCGATCTCCGAGAAGACGGAAGACGCGATCCGGGACCGGGTTGCTCTTGCCGGGCCAGAACGGTCGGTGATCCAGCTTAAGATCGGGATCGGTGGGCTCGATAAGGATTTGTCTCATACCCGTGCGGCGCTTGCCGCGATGGGCCCGGATCAAATCCTGCTTGCCGATTTCAATGGCGGGCGGTCCGTATCGGATGTGATAGAGCTTGCCGCAGAAATCAAAGACCCGCGCCTGGTCTGGGAAGAGCCCTGTGCGAGTTATGACGATAATGCGGCGGTTGCCCGTGCCATCGAGACCCCGGTCATGATCGACCAAAGTGTTGCAGATATTGGCATCCTGCGCCGGGCGGTTTCCGATGGCTTGGCCCATTCGCTTTGTATTAAACCCGCGTTTCTCGGCGGGCTGTCTGTTGCGCGAGAGGCCCGTGATCTTTGTGCGGAGGCGGGGGTGGCGATGCGCATTGATGGGCCGTGGTGCGGCGACATCGCAACCGCCGCGATTGCCTCTCTTGCCATTGGGGCACCGCCCGGACTGCTTGTGTCCGGCTGTGATCTTCGGGAACCCTTGGTGATCTCTCCAAACCTGGGCGGTCTAACCAATGACGGCTCTGGCCGGTTTAAGCCGCCCGTGGGTCTTGGAATCGGTATTGATCCGGCAGCCCTGGATTTGCTGGGGCCGCCGGACAAGGTCTATCTGTAGAGGACCATCAACGAAGAAAAACGTTAGATGACCGGATCGCCGGTTCCACCAGCAGCCGGGTCAGAGCCGAACAGATCATTGAGGCTCAACCCACCGGCGCCTTCAAGTACGGCGGCACGAGAGAAGTCGGCATCATCGCCGGAACCGCTCTCATTGACTTCGACGACAGTGTTGCCTCTACCGTCATCGCTGACCCGCACGAAATCTGAAATAGCATCGCCTTCGCCCATGCTGACGAGCTCGGTGATATCCAACTGATCACCTTCGGAAGCATCGAAATCGGTGATGCGGTCAACGCCCTCGCCTTTGATAACGAAGCTGTCGGCACCATCGCCACCGGTCAGTCGATCCCGGCCATCGCCGCCGATCAGGACGTCATTGCCGGCGCCCCCATCCAGCCTGTCGTTGCCAGCACCTCCGGATATCACATCGTCACCGGCGGAGCCCGTAACCCGGTCATTGCCGGCGCCGGTATCGATTGTGCCGGTATTCATCAAAGTTGCCCCTGTGAAATCGAGGACATCATTTGCATCCGTGCCGGAGATATCACCGCCGCCCGCATCGATCTGTTCGATGGAGGATTGTTCAGCGTCAAAACTCCGCAACACCAGGCCATCTTCACCTGCTTGGATGGTGTCGGTTCCCTCGCCACCACGGATAACATCCCGAGCATCTTGCGCGCCATTGAGGATGAAGGTGTCGTCACCCTCACCGCCATCCAATCGGTCTCGGCCAGCGCCACCGGTCAGAATATCGTCACCGGCACCGCCTGAAAGACGGTCATTGCCAGTTCCGCCGTCCAGCAGATCATTCCCGGCACCGCCATTCAGCCTGTCATTTCCTGCGCCACCCGAAATCTGGTCATCGCCTGCAGATCCCGTGACTCGGTCATTGCCGGCCCCGGCGTTTATACCGGCGGCGTTCAAGATGGTGGCGCCTGTGAAATCGATTATGTCATTGGCATTGGTGCCGGAGATTTCTTGTCCACCCGCATCAACTCTTTCAATGGAAGACCGGTCAGCGTCGAATCTGTTCAAGACCAGACCGTCGGAGCCCGCACGTACGGTATCAGTGCCAGCGCCGCCGCGAACCACATCGCGGCTGTCTTGCGCGCCATTTAAGATGAACGTGTCATTACCTTGACCGCCATCCAAGTGGTCACGCCCCGCTCCGCCGGTTAGTACATCATTCCCTGCACCGCCTGACAGTCTGTCGTTTCCATCGCCGCCATCCAGGCGGTCATTGCCGGCCCCACCGCTCAGGCGATCATTGCCTGCGCCGCCTGACAGCCGGTCGTTTCCAGCTCCGCCTGACAGCCGGTCGTTTCCAGCTCCGCCTGAGAGCCTGTCATTGCCCGCGCCGCCATTGAGGACATCGTTTCCGGCGCCCCCTGAGAGCCTGTCGTTGCCTGCGCCGCCATTGAGGACATCGTTTCCGGCGCCCCCATCCAGTCGGTCATTGCCGGCCCCACCGCTCAGGCGATCATTGCCCGCGCCGCCGGACAAGCGGTCGTTTCCGGCGCCACCTGAGAGCCTGTCGTTGCCTGCGCCGCCATTGAGGACGTCATTCCCGGCGCCGCCATCCAGACGGTCATTGCCAGCCCCGCCGCTCAGGCGATCATTGCCCGCGCCGCCTGACAGCCGGTCGTTCCCGACGCCACCTGAGAGTCGGTCATTGCCTGCGCCGCCATTGAGGACATCGTTTCCATCGCCGCCATCCAGACGGTCATTGCCGGCCCCACCGCTCAGGCGATCATTGCCTGCGCCGCCGGACAGCCGGTCGTTTCCGGCGCCCCCTGAGAGCCTG
>SPJV01000173.1 GCA_006844765.1 Alphaproteobacteria bacterium | reverse complement strand
GGTCGCTTCTTTCTGAAGCGCGGGCACCCCGTCACCTTCGTTGACAAAAACCTGCAAGGGGTCGACGACCTGAGCGGAATGCCAAAGGCGACACTGATTGATGCTGATCTTGAAGATGGCTCGCCTTGGCCACTGCCGCGCAGGCGCTTTGGATGTGTGGTTGTCACAAACTACCTTTGGCGCCCAATCCTTCCTAAGGTCATCGCTTCTGTCGGAAAAGGCGGTTGCCTGATCTACGAGACATTCGCTGTCGGGAATGAAGCCTACGGGAAGCCGAGCAACCCGGATTTCTTGCTGAAGCCGGATGAATTGCTTCAGGCGGTCAAGGGACGCCTGATGGTCAGAGCCTATGGTCACGGGTTGGAAACAGACCCGGCGCCTGCCATGCGCCAGCATATCGCAGCTGTGCGAGAATCTTAGAAACCTCTGAAGAAGCAATCAGGCGTAGTTGATATCGGGGTCAATCGGGACACCCACGTCACGCTTGGATGTCCGGATATTGATCGCTGAGCGCACATTCGCGACATTCGCCGCCGCCGTCAGATCACTGGTCAGGAATTGGTTATAGCTGTCCAGGTCCCGCGCCACGATCTTCAGCAGGAAATCGGTTTCTCCCTGCAACATGTGGCATTCCCGGACCAAGGGCCAGCCCATCACTTGTTTCTCAAATTGCACCAGATCGGCTTCCGCCTGGCTCACCAAGCCGACAAAGGCAAAGACAGTGACACCGAACCCCAGCATCTCCCCTTCTATGTCGGCATGATATCCACGGATAAAGCCGTCTTCTTCCAAGGCACGAACCCGGCGCAGGCAGGGTGGCGCAGATATGCCGGCCCGTTTCGCCAGCTCGACATTCGTGATCCTGCCATCATCCTGCAAATCGCGCAGAATTTTCCGGTCAATTTTGTCGAGACGTTCGCGCCGCATTGAAATCGTTCTCCTTTGCCGCGTCGAATAAGAATACTGCTGGACGGCGATGCATTCTTACGCATTGAAGCTCGCTTACGCAACGATATTAGCCTTGCGAGAGCCCGCAGAGCACACTACTCCATCGCTCCATGATCGAAGATGTATGTTGGATACTGACCGACGGGAAAATGGGCATGGTTGCGCAGGCGCGCGGCCTTGCCGAGGCGGTTGGGCTGCCCATTGTCGAAAAGACCCTGCGTGGCGGCTTTCCCTGGCGTTTCCTGCCGGCCTCGCTGTGGCCACCCGGCGTGATGGGGTTGAGCCCCAGAAGTGACAGTCTGACACCACCCTGGCCCCGATTGACGATCTCTTGCGGGCGACATGGTGTCGGCCCGGCTTTGGAGGTCAAACGGCGCTCCGGTGGGCGCACAACAGCCGTGCATATCCAACACCCCCGCACCCGCCCCAGCCGCTTTGACCTTGTTGTCGCCGCAGCCCATGACCGCCTTTCCGGCCCCAATGTCGAAGTGACAGCCGGCTCGGTCCATCGGGTCACGCGGGCGCGGTTGGACGAGGAAGCGGGTATCTGGGCAGATCGCCTGAGCGCCATCCCGCATCCCAGGATTGCGGTACTGATCGGCGGCAACAATGGCATCTACCAGCTCGGCAAGCCGGAAACACATGCAATCGCGGAAGCGCTGGATCGGCTGGCTAAAGAAACAGGGGGTGGATTGATGGTTACCCCCTCCCGTCGCACCGGTGACGAAAACACTGCGATCCTTCGTGAGGTCCTTAGCGGCTCAGGGCGGATCGTCTGGGATCTGACGGGGGAGAACCCTTATTTCGGATTTCTGGGCAGTGCGGGCGCGGTCATAGCAACGGGCGATTCGGTCAATATGGTCAGCGAGGCCGTTGCCACCGGCAAGCCAGTCCACATCCTCGACCTACCGCATAATGGAAAAGCCGCGAAGTTCGAGCGCTTCCACAAAGCCATGCGGGACGCCGGTGCGACACGTCCATTCCAGGGAAAACTTGAGACTTGGCAGGTCCCGGAAGTGGATGACACCGCCCGGGCCGCAGCCCGTGTCCGATCGATACTCGGACTGTAGAAACCTCGTAGAATAGACCTCGTTGTAATTGCGCCCTCCCAACCCGGCACAAGGGTTTGCGGGATTAGGGCGGGATGAATATACAAGGCTTCATGACAGCAAACTGCCTCGACCTAGAAAAACTGAAGGCCACACCGGTCTCGCAAGCGCCGTTCGATCATATGATCATTCCGGGCTTCCTGAAGCCGGAGGCGCTGGATGCGATTGAGCGCGATTACCCGCAGATTGACCGCCCCGGATCCCTGCCACTCGGCTCGTTGACCTATGGCGGTGCTTTCGAGGCAATGATTGATGCCATCCAGGGCCCGGAGATGACCGCCTTGATGGCAGAAAAGTTCGGTGTCGACCTGGCAGACCGCCCGACGATGGTGACCGTCCGGGCAAGATGCCGACCCAAAGATGGCCAGATTCACACGGATTCCGACGGTAAACTCGTCACCGTCTTGATTTACATGAATGGCGGATGGGAAGCCGATGGCGGTCGTTTACGGCTATTGAATGGCCCGGAAAGCCTAGACAATTACGCGGCTGAAGTCCCACCGGATAAGGGCACGATGTTGGCCTTCCGCTGTACGCCGGATGCCTGGCATGGCCATAAGAGCTTCGAAGGGCCCCGTCGGGCGATTCAGCTCAACTGGGTCGTCAGTGATCGCTATCTGACACGCGAGCGAATCCGGCATAAAGTCTCTGCTTTCCTTAAGAAGTTCAAACTCGCGTCCTGACCGGAAGAGCTGCCATGGCATTGCAAATTGAAACCTTCTCCAATCGGATCGGCGGGTTCTCCACCTTCAAGGCCCTCGGCCATCCGCTCGCCGTTGAGCCAGCCAAGGCGTTGCTCAAGCGGTTGAGGGAAGCCGGACCTGTCGCGCTTTATGATCCGCTCGGCATGGCCGGCGCGATGGCGGAAATCTATGATTTATCCGAACTCGAGATCGCGGGAATCTTTGTCCAAGACGTCGAAGCCGTTGGTACAGAACTCCTTGGCCAGACCTGCCAACCGGTAACGGACCTTGTCTCTTCCGGTGCGAAGGCTGTGTTTATTGCAGCATTCGAAGCCAATCGGCTTTCAGACAATATTGCGCATCTGGTGCCGGAGGGCGCCAGTGTGACAACGCTGGATGAAATCCGCATCCCATCGGATATGCAGACCAATCAGCGCCAGTACCTGAACAACCTGAACTGGGCGACGAACTTTGCCTTCTTCCGGGATGGCGATGGTCACCACACTCGGATCGTCACAGCCAATTACTGGGGTGGCTATGGCGCGAAGGAAACCAGCGTCTGGTGCTGCCTGTTTGACGCCAACGGGGATGTGATTGCGGATTGGAAGGAAAAATTCGGCCCCGCCAATGGAACCGTGGTGATCGATTCCATGGAGGTGCGGGATCGCTTTTCTCTGCCGGAGTTCCAAGGACAGCTGTTCCTGCATATCATTGGTGCTGCCGGGCATGACATCGTCAAATATGCGCTGGATACCTATGGCGATGATGACACCGTGCTGTCCTGCACCCATGACGCCAATGCCTGGCCGGCTGATCTGTTTGCCGGTCTGCCCGCCCCGGCGGAAGGGGAGAAGGTCGTTCTCTGGGTTCAGAACTCCCACCCGCGCCCAATCAAGGCGGGAGAAGTCGGCCTGAACCGCATGGGTCGGAACGATATCACCTGGATGAATGCGGAGATTCCGGGTTTTGGCTCCTATCCCCTGAATATCTCCGACCTGCTCCCCGACCTCGCCTGGCCCGAGCAGATCGAAATTCAGGCCGGAAAGCACTTCGTCCGACCACGCTATGAGATCACAAAATCCGGTGGTCAAATGCGCATCAGTCACCCGAATGTCGAGCGGGTCGATCTGAAGCCGAATCCGAAGATTCCGGAACTATCCAACCTGATGGGCAAGGGTTTCATTCTGCCGGCACCGATCCTGCCGCCGGGCCGGTTTGAAAGCCTCGCCTTACCGACACCGATGGCCACCTGTCAGGACACCATGCCCATGGCCGCCATCTTGGTCGATGCCGCAGGGCAGGAGATTGCACGCCACAGCTTTGGCTGCCTGAAGCGAGACCACTCCGAGCTATTGGATATGGGCGCTCTGGCGGCGGCAAGCGGCCTTGATCCCGACAGTCATGGCCATGTTGAGATCGTCTATGATTTCTCCGAAGGGGGAGAGGCCGATGGATGGTTGCACAGTCTATTCCGCTACTCGGACCGCTCATCCGGCCATGCGGCGGAGACCAGTTTCGGCGCCCATATGTTCAATCACATCCTGACCTATAAGAATGAACCGCAGAGCTATGCCGGTCGCGCACCGGGGCTCTCCACACGCTTGTTCCTCAGGCTCGGTGTGGCCCCACGGGATAGCTTCTGCCAGTTGATCTATGCGTCATCGACCACGTGGCACGAGACATCAGATACAACGCTGGTCCTGACGAATGCCGCCGGCGAAGCGGTTGCCGAGCGCAAGGTGGCTATTCCATGCGGCGGCTCCCACTTCTTCACCCATCGCACAACCTTCTCAGCCGCAGAGTGCGCGGAGGTCGGCGATGATGGCTATATCCTGATCCGCGACACCAGCTGCAGGCTCTTCGGCTATCACGGCCTCCGCCATGGAGACACGAGCTTCAGCCTGGACCATATGTTCGGGTTCTAAAAATCCAGATCCGCGTAATGCTTCGGTGGCGGGGCGCCGGGGATATGGTCGCCTAGGATAGGGCGGAAGCTTGGGCGGGACTTAACGCGGGCATACCAGTCCTTCGCCTCCGGATAGTCTTCCCAGGGCACATCACCCAGGTAATCAACGCAGGACAGATGCGCGGCGGCTGTCAGATCGGCCAAAGTCATCTCTTCCCCGGCGAGCCAGCTGCGACGTTCGGCCAGCCAGGCGAGATAGCCCATATGATTGCGCAGATTTGTACCGCCGGCCCGGATCGCGCTGCTGGAGGGCTCCCCCATGCCGAGGAAGCGCTTCATGATCTTCTCATCGACCAGATTGCGGCCAACCTCATCATGAAACTTGATATCGAACCATTCGATCAGCCGCCGAACCTCAGCCCGTGTGACCGCACCGGTCCCCAGCAAAGGCTTATCGCCATACATCTCATCCAGATACTCGCAAATCGGCTGCGAGCCGCAAACCCGGTTGCCATCCTCATCCACCAGGACCGGGACATTGCCGGCTGGATTGATCGCCAGGAATTCTTCATCCCATTCCCAGGTCTTTTGGATACGCATATCGAAGGCGAGCTGCTTTTCGCCCAGCACGAGGCGGGCCTTGCGGCAATGGGGCGACAGCCAGAGATGATAGAGAAGCATCATGACATTCGCATATACCGCCCGTTCGCGTCCGCGACAAGCGTCCCGCCCACATCAATAGACTCAAATTCTCGCGATGTTGCTTTTGGCGCCCCCAAAACCCCGTCATAGGGTCTCAAGAAGCAGTTCCGGGTCTTCCGCATCGATCACTTTCCTGGCGGTTTCGTAGTCATGTCCCTGCCGGCCAAGTGCCGCCATATCGCGTTGCCGATTCTCTTGCCGCGCAGAGTGACGCCAGGGCCCAATGCGACGGCGCTGGGCATATCGAATGGCAGCAGTGAAATCGGGATCTTGCCCCCCCTCCGCACCATTTTCTTCCTCCCGCCGAGCTGCGAGGACAGAATCGGCCATATCAGGTTCAACGCCTTTCGCGACCAAATGCTGACGAATCAGACGTGCGCCCTTCCCCCGCCGTGCGAGACTGACAACCCGCGCCTCGGCAAAGGCCCGGTCATCGACCATACCGGCGCGGGTGAAGCGGGTCACAATATCCTGCACCGCCTCGATCAAAGGTTCTGCCTCTCCCCCATGAAGATCCAGTGACCGGCGAACCCGGCGCATCAACACTGTTTGGAGGTTGGCGGCGGTTGAGGAATAGCGCTCAAGATACCAAAGCGCTGCCTTTTCCAGCAAAGCCGGCGTTGCGCGTTTCGGCACCCGCCGACGCGACTGCCCCGACGCCTGAAATCCGGCTTTACCCGTGAAATTTTTGAATTTTTTTTCTTCATTCATTTCAATAGCTTAACTCATTTTTTAGCGCAAATTCAGATTATTTTTGTACTCTGTGACCTACATCACATCGGATTCGGGTGGGGATCGCTACATTCATCCTCAGAAAGCGGGACGAACCAAGACGCAAGGCGCCTCGGGACGGAACGCAAAAACCGGAAGGCCGGGAGCCAAATTCCTGCCCCTCCCATCCGGCACCGGCCAACCGTTTAAGGCGGCGGCGTTCAGAAATGAACGCCGTCGTCTTGCATTTCAGGCCTCGATAATGGAGGTAGAGGGTCTTGCGACGCGCCGCACACCTCGCAATAGTGGCGCATCTCCATAACTCAATCAGGTTCCACTCATGTCCACTCCCGCCATCATCACTGTCGCGATCACCGGTTCCGTGCCGAAAAAAGAAAACAACCCCGCTGTGCCGATCACGGTCGCAGAGCAGGTTGAATCCACCCATGAGGCATTCGAGGCAGGTGCAAGCCTCGCCCATTGTCATGTGCGCAATGATGACGGCTCCACCACCTCGGATCCGGAGAAATTCGGACAGCTGCTGGACGGTTTGCGGAAACATTGTCCCGGCATGATCGTGCAGTTCTCAACCGGCGGCCGCTCCGGCGTTGGTTCTGAGCGTGCGGGTATGATCCCGCTGAAGCCGGATATGGCCTCGCTCTCCACCGGGTCCTGCAACTTCCCGACCCGTGTCTATGAGAACAGTCCCGAGCTGATCGACCATCTGGCCGGCGCGATGTTGGAACATGACGTAAAGCCGGAGATCGAGGCCTTCGATCTGTCCATGATCTTCTCCGCAGTTCAGATGGAAAAAGCGGGCAGGATCAAAGGGCCCTTGCATATCCAGTTCGTCATGGGTGTGAAGAACGCCATGCCCGTAGACCGGCAGGTCTTCGATTTCTACGTAGATACGACAAAACGCCTGGCGCCGGACGCCACCTGGACCGGCGCCGGCATCGGCCGCTTCCAGATCGATCTGGTCCACTGGTCGCTGGAGCGTGGTGGGCACGTGCGCACGGGCCTGGAAGATAATGTCCGCCTGGATAAAGACAGCCTGGCCCCCAGCAACGCCGCCCTGGTCAAACTCGCCGCCGACCTATGCCCCCAATACAACCGCCACCCGGCGAGCGTCGCAGAAGCACGGGAATTGCTGAAGCTGCAAATGGTGGGTTGAGCCGCCTGGCGCGGAAGCGCGGCGCGTAAAGGGTCACGGGCTATTCTTCCGCCTCAAGTTCACGTCATCCGTGTCCCAATGCGCGGGATGGTGCAAATCATCCGGTAGCTTCGTTCCAGCATTGCCCTCCGCCCGGTCAATTTGCGCCTGGGTGAGACCTGTGGCATTCGTAAAATCAGCGTCATGCAGCCGGGCCGAGTCAATACGCATCCCGCTGCATGACGCCCCCCTCAGGTCCGCCTCCGTCAGGTCCGCCCCCCTCAGGTCCGCCCCCCTCAGGTCCGCCCCCGTCAGGTCCAACTCAATCAGATCTGCCCCCATTAAGACCAAGCGACTGAATCGCCGCTGCAACACGGATCCAACATCACTGATCTTGGTCTTTCTCAGGTAGAGCGATTGTAGCTGTGTCAAATCCTTGAGCGCTGAGACGTCGCTGATGTTGGTATTGCTCAGGTCGAGCGATTGTAGCTGTGTCAAATCCTTGAGCGCTGAGACGTCGCTGATGTTGGTCTCTCTCAGGTAGAGCGATTGTAGCTGTGTCATATCCTTGAGCGCTGAGACGTCGCTGATGTTGGTCTCTCTCAGGTAGAGCGATTGTAGCTGTGCCAAATCCTTGAGCGCTGTGACGTCGCTGATCTCGGAAAAGCTCAGGTAGAGCGATTGTAGGTTCGGCAAACCGGTGACAAAGGAAAGCGTGGAAATCGGTTGCGCCGTCAAGACGACTGAAACCGGCGCGCTTGGGGCGCAGGCTGTCACTTGCTCGACCTCTCCCTCAGTCCTCAACGGCGACAAGGACATTGCCAAGGCAGTCCGTGCCGTGACGTTCGGAAGCTTAGGCAGCAGAGCAAAAGCCTGCTTCCGATCCTGCGGTAAGGGAATGCCGACACGCCCGGTCAGACTGTTTTCGCCGATGAAAGAATCGCGGATCAGACACCCCTGAAGTTGTTCCTTGCGCACACCATCCGCTGAAAACCGGGTTCCCACCAAGATGGCCCCATCGAAATCCGCATCCGTGAAATCAAACGCGGTTAAATCCTGATCCGTTAAATCGACACTGCGCAGATCAGCGCCCCGAAAGGCTGTGGACGGGTCTAATCCCGCCAACGCAACCAATGCGCAAAAGTCTGTCTGATCGGTCTCCATCAAACGGAGAAGGCCTTGCGCAAGGTGCCGGGATATCATTCTTCAGAATCCTTGTTCTGCAAAGCATCCAAGGTTTCAAATTGGTCGGCAACGGCTTCGTCCACCAACAAATCCATAAGGATATTGGCGATCGTGTGTTTGGTATGGTTCGTTTCCAAATCGCGAAACGCCCCCCTGGGGTCTTTCATACGAAGGCCTTGGGAGTCTTTAAAGGTTACCGATGTCTCCAGCGCCGCATCCGTGAAGTTGGAATCCCGGTCAAGAACGAGCTTTATAACTGGGCCGCTATAGCCGGGCCGAGGTAAAGATTCTTCATCCGGCGCTTGAACAGTAATATCCAACTGGCGGTCACCCGGTGCAAGGAAAGCGGTCGCTGGTTTGCGGAGAACCTCATAGTTTAGTTTCCGTCCGGTATCCGATCCAAGTGCCAGTTCTTTGCCTTGTCCTAGACCACCTTCAACTTCAGCACCCGACGTGCCAACCTTTGCAGAAAATTTCGCCTCGCCTTCCTTGACTGAGGATCTGGTCACAGATTTATCAATTGTTACATTTTCTTTCCGACCCTCAGAATATTCAGTTTCAAGGTTCGGAGAAAGTGTTCGGAACAGATAGGTTGCTCCGGAAAGCCGGTATCTAATCGTCGGTTGCCTGGGTTCCAACAACACGGAGTTACCACGACCGAGTCGAAGTCGTTCTTCTGTCACATCGATCCTCGTATAAAGATGAGCGTCGCCATCTTCATTGGGCCTCGTAGTCCAATTTCGAACAGCAACGGCTGTCTTCGCCCATGCGTTTAGTGCCTCGATGAGTTGATCAGCATCTATATCATTGTTCGACTTGGACACTCCGACTTCGCCTTCTGACAAATCCACATGTTAGCCAGAAACGATAGAGTGTCTCGCGCCTTAAGGGAACCTTGCTGTTTTCAATCCGGGACGGGGTCGTATCCGTCGTCGCCCCAGGGGTGGCAGCGGGCGATGCGGCGGGTGGCTAGTTTTGTGCCTTTCCAGGCGCCGTGGCGTTGTATGGCCTCGACGGCGTATTCTGAACAGGTTGGCAGAAACCGGCATTGCCGGCCGAGGAAATAACTCAAGCTGTAGCGATAGAGATAGACGAGACCGATCAGCAGTCGTGCTGTCAGGCCCAATTTTGGTTTTGGCTTTGGTGTTGGTTTCGTCTTCGGCTTTGGCTTCGGTTTCTGGGCCTCAGACGAAACCGCGGGAGTATTCCCGTCCGCGCTCAAGACCCGGTCTTTTCCGATGCGCCAGCCGCCTCCGCATGTTCCGCAAAACCACGGACCAAGGCATCGAAGGGCAACATGATGGAAGCATGGCGGGATTTGTGTTCCCGCGCCGGTTCCAGCACCGCCAGTTCC
>SPJV01000172.1 GCA_006844765.1 Alphaproteobacteria bacterium | reverse complement strand
GTCCTGGACGAACGCAACGCTACAACGCATTGGAGCCGCACCGACATGGCCCACCGGCTTTTCCCGAAGGTCGAATGGGACACTGACAGGCTCTATGTCATGGGCGACCCGATTTATACTTCCGCCGGTGTATCGTCTGGGATCGATCTGGCGCTCGCCATGATCAGGCAGGACTGCGGCGCGCTCACCGCCCTGGCCGTCGCGCGGGAGCTTGTGGTGTCACTCCAACGCTCCGGCGGGCAGAACCAATTCGCCGACCTCCTCGCCGCACAGTTCAGCGGAGACCCGGCCATCGCGAAATTGCTGGGTGCTTTGTCAGAGCATCCCGACCGGCGATGGTCTCTGGATGACATGGCCACCTTTGTCGGCATGACACCACGCACCCTCACCCGCCACTTCAAGCGACAGATGGATACCTCGCCCGTGCGGTTCGTGGAACGGCTGCGGGTCAAGAGGGCCTGCGATTTGATGAGCGCGGGGATGGAGGCAGCGCAAGTTCTTAGGCTTTGTGGCTTCGTCGATGCACAACAGATGCACCGTGCCTTCAAACGACAGCTGGGCACGACCGCCAGCGCCTATCAGCGACGCTTCGGCATGCAATCAGCAGCCTAGCTCAAACACTCGGCAACCGCGCCATCCGTCCGCCATCCACAGTGTAAATTTGCCCCGTCACGAAAGCAGCCTCGCTAGAGGCCAACCACGCAACAAGTGCTGCGACATCTTCCGGTGTGCCGGTTCGACCGACAGGATGGATCCCGGCAATACGGGTCCGAAACACCGACGGGTCCGGCATGCTTTCGATATAATCCTCGTTCAAGTCCGTATCGATCCACCCCGGTGCGACAGCGTTGCAGCGCACCCCATCCTTGCCATGATCAACCGCCACGGCGCGGGTAAGGCCATGCAACCCGGATTTCGACACATCATAGGCCCCCAATCCCGGATTTGAGGCCAGGCCATCTATGCTGCCCACATTTACTATCGCCCCACCATCACTCAAATAGGGCAGAGCAGCCTTGATCAACAAAAATGGCGCCGTCAGATTGACCGCCATGGTTTTATTCCAGAGATCGAGTGATGTTTCCCCCACCAGCGCTGCTTCCATCATCCCGGCATTGTTCACCAGGACATCCAACCGTCCGCATTCGGAAATCACCCTTTCGACAACCAGCCCCGGCATGTCGGTATCCGTGAAATCTGCGGGGATGTTCTCAAACCCTTTGGCCTCGCCCCGCTGGGCTGTGATGACCCGCGCGCCCTCTTCCGCCAATCGTTTGGCGCAGGCAAGCCCGATACCACTGCGCCCGCCGGTCACCAAAGCGACCTTGTCTTGAAAGCGTTTTGTGTTCCCGGTCATCCCACCGGCTTCCCGCCATTGACTTCGATCAGCGCGCCACAGATATAGCGCGCTTCGTCCGAGGCCAGGAAGACCGCGACATCGGCGATATCATCTGGTGCCGCAACACGACCCAAGGGGACGGTCTTTCCCAAATCGGCGATTGCGCTTGCCGGATCAAGGCCGCGAATTTCAAACCCTGTCCGAAGCATCGGGGTATCCACCTCATTCGGGCAAATCGCATTGATCCGCACACCATCGCCAGCATGATCCATGCCCAGACACTGGGTCATCGATGCAACCGCTGCCTTGGTCATGCAGTAGATTGGGTGGCCCGGCCCCGGCCGCACTCCCCAGCAGGAGGACATATTGACGATGGCGCCCTTCCCGCCCGACGCCACGATCGGTATAGCCGCGCGGCAAATGCGAAAAGGTGCTTCGACATTCACGGCCATCGAAAGGCTGAAGTCAGCATCCGTTGCCGCCGTCGCCTTGCCGCGCCGCATGACACCGGCATTGTTCACGACGATATCGAGCCCGCCCAAAGCCTCTGCCGCCCGCCGGGGCAGTGCATCGCAGGTATCTGCCTCTGTCAGGTCACCCGACAGGACCGCATCCGCATCTATCGCGCTGGCATCAAGATCATGGCCGACGACCAGCGCGCCTTCCTTCCGGAATGCCGCGACCAATGCCGCGCCTATTCCGCCAGCAGCACCCGTGATCAGCGCACGCCGTCCCTCTAACCGCATTGTCATCTCAGCGCCTCTCGACCGCGAGGCCACGGACGACATTCTCTCCTGAAGCCAAGAGCTCCCGAATGCCATCCTTACACAGATCCGCATGCGCGATGGTAACAGCCTCTGCTGCGTCCTGGTCCTTATCCCTAATGGCGCGGACGAGTTCACGATGCTGCTTGAGAATAGCGTCTGAAACTGACCCATCTTCCGGACGAGTATTTGCCGCATACCAGAATTGGGCAATCCGTTCGTGATCTGCCAGAATGCGGCGGTAGCTGTCGACGAAGTATTTGTTCTTTGATGCCTCCGCGATCAGGAGATGCAGGCGGCTGTTGGAAAGCGCCATGGCGTTTATATCGCCGGATTGCATATCCACCTCAAAATCCGCGGCGGCTTGTTCCAGATGAGCCAGATCCGCTTCTGTACGACGCAGACAGGCGAGCCTGGCAATCGCGCGTTCTATCAGATCGCCTGCCTCAAAAATCGATTGTAGCGTCGCCAGTCCGAGTTCCGAGACAGAGGCCCCCCGATTGCGCTTAATCTCAACCAGCCCCTCCGCAGCGAGCCGTATCAAGGCTTCGCGCACCGGCGTTCGGGATACACCGAAGCGATCCACAAGCGTCTTCTCATCAAGATCCGTAGAAGGCGCGATGGTCATGCAAATGATTTCGCGCCGCAATGTGTCATAGACCTTCTCCACACTGCCTGCCGGCGTGCCCGCAGCCTCCAACGATGTCACGACCTGGTTCATCGACAAGCATCTCCTCTTTCGCGCTGGGCAAGCGGCATGGCCGCACCAGCAGATGATACACACCTATTGACTCGGCGAACAAGGTGATTGTACACGAGATGTATACAAATTCAAATTCGGAGATTTCGCACGATGTCTGATGAAGCTCTCAACCCATCAACAGGGTCTTCTGCCGGATCTTCCACCGGATCTTCAAAAGCAGACAACGTGCCGAAGCAACGGCGCGGCGGGCGTGGGGCACGACGGGAAATCCGCACAGCGGTTGATTTTTCCATGCTGCCCCAGATTGAGCGCAAACTTCCCCTTGTCGAACCGATGAGCCCCGAACAGGTGGAGCGCATCGATCAGGCCTCCCTCGCCATCCTGGAGGATGTCGGGGTCCATTTCCGCGACGACATCGCGCTTGAGGATTGGAAGAAAGCCGGCGCCGATGTGCGGGGGGAGCGGGTTCATCTCGGCCGTGGCCTCGTGAAAGAACTTATTGCCTCCATCCCCTCTGACATCACGCTTAATGCCCGGGATCCGAACAAGACCGTCAGCCTGGGCGGCGACAAGTCGATTTTCGTGCCGATGACCGGCGCGCCCTATCTGCGCGACTTGGAAGACAAGCGGCGCCTGCCGACGCTCGACGATCTCGCCATGTTCCATAAGCTGGCGCATATGTCGCCGGCGCTCCATTCCTCCGCCCATCACATCGTTGAGCCAATGGATCACCCGGTGCCGCATCGCCATCTGCGGATCACCCATTCCTCCATGAAGCATTCGGATAAGACCTTCATGGGCATGACGACCTCCGGCAAGAATGCCGAGGATGTCTTGGATATGTGCGCGATCCTGTTCGGTGCGGAGTTTATGGAGACCAACCCGGTCGCGGTCGGTAATTGCAACGGTAACTCCCCGCTCGTGTGGGACGAGACCATGTTAGGGGCCATGCGCGCCTTCAACCGCCGCAACCAGCCGGTGCTCTGCAGCCCCTTCGTGCTGGGCGGCGCGAACACGCCCGCCTCCACCGCCCCCGCCGTCGCGCAGTTGAATGCGGAGGCGTTGTCAGCCCTCGCCTATACCCAGGTGGTGCGCAAGGGCTGCCCGGCGATCTATGGCCATTATCTCTCTACCGTCTCGATGCAATCCGGCGCGCCGATGGCGGGGACGCCGGAAATCAGCCTGATGAACTTCATGATCGGCCAGATGGCGCGGTATTACGGCGTGCCCTGGCGAACGTCCAACACCCTGGGCGGCGCCAAGATCCTGGACGCCCAGGCGGGGTATGAAAGCGCCACGACCCTGATGGCGGTGCTGATGGCCGGCGCCAATTACATCTGGCATTCAGCGGGATGGAACGAAGCCGGCATGCATTGTTCCGTCGCGAAATTCGTCATCGATGCGGAACAATGCGCCATGGGCCACCGCATGGCGTCAGGCATCAACTGGGATGATTTCGATGAATGCCTCGCCGCCGTCCGCGACATCGGCCCCGGCGGCCACTATCTGGGCCACCCCCACACCCAGGCCAATTTCCAACGCGCCTTTTTCATGCCGACTCTGTTCGACAATAACTCCGTCGAACAATGGATCGCAGAAGGATCAAAAGACGTCGTCACGCGCGGTTTGGAAAAAGCCCATAAGCTTCTGGAAGACTATGAAGAACCGAAGCTGGACGAAGCCAAAGACGAAGAACTCCAAGCCTATATCGCCAAACGCGAAAGCGAAATCCCAGCGGACGGCGGACTTAATGAGGATTATTAAGCCTAGCCCCAAAGGCCCCGAGCTTTCCACGGCGCCTTAGGATTGGGCCTTAGAATTAGCCCCCCTGCTTTCGCAGGGGCTCTAGCCTAACGACAATCTACCCGGTGAAATCCACGATCCCGCCGTCTTCGAGCGTCACCACCCGGTCCATGCGTTTGGCGAGGGCTATGTTGTGGGTGGCGATGAGGGCGCTCATGCCTTTTTCTCTGACGAGGGCGAGGAGGAGGTCGAAAACGATTTCGGATGTGACGGGGTCTAGGTTCCCGGTTGGCTCATCGGCCAGCAGGACGGCGGGCGCATTGACCAGGGCGCGGGCGACGGCAACGCGTTGTTGCTCCCCACCGGAAAGGCGCGCCGGGCGATGGGTGGCGCGGGCTTGAAGACCAACCCGCTCCAGCAGTGCGGCGGCTTCTGTCTTCGCCTTGCGCTTTGACAGACCGGCGATCATCTGCGGCAGGACCACATTTTCCAATGCCGAGAATTCCGGCAGCAGATGATGAAACTGATAGACGAAGCCCACCATCCGGCGGCGCAGGCGGGTGCGCTCCAAATCCGGGAGCTTGCCGCACGCCCGTCCCTCAACCAGCACATCGCCGCTATCGGGTTTCTCCAAAAGGCCCGCGATGTGGAGGAGCGTCGATTTACCGGCACCGCTGGGCGCGACGAGCCCGACCAGTTCTCCCTTACCCACGGTAAGGGACGCATTCTCCAGGACCGTCAGCGGGCCGGCGGCGGTGGTATAGGTCCGCCCAACCCGTTCGAGATGCAGGACAGGATCACTCATAACGCAGCACCTCAACCGGATCGAGCCGCGCCGCGCGCCAGGCAGGATAAATGGACGCCAGCAGGCTCAGGGTCAGCGCCATGATGACGACCGACAAAACTTCCCCCATATCGATCTTGGCCGGCAGGCGGGAGAGGAAATAGATCTCTGCTGCGAATAACTCTGCCCCGCTCAAAGACTGGATCGCTTGCCGAATGGTCTCGATATTCAGCGCGAAGGCGATGCCCAGGGCGGCCCCCATGGCGGTCCCGATCACACCGACAGAAGACCCGGTGATAAAGAAGATGCGCAGGATCGTTGCACGCGACGCCCCCATGGTTCGCAGGATCGCAATCCCCCGCCCCTTATCCTTCACCAGCATGATTTGGGAGGAGATCACATTGAAAGCGGCCACCAGGATGATCAGCGTCAGGATCAGGAACATGACATTGCGTTCAACCTGTAGCGCATTAAAGAAGCTGGCATTGACCCGCTGCCAGGCGAGCACTCGGAACTGACCATCCAGCGCAACGGAAATGTCTTTGGCCAGCGGTCGCGCGGCATCCGCATTGTCGACCATGACTTCCAGCGCTGTCACCGATGTCTGACCGGTCTTGAAGAACTTCTGGGCCAAGTCCAACGGCATATAGATATAGGTATTGTCATATTCATACATGCCGACATTGAAGATTCCGACGACCTCAAAACTGCGCACCCGAGGCACTGATCCGAAGGCGGTCACAGTTCCCTTAGGGGAGATGAGTTTGATCTTGTCGCCGGTCGTGATCCCCAACCGGTTTGCCATGCGAATGCCGATGAAGACCCCATCGCCTGCCTTGAATGGTTCAAGCGAGCCTTGGAACAAACTGTCGGCCAAAACCTTTCGGGCCGCGAAATCTTCCGCGCGAAGTCCCCGCACCAGCGCGCCTCCCGCGCCTGCCCGTGCCGAGGCCATGACCTGCCCTTCGATCATTGGCGTGACATGCACCACCCCTTCAACACCGCGCACCCGGGCTGCGATCGTATCGAATTCAGGGACGGAGGGTGTGTAGCCGGTGATCGTCACATGACCATTCAGCCCGATCACGCGTCCCAGAAGCTCCGCCCGGAATCCATTCATCACCGCCATGACGATGATCAGCGTTGCAACCCCCAACATGATCCCCATCAGCGAGAACCAGGCGACGACAGAGATAAACCCTTCCTGCCGCTTGGCGCGCAGATAGCGAAAGGCAACGAAGCGTTCGAGGGATGAGAACATGCTAGACAGTGCCTCTCTTCACGCCCGCACCCTCAAAGGGCGGCGGGGTCAACTGAACATGCCGCAACACGGGTTACCCGGCGATCCGGGCAACAGCCGCGTCGGGGGCCATCTCGTCCCGGCCGTCGGCACCGCGACGGGCGACTTCCACAACGCCGTTCTTAACGCCCTTGGGTCCGACCACGATCTGCCAGGGAATACCGATCAATTCCATATCGGCGAACTTCACCCCGGCGCGTTCATCCCGGTCATCATAGATCACCTCAATGCCCGCAGCCTGCAGCTTAGCGAACAGGTCTTCGCAAGCACTGTCACAGCCCGCATCACCAACCCGCAGATTGATCAGGGCCACCTGGAACGGGGCCACCGCCTCCGGCCAGACAATGCCCTTATCATCATGGCTGGCTTCGATGATCCCACCGACCAAACGCGAGACACCCACACCGTATGATCCCATTAGGACAGGGGCCGATTGTCCGTCCGACGTGGTAACCTTGGCATTGAGTGGATCGGAGTATTTCGTGCCGAAGAAGAAGATATGGCCGACCTCAATCCCGCGACCGACATAGCGCCGCTCTTCGGGGACTTGCTCTTCGAAGACAGCAGGCTCATGTAGTTCGTCGGTTCGGGCATAGAGGGCGTTGTAGCGATCAGCGACCTTCTGCACAGCGTCCGGATCGCGAATGTCGACTTCGGCACTCAGCGGGTCGATGTCCAGGAATTCCTGATCGCAATAGACTTCGCTTTCTCCGGTATCGGCCAGAAGGATGAATTCATGGCTGAGGTCACCGCCAATGGGCCCGGTATCGGCGCGCATCGGGATCGCCTTGATGCCCATCCGCGCATAGGTCCGAAGATAGGCCAGGAACTGCTTGTTATAGGAAACACGACCATCTTCCGGGGTCAGGTCGAAGGAATAGGCATCCTTCATGAGGAACTCACGCCCGCGCATGACACCGAAGCGAGGCCGTACTTCATCGCGGAACTTCCACTGGATGTGATACATCATCAGCGGCACATTCTTATAGCTGCGTGCATGTTCCGCGAAGATGTCCGTGATCATTTCCTCATTGGTCGGGCCGAACAGCATTTCGCGGTCATGCCGGTCCTGAATGCGCAGCATCTCCTTGCCATAGCCGTCATACCGGCCGGAGCGACGCCAGAGATCAGCGGGCTGCATCGTCGGCATCAGAACTTCAGCGGCGCCGATTCGATCCTGCTCTTCCCGCACGATCTGTTCGATCTTCTTCATGACGCGGAAGCCTAGCGGCAGCCAGGAATAGATACCGGCGGCTTCCTGGCGCACCATCCCGGCACGCAGCATCAAGCGGTGGGAGACGATCTCCGCCTCACTCGGCACCTCCCGGAGCGTGGGCAGAAAATACTCGCTGAGGCGGACGGCGGGCGACAAACGCATGGCTCTTCTCTCACAGTATCGACGGTTTTAATAACGCCGCTATAGGGCGCAGACGGTTCAGGTTGTATGGGATGGCCCGGCAAACAGCAAGGAACTACAGGCGGCCTAATGCCTGCATGCAGGCGATTGCGATGGCGTCGGCCTGTGGGTCGTTCAACGGCACGCCATTGATCTTCATCACGCCGGTATTCAAGTCATATTCCACCTTGCCGAGGGAGGAGGTCACATTGCCAAAGGTGTTCTGAAGGTCGGCGCGGTTCGAGAAATCAAAGACATCGATATCCAGACTGAACTGGATTTTCTTCGGCAGGGATTTCGCCAGATCATTTGAGCCGGCCAGATCCGCTTCCGCGACCTTGTTTCCCCGCACGTCGACGCCGGGCTGGTAGTCCGCACCTGCGACCTTATTGCCGCGCACATCCACACCCGGTTGATACTCCGCCGGCACCGCTGTTCCCTGCGACTTGGCAATCGCGCGCTCGCAATCAGCGCGCGTCATACCAAGCAGAACCTGGTCCTTCAGAACCGGCCTGGGGGAGGCATTCTGTGACGTCACACCACCACCCGAGTCGTCCGTTGCGTTCGAAAACGGATTGTCATCAGCAGCATGAACCGGTGACACCATCAATGCGGCACCGAACAGCGCTGAAACGAGGGGCAGGAAATATTTTCTTTGTCTGATCGTCATGCCGGAACCTTAAGCGATTTCAATGCCAAAGGATAGAGACGCAAAAGAAATGCCCACAAAATGCCTAATTTCTAGGCGGAAGCATAAAAATCTTGGTGACGTATCCGTAATACTATCATAGTATTGCCTCAACGAACAAAAACGGTGCTACATAATATCAAATGGCGGCATCGAAGAATAATGCGCGAGGGGACCTCTAGTAGTTCAGAGCGCGGCCCAAGTTTAGGGAAGATATCACTCAAGCCGATAAAACAGGCGAGTGACGAGGAAACGAGATCCAAGTCAGAGGCGAAGCAAATTGCTTCGCCTCTTTCGTTTTACTGGATCACCGCCCCACATTACTTGGTTTTCTCAATCATAGTAATCTGCCACCCAGCGCTGACTGTCCCGGGGCGGGCGGATATAGTTATTGCTTGGTTCCGGGCGTTTCGGCAGTTCCATGGCAGGGGGCGTTAAATCCTCGTAGTCGATCTGCTCAAGCAAGTGGCGAATGCAGTTCAGATGTGCCCGTTTTTTCACCTCCGCATCGACGACGTTCCATGGGCTTTTGTCCGTATCGGTGTGGACGAATAATGCGTCCTTGGCCCGGGAGTAATCCTCCCATCGCTCCCGCGCTTCAATGTCCATGGGGGAAAGCTTCCACCGCTTGCGTGGCGAATCGAGCCGGCGCTGGAACCGCCGTTCCTGTTCTTCATCAGAGACAGAAAACCAATATTTCACCAGAATAAGCCCGGTATCGATCAACAGCGATTCGAAGATCGGGCAGTCTCGCAGGAAATCCCGATACTCATCATCCGTGCAGAAGCCCATCACCCGCTCGACTCCGCCGCGATTGTACCAGCTTCTATCGAACAGCTTGATCTCACCCGCCGCCGGAAGGGAAGCGACATAGCGCTGAAAGTACCATTGGGTGCGTTCCCGATCATTGGGCGTGCCGAGCGCCACGATCTGACAAATCCGTGGGTTCAGGCAATCCGCGATCCGCTTGATGGTCGACCCTTTGCCGGCCGCGTCCCGCCCTTCAAAGACAACGGCGACGCGCAGCCCCTCTTTCTTCACCCATTCCTGCAGCTTAACCAGTTCGATTTGAAGCCGCTCGAGTTCCTCTTCATAGAACGACTTATCGATCTTCTGGCGCACCCCGACGACATCACCACCCTTCTGGCTATCGTCGTCCTTGTTCTT
>SPJV01000171.1 GCA_006844765.1 Alphaproteobacteria bacterium | reverse complement strand
ATTGTGTGGGTCATATCGCCATGGCCTTCGTGGTTCATGCCCTCCATCACGGTGCCGTCGGCCATCGTGTGAGTTCCCTTGCCCATCTGGCTATGGTCCATGCCCATCATCTCGCCGTGCCCGCCATGGTCACCATGGGCCATGCCCATATCCGCCATGGTCAGCAGCGGTGGCTCACGGAGTTCGGGAACCTCGGCTTCCATCCCTTCACGGGGCGCGAGGGTACCGCGCGCGTAGGCGGTTCGACCCATGCTCTCCGCGAAGATCGTGAACGCCTTATCCTCCCTGGGACGGACGATTACGTCATAGGTCTCTGCCACCGCGATCCGGAACTCGTCGACCTTCACCGGCTGGACGTTGTTGCCGTCCGCCTGCACGACCAGCATCTCCAACCCCGGTATCCGAATGTCGAAATAGGTCATGGCGGAGGAGTTTATGAAGCGGAGCCTCACGCGTTCCCCAGGCTCGAACAGCCCGGTCCAGTTCTGCGTCGGCCCTTTTCCGTTCATCAGCGCCGTAAAGCCTTGCAGGTCCTCGATATCGGTTGGCATCATCCGCATCTCGCCCCAAGCGCTGCGATCCGCCAAGGCAGCATCCAGGCCGTTTTCATCCGCGTCGCTGAGAAAATCCAGGAGCGTACGTTGCTTCCGATTGTAGTAGTCCGGCATTATCTTGAGGTTCCGCATCACACGGTCCCCGCTATGCGGATGCGCGTCTGTCAGCTGGACCACATATTCTCGGTCGAAGCGGAAGGGCTCCCGCTTCTTTGGCTCGATGATGATCGCTCCATAGGCCCCGTCCGGTTCCTGGAAACCGCTGTGACTGTGGAACCAGTAGGTTCCGGTTTGCACGATGGGGAAGCGATAGGTGAAGGTCTCTCCCGGTGCGATGCCATCGTAGCTGATACCCGGAACGCCGTCCTGCTGATAGGGCAGGATGAGCCCGTGCCAGTGGACCGATGTCTCTATGGAAAGATTGTTAGTGACGTTGATGACAACGTCCTCGCCCTCCTGGAAGCGGAGTACCGGACCGGGCGAGGCCCCGTTGTAGCCGATGCCGGTCTTGGTGAAAGCGCCAGTGTCGATGGTGACTTCATCGACAGTTAGATTGTAGGTCTCGGCCAGGGCAGCAGACGCCACCGAGGCAACGAGACCCAGCCCGAGCGTTGTCGCCCGGGCTAGGGTTGTCAGGTTCATGTTCTTAAGCCTCCGGTGTCTCAATGGACGAGATCGATCTCGCCGACCATGCCCGCGTCGTAGTGACCGGGGACATTGCAGGCGAATTCAAGCTCGGCATGCTCCGGGAACATCCAGATCAACTCGGCGGTCTGTCCGGGCTCCAGGAGGACACTATTCGGCTCCTCATGCATCCCGTGCCCCATGGAAGCCTGCATTGCCTTGGCAGCGTCCCAGTTGATGCGGTCGACCTCCAGGACACCGTGGTCCACCATCATCTCCATCTCGGGCTGATGCGCGATATGCATTTCGGCGGTGCCGATGTTAAACTCGTGCACGGCCTCGCCCTTATTGGTGATGACGAAGCGGACTGTCTGGCCTTCCTTGATGGAGAGCTCTTCCGGTTCGTAGTAGGCATCGTACAAAGAGATTTCTATGGTGCGGCTGACGCTGGCTGGATCGCCCTCGGCGCCAATCTCACCGTTGCTCGTGTGGCCCTCTCCCGCAGCCGCCATTCCGGCGGCAAAGGTTGCGGCAATGACGGCGGCACCGGCGGCGACCGTCTTCAAGATAGACTTCGACATTTTGATATTCCTCGTGACTTACAAAGCTGGTTCGGCACGCCGGACGTCGGGCGCGCTCAATGAATTTGAAACAGCTTTCAGGCGCGAGGAGGGCGTGGATCGATCACAGGGCCGGGTTTGGCCTTGGTCATATCATCGAGAGGGCGGGCCTGTATCTCCACGGAGTAGTGAAGCTCGTGGACAGGGGTATCGGGCCGGACGGTTGCCGAACCGCAATGCCCGACCGACACGGCGCAACAATGGGCCATCGTGTCTTCTTCAGACCCGTGGTGAGCAGCGTGGTCGTCGCCCATCGCCGCTGCCATCGAAACAGGTTCACTGCCATGCGCATGCCCCATCGCATGCGCCGCCGGACTGTTCCCGATGACGAGCGCGAAGAGATATATCGCTGTGACGATCACGTGCTTCATGGACGCCCTTGTAATCCTTCCACTAACTGGAAGGTCAAGGGGATAACGTTACAGGCCGTGCAGGCTGGCGTGTCGGCTTGTGGCTAGGAGCTGACCTTCGCGATGATCCTGTCAGGTGCCCGGTCATGACCCACAGCAAACAAAATTTCTTCATATTCGGGTTCCACGCATCTAGGATTGGGGTCGAAAATCTGGCCGGATGTTGACTGGAGATAAGTATGGGCGATCTAATTACAGGTGGGTGTGCGTGCGGCATCATTCGTTATAGATTTGATCATTCTCCACGCTACATGGGAAATTGCCACTGTCGCGACTGCCAACGAGCGACGGGAAGCGCTTATTTTCCTGGTGTGCTTTTCCTTGAAAAGGAATTCTCTCTGCTAAGAGGTGAGCCCAAATGGTATGAAAGCAAATCGGACGCAGGAAACACTATGCGACGCGGCTTTTGCCCTGATTGCGGCTCACCTTTGTTTCTGATGATCGCTGAGAGAGATGGCATCCGATTGGTCTATGCAAGTAGCCTTGATGACCCAAGTCTATACAAGCCTATCCGAGATATTTTTGTCTCGAGCGCCCACTCATGGGACCTGATGTCCCCCGATTTGCCAAAGTATGAGCGGGGTGCGGAAGAGTAGGTTTTTGTAGACTTTCAACGCTACTCTTGGCTAAGAGCCGACCACCAACCGAGCAGTTCTATTGTGCATAGCCTGCGGTGCTCGATATTCAGCATTCGTCCGAGTGCCGCCGTCTTGGTTATCAGGGACGCTAGCGGCTATAAACGAAGCAAATTGGCAAGCGATAACCGGCTGCCGCTCCTTGCTACAGATATACGTCTATTTGAACTCAAAAGTATTGTAGGGATCGTTCATCCAAGAGCGACAAAAATCGCTCCAGTTGCTATAAAGGCTACTCCAATCCAATTCCCAATAGATAAGTGTTCACCTAAAAACATCGTCCCTATTATTGCGACGAATACGACACTCAGTTTATCAATTGGAGCGACTTGCGAAGCACTTCCAAGTTTGAGGGCTCGAAAATAACAAACCCAAGAAGCACCAGTCGCAAGGCCGGATAAAACAATGAATAGCATGCTTTTCCGGGATAGCGTTTCCAAAGGTTGGAACTGATTGGTAAAGAAAAGTATCGCGCCTAGGGCGGCGATAACTACTAGAGTTCTGAGGAAAGTTGCATAATCAGAATTTACACCTTCTATTCCAACTTTGGCGAAAATTGCTGTTAGCGCAGCAAAAATTGCTGCTAATAATGCCCAAAACTGCCAAGTTGCGCCAAAAGCTGCCATGTTTGCCCCCTATCAAAATCGAAGTGAGTAGCTACTAACTAAGTTAGCTATCTTTAATATCGTGCGTAGAACCCATTCTAAGTGAGGCTTGAAGCCTAGGTAGACATACCATCAGCCGTCTACATTAAAATCACATGCTGTGGGTTTGAAACGAGCATCGGCAAGGAACGAGTAATTCTAGTAAGAAGCTAGTCAGCGGGCAATAGGTGTCCACTCGAGCCCCCCATTATACGACATCCGGACCGGGCCAAGAAGGGGTCGGTTGTGCGTAGCGATCCGGTGAGTTCCCAAAGACCCATCCGGGCGCGGAGTGGCTTAGGGACAGCCATGCGAAACCAATAGACGGAGCCTCGGCGGTGGAGATGCGGGATGGTGCGGTGGCGCATGCGGACGGCCCCCTCTGTAGCAGTTCTCTGTAGCACTGCCGTGGAGGACCAAGTTTTGGGGGTATCAGGGTCTAGGTTTCTCAACCACTTACGTGGTAAACTGGCGGAGGGAGGGGGACTCGAACCCCCGCACGAGTTTGATCCCGTGACGGATTAGCAATCCGCTGCATTACCGCTCTGCCATCCCTCCGGACCTGTGAGCGAGGGCTTGATTTAGCTATCGCCACGGGGGCTGTCAATCTGGCGTTTGCTATCTTCTTTGAAACTGTGTTTGCAAGGGAGCTGCTGGCTATCACAGAACCAAACCGGAGATCGCGCCGGCGACGACCAGGCAAAGGACAAATCGTTTGAAGGCGGCGTCCGGAATCTTACCGAAGCAGCATTTCCCCGCCCAGACACCGACAAAATAAAACGGGATCACCAACACCGAGAATAACACGGTCGTTTCCGTATAAAGGCCTGCGACCCAATGGGTTGGCACGACCACCGCATCAATGCAGACGAAGAAGATGATGATATTCGCGCGCAGCCGGACACCCGGTATCTGCGCGGCAAGCCAGCCGAGGATGAGGGGCGGGCCGGGCAGGCTGACCGATCCTTGCAGGACGCCGGCAACGAAGCCGGTAACACCGCTGCGAAATGTGGTGGGGGCACCGGAAATCTTGAATCCGCTTAAAAGCGCGATGGCGGAAAGCAACACCAGGATGCCGACCGCAACTTTCATGGTTCCTGGATCAACGATGACCAGGGTTGCGACACCGAGCGGAATGCCAACCACGGAGGCGGCACAGAGAATCCCCACCTCGCGCCGGTCAAAGTCGTTCCAGGCGCCGCGTGCGAGGAGCAGCGACACCGGCAGGTCCAGCAAGGCCAACATGGGCACGGCAATCTGCGGGCCGAGGACAGCGGCAGAGACCGGCATCATCACCAATCCGATGCCGAAGCCAGCCAATCCACGCGCAAAGCCCGCTGCGATGGCAAAGGCGCAGACGGACCAGAGCCCTTCTGTCAGGGCAAGTTCAAGAAGGCGTTCCAACATCGTTGTGTCTTAGCCCCTGGCCTTCGCGACAACTTCGGCCATCAGGCAGAGGATCTCCCACATGATGGTCACACCGGCCAGCGCTGTTGATCCGGAGGGATCGAAGGGAGGTGAGACCTCGACCACATCGGCGCCGACGAGATTCAGGCCGCGCAGACCACGGATCATCCGTTGCGCATCATGGGTGGAATAACCTCCGATTTCCGGTGTGCCTGTCCCAGGCGCATAGACCGGGTCCATGCCATCGACATCAAAGCTGATATAGGTCGGGCCATCGCCGACAACCTGGCGTGCGAGTTCAACCACCTTGTCGGGGCCGAGGTCGAAATACTCCTCAATCTCCACAACGCGAATGCCTTGGGCGAGGCCCCATTCCTTGTCTTTCTCGTGATAGAGGCCGCCGCGAATGCCGATCTGGATGGTGCGTTTCGGATCCAGCAAACCTTCCTCAATCGCGCGGCGGAACGGGGTGCCATGGGTGTATTTTGAGCCACCGAAATACCGGTCCCAGGTATCCGTATGGGCATCGAAATGCACCATGCCGACTGGGGCGCCGGGCTCGACGATGCCGCGCATGATTGGCAGGCTGATAAGGTGGTCGCCCCCTGCGGTAAGCGGCAGGGTGCCATTCTGGTGCATCTTTTTGAAAAAGGTCTCGACCCGTTGCAATGTATCCTCAAGCTCGATCGGATTGACCGGACAATCTCCCAGATCCGCACAATTGGCGAGCTCATAGGGCCTGATGCCAAGCGCATGATGGGCATTACGGGTTAGAGTGGACATATCCCGCATCTGGCGCGGTCCATGCCGGGCACCGGCCCGGTTCGTGGTTCCCCCATCCCAAGGGACGCCGCAGAGACCGATATCGATATTCTCGGCATCTTCCACCGGAATGTGGGGAAGCCGCATGAAGGTTGCGATCCCGGCGAAGCGCGGCAGGACGTTTCCGGAAATCGGGCGATTGAAGTCGGTGCTCATGGCGATTGTCTACTCGATTCAAAGGACGATGTGACCCCGTGCCGACCTGTCGCTGACAAGGATTGCAAAGGCGGACGAGAGCCCTAGTCTAGGCCCGTGGGGAGAGGCGAGAAACCTCTTTCCGCGATTTCTTTGACCGGCAAAAGGGGAAGGCGTCATGGGCGATCTTGAGGGTAGGGTCTGTTTGGTGACGGGCGCGGCGCGTGGTCTGGGTCTTGCGAGCGCGACGAAGATGGCAGAGGCCGGGGCCTCAGTCATGATCGCTGATGTCTTGGACGAGCCCGGCGAGGCATCCGCTGCCGCTCTTCGAGAGGCTGGGCATACGGTTTCCTACCATCACTGCGATGTGGGAGAGAAGGCCGAAGTGGAAGCGTTGATTGCGACCTGCGTGGCGACCTTCGGGCGCCTTGATGGGGCCTTTAACAATGCTGGAATTAACCACGGTGCAGCCTTCCTCGACTTCGCGGAAGAGGATTTTGACCGGATCATCAAGGTCAACCTGAAGGGGACCTTTCTGGTCGGTCAGGCGGTTGCGCGCCAGATGGTGGCACAAGGTGAGGGCGGGGCGATTGTCAACATGTCCTCGGTCAATGCAGTCATGGCGATCCCGGAGATTGCTGCTTACAACGCGTCAAAAGGCGGGGTAAACCAGATCACCAAGACGATGTCCCTGGCCCTGGCGCCGCATAAGATAAGGGTTAACGCTATTGGCCCGGGCTCCATCGATTCCGATATGCTGCGTTCGGTGAATAATGATCCGGCGGCGATGGCGCGCGTGATGTCCCGCACGCCCTTGGGTCGGATTGGCGAGGCGGAGGAAATTGGAGACCTTGCGACCTATCTGCTGTCAGACCGGTCCAGCTATATCACCGGACAGGTCATCTATATCGATGGTGGCAGGCTGGCGATGAACTACACATGTTAAGCAAGCCGTGGAGCGGTTGAACTTATTCAAAGCCTACTTTGCCGTCCTAATTTCTATGACTGTCGTGTTCCGACTGGTCTAGGGTGCCCCGTTATCTGGACCCTGGGTCTCCATAGCTTGGAAGGGCTGAGGCACAGTCACCCTAGTAGGACCGGGGCATATCCAAGACATGCTCTGACAGGTAGCTGAGGATCAAGTTGGTCGAGATCGGAGCAACTTGATAAAGGCGCGTTTCGCGATACTTCCGTTCGATATCGAATTCTTCAGCAAACCCGAAACCGCCATGGGTTTGCAGGCAAGCTTCCCCCGCTTCCCAAGAGGCTTCGGCTGCCAGCATCTTGGCCATGTTGGCTTCTTCCCCCGGGTTCTCGCCGGCCTCATAAAGGGCGATGGCGCGGTGGAGCATCAGTTCGGCGGCCCGCATCCGCGCATAGGCTTTTGCGATGGGGAATTGGATGCCCTGGTTTTGCCCGATGGGCCGACCGAAGACTTTCCGTTCACGGGCATAAGCCGTGGCCTTATCCAGAAACCACTTTGCATCACCGATACATTCGGCAGCGATCAAGATGCGTTCCGCATTCATGCCGGACAAGACATACCGAAAGCCCTTGCCTGCTTCGCCGACAAGGTTTTCTACGGGAACTTCCATGTCGTCGAAGAAGACCTCGGTCGTCGCGTGGTTCATCATCGTGCGGATCGGGCGGATGGTCAGGCTCTTGTCTTTGACCGGCCGCATATCTACCAGCAGAACCGACAGCCCGTCGGTTTTCTTGGCACAGTCCTCAACCGGTGTTGTTCGGCACAGCAGCACCATCAGGTCTGAGTACTCTGCGCGTGAGGTCCAGATCTTTTGGCCATTCACGATATAATGGTCGCCCTCCCGGCGTGCGGTTGTGCGAATGGCCGTTGTATCTGTCCCTGCCGCGGGCTCTGTGACGCCGAAGGCCTGAAGTCGCAGCGCACCTTCGGCAATACCGGGCAGATAGGCTTCCTTCTGTGCCGCACTCCCATGGCGCAGCACGGTCCCCATCGTATACATCTGCGCATGGCAGGCACCGGCATTGGCGCCCTGGTGGTGGATTTCCTCCAGGATCGCGGCAGCAGCGGAAAGGCCAAGTCCAGCGCCGCCATATTCTTCCGGGATCAAGGCCGCCAGAAATCCGGATGCTGTCAGGGCGCCGACGAATTCCTCCGGATAGGCTCTATCGCGGTCCAGGCCTCGCCAATACTCTGGTGGGAAATCAGCACAGAGTTTCGCGACGGCGTCTCGGATATCTTTATGTTGGTCGATCATGAGGATGCACACATCATCGGGATGGCTTAGTAAAGCGTCGCGAGTTGGCGTTCCCGCAATTCGCCGTCGTAACTGTCTGTTTCTTCGCCAGGAAGCGCGGATTTGATCATGGCGCCCGCTGTTGGGACATCGCTGCGGGTGGCAAAGCTCTCCGGGTTCCAAATGTCGGACCGCAGCAGAGCCCGTGCGCATTGGAAGTACACAGCGTCAATGGAAACGCGTACAACCGTTGCCGGCTTTTTACCCTTCACATCAAATCGTTCTATCAGCGCGGGATCGACTGTGACTTCCGCCCGGCCATTGATCCGCAAGGTTTCATCAATGCCCGGTACCAGAAACAGCATCGCGATGCGCGGGTCGGCAACGATGTTCCGTAGTGTATCCATGCGGTTGTTTCCCCGGCGATCCGGGAAGGCCAAAGTCTTCTCATCTAGGACTTCGAAGACTTCGCCCAGCGTGTCACCTCGCGGCGAACAGTCGAGTCCACCAGCCCCGATAGAAGCGATCGCGAAGAAGGGCGCGCGCTCGATCCAAATCCGGTAGGCGTCGGTCAGATAGGTCGTTTCTTTGGTGAGAGAGCGGGGATTTGCCGGACCATATAGTGCTTCTAACGCCTCGATGGTTGCGATTTTGTGAGGGTCGATTTGGTCGGACATTGCAGGCTCTCCTATGCCGATTTTGGAAGGAAGGACCATCGGGCTAACCCGTCTCAATCGAGCGGTCAACAAAATTTCCTAGCGTTTTCCGTGGTTTCGGTGTAATGTAATAAGTGAGAGAGAACTCGCGCATACAGAACGTGGCGCGGCGACAGAAGTCGAGAGGACGCGGGACCCTAGAATTGTGGTCGCACGAACTCGCGAGAGAGAGGCGTTTGCCCGATAAAAGAGGGCAGGCGTTCGGTCGTGGCCGGTACCGTTCTGAATCCGTCCAGCGTATTTAATACGCTGATCGCCGCCCGGTTCGAGGAAACCGGTGCAATCGTCCGCGGTTTGCGTTCGGCGGTCGTTGAAACAGCTGCCTTTGACAGCATCTCCCAAGGACCGTCGACAGTCCGCCTGGCAGGCTTCACGGCCGATACGCCAGCGATCGTTGCCAAGCCACTGCAGATCGGGATCGAGAATTTCCTTCAGCTTTCCGGCGCAATTGCGGGCTTTGACGACACATTCGGTGAAGTGGGGCTGGCGACTCAGGCGCTGTCCAACCAGTTGCAGGGCGGCCTGATTGACTCCCCCCCATCGATCAACAATGGGGCGGGTGCGCTATTGCAACTCAACAGCTTCCTGTCGGCGTTGGAATCGTTGAATTCGTCGCTGACAAACGCGGTGGATGATTTCATTGAGGCGCAAGAAGCAGCGGCGGCGGAGGAAGATGACGAACCGGATGAAACGGAGCGCTTCCTGGACTTCACGCAGCGCCCGACCGAAGGCGCGATCTTTGGTTCCACCTTCACGGGCCTTGCGACGGATGACAATCTGGACACCTTGTTTGCAAGCCGGGTAGCAGCTGCAGCGGGGGAACAGGTCAATCTTGCAAGCCTGATCCAACGCAGCGCTCCGGACAATACCGGCGTGACAGATCGACGGTTCATCATTGATCTCAGAAGCGCCCCGGATGCCGATGGGACGATTGGCTCCGGCACCTCTCTGTCGTTCTTTGAAAGCGGGGTGGAGCTTGCCGGCACGCAGATTGAGCGGACCCTGGCGGAGCTGTCCAATATCACCGTGCAGGCAGCAGGGGGCGACTCGAACTCTGATGGGTTTGAGACTGTGTCTTTGGACTACATCAACATCATCGAATATGACGATGTCAGCGGTGATGATGCGCTGGGCGCCGGGGATGAGCGTGGCAGCTTCCAGACAATTGCCTTCACATCGAATCTCGCACGGCAGGAGCAGAGCGGGAATGAGTTCTCCGGCGACACGGTAGAAGATGTTCGAGAATTTGTTTTGGGCACGGAAGCGGGCACTGCCTTTAGTCAGTTGACCGTGAATATCTCAGATCTGCTGAGCGGCGGGGTGGGGACAGATGCGCTGAGTGCCATCCAGAACGGCGAGCTTCGGGTTCTCGTTACGGAAACTCTTCTGGATGGGACCGTGAATACGGCCGTAACGGATCTCTTCGTGTCTTCATCAAACCAGATTGTTGCGAAATTCGCGTTCGGCGCGGCGGAGCTTGGACTACAGGCTCAAGGTATTTCGGTCGAGCTTCGGGCGCTCGACAGCAATCTGGATATTTCCGGCGCTACGGTTTTCGCGACCTTCCCCTAAATCTACCAATCATTTTTTGGT
>SPJV01000170.1 GCA_006844765.1 Alphaproteobacteria bacterium | reverse complement strand
GCACCAAATGACAGCTAATCCCGGAGGATACCCCAATGACCGCTGCCGCCATCGCCGTTCCGAACACTTTCGCTTTCTCTGACGCCGCCGTTTTTGGCCGGGTCTCTGACAAAGTTAACGCCTATCTGGATCGCTTCGTTGATGAAGCGCCGGTCGCACCGACCATGCCGGGCCTGTTCGACATGATCGTCCGTCGTGTTGACGTCTTCTTTGCGAACCTGGTTGCTAATCGTGAGCTGAACACGCTCAGTGACCGGATGCTTGCCGACATGGGCATGACCCGCGCTGACGTTGACGCGCTCGCCCTCTAAGGCTGCGTAACAACCGTCTGGACAGATTTTAGACTGCCAATTCTGCACCCCGCTTCGGTTTTTTCCGGTGCGGGGTGTTGCTTTTGTGGCCGGTCGCGAACACCCCAGACGCGGTGCCTGGATAGGGTCTGTATCAGCTATGCAAGAAACGCATTTGGGCAATGAAATCCTTGCAATTGTCGATTGGCGTAAGTGAGCGCATATCCACAAAGCCGGAGGGAATATCCCGATCCGGAAGAGACATGAAACCCGAATTAGGAGGAGCCTGATCATGACCGCAATTGCTGTGCCGAACACCTTCGCCTTCTCCGACGCTGCCGTTTTTGGCCGGCTTTCGGACAAGGTGGTTTCCTACATGAACCGCTATGTCGACGAAGCCCCGGTTGCGCCGAGCGAACCGACCCTGGTTGATACGATGGTCGCCCGCTTTGCAGAATACCGCGCCAAACGTGCTGTGGTTCGTCAGTTGAATATGCTGAGTGACCGGATGCTGGCCGATATCGGCCTCAACCGCCACGAGCTGGCCTCGATCGCCGCCTAAGCCGCGATAGAGAAAGCGATTAAAGACGCCCCGCCCTGGAAACCCAAGGCGGGGCGTTTTGCTTGTGCGGGGCGTTTTGCTTGTCTGGTGCACATTCGCAATCGCATGGTAAGTTGATTGATGTGGTAACTCTTTGCTTTGGAGAATCATAGAATGATTAAGTTGGTCATGTGCTTAACCCGTCGCTCCGATCTTACGCGCGCTCAGTTCATGGACTATTGGCAAAACAATCATGGGCCATTTTTCATGAAGAATGCGGGCATTATGCGCGCGAAGCGTTATGTGCAAAGCCAAACACTTGAGACGCCTTTGAATGATGGCTTGCGCCAATCCCGGGATATGCAGCCGGAATATGATGGTGTGGCGGAAGTCTGGTTCGAATCAGAAGCCGAGCTCATGGAGGGCATGGGGTCTGAAGAAGGTCAGACGCTCAGCGAGGCCTTACTAGCCGATGAGCAAAACTTCATCGATCATAAGAAATCGGCAGCCTTCATTGTCCGAGAGGTCGCGTTCTAGGACGCGTACAAACACGGTGACTTGGCGCCGCGTTGGTCTTCTTATGGTTGGGCGCCATAAAAATGCCCCCGACGGACACGCCGGGGGCAAAGTCACAGGGAGCACCGGGCCTGGCTAAAGGTGGGAAACGGCCAGGCCTTACGAACACCCGCTTGTCGCGCCGCAAGTGACGCATTTCATGCAGGTGCCGTTCCGAACAAGGGTGAAGTTGCCGCAATCGCCGCAAGAATCACCCTCATATCCTTTTGCCCGCGCTTGGCGGATCTGGTCACGCCGTTGCTCCACAACCGGCGCTGTTTTTTCCATGACGACAGTTTCAACGCTTTGCGTTGTTTCGACACTGTGCGTCGTGGTGCTGACCGTCTCACCGCTAGCCGGGGTGGAGACGATGTTGTCAGAGGTTACCGGATGATAGAGCGGTAACTCTGATTTCCGCAGGAAGCCTCGGCTTGTGACCTTGTGGAGAGCGGCCAGGGTCTGCGCGGTCTCTGCCGTCAGAGTACCTTCCCGATCACCGCCGCCCATGCTGTCCGGCAGCATGTCTTCGGGTTGGACATGGGCCAGATCGTCCCGCGCCAGATAGCTGATCGCCAATTCGCGGAAGATGTAGTCCAGAACACTGGTCGACATCTTGATCGCGTCATTGCCCTCAACCATGCCGGAGGGCTCAAAGCGTGTGAAGGTGAAGGCTTCGACGAATTCTTCCAGTGGCACGCCATATTGCAGGCCGATGGACACGGCGATGGCGAAGTTGTTCATCAGCGAACGGAAGGCTGCGCCTTCCTTATGCATATCGATGAACAACTCACCCAGCTCACCGTTTTCATATTCACCGGTGCGCAGATAGACTTTGTGACCACCGACAATGGCTTTTTGTGTATAGCCCTTACGTCGATGTGGCAGGCGTTTGCGCTCTGCGGCGCGTTCGATGATGCGCTCGACGATCTTCTCCGCAATGATGGGAGCAGCCACGGCAGGCGCAGCAGAGGCGACCTCGGCGATTTCCTCTTCGTCTTCGATTTCATCGAACAGGGCGGAGGACAGCGGCTGGCTCAGCTTCGAACCATCGCGGTAAAGCGCATTTGCTTTCAGGCCGAGCTTCCAGCTCAGCATATAGCTGTCCTTGCAATCCTCGACCGTCGCCGCATTGGGCATGTTGATGGTCTTGGAGATTGCGCCGGAGATGAAGGGCTGTGCTGCCGCCATCATCCGAATGTGGCTTTCCGTCGACAGGAAGCGCGTGCCCTTCTTGCCGCAGGGATTGGCGCAATCGAAGATCGGGTAGTTCACCGGATCAAGATGCGGGGCACCCTCCAGTGTCATCGCGCCACAGCAATAGGTGTTGGCCGCATCAATCTCATGGCGGGTGAAGCCAAGGGCCGTCAGTATGTCGAAGCTCATATCGTCGAGCTGCTCTGCCGTGAAGCCCAGGACACCGGTGCAGAACGTATCGCCCAGGGTCCAACGGTTGAAGGCGAATTTGATATCGAATGCGCTGGCGAGAGCGGTTTCCAGCTTGCCGATTTCCTCCGGCCCGAAGCCTTTTTCAGCCAGCGTGTCGTGATTCAGGCCAGGGGCACCGGCAAGGGTCCCATTACCCACGGCATAGCGGACGATCTCATCCACCTCACCTTGGGTATGGCCAAGACGTTTCAGCGCTTCGGGCACTGTCCGGTTGATGATCTTGAAGTATCCGCCACCGGCGAGCTTCTTGAACTTGACCAGGGCGAAGTCCGGCTCGATGCCGGTCGTGTCGCAATCCATGACGAGGCCGATTGTCCCGGTGGGGGCAATCACGGTCGCCTGGGCATTTCGATAGCCGCTTTCTTCCCCCTTGGCGAGAGCCCGATCCCAGGCAGCCCCGGCTGCTTTGACGAGCGCTGCATCCGGGCAATTCGCGATGTCGAGCGGTACCGGCTCAACCGACAGCCGCTCATAACCATCGGACAGGCCATGGGCCGCCCTGCGGTGATTGCGGATGACGCGAAGCATGGCATCGGCATTGTCTTCATAGCCCGGGAAGGGGCCAAGTTCTTCCGCCATTTCGGCAGAGGTTTCGTAGGACACACCGGTCATGACGGCGGTGATGGCACCGGCCAGTGCGCGGCCTCCGTCACTGTCATATGACAGGCTATTCGCCATCAGCAATCCACCGATATTGGCGTAGCCGAGGCCGAGTGTCCGATAGACATAACTCAGCTTCGCGATCTCTTTCGACGGGAATTGTGCCATCAGGACGGAGATTTCGAGTGTTACCGTCCATAAGCGGCACGCATGTTCAAATGCATCGATGTCAAAGCCGGCATCCGCCGGCGCCGTGGACAACTTGCCCAATGCCTTCGGGCGGAACTGCATCAGGTTCAGCGAGGCGAGATTACATGCCGTATCATCCAGGAACATATATTCGGAGCACGGGTTTGATGCGTTGATTCGGCCGGAGACCGGGCAGGTGTGCCAGTCATTGATTGTCGTATCGAACTGAATCCCCGGATCTGCTGAGGCCCAGGCGGCATAGGCCACTTGTTCCCAAAGATCGCGGGCGGAAACGGTCTTGGCAATCTGGCCGTCAACGCGGCGCAGCAGTTCCCATTCCCCATCCTGTTCAACGGCCTGCAGGAAGGCGTCTGTGACACGGACGGAGTTATTGGCGTTCTGGCCGGAGACAGTTCCATAGGCTTCCGAATCCCAATCCGAATCATAGGTCGGGAATTCGATCGTGGCATAACCCTGCTTGGCGAACTGAATCACCCGTTGGACATAGTTTTCCGGGATCATTGCCCGGCGTGCATCACGGATCGTTTGCTTAAGATCGTCATTCTTTGTCGGATCAAAGGCGTCTTCGACTTCTCCCGCCCCATGGCAGGCAGCCATGATTGCATTGAGGTGCTTTGCATGCAGCTTGGAGCCGGCAACCAGACTCGCGACCTTCTGTTCTTCGACCACTTTCCAATTGATGAAGTCTTCGACGTCCGGATGGTCGATATCGACGACGGTCATCTTTGCCGCGCGGCGCGTTGTTCCGCCGGACTTTATCGCGCCGGCGGAGCGGTCACCAATCTTAAGGAAGCCCATCAGGCCAGAGGATTTCCCACCCCCTGAAAGCGGTTCATCCTGACCGCGGATGGCAGAGAAGTTGGTGCCGGTGCCGGAGCCATACTTAAATAGCCGTGCTTCCCGGACCCAGAGATCCATGATGCCGCCTTCATTAACCAGATCATCATCGACCGATTGAATGAAGCAGGCATGAGGCTGCGGGTGCTCATAGGCACTCTTTGACTTCACCAGCTTGCCGGTTTTGAAGTCGACATAATGATGCCCTTGGCTCGGCCCATCGATACCATAGGCCCAATGCAGGCCGGTATTGAACCATTGCGGAGAGTTTGGTGCCGCCATCTGCTTCGCCAGCATGAAGCGCATTTCATCGAAATAGGCACGGGCATCCGAATCACTGTCGAAATAGCCGCCCTTCCAACCCCAATAGGTCCAAGCGCCGGCGAGGCGATCAAATACCTGCTCAGCCGACGTCTCAGAGCCGTAACGCTCTTTCTCCGGCATTTTGGCGAGAGCCTTGTCGTCAGGCACACGGCGCCACAGCCAATTCGGAACGTCCTTTTCCTGAACGGGTTTCAGGGCAGCGGGGACACCGGCCTTGCGGAAATATTTTTGAGCCAAAACGTCGCTGGCGACTTGGGACCATGCCGCCGGAACCTCAATGTCCTTCAGTTGAAAGACGATTGTTCCGTCGGGGTTGCGAATCTCACTATCCGTTTTGCCGAACTGTATGTCGGCATAGGGCCCGTTCCCTTCAGCCGTAAAGCGACGCGTAATCCGCATGGTACCTGTGTCCCTCTCTCTGCCAGGATTCGTCGGTGATTCAATGATGTAGGGCCATTGAGGCTATCACTGGCCCTATCCCCCCATATCTCGCCGACGACGCTATATCTTGTCTCAATCCCGCAACAATAACCTAGATGCTGTGTCAGGGCTACTCTTAAATACTCATTTGCGAACAAAATTTGGTCTTAATTTTGCCCTTCAAGTATTCGCAGGTATTCGATAGAAACAGTGTCTCTAACGGGGAGGTCACGGATTCTGCCGAGTTCGAAGCTGTGATGCAGGTGAAGCATGGGCTGAATCACTTTGTCTTTTTTTGGCCAAAAATACGTAATGTTATGAAGATTGAAATAAAACCGGCATGGCCTCGGGGACTGGACGCGGCGCCCGGGTAATGTCATGTATGGGGACCGCGCCACGGCGGCGCGAAAGTTCCTGGAGGAACCATGGCGAACGCGATCACACGGGTCATCACCGCGCTGCAAGGTGTTGCGGTCGGCGAGGATCAATTTGGTAACCGATATTACCATGGGCGCAAGGTTTCGGCGAATGGCCGACGTCGGCGCTGGGTCATCTATTCGAATGGTGATGATGAGGCGTCGCGCGTGCCGCCTGAACATCACGCCTGGCTGCACTATACGATCGATGAGTTCCCGGATGACACGGTCTCGAAGCGTCGTGAGTGGCAGGAAGAACATCTGCCGAATATGACCGGTACGCCTGATGCGTATCGTCCGCCGGGCCATTCTTTGATGGGCGGCAAGCGTGACAAGGCGACGGGCGATTACCAGGCGTGGTCGCCGGAGTAGGTGGCTCAGGCTAAGGTTCTAAGCTTTGATGCCCGGCCATATCCGTTAAGGCAAATCCGTTAAGATAGATTTTAGCTAGATTCATGGACAGGAAGTCGATCCTTCATATCTCTACCGGGGCCGCGACTGTGGCGGTCCTCGGGTTGTTGTTTCTGTTCGGCTATCGGACGCCTGTTGCAGAAGGAAATGCGGGTTACATTGTTTCGGCTGAATTTGAAGCCATCGATGGTATTTCCGCCGGTAGCACCGTTGTTCTCGCTGGGATGCCGGTGGGCCGTGTGAGCGATGTCAGACTTAATCCCGAAAACAATCATCCCATTCTTGGAATTTCATTGAGTGACGGGATTGAGATTCCCTATGATTCGTCGATCAAGATTGTTTCGGACGGGTTGGCTGGCGCCAAGTACTTAAAGATCGTGCCAGGCGCGGAGTTCGAGATGTTGGAGCCCGGCGACCCCTTTGAGTATACGCAAAGCTCCGTCTTGTTTGAAGAATTGCTTGAGAAAGTGATTGTCGGCGCGGAAGCACGCCGTGCCGCGAAGCAAGCGGCGCAGGAGGAAACCCAATGAAACGCAGCATTGTCGAAACGGTGATGGGCGCGCTGGTGCTGGTCGTTGTCGGTGTCTTTATGGTTCAGGCCTATAAGGCGGCAGATCTTGCGCCCCGTGACAGCTATCCTTTGGTGGCCAAGTTTACTTCCGTTGACGGGCTGACATTGGGATCCGATGTGCGCCTGGGCGGGGTGAAGATCGGGACGGTCATCGATATGCAGATTGACCCGGAATTCTATGAGGCGGTCGTTACCCTGTCGGTCGACGAAACGGTGCGCCTGCCAGATGATTCTGTCGCTGCCATTTCATCGGATGGATTGCTGGGCGGAAAATATGTGAAGGTCGAGAATGGCGCGTCCGACACAACGATGGACGGCGGGGCTACCTTCGCCAGTACCCGCGATGTCGTTGTGCTGGAAGAACTTCTCGGCCGCGCAATCTTCCTGGTGAACGAAGAATAGCCGGACAGATGAAATCCCCTGCCAACACGGCACAATCAGCCCAACGTCAACATTGGGATCCTGACCGGTATCGATCAGAAGCCGGCTTTGTTGCCGATTTGGGCATGCCGGTTGTTGAACTGCTGGACCCCAAACAGGGCGAGCGCATCCTGGATTTGGGATGTGGGGAAGGTCGCTTAACAGCCAAGCTGGTTGCGATGGGCTGTGATGTTGTGGGTGTCGATGCCAGCCCTGATCAAATCGCCCGCGCCAAGGCTGAAGGACTTGATGCGCATGTTGCGGATGGCGAAGCACTGAGTTTTGAGGGTGAGTTCGATGCTGTCTTCTCGAACGCAGCCCTGCATTGGATGAAGCAGCCTGCCGCGGTTATCGACGGCGTCCGTCGGGCACTAAAGGCCGGTGGCCGCTTTGTGGGAGAGATGGGCGGACACGGCAATGTCCAGCACATCAAGTCAGCGGTGGAGGCCGCCCTCTCGCGGCGTGGCCATGATCCGGCGACCTATGACCCATGGTATTTCCCGACACCGGAAGCCTATGAAGCACTTCTGGCGGCGGCTGGTTTTGAGGTGTCCTCGATAGAGCTGATCCCACGCCCGACACCGTTGCCGGGTGATATCGAGGGTTGGCTTGCGACATTTGCGGAGAGCTATCTGAATTGCCTCGACCCTGAAGAGCGGTTGGTGGCCATATCTGAAGTGCGCGATGAATTGCGCGCGCAATTGCTCAATAGTGAGGGCGTTTGGGTAGCCGATTATGTGCGACTGCGTTTCCATGCATGGCTGAGGTCGGGCTGAGATGAAACCGAGATTCTGTGCATCCAAATATAGGCCATTGCTGGCGGCATTCATGGCTTCTGCCATTGTCGGAGTCTCGGCTGTCCCTTCTCATGCGTTCCAAACGGACACCGCTGTCTTGCAGGCCCTGGACAAGGTGACGGCGCGGGTCTCGACATTCGATGCCCAGGTTAACGAGATTGTTCGCTTCGGCGCCCTGGCAATTCGGGTTCGGCATTGTGACCGGACTCCGCCTGAAGAGCGCCCGGAATCAACCGCTTTCGTGGAAATTGATGAACTGAAACCCGGGGAAGAAGCCTCAGTCCTGTTTACAGGCTGGGTCTTTGCGTCCAGCCCTGCTGTGCACGCTGTCGAGCATCCGGTCTATGATGTTTGGCTGCTGGAATGCGTTAATCGACCCCCACCCCCGGAGGAATAATCCGTCCTTTTTCGTTTGTTCATAAGTCTTTGAACCTGTTTGCAGCGCAATATCTTTGCGCCGATGACGATCCCGTGGTTTGATCTTTTCTAGTCTGGCACTATTTTGTTTGGGCAAAGGGGCGCGCAATGGCAAACGAACCGGCTGAGACCAACTCAAAGTTTTCGTTGCAGACTTACCTGGTCGTGATTTTTCTGACGCTCCTTCTCGTGGTCGGAGTGGCGCTGGGCGCATTATCCTATTCTAACGCCGTCTCGATTATCGAAGATTCTGCCGAAGGAAAGCTGGCGCGCCTTTCGCAACTTGCCGCCGCCCGCGCGAATGCGCTTTTCCATCCGGCGGAAGGTGTGTTGGAGCTGATTTCGGCCTCTCCCGGTGTCGGTGGTAGTACCTTGCGGGAGCGTTTGTCGATTGTCCCTCAGATGATCCGGGGGCTCGAACGGTCGGAACATATTACATCCGTCTATGTCGGGAACCGGGAAGGGGATTTCCTCCTTGTAAGGCGTCTTCCGACCGACCCCGAAGCGGCGAAGCGGTATATGGCGCCACCGGGCACGAAATATGTTTTACAAAGTATAGAACGGCAGGACGACGTTGACCGCGAGACGGGTGAGTTCATTCATATCGGCTCTGATGGCGCTGAAGTTGGTCGGGTGGAGCGGCCGGACTATGTTCAGTATGATCCGAGGGTGCGCGCCTGGTACAAATCGGCGACCAAAGCCGTTGGGACGACCCAAACGCCACCCTATGTCTATTTCACAACCAAGGAAGTTGGTCTGACTCTCTCGCGCCGGGGACGGGGCGGCTTTTCGATTGTTGGCGTCGATATAACGCTCGGGTCGTTGGGCGCATCCATGGCGGAAAGCAAAGTGACGCCGAATAGTGAGGCGGTTCTGCTATCACAAGATGGGATTGTTATTGCCCATCCTGATCCGGGGCGGATGACCGTTTCGGAAGCGGATAACAACCTGCGGCCGGCACATGTGTCCGATATCGAGAACGCTATGTTGGAAGAAGCGTTTGAGCGCTTCAAGACCAAGGGTGAAATCCGCTCCCACATCTCTGATAAGGATGGTGTGAGCTATGAAATAACCTTTGCGCCGGTGCCGATTGGGTCCTTGGATTCACCCGTCGTCGCGCTCGTCATTCCCCAGCATGAACTTATGGCAAAGGCGAATGAGCTTCTGCGCCTGGGCGCCACCTGGTTTGCGGTTCTCATGTTCGCTGGGTTCGGGCTCGTGTTGCTCTGTTCCAAATGGGTAACCCGTCCTCTCCGGGAGTTGCGGGACAGGGCCGAGGCCATGCGGCGATTTGAGTTTGAACAGACGAGCCCCGTGCGCACAGGGATCAGTGAAATCGAAGAACTGGCCAATGCTGTTTATATGATGCGCAGCACGATCCGGCGGTTTCTTGATATCTCTACCGCGGTTGCCGCTGAGGCGGATTTTGACAAGCTGATTACACGTTTGCTCGATGAGATCGTCGCGACGACTCAAACCGAGGCGGCGATTATCTATCTGACAAATGACGAAGAAACGCGGCTTGTGCCCTATGCCGGGCGGTTGGACCTCGGACGGGATCTGATCTATCCGGTGCCGGATGTGCTGTTGAATAACGAGGAATCCATCGTCGTACGCTCAACTGTCGACGAATTGGCGGAAAGTGCCCTGGCGACCGATGAAGAGCTTAAGATGATCGGGCTTGAAGGTATTTCCAATGAAATGGATGACCCGCCGAAGCATCTCTTGGCCGCCCCGCTTTACAATCGCCAACGGGAGTTGATCGGCGTCCTGCTGTTGTTCGAAACTGATGAGCTGGACAGCGCCCTGGTCCGGTTTACCGAGGCCCTCTCCGGTTCCGCTGCGGTTTCTATTGAAACCAGACAGTTGATCATGGCGCAGAAGGAGCTTTTCGAGAGCTTCATTCAGCTGGTTGCCGGCGCGATTGATACGAAGAGCCCCTATACCGGCGGCCATTGTGAACGGGTGCCGGAGATCACCAAAATGCTCGCCGATGCGGCGAATAAGACCAATAGCGGCCCGTTCAAGGACTTCGTGCTGACGGAGGAGGACAAGGAAGCGGTGCATGTGGCGGCCTGGCTGCATGATTGCGGCAAGGTGACCTCGCCGGAATATGTTGTCGATAAGGCAACCAAGCTGGAAACCATCTATGACCGGATCCATGAAGTGCGGATGCGGGTCGAGGTGATGAAGAAAGAAGCAGAGATCCGCAGCCTGCGTGCCATTCTGGACGGCGGTGATTCTGCCAAGCTTGAGGCAACCCTGAAGGAAGAACTGGCTGGTCTGGATGAAGACTTCGCCTTCCTGGCCGATTGCAATATCGGCGGTGAGTTTATGTCCGACGATAAGATTGAGCGCTTGCGGGGGCTCGCCGGCAAGACATGGACCCGGACCCTGGATGATCGGCTCGGCGTGTCGCATGAGGAAGCGGCCCGGAAGGACAGAAATGATCCAGTGGCCTTGCCGGCTCAAGAACCGCTTTTGAATGACCGTGCGGAGCATCTCTTCAACCGGCCGGAGCGGGATGCGCTACCGCCGGACAATAAATGGGGCTTCAAGATGGATGTCCCGGAACATCTCTATAACCGTGGGGAGCTCTATAATCTCTGTGTGCGGCGAGGGACCCTGACGGCGGAAGATCGTTACAAGATCAACGAACATATCGTCCAGAC
>SPJV01000176.1 GCA_006844765.1 Alphaproteobacteria bacterium | reverse complement strand
ATTTCAGCGGCTCCGCCCCAGCGATCCGACGGGCGATCCGAATGCCTTCGACCAAAGTCTTGCAATCCGTTTCCGTCGCCAGATAGTTAGGGTGGATCTCCGGATGGTCATCCATATTGGCCGATCTTAGTGTCATATGACCGGTACTTTCCGGCCGAAGCTGGAGAACCGAGGCCGTAAAGGCGGAGAACTTATGCGCACCTGCCGCTGGGCTGTCCGCACTAAAAGGCTGGATATGGAACTGGATATCCGGTGTTTCTAGCCGATCATCCGTCTTCAAAAAACCAGTGCCGAGGCTCGCCGCCATCGTCATCGGGCCGCGCTGCGTTAGGATATACTGCAGCCCAATCATCGCCTTCTTAAGCGGATTGCCGGTTTCCGTATTGATCGTGCTCAACCCGGTTTTGAAAATGGGGCGAGCTTGAAGGTGATCTTGCAGGTTCTTACCGACGCCCGTCAGTTCCCGCTGCATTTCGATGCCATGGGGACGGATATCCGCTGGATCGCCAATCCCCGAAAGCATCAGGATCTGCGGGGACCCAATCGCGCCGGCGCAGAGGATCACCTCACAGCGTGCCTTAACGTCCTTCATCGCAGCCTTCTGCCGCATCCGCACACCGACAGCGCGAAGGTCCTCGAACAACAGCTTTTCGATTTGCGCGTCCGTGATAATGGACAGATTAGGTCGGCGCTTTGCGGGCGCGAGATAGGCCGCGGCAGAAGAACACCGACGGCCGTTCCTCATCGTCAGTTGGAAGTAACCGACACCTTCCTGGTCCAGGCCGTTATAATCAGGGTTTCGTCGATAGCCGGCGGTTTCTGCAGCATCGATCCAGTGATCAACGACCTTTCGCGTCAGTCTGGAGTGCTGAACCGATAGCGGGCCGTCCTTCCCCCTGAGCCCTGTCGCATCATCCCCTTCCCAGCTTTCCGATCGCTGGAAATAGGGAAGCACCTCATCCCAGGACCAACCGGTGCAACCGCGCTGCGCCCAGCCGTCATAGTCCTGCGGCTGACCGCGCACATAAAGCAGCCCGTTGATCGAACTTGACCCGCCCAGGACACGCCCTCTGGGCCAGGGGATGGAGCGACCGGCAATGCCGTCATCCTGTTCCGTCTTGTAGCACCAATCGCTGCTGGGGTTCCCCATGGTCTTAAAATAGCCGACAGGAACATGGATCCAGGGATTCGTGTCACGGGGACCCGCTTCGATCAGCGCCACGCTGTACCGACCATCTTCCGACAGCCGATTGGCGACAGCGCAGCCCGAGGAGCCCGCCCCTACGATGACGAAGTCAAATTCCATTTCCTACCCGCAAATATCAAAAATTGAGACTTTTATTCTCATTTATTATGATAGAAGATACAGTCTTTCTAATCCAAATCAACAATCAAATGAGACCCTGGGACTCCGATGACTGATACAAGCCGCATCCCAACCAACCTTCGAATGCTCCTCATCCTTGAAATTCTTGGGAAAAATGATGACGCGATGACTGCGACAGAAATCAATGAGCAGCTGGGATTACCCAAGCAAACAGTGCATCGATTATGCGTAACGCTTGAAGAAAACCGTTTCATTGTCCGCCAAGGGAATTCGCGTCGCTATCAAGTCGCGCGCCGGTCGCGCGAACTCGGCGCCGGTCTGGTTCAGAATTCACGCGACCATATGGTTCGCCGCCAAATCCTGTTGGATGTGGCCCGCCAGGTCCGTGAAACCGTGAACTATGTCGTTCCGGAAGAATCAGGCATGCGCTATCTTGATCGTGTCGAAACAGATTGGCCTTTTCGAATCCAACTGCCGATTGGAACGAACGTGCCCTTTCATTGCACGGCGAGCGGAAAGTGTTTTCTAGCCAGCCTCCCTTCTCACAAACGCAAACGGTTCGTGACGTCACTTGCGCTGGCAAATATGACAAAAACAACGCATGTCAGTGCTGAAACCTTGCTGAAGGAGCTCTCAGAGATATCGGAGCAAGGTTATGCGCTCGACCGGGAAGAGTTTATTGATGGGATGATCGCCATCGCTGTCCCTGTCCTTGATCCCAGTGGCCGGTTCATCGCGGCCCTTGCGTTCCATGGTCCCACCCAGCGCTTCACACTTGATGAGGCGGTTGAAAGGAAGGGACTTCTGCAGACAGCGGCCAATAAACTACGCGATGCCTTGTTCCTGAATTAGGAATGATCAAGGCGAACTGACTTGTGGAGATTTTGCAGGTCTCGTAGCGTCTGCAGATGAGCGGCGTATTCCAAGGCTTTAGATCAATATCCTGGGTCATCGGGCCCAGCATGCTGTTGCTTCTAACGATCCTAACCGGCGCAGTCGCAACCATTGCGCAGGAACCGGCACCAAGCCTTACGAAGTGGATAGAACAAGCGCTTGTCGAGGTCTGCCCCGCAAACGACCTGGATGGGATCGAGATCCAATCGCGTCTTCCCGGCAGTTGGTTGATCGAAGAAACCCGGCGCCCCCAAACTGGTCCTCCTCACCAAGTGCTGATCCGGTTAACCCTTCCGAGCAATAATGAACTGGTGATCGAACGACGCTTTGCAAACGGCCAACAGCGTCAATTCAGGGCCAGCCTGTTCAAGCGTGATGGAGAAGAGTTACGCGCCCAACTTCTTGCCATCGCAGATGGGGGCTGCAACGTGCAATCCGGGCGGCGAATCCGAACCGGGCAGGACGGCTGGATGTTCCTCGATCAGCTTGATGGCGATCTCTCGACGCTTCGCTGGTCAGAAACGCTTCAAGCCCCCTGGCCGGCGGGCAAGGATCCGGGCGGCATTCGGGTTGCGATGATTGATTCAGGTCTCGCCTATGATCTGGAAATATTTCGGGATCGACTGGCGCGTAATCCGGATGGCGCGCCAATTGGATATGACTTCTGGGACATGGATCCCTGGCCCTATGATGGCGATGTTGCGCGGAGCCGGTTTCTACCGATCCGCCATGGCACAGCCGTCGCCTCGGTTCTCATTCGTGAAGCCCCGCAGACAGCCCTGATCCCCTACCGCTATCCACGCCCGGACATGTCGCGGCTGGCCAAGGCGGTGGAGAGTGCTGCAAAAGCCGGTGCCCGAATAATCGCAATGCCGCTCGGCAGTCGACGGCGGACAGATTGGATAGAGTTCGAAGCGGCGTTGGATGCCCACCAGTTGCTCGCCATTGTCTCAGCAGGGAATGACGGGCAGGACATTGACGCAACCCCTGTCTGGCCGTCATCCTCGAACAACGCGAACATAATCGTCGTGACCTCAGCAGATGGCTTTGGCCGCTTGGCCAAGGGCTCGAACTGGGGGGCAGAGAGTGTTGATATTATGCTGCCCGCTGAAAACATCAAAATCATCGACTTCCGGGGCGCACAAGGGACCGGCTCAGGGTCAAGTTATGCCGTCCCGCGCCTCGCCGCATTAGCGGCTCGCATCCTGCAGGATGATCCCAGTTTGAGCATCACCGACCTCAAAGCACGCATTCTGGCCCGCGCCATCCCATCTCCGTTTGAAAAAACACCTGTGGTAAAAGCGGGTTGGATCCCCGATCCCCTGAAGGATTGAGGACCAGCAAAGCCGTTATCTCGTGGCCGCTTCAGCGCTTTGGCGGTGCCGGTGGTGCATCATCGATGAAACGGCGCGCCGCCTGCGCCTGTCTGGGATCCGCTTCCAAAAGACGCTGATACGCTGCTTCTGCCAGATCTGTGTCCCCGCCCCAAACACCGGCTTGAACGCCAAAGCGGAGTGCACGCGGATCATCCGACGCCATCTCCATCAACCAACGCGCATGCGGGATCATATCCTCGAACCGCCCACCGAGTTGCAAGGAAACCAGCAGCGACACCCGGGCATTGATCGAGTTCGGTACCTTCTCAGCGGCCCGACCGTGAAGCTGAGCCGCTTCCGCAAAGAAACCTGAGCGCGCGAATACCCGACCCGACCGCAGCAGTTGCCCATGATTGTCTGCCGCCCCGCATTCACCGAGAATCTCCGCTGCCCCGGCTTCGTCAGGGCGTTGCCCCTCATACTGATCCAACAAAGCCGCACAAGCCGCAAAAGAACTGCCAAGCTTCGCGTGTTCAGCCGCAACGTCCCGAGCCTTTCGCAGCGCGAGGAGCACGGCGAGATCAGACGCCGGGATCGCTTCGTAACGCCCTTCCCCACCGCCGACGGCTATCCCGGCCAGTCTTCCCGCTTCATCGACCAAGGCACCCCCGCTGACGCCCGGCTGCATTCGGGACGTGACATGCAACCGACCGAACGCCGCGCCCTCCGCTGGACCCGCAATCAATGTCCCCGGATCGAAAACCCGGATGGCTTGGCGCGCAACATCAGCACCGATGGCAAAGTAACTCTGGCCCGATGAAGTCGGCGCCTCATCAAGGGCGGGAACAAAGCCATCAGCCGGCAGCCCGTCAACTTCAAGGAGTACCAAATCCCCCCGATAGGCAGACGGGACAACATGCGCTTCCCTGGGGCCGGATGGGGTGTGCACGACAGCAGTCTTCTGATCGGCAATCACATGCCGGTTGGTCACCAAAAGCGTCGGCGCGATCCTGGTTGCGCTGGCAATTGGATCGAAGCTTGAGATTGGGAAAACCGCCTGACGCATCTGGCAGATCGCTGCAGCATAAGAACAGTCGCCTTGTTCATTCGCTGACGATGCCGTTGTCTTATTTGACGGCGCTTCCTCAAACCGAAGCGTAACGGATCGTTCGGATCCATCGCGGTCCAGCAGCACCTCAACAGCGGTGCCGGGCACAGCACTAACTGCGAGGGCCGCCACCGCATCGCGGGGCTTCCTTATCGGGCGAGATCCGATGCGACGGATCAAGTCGCCGCGTTGGACAACCGCCTTCGCAGCGGGACCATCCGGGCTGAGGCCGCGTACCACCGCGCCTGCCTTAGTCCGCAGCTGTGCCGGATCAGCCTGTCCCAACCGCCAACCGGCAGAGGCATATTCGACAACACCATTTGCCAGCAGCTCTTCCGCCACCCGCTGTAAGAGCTCGGTGGAGACGGCGAAATTTACGCCAATATTCGTATCCGCATCAGAGGCAAAAATGGCAGAAAGCTGTCCGACGAGTCGACCGGCCCCATCAACCAAAGCCCCGCCTGACATGCCTGGATTGACCGCTGCATCCGTTTGCACAAAATCTTCAACAGCGTTGAACCCTGCATCAGTCACGAAAGTCGCAGAGACGACGCCACAGGTGACAGAAAGTCCCAAGCCGAAGGCATTGCCAATCGCACAAACCGGCGACGTCAACGATGGCATTGGCGCGATTTCTAATACCGGCGCATCCGTTTCAACGGCAAGGAGTGCGATATCGCTCGCGGGATCGCTGGCGATCAGACGCGCGGGCAGTATTCGACCATCCTGCAATCTGACATCTATTTTCTCCGCCGGCTCGATTACATGCCAACTCGTGGCCACGACGCCTTGGCGGATGATCACACCGCTGCCCTCTGGTGCCGCGCCCCGGGTCGCGCTGCTGCCGCCCTGCGGGCGCCCCTTCCATACAGGTAGGACCGACACCACAGACTGGAATGCGTCCGGAACATCGGCATTACTGGGCGAACTGAGGATTATCGTCCCCAATAGCGCCAATCCAGCCAGTATCCCTGTGAAGCGACGTACCATCACCATGCCCTGTGCACACCCACTTATAGTTTCCAACCGGCATTGTCCCATCAAACAACGACCAGGTCACGCGGGTACAGGGCCCGCACTTCTGGGCCAACACTTATGAGCCAAAACTTATGAGCCATCAGAAGACGCACGAACGTTCTCGCTGATCGCGGAGCCGTATTTCAGTTTGTAAGATTACCCACCCATCCGGCACGTTGCCGAAGGGAATCAATCGCGGTCTGCATGAGCAAGAGTAAAGAGATCGGTCATGCCGAACCCCTTTATTTCTTCCCGCCCCCTGGGCTCGATGGGAAATTGATCGGAAAGCATTTCAGACATGGGAGAGCACAAGACTATCTCCATCGGTCCGCATCGCCGTTCCATTCTAGACGCCAGGTTCACGGCCGGGCCGAACACATCATAGACGTATTTCTGAACCCCAACGATCGACCCGATGAGCGGCCCCGAAGCAAGTCCGATACGCGCGGTCCATTGAACCTTATGCGCCTTATTCCGATGCTGTAAGTAGCGAATAAACAATTGCGCCGTCTTGGCAATCGCGGCGGCGTGGTCGGGGTTGGGTTCCGGCAAGCCCGAAACAGCCATATAGGCATCACCAATCGTCTTGATCCGTTCACAACCAAATTGTTCCGTGATCTGATCGAAATTCGTAAAGAGGTCGTTGAGCTCGGAAACCATCGCAGAGGGATCTTCAGCAATCGACATTTCGGTAAAAGCTACGAAATCAAGCATCAGGACTGAGGCTTCTTCGTATCTGGTTGGGGCCGCGACGCCATATTCCTTCAACTCTTCGACTACCGCCCGGGGCATCACATTAAGAAGCAATTTGTCCGCGCGTTCTCGTTCTCGCTTCAGAACACGTTCGTTCCGCTCTACCATCTTCGCATGGGAATCGATCATCGCCTCCAACTCGCGGATGCGCGTATGATTCTGCGATTCAATCAGGATCAAACCGCTCTCAGCGGCTTCCAAGCGGGCAACATGTATCGATAAAGAGACCATCCGACGCCGCATTTTCAGCGACAATTCAACAGTCCCGCGCTCGCCGGGCGACAACCCGTCCATGGTCTCCCGCAAATCCGGAATTGACCGCCAATCATTCTCACCGCTTTCGTCTCGATAAGCGCCAAGAAGCTGTTCGAAGGACTTGTTCATAAAGACAGTCGCGTGATCCCCAACTGTCACGACAGCAAGACCATTCTGCCCAATTTCAGACAGTTTCTGGTAGATATCGTCGAGTTCCATACTGAAATCTTCCATCGACGAAGGCTTAAGTCGAAACGATCATGGCCCGTCGTTCTTCGATACTGTCGATCACGGCTGTTACATCTGTCGGGGGAAGGCCATGATCCGCAAGCGTTTCCGCAAGAATATCCTTCATTTCATCGAAGCTCGCGGCATCAATTTTCAGGCGCGCATGAACGACCCGAAGATGCTCATCTGAAAAACTCGCCGGCCCGCCAAGGAGGGATGCGATGAACTTGGCTTGATGATCGATCAGGTTCGGAAGTTCAATGTCTTCAAAAAAATCGCCGGCCTTTTCGGAATCCAAAACGCGATCATAAAAATCCATCACGATCTTCCGAACGGCCGCAAAGCCCCCAACCCGTTCAAAAATAGACTGCACCATACACTCAATCTCCTATCGGGGGACCGAGAAAGCGGCATAGCCGCCGTTCCCCACTTGTATAACTTTACTTGCGAACCTTCTATTCACGCAAACAACAAATTATCCGAACGCACAGGCGATCAGATTGCGAGTACCACCAAATATTCATGCATGGCAGGACAGATCAGGCGCGACTTTGAGCGGGTGAGTACCTGCAGGATCAACCGAGTTTTGATAGATTCACACGATAGGCATGCGTGCCAATGGTCACCCCCGTGAGAGCGTTACCGCGCCTAGCTTAGTTTATCCAGCAGACGGTAATACGCCCCCACGATGGGCAGGAACCAGGGCTTGCCGAAGACGCTGGGCATGGCAGGCCAAGGCAACCCTTCCAAAGGATTGGCATTATCCTCACCGCTCAAAATAGCGGCCATGATCGTACCCATATGGACCGACATCTGCACCCCATGCCCGCTATAACCCATAGCGTAATAGACACCATCCTGCTTTCCGGCACGTGGCAGCCGGTCCTGGGTCACGTCCAAAAGGCCACCCCAGCAGTAATCAATCTTGGTCTCGGACAAGCTTGGGAACACGTCACACAGGCCCCGCATCAGGATCTGGCCGCTCTTTGCATCAGAGGTTGGGTTGGAAAGGGCAAAGCGTGCCCGACCGCCGAATATCACGCGATTGTCCGGCGAGATGCGGAAATAGTTCCCGATATTTTTGGTCGTCACTGCCGTCCGGCGGGTCGGCATGATCTCATCGACCTTCTCCACCGCCAGCGGTTCCGTTGCGATGATGAAACTGCCGATCGGTGCAATCCGTCGGCGGAAAAAGGGAAAAGCGCTCCCGGTATCTGCGCCGGTTGCCAGGAAGACCTTATCCGCACGGATCGTGCCTTTTGCCGTTGCCACTTCATGCCGATCCCCGGCAAGGCGTTTCAGGTTCGTAACCGGCGTATTCTCAAAGATTGCAGCACCGTGGTGAGCGGCGGCTTCCGCCAGACCAATGCCGAAGCGACCGACATGCAGCATCGCACCCCGGCGATACAACAGCCCCCCGTGAAAGAGCTCGGAATTTACCTCGGACCGAAGTTTCTCCGGCGGGATCAGTTCGGTATCCGGATCAACACCGCGCGCCAATACGGCGTGATTATCGACAAGCCGCGCATAATGCGACGGCTTTGCCGCCACCTGCACCTTGCCGCTTCGCCGGAAGTCGCAATCGATATGCTCCTCGCCAACGACGCGCTCTACCGTATCGACCGCAGCATCAAAGGCTTTGTAGAGATCCTCCGCCCGAGCCTGCCCATAGGCTGCGGCAACACCCGTAATGCCTTTGGCCAGGCCATTGTTGCAATGACCGCCATTGCGGCCGGAAGCGGCGGAGACAACCCCACCCGCTTCCAGCACAACCACATCCGCCCCACGACGCGCCAAGGCCCGCGCCGCAGACAAGCCGCTAAAGCCCCCGCCAATAACAACGACATCCGCCGACGACGGTAAGGCGTCATCCCGTCCACCGGTAAATGCCGGGGCAGAATCCAACCAGTAGGGCTTAAGTTGCATGAGACGTCACCACCCCATTAGAGACCAACAATACCCGGCAAACCGCTGATATCGGAAATCTCATGATACTCATATCCCGGTGCCCCCGGCTCATAACCGCGATTGACATAGACCTTGTTCTTGATGTTGAGACCAAAGGCCGAAATCAGGTCGTAGCGCAGGCTTGAAGAGACGTGCAGGACATCTTCCGGGCCGCATCCCAACTGGTCGAACATATATTCAAAAGCCTGGTAGCGTGGCTTATAGGCCTGCGCCTGTTCTGCCGTGTAGACCGCATGGAAAGGCGCGCCGAGCTTATCGACATTCGACTGAATCTGGCTATTCATCGCGTTGGAAAGGATCACCAGGGGATAATGCTCCGCCACGCGCGCGAGCGGTTCTGAAACATCTGCGTGCGGCCCCCAATTCGGCACCTCGTCATAATAAACTTTTGCTTCGGAATCGATGTATTCGACATTCCATTTCTTGCAGGTTCGATAGACGGCGTTCTTGATGACATCCTCATAAGGCTTCCAATCGCCGAGCACTTCATCAAACCGGTAGAAACCGAAATCCTTGATGAATTGATCCATTCCTTCTTCCGGCACCCGATCCTTGTACATTTCACGGGCGATGCGGCGCATCTGGAATGCCGTCAACGTGCCATAGCAGTCAAAGGTGATGTATTTCGGTCGAAATTGAGACATGGGGTTCTCCTTTAATCAGGGGGTAGTTAGGTTGATTTTAAACGGCGGGAGCAGCAGATGCCCCGCCCTTTGTTTCCGGTTCTATTGGTAGATGGCACGCGATCCGGTGTCCTGGCGCCAACTCGCGTACAGGCGGTGCTTCTGTCTCACACACATTGTCGATCGCCATCGGGCAACGGTTCGTAAACGGACAACCGGATGCGCCAAGCTCGATACTCTTCGCGATGCCGGCTGCGGCCTCCCGGGTCTCGGAACTTGCCTCCAACCACCCGACCCGCATCTCGGGCACAGAGGTGATCAGCAACCGTGTATAGGGATGATAGGGCGGTGACAGAACCTGCGCGACGGTCCCTTGCTCCACAATCCGCCCTGCATAGAGCACCACGATCTCATCAGAGAATGAGGCGACCGTCGACAGGTCATGGGAGATAAAGACGAAGGAAACACCCAGGTTCCGCCTCAATTCACGCAGCAGGTTGATAACATTGGCACCAACGATGCTGTCCAGAGCCGATGTCACCTCGTCACATAACAGGACTTCCGGTTCCGCCGCCAGGGCCCGACCAAGATTGACGCGCTGTTTTTGCCCGCCCGACAACTCATTTGGATAGCGGTGCGCGAATTCAGGTGGTAGCTCCACCATTTGCAAAATCTCGGCAATGCGCGCCCGTTTTTCGCGGCCCTTCAGGCCCAGATAGAACTGCAGCGGGCGTCCGAGAATATCGCCGATCTTCTGCCGTGGATTAAGCGCTGTGTCGGCCATCTGAAAAACGAATTGTATCTTCCGCGCATCGGCCCGGGACCGATCAGCGATCCGGGCCGGCAGAGGTCTGTCGTCAACCGATACCGCTCCCTTAAAGGGCGGCAGAAGCCCGGCTAGAACCCGGGCGAATGTCGACTTCCCGCAGCCGCTTTCCCCAATAACGCCAACCACGTGACCGCGCTTTACTTTGATTTCGACATCCTGAAGCACCGTTACCAATGGCGCACCCTGCGCGCCCTTGCCATAGCCCGCCGTAATATCCCACGCTTCAAGGGCAACAGGATCTGATTGCGCCGCTGCCGTGGCCGCATCAATGTCACCCGCCGCAGGGGACGGTCTGACCGCAGACATCAGGCGTTTGGTGTAAGGATGCGTCGGCCGTTCGATTATCTGATCCGCCGGTCCTTCTTCCTGAATTTCGCCATTGTAAAGAACGACAATGTAGTCGGCCACCTGCGCCACAATCGCGAGGTCATGCGTGACGTAGATAGCCGCTGCCTCCTCTTCCTGGATGACACTCTTAAAAGCCTTCAAAACCTCAATCTGGGTCGTCACATCCAAGGCCGTTGTGGGTTCATCCAAGACCAGAAGATCGGGTTTGCCACAAAGCGCCATCGCCGCCATCAAACGTTGGAGTTGCCCGCCTGACACCTGATGCGGATAGCGCTGCCCCAGCCGTTCCGGATCTGGAAGGTCGAGCGCGCGGTATAACGCTTCAGCCCGCTTGTCAGCCTCGGCCTGAGTTAATTTCCCATGCAAAACGGAGGATTCCGTCACCTGTTTGCCGATCCGCAGAGCCGGAT
>SPJV01000175.1 GCA_006844765.1 Alphaproteobacteria bacterium | reverse complement strand
ACGGAAAGATTGGATAGAATAATCGGTCCGGCCAAGGCCCAAACCTTGGCATGTTCCAACCGTTTCCCCGCCCCTACCATATTTTCCCCGCCCGACATATTTTCTCCGTCAGAGTAATTCGGCCACAGCCGTCAGATGCGCCGGCCCGAGCCCACAACAGGCACCAATCGCCTGAATGTCCCGTTCGAACCAACCTTTGCAACATGTCGCATAAGCGTCGGGCGCCAAAACCAGGGACGGATCATACATATGCGCGCCCTCCTGCTTGACCTGATCATGGGCATAGACGCCAATCGGACCAGACCACCCTTCGCGGGCAACGGCCAAAGCCGGATCGATATACTGAACGTCGCTATGCATGATGTTGATCAAGGGCACATCCTTGTCCAACGCTGCAATGGCGTCCGACAGAAGCTCGCCATTCCACAGCCGCACGTCACCGGCGTCATCGACCTTCACGCTAAACCCAACCCAGACCGGCAGACCCACCGTCCGCGCCGCTTCCAGCGTGGTTAACATCCGATCAATATCGACCATCATTTCAAGCATGAGCATTTCGGCACCCGCATCGCGCATGATCGCCGCCTGCTCCCGCGTCCCTTCCGCCAGGACATCCAAAGGCGGATGCCGATCCGCGAAGGACCAATAGGATATCCCCCCGGCGACAACGACTTTAACCGCCTTCAAGGCTTCTCTTGCTTCGACAACCAGTTCGACACCGCGCCGATTAAGAAATTCGAACTTTTCTTTGATACCAGCATCGGAAAGCGTGTGGCGGGCCGTCGCAAAGGTGTTGGAGATCACGATCTCCGCTCCAATACGGATATAGTCCTTGTGAATTTCCGAGATGATCTCGGGATGGGTCTCCGCACTGGCACCGGTCCAGGCATGTTTCACCTTGCCGGTCCCGCGCACTTCAAGCTCGCTTCCCGTGGCACCATCGAGCAGGATTCGCTCACCGGCCGCCATTCGCGCCATCATCACCTCATAACGGTTCATTGATTGCCCCCCTTCTTAAGGCAAGAGATACCGGGCCCGCGCCGGCAGTTCGGGATCAATTTCGGCCCATTCCGCATAGGCGATCAGGTCCGGTTCATGCCCCATCAAGTAATCCAGCACACCGCCTAGAAAGGCTGGGTCCCCAATCCGGTCGCGCAAGTCACCCGGTCCGCATCCGGACAACGCCAGAAACCGGTCAAGCCGATCCGGATTCTCTGCAACGAACGTCAAGGCACGCAGCGCCAACGTCTGTGCTTCATCCTCTGTCATTTTGGAAATCCTTAGGAGCCTTTACCCGTCTAATGGGAACTGGGTGGCCAGGACTGTCAAGCCAGATCACCGGGCAACATCATCACACGACATCACTGGGTTACATCACCGGAAAGCAACACTTCATTAACAGATCGCAAGAAGCCCGTCCTCAAACCGGCCCCATGGTTGCCCTTTCGGTGCGTGGCGGGCTATATGCCGCAACAATCCCGTGCCATCGGGCCTGGGACGTTTAGCCAAGTGAAGACCGACTATTGCAACGCCTGCGCAACCCCAAATTCCTGCCCTATCTGTCGATCGCCAGTGCCCTGGTTTCGAAAGGCGCGGAGTATGGCGTCCTGATCCTGGCCGCCCGGATGCTCGATCCCTACGGATTCGGCGCCTATACCTATCTGATGATGGTAGTGGGGCTGATCAACGCGGTCGTCTCCGGCGGCGGAGATATGTGGCTGAACCGGTTCACTTTCTCCGTTTCCACCGCGCAAGGCCGGGCGCCGCGCATCTGGCGGTATTACCTTGCAACCGCACTTACCATTTCCGCTGCAGTCTTGATCGCCGCCGCTCTGTTCTTGAGCCTCGTCCGCCATGACGTGATCGTATTCGGCGCGGTGAACCAGTTCTATTTCGCTTGCGCCGTTGCCTGCGTCATGGCTGTGACTGGCGGGCTGGCGGAAAGCTTCCTGGCAATTCTGCGCGCAGCCGGCCGGGTCAGGCTTTTCTTCTTCCTGCGCGATATCTTACGCCCCATAACCTTCATATCAGCGTTGTTGATCCTGCAGCCATCGAGCGCCGACGGGGTTTTCGCCATCCTGTTCGTAGTCTGGGCCGGCATGTTGCTGATTGCGATTACCGTCGCGGCCTCTCAACGCAATTCTTTGCTGCCCAAGGCACGGTTTCATCTGCGGCGTTGGATCAGACTGTGGCGTCACACCTTGGGCTTGATGTTCGGGAACTTGTCGAGCCGTCTGGCGGTCGTAATCGACGCCATGGTGCTGACAAAGATCATCGGCCTCGCCAATGGTGGGGAATACAGAACCGCTGCCCAGTTCGCCATCGGCTTCATGGTGGTGCAGCATTTCATTTTCCTGGGCCTGCCCTGGCAAATCCATCAAACCGGTGATGTCAAAGGCCTGAAGGCGATTGAGGATCGCCAGCGATTGCTGCTGATCCTCTCGCTGGTCGCTTTGATCATCCTCGGCTTCGGATCAGAGCTTATCCTGTCGCTTCTGGGACCGCGATTCATCGATATGGCTCCGGTCTTCGTGTTGTTCCTGGCCATCCGGTTTTCGGATCTGCTCTGGGGTCCCCAACACGAGATCCTGATTTCAAATGGCCGCGCCGTCCAGGACGCCGTTGCCAATCTAATCGGCCTTGTTGCCTGGATCGGTTTCTTCGGGCTTCTCTGGACACTGTTCGACCCGGTAGCCGCTGCCGTCGCCGCAGCAGCCCTGTCTGCAACGGCAGCACGGCTGTACCGAAACAAGGTCATCACCCAATCCCGGTTATTTGCTGTCTTCGGCCATCCCCTGGGGCCGGCACTGCCAATCACCGCCGCTATCGCGGTTTCCATTGCTGCTGTGGTCATCCTGGGATAGACGCTGCAGAACTACAGCATAGACATTCGTCCTCTCACCTCCTTTTTAGACCTCCGCGTTTCAACCTTTGCCGTTTCAAACCCTTGCCGTTTCGACTTCCATATCTAAGGTGACGCCATCATGAGCACGTCCCAATCGAAGATGCCCAAAGGTCCTGCAACCCCGTCCGAGCCGCGCGTCTATGGCGCGGTCAATTGGGTTGGCTTTCGCAGCCTTTATCTGAAAGAAGTCCGGCGCTTCCTGAATGTTGTGACACAGACCGTCTTTGCCCCAATGATCACGACGCTGTTGTTCCTGGCGATCTTCACCCTGGCGCTGGGCCGGGCAGTGGAGGTGGTGAAAGGCGTGCCCTTCGCGCAATTCCTGGCACCGGGGCTGATCGTCATGGCGATGGTGCAAAATGCCTTTGCGAACTCATCCAGCTCTATCGTCATTTCCAAGATTCAAGGCAATATCGTCGATGTCCTGATGCCGCCGATCAGCGCGAGCGAGTTCGTCTTCGCGTACGCATTGGCAGGGGCAACCCGTGGATTAATCGTTGGCTTGGCGACCGCCGTTGCAATGACATTATTCGTAGATTTGAAGCTCGACAATCTGGCGCTCGCGCTTCTCTTCGGGTTTCTGGCTTCGACCATGATGGCGACGATTGGCATGGTGGCCGGCATCTGGGCCGATAAGTTCGACCATATGTCGGCGATCACGAACTTTGTCATCACGCCTTTTACCTTCCTGTCCGGTACCTTCTATTCCATCGATCGGTTGCCGGAGCCATTCTATTCCATCGCTTTCTTCAACCCGTTCTTCTATATGATCGACGGGTTCAGATCCGGCTTTATCGGCAGCTCTGATGCGCCGACCTGGCTGGGTCTCACTGTCATGTTCGGGATGAACATCGCCCTGATGACGCTCGCCTGGCGGATGGTTTCGACCGGCTACAAACTGAAGAGCTAGAGAAGACCATGAGCGTCGCCCCCATGGATCAAGGCCCACCGACGGTCAGGCGTTTCGGCGCGGTGAATTGGCTCGGCATCAGAAGCTTGATCCGCCGGGAAATGCATCGTGAGATCCGCTTCTTCGGGATCGCCGTTTTCGGACCGGCACTGCAAGCGGCCTTGTTTGCCTCCGTCTTTGCCTTGGCGGCTGGTGACAGGGTTGTCAGCGCCAATGATCTGCCTTTCATGGAGTTCTTAGTCCCGGGGCTGATTTTTTCCGCCTTGATGCTTCGGGCCTTTGAATCCACCGCTCATTCGATCATGTATGACAAGCTGGAAGCCGATATCGGCGACATCCTGATGGCCCCGATGATGCCCGGCGAGTTGCTGACAGGCATGGTGACAGGGGCCGTCGCCGTCGCCCTGTCGGTCGCTCTGTCTGTGTGGATCGTGATGATGCCCTTCGCTGCTGTCATCCCGGCACATCCGATTGCAGCCCTTACCTACCTGTTCCTGGCGGCATTGTTTTTCGCCGGCTTGGGCGTGATCGCAAGTATTCTGTCGGAGAAATGGGATACCCTATCCGGCAAGGAAACCTTCCTGCTGATTCCGATTATCTTTTTAAGCGGCACGTTTTTCCCCATCTCGGCCGTACCGGAAGGGCCGTGGCAAGACGTCCTGTCGCACAACCCGATATTCTGGATGGTCGACGGCTTCCGATGGTCAATGTCCGGGGTTACCGAAACCGATCCCAGCGGCGGCATTATGATCGCGTTTTCCCTGACAGCAGGGACATTACTAGCGGCCCGCCAACTAATTAAGAGCGGTTACAAGCTCAAACCTTGATTATTCAGGTCAACAGCGTCAGTTTCCGCCTTTCCGCGTAACACCAAACCAATCCAATCCGCATAATATAAGGAAGAAGTGCGATGTCCGGCGACCAGAAATCCGCCCTAATGAACACCTACGCAAGGGCCGATATCGGGTTCGAGCGCGGTGAAGGCTGCTATCTCTGGGATACTGAGGGCCGACGTTATCTCGACTTCTTTGCAGGCATCGCTGTGAACAGCCTGGGCCATTCGCATCCGCATCTGGTGAAGACCGTGCAGGAACAGGCGGCAAAGCTGTGGCATGTCACCAATGTCTTCCAAATTCCGGAAGGCGAAAGACTGGCCCAGCGGCTGACCGCTGACAGCTTCGCCGATGTGGTTTTCTTCACCAATTCCGGTGTCGAAGCGATGGAAGGCATGATCAAGCTTGCCCGGCGCTATCATTTCGCCAAGGGCAATCCGGAGAAATGGCGGATCGTGACGGTTGAAGGGGCCTTCCATGGCCGGTCACTGGCGACCATTGCAGCGGCCAATAACCCAAAATATGTCGAAGGCTTCGGGCCTGCCGTGGATGGATTCGACAATGTCCCCTTCGGCAACATGAACGCGCTACGCGACGCCATCACGCCGGAGACGGCAGCCATCCTGATCGAGCCGATCCAGGGCGAAGGCGGCATCCGCCCGGCTGATACCGAGTATATGCGCGCCCTGCGTACCGCAGCGGACGAGTTCGGCTTGCTGCTGATCCTGGACGAGGTCCAGGCAGGCAATGGACGAACCGGCAAGATGTGGGCGCATGAATGGTCCGGCATAAAGCCGGATGCTATCGCGACGGCCAAGGGCCTGGGCGGCGGCTTCCCGATTGGGGCGATCCTGGCCACTGACGAGGCCGCAAGCGGCATGGCGCCCGGCCTGCACGGCACGACCTTCGGCGGCAACCCGATGGCCATGGCCGTCGGCAATGCGGTGTTGGATATCCTGTTAGCCGATGGGTTCATGGATCAGGTTCAGGCTATGGGGGCCCTGTTGAAGGACAAGCTGGAAGCCCTTGTTGCAGCACATCCGACCGTCTTTACCGAAGTTCGTGGGTCCGGCCTGATGATGGGCATCAAGTGCAATGCCGATGAAGGCGTCACCAATGTAGAGATGATGACACGCCTGCGCGATGCCGGGCTGTTGACCGTCGGGGCCGGTGCGAATGTACTCCGTTTGCTGCCGCCACTGATCATCGAGGAACATCATATCGACGAAGCAATTGCGATCCTTGAAAGCGTTGCCGCGAATTGGAAGGGTGAAGCCAATGGCGCCTAAGCATTTCCTCGATCTCGACAAGCTGGAAGCCAGCGAACTTCGTGACATGCTCGACCGGGGCGAGGCCTGGCGGAAGCCCGGTGATCGCGCCAAGCCGCTTGCCGGCAAAGCCCTTGCCCTCATCTTCGAAAAACCATCGACCCGAACCCGTGTCAGCTTTGATGTCGGCATGAAGCAGCTGGGCGGTGACGTCGTGGTCATGACACCGGCGGAAACCCAACTGGGCCGGGGGGAGACCATCGCCGACACAGCCCGGGTGCTCAGCCGTTACGTCGATGCGATCATGATCCGCACCACCCAGGAGGAAAAGCTCCTGGAACTGGCCGAGCATGCGACGGTGCCCGTGATCAACGGGCTGACCGACCGAACCCATCCCTGCCAGTTGATGGCGGATGTGATGACCTATGAGCAACATCGTGGGTCAATTGCCGGCAAGACCGTTGCCTGGGCCGGCGACGGCAACAATATGGCGACCAGCTGGATACATGCCGCCGCCCGCTTTGACTTCACCTTGAAGATCGCCTGTCCGAAAGAGCTGGGACCACCGGCCGATGTCGTCGACTGGGCGCGGGCGCAAGGCTGCAATATCGAAGTCCTGCATGAAGCCGAAGCGGCTGTTACCGGTGCGGATTGCATCGTAACCGATGTTTGGGTCTCCATGGGCGACAAGGATTCGGGTCCGCGACACAATCTGCTCAAGCCCTTCCAGGTTGACGATAAACTGATGGGCCGTGCCAAGGACGATGCGATCTTTATGCATTGCCTGCCGGCGCATCGGGGCGAAGAAGTCACCGCCGACGTCATCGACGGCCCGCAATCCGTTGTCTGGGACGAAGCCGAAAACCGCATGCATGCGCAGAAGGGTATTCTTCTGTGGTGCATGGACGCTGTGAAGTGAGGGGCTGATGGCGCGGCTGGACAGTTCGGAAAGCGTCGACATTTCACGGACCGACGATTGCGTCCAACCCTATCTGATCGATTCCAGCAGCCTGAATGGCAGGCTGGTCCGTCTGGGGCCCGTTGTCGATCAGGTCTTGGAACGACATGATTACCCGACACCGGTAAAAAACCTTCTGGCGGAAGTACTCGCGCTGACGGCGGGTTTGGCGACCGCGTTGAAATTCGAAGGGGTTTTTACGCTTCAGACCAAGGGGGACGGCCCGGTCCCGATGATGGTGGCTGATGTAACCTCCGACGGTGCGCTGCGGGGCTATGCCCAGGTTTCCGGCGAAATTCCCGATCTGGAAGACATCGATGGGGCCCCAATCCCCACCCTGATCGGATCAGGCCACATCGCCTTGACCGTCGATCAGGGTCCGAATACGGAACGCTATCAAGGGCTTGTAGAGATTTCCGGGGCCACTTTGGAAGAATGCGTCCATCATTACTTTCAGCAGTCGGAACAATTCTCTTCCGTGGTGCGGCTGGCCGCTGGCCCGACCCCGGCAGGCAACTGGCGGGCAGCCTGCCTGATGCTACAACGGCTTGCAGAAGAAGACCGTGCCGAAATCCGCGCCAGTGCAAAGGATGACGATGCCTGGCGCCGGGCCGTGATGCTGCTTTCTACCGCCAATGATGGCGAGTTGCTGGACGAGAAACTCGCGCCTGCGGATCTGCTCTTCCGGCTTTACCACGAAGATGGTGTTCGGGTGTTCGACAGCAAACCACTTCGGGATGAATGCCGGTGCTCACGCGATCGGATCGGTCGGGTGCTTTCAACCCTGGACCGGAATGAACTACAGGACATGCGGCATGATGATGGTCGCATTACGGTCACTTGCGAATTCTGCAATCGGCTGGAAGGGTTCACGGATGAAGATCTCGACGGGTTTTTCGACGCTGCCAATTTGTCCGAACCGTCGTAAACTCAGGCTGTCGTGATATTAGGATATCGTGGTATCGGGTTGTTACCCAGCCGGTAACTGTATTCTTTGAGGAGCTTTGACGTGCAACGCCTCGCTTTCGCCATTCTCGCTGTCTTTGCGCTATTCCTTTCGGGTTGTGAAACACAAGTGGAAAGACCCCGATACGCCGCGATCACCTTCGCGCAGCATCAGCCCATCGCACTTGATGTCGCGACGCTGAAGATCATCCCGGCCTATAAAGAAACCGGCTTACCCCCGCATGTCGAACATGAGTTCCCGGCTAACCCTCTGGAAACATTGAAACGCTGGGGCCAGGACCGATTGAACCCGGTCGGGCAAAATGGCGAAATCATTCTGACAATCCTGGAGGCAAGCGTCGTTGAACAGGAACTTGAGAAGAAAACCGGCATCACCGGTGTCTTCACAGAGGATCAGTCAGAACGCTATGACGCTGTCGTAAAGGTGAAGATCGAAGCCTTTGATCCGACGCGCGGCCTCACCGCCTCCGCCTCCACGGAAACAAAGCGCAGCCGCACAGTGCCAGAGGGACTGACACTGAATGAGCGCGAAGCAATCTGGTATACGCTGACCGAAGACCTGATGAATGACGTGGACAAACAGCTCAGCGCAACAATCCACCAGCATTTAAAGGCATTCCTGGCCGAATAGACTGGGCGTTTTAAACCGCGTCAGATCACCTTCTTCGGGGCGCCTTCTACGGAACGCCTGTTTCAGAGCGCTAAAGCGGCTATTTAAAAGCACTAAGCAGCTATTTTGGATCTGCATCCGTTGTATGGATGGTCGGCTGTGGGGTGACGGTCATCAAGGTAACCCCCGTCGGCGCCTCGAACCGATGCCAGCAACCTTGCGGCACGACTGCCAGCTGACCAGCGCCCAACACCAATTCATGAGTCACCCCATCCGATGTTTTGACGAACAAGGACGTTTCGCCATCCAGGATATGGACGATCTCATCCCCTTGGTCATGACGCTCCCATGGGCTCTTACCCGTAAACCCACCCGCAAAGATCCCGCCATCTCGATAGTCGGACAAGGTCGCGAAGGCCGGTTCGATGTCATCCGACGGCGTGTCGGGCTGACGCCCTTCAAAATGCGTCAGGGTTGAAAGAACTTCCTTGATATCAACAGCCTTTACCATGGTGTCCTATCCTATTCCGGCAACAGGGACGCGGCCTCGCCCTTCCCTTCGATTTCCCCAAACTCCAGATCATCGATCTTGCTCGCCCGCTTGGTCACTTTCTCCGTCGATATCCGAATGTCGCGAATATCGTTCTCCGCCTGGCCAAAGTGACGCTGCAGCTTCGCGACGCGATCATCAAGCCGCCCGACATCCTCGCCCAGCAACACGATTTCCTTCTGCAGAACATGCGCCTGTTCCTGCATCTGCGCATCCTTCAGAACCGCCCTAACCGTATTCAACACCGCCATCAATGTCGTCGGCGAGACGATATAGACCCGGGCCTGATGCGATTGCGAGATCACGGCGGGCAATTCCGCATGCAACTCCGCATAGACCGCCTCTGAAGGCACAAACATCATCGCGCTATCGGCGGTCTCTCCCGGCAGGATATAACGTCCCGCAATGTCTGTGATATGCTTGTTCACATCGCGGGCAAAAATCTTGCGGGCCTGAGAGCGGGCTTCCTCCCCTTCCGCTGCCCGGATCGCGTGATATCCCTCCAGCGGGAACTTGGCATCGACCACGATCGGTCCCGGCGGGTTCGGGATGTCCAACAAACAATCCGCCCGCTTGCCATTGGAAAGCGAGGCCTGGAATTTATACGCATTGGGCGGCAGAGCAGAGCGGACGAGGTCTTCCAGCTGCACCTCGCCAAAAGCGCCGCGCGCCTGTTTATTGGTCAACACATCCTGCAGGCTCACCACCTGCTCACTCAGCCGTTGGATTTTATCCTGAGCAACCCCGATGGCACCGAGCCGTTCCTTCAGGTCGCCCATGGTCTTTTCCTGATCGGTGGTCTGCTTATGCAAGCTCTCTCCAAACCGTCGGGACAGATCGGCAAGGCTATCGGTCATCTGCTTGGTCAGCGCCCGTTCCTGTGCCTGGAAGCGCTCGCCCAGACGCTCTTGCGATGCCGCCATCGTCTCGGAAAGCTGCCCCAGCCGGGCCGCCAGTTCCGCCTGCCCCCGTGCGGCCTCGCCCTGAAGCTTCGCCAGCTCCGCCTGGGTACCAGACACCGCATCAATCGCGCCGGCTTGCCGCCGGGCATCCGCAGAAAGCCGGAACAGCCCCAGCGCCAGCAACACCAATGTCGCCGCCGCAGCGAGCATTACGATCATAAATGGGTCGGAAAGAGATATCGTCATGCCGCCACCCTAACGCGTGTGAATGGTCCTCGAAAAGCGCAGTGCCTTGACCCCAGGCTTTCAGCGCCTTACCTAATCCTCGATTCACCTATCCTGAACGGAAACCAACCATGGCGATTCTCCCCATTCTGGTGGCCCCACATCCCGTCCTGCGCAAGAAGTGTGTCCCTGTCGACAGTATCGGTGATACAGAACGCAAGCTGCTCGATGATATGCTGGAGACGATGTATGACGCGCCGGGCATCGGCCTTGCCGCCCCGCAAATCGGTGTCGCCAAGCGGATGCTGGTGATGGATATCGCCCGGGCCAATGACGCCCCCACGCCGCTCAAGATCATCAATCCGGAGATCACCGCCGCGTCCGAAGAGCTTTATTCTTATGAAGAAGGCTGCCTGTCCTATCCGGAACAATATGCCGATGTGAAACGCCCGGCCAAGGTGACCGTCACCTATCTGGACGAAACCGGCGCCGAGCAGGTCTTGGAGGCGGAAGGCCTGACCGCCGTCTGTATTCAGCATGAAATCGATCACCTGGATGGGATCAACTTCGTTGATCATATCTCCTCCCTGAAGCGCGGCATGATCATGCGGCGGCTGAAGAAGGAACAGGCACGGATGGGCAAAAACAACAAAGTCACCGCCGACTAAGCCCGGAAGCGAAAGAGGACGCGATTGCCATGTCAGCGCTTCGGCTTGTCTTCATGGGGACACCGGATTTCTCCGTCCCGGCGCTTCACGCGCTGATCGCAGCGGGGCATGAGATCGCCGCCGTCTACTCACAGCCGCCCCGCCCCGCCGGGCGCGGAAAGAAACTGACCCCGACACCGGTTCACCGTGCCGCCGATGCCGCCGGGCTGGAGGTTCGTACACCAACCTCCTTGAAATCCGCGGAAGAAGCGGATGCCTTTGCGGCCCTCAATGCCGACGCAGCCGTGGTGGTTGCCTATGGTTTGATTCTGCCGAAGGCGATCCTGGATGCAGCAAAGCTGGGGTGCCTCAATATTCATGCCTCCCTGCTGCCGCGTTGGCGCGGGGCCGCACCGATCCAGCGGGCACTCCTCGCCGGGGATGCGGAAACCGGGGTCTGTATCATGGCGATGGATGAAGGGCTCGACACCGGTTCCGTGCTGAGCCGCCATTCACTCCCCATCGGCCCGCGCGAAACCGCTGGTGACCTGCACGACCGATTAAGCACATCGGGCGCGGATGCGATCACTGAAACCCTCGCCGCCCTGGACGCCGGCACCACTGTCGCGACACCGCAGCCGGGGGAGGGCGTTACCTATGCCGCCAAGCTGGAAAAATCCGAAGGCCGGATCAATTGGGCGCTATCCGCAGAGCAATTGGACCGCCAAATCCGGGCCCTGACCCCCTGGCCGGGATGTTTCTTTGAACTGCCCGAACACTTGGGCGGCGCCCGCGCCAAAGTCTTGGAAGCTGTCCCTTTCACAGACAATATTGCCGCCGACAGTACCGCCACCGACAAGACCACCACCGACAAGACTGCCGCCAACAACGCTCCCGAGAACGCTTCTCCAGCGACGATCCTGGACAGCCGCACAGGAACCATCGCCTGCGGCAGCGGCGCCCTGACCATCACCCGCGCCCAACGCCCCGGCGGCAAGCCGGTAACCGGCCCGGAGTTTCTCGCCGCCCTGGGCCTAAAGAGCGGCGATAGCCTTACCTAAGCCCGCGACAAGCAACCGACGCCCAATCCTTGCCACCACCACCCTCGCGCGCCGAATATTAACTTTTGACGCTTCGTGTCCACTTTGTTACAAGCCCGTCCGTCCGAAAGACAGACCCGTGGGCGCATAGCTCAGTTGGCAGAGCAGCTGACTCTTAATCAGCGGGTCCGAGGTTCGAGCCCTCGTGCGCCCACCAATCTTTTCAATGAGTTAGGGATAGTTCCAAAAGAATACGTCTGACAGTTTCAGACCTATCGGCAAAACTGTTAGACTTTCAGAGTTTTTGGAGCATCTTCTGTGCGCGTGGTGTTTGGTGGTTGTTCTTTAGCTACGCCGCATCTTGGGTCACTCGTGAGCTGAGACAACCCCTTCCGCTTGTCCACCGTCCGGGCACCCGCGTACCCGAGATAACCAGCGCAGTGCCGAAGAGGATGCATAAGTTCTCCGATATCGCGTGCAGCCAGCCGCTGAAAACAGCCCCTTCTTCCCAGGCATTGGCGCCTCCGGCAATTCCGGGGATGTTCACGCGGGTTCGATCTCACAACGAGGCTCTGGTGTGAGGGCACCGTTGTGAGAGTACGGGGCGTTTTCTTCTCACTATTCCTTAGTCGTGGTCATGACCGCAGCAGTTTCCAGGCAGGACCGGTGCAGAGACGCCGCTATGGTCACAGCAACCGCCTTTCCACCAATCGGCCCCGGCCCCGTGGCAATATTTATCATCCGCACCGACCATCTTCATAAACATAGGGTGATAGTTGTGGCAGACTTCCAGTTCCGTCTT
>SPJV01000174.1 GCA_006844765.1 Alphaproteobacteria bacterium | reverse complement strand
GCATTCCCTACCCGCGAGAGGATAATTTTTGAACGCCTGCCACATGGTCTTAACCTGTTCACCTTCCCTTAAGGTTTTTCCAAATAGTCTGCCTCTCTTCTTCTACGAGGTTTATGATTTGGTCCAAAATTTCGTAATTCGGCAATAAGTTTTGGAATGTCATTGTTGACGAGGTGTCCCCAGAAGCGTTTGGCCTCATTTTGGGCGCCCGCGGCTCCAAATTGGATTGCGACACTCAATGCAACTGTCTTTAACTTTGGCGGCAAGTCATCAAACTTCACCGAATTGCCTCGCTGCTTCATCTCTGCGTCATATCGCTTTGCCAAGTCTACCGCGATATGACCGTATTTTACGCTTGAAAGCTGTGCAGCTTCTGCTTTCGTAACGGTGATTGGGTTTTGTGTTACATACCGATCCGCAGCGTTTCTTTTAAGACCAAGGTAAGGTTCCGCTTTTTTTGCAAGCGCTGGGTCAAGGCCGTAGTGTTTTACCAGTCGGTCTAAGTCCCCTTTATTCATTTGCCCAAGATCGACGCCATGACCAATGGTAACGCCGCTGTTCCCATCCGGCTGCCCTTGATTATTTTTCGGGACGTATCCGGATTTCTCAAATCCTTCTTGTTGATGCAAGAATCCAACATCAACGCCTTGTAAGCTTTTGGGTGTCGTGGTGGCTTGCTTCTGCGGTTGTGTTTGCGCGGTACCTTGCGTACCCGCTTGCTGATTTGTCGGGCCGGACGGCTGTGCTGGGGGGGTGCCAGTTGTGTTCGCTTGGGCTACTTGAATAGGCTCATCGGTGCTGGTGCTATTCGCCGGATTTCCCTCGTTCTTCTCAATGATCTGAGTAGTCTCTGCCTCGTCGTCGGCCCGCTATCGTGCGACACAGACCAATAAGCAAAGGAATGCGCGCGATGGTCAATGCGGGCTTTCTTGATGTCGCATCCACTTTGCGCCTAGTGCACCTTCAATAAGAAGCTCTCCGCCCCATTCATCAGGCGGCAAAAAAATGCCGCCCTCTCCCGATGTGGGAAAGGGCGGCAGGTTTTAATTCGACTGCTTTCGGATTAGCCGAATTGGTTCATGGTGTTGTCTTCACCAGAAGCTTTCAGTGCGGCATCGCCGGCGAAGTATTCTTTATGGTCATCACCGATGTCTGACCCGGCCATGTTCTGATGCTTCACGCAGGCAATACCCTGGCGGATTTCCTGGCGCTGTACCTGCTTCACATAACCAAGCATGGCTTCATCACCGAAGTAGCGCTTGGCCAGATTGTCCGTGGAAAGGGCGGCTGTGTGGTATGTCGGCAAGGTAATCAGGTGATGGAAGATACCCGCACGCTTCGATCCGTCCTCTTGGAACGTCCGGATTTTCTCATCTGCTGCCGCCGCAAGTTCAGTCTCGTCATATGTCACGTTCATCAAATCGGCGCGGTCATAGGCGGAGACATCTTTGCCCTCTGCTGTCCAAGCGTCGAAGATTTGCTGGCGGAAATTCAGGGTCCAGTTAAAGGACGGTGAATTGTTATAGACCAGCTTTGCATTCGGAATGACTTCACGGATGCGGTCGACCATGCCTGCGATCTGCTCCACATGGGGCTTTTCCGTCTCAATCCAAAGCAGGTCGGCACCGTTGCGCAGTGAGGTGATGGAATCGAGGACACAGCGGTCTTCACCAGTTCCGGGCTTGAATTGGAACAGATTGGAAGGCAGACGCTTCGGGCGCATCAGTTTGCCATCGCGCTTGATGACAACATCACTGGGCGACAGATCGTCGGCGGTTACTTCTTCGCAGTCGAGGAAGGCGTTGTACTGATCGCCCAAGTCGCCAGGCTCGTTCGAAAACGCGATTTGCTTGGTCAACCCAGCGCCAAGGCTGTCGGTCCGCGTCACAATGATCCCGTCATCAACGCCGAGCTCCATGAAGGCATAACGGCAGGCGCGGATTTTGGCGATGAAGTCTTCATGCGGAACGGTAACTTTGCCGTCTTGGTGACCGCATTGCTTTTCGTCCGAAACCTGGTTTTCGATCTGAAGGGCGCATGCACCCGCTTCAATCATCTTCTTCGCCAAAAGATACGTGGCTTCCGCATTACCGAAACCGGCATCGATGTCTGCAATGATTGGCACAACATGGGTTTCATAGTTTTCGATCTGAGTAAGAAGTCTCTTCTCTTTAACCATGTCGCCAGCTTCCCGCGCGGCGTCGAGATCGCGGAACATCATGCCAAGTTCGCGGGCATCGGCCTGTTTCAGGAAGGTGTATAGCTCTTCGATCAGGGCCGGTACCGATGTCTTCTCATGCATGGACTGATCCGGCAGCGGACCAAAGTCAGAGCGCAGCGCCGCAACCATCCAGCCGGAGAGATAGAGATACTTCTTTTTCGTACCCCCAAAGTGTTTTTTGATGGAGATTAGTTTCTGCTGCGCAATGAAACCATGCCAGCAACCAAGTGACTGGGTGTATTCGGCCGCATCCGCATCATAGGCAGCCATGTCTTCGCGCATGATTTTTGCCGTATAGCGGGCGATATCGAGGCCAGTGTGGAACCGGTTTTGCGCCCGCATCCGGGCGACAGCTTCCGCGTCAATGCCAGTCCAAGTGTCGCCAAAGCTCTTGATCTTGTCCTGCACTGAATGAATTTCTGATTGGTATCCCATAACTTAAACTCCGTCAGTTTGGTCTGAACATTGAAGCATGAGGAAACCGTTTCCTCCGCTCGTTGATTCTGCATCCAGTCTTATCTGAAGATGTGGTTGCGCCTGAAGCGAGGTCTTAACGCCTTCTGTTTAATTGAGCACGTGCAAAAAAGTGAACTTGTAAACCGTTACATAATATTTTGTAATATTGTAAGAATTGTAACATTATGTTTGTAATGTTTCCAATCGCGTGAAAGGAGCTGTCAACAATGGCCAGGGATCGCAGCACGTATATGGGCCAGAGCATTCGTCGCCTGCGGCGTGAGTTAGGTCTGACACAAGTTGTCATGGCCGAAGACTTGGATGTTTCACCGTCCTACGTTGCGCTCATCGAAAGCAATCAGCGGCCAGTTACCGCGGCGATGCTCATTAAGCTTGCGGAGATTTACGGGACCGACATTACAACGCTCACGCGGGGCGCTGGTGAAGAGTTCAACACCCGGATAGTGGCGGCCTTCAATGACCCATTATTCGCAGACCTCGACCTATCACCCTTGGAAATACAGGATTTCAGCGCGAGCTTTCCCGCGACCGCTGAAGCGGTCTTCCGCCTTTATACTGCCTATCAAGAAGGCCAGCTTGTGCTCGCCGATCACACGGAAGGTTCTCCCATCGGGCCTGACCCGGTGAATGAAGCCCGGCGGTTTCTGGCGACGCGTCAAAACTTTTTTGTTGAGATTGATAACCGGGCAGAAGATCTCGCCAAGGAAATCAAACGCCTGGGAGGCTTGGTAGAATATTTTGCCAATCGGGACCTGAAGGTTCGAGATCTTCCCCCTGACGTCATGAGTGGATTCACAAGACGCTACGAACCTCATCGCGGTGAAGTCGTGTTAGATGCCACGTTGGATCATGCCAGTAAGACATTCCAGTTGGCCTTGCAGGTGGTCTATTTGGAAATGGCCGACATTATTACAAGCCTGGTAAATGGCACCCAGTTTGAAACAGAGGATGGGGTAAAGCTGACGCGCCGGTCTCTTGCAAACTATGCCGCCGGCGCAATCATGATGCCTTACCTTGCCTTCTCCCGTGCTGCAGAAAAATGTCACTACGATATCGAAGCGCTCGGACGTCAATTCGGCGCCAGCTTCGAGCAGGTCGCGCATCGTCTAACGACCCTCCAAAAAACGGGGCAAGAAGGCGTGCCCTTTTTCTTCATACGCGTGGATGCGGCGGGCAATGTCTCGAAAAGGCTTGATGGCGCCGGATTCCCATTTGCCCGGCATGGCGGGTCCTGCCCACTCTGGGTCCTGCATAGCGCGTTTAACAATCCGCGCCGCATCCTTACTCAGTGGCTGGAATTGCCGGATGGAGAAAAATTCTTTTCGATCGTGCGAACGGTAACGGCCGGGGGCGGTGGGTTCGGCAAGCAACGGGTTGAGCGCGCCATTGCCTTATGTTGCTCGTCTCAACATGCGCATAGGCTGATTTACACGAGGGATGAGGAATCCGCACAACCGAAATCGACGCGTATCGGCATCTCCTGCCGTCTCTGCCATCGCGCAGATTGTCTTGCCCGCGCCGAACTGCCCATCGGTCGCTCACTTCTCCCCGATGATTACCGCCGTCCTTCTACCCCGTTCGGGTTGGTTGACACTTAGAATTATGGAGATGTTCAGGGGCGATCAAATCCACCCGCAAGATGGTTAAACAAGTAATTGCCGCAAAACATCTCTGATAAGACCGAAACTTTGTCGTGGTTGAAGTTTGATGCGCTAATAAACGCGCTTTTACGAGGCGTATCTACATCAGGTCGGAGTGGAAGATGTAATCGGCAGTAACGCGATTGCAGGCGACCACTGTTTGCTGCAGCGTTGAGATGCGCAGCAAGGCCTTAACATCGACATCATGCGGCATGGCGGATAGCGGGTCGGTGAAGAACACCAGGATATCCAGTTTGCCTTCGGCGATCATGGCACCAAGCTGTTGATCGCCGCCCAAAGGTCCGCTCTTCAACAAGGTGATATCAAGCCCCGTCGCCTTGGCCACTTCACCGCCAGTTGTACCGGTCGCCCAGATCCGATGCGGCCGCAAGCGCTCAACATTGACCGTCGCCCACTCGACCATCTCCGGCTTGTTGGCATCATGAGCGACAAGAGCGATATTCTTCCCAGTTCCAGACATGGGCTTACCTTTCGTGTATCGCCTCAACCACCCGTCCCAAGGCACGTTCCAGAATCGTGCGGGGGCAGGCGATGTTGAGGCGGAGATATTGTCCGGCATCGGCGACGAACATCTCCCCACCTTCCAATAACACGCCGGCCCGCTCGGCGAAGAAGCGGGTCAGATTAACTGTCTCCGGCAGATAGGCGCCGATATCGACCCAGGCGAGATAAGTCGCCTCCGGGATCGTGAAACGGGCCTTCGGCAGATGTTCTGTCAGGTAGTCCTGCAAGAAAGCGAAGCTATCGTCCAGATAGGCCCGCAGTTCGGTCAGCCACTCCCGGCCGTTCTGATATGCGCCGCACACCGCGGCCAGGCTGACCGGGTTGACCATCGGAAAGACCCGGGCGGACCAAGCTTCGCGCAATTCCGGATCAGGGATGATGATATTGGCGATCTGCAATCCTGCCAGATTGAAGGTCTTGCTGGGCGCCATGCAGGTGATGATTTTGTCTGTGCCGGGGTAAAGCTTCGCCAAAGGGATATGATCCACGCCACTGCGCAAGAGGTCGCAGTGAATTTCGTCTGAGATGATGAACACATCATTCTCAAAACAGATATCCGCCATCTCCCGCAGTTCTTCCTCGCTCCAGACGCGGCCTGTCGGGTTATGCGGATGGCACAGGAAGAACAGCCGCGTTTTCGGGTCTGCGGCCTTGGCCTGGAAATCTTGAAGATCAACAACGAACCGACCATTGCGCTCAATCAGACCGGAGGACAGGAGTTCGCGGTCATTCTGTGCAGCCGAACGCTCGAAATACCCATAGGCTGGGGTCAGAGTCAGGACTTTTTCATCGGGCTCGCAGATCATCGGGACCAGATGAAACAGCGCCGGCACGACGCCGGGGGACAGCTGTAACTCTTCCGACCCGAAGGACCAGCCATAGCGACTTTTGGTCCAACTCTTGAAAATCCGGTAATAGCTGTCGTCAAACAGGGCAGTGTAGCCAAAGATCGGATGGCTGATTCGTTCCCGCATCGCTTCCGTTACCGCTGGGGGGGACGCGAAGGCCATATCGGCGACCCACATGGCGATGAAGTCGTCATCCGCATAGACGCTGTTCAGATCCGCATGATCTTTCAACAAATAGGGCCGCGCACCATCCAGTGCGATTGCGTTCGTGCCTTTCCGATTATACTCGATGTCAAAATCAAAAGTCATGGGAAGTCTCACCCCAGTGGATTCAAAATTCGCGCCCGTATTGTGCCGGAAAGCGCACGAACATCCGCAAGAATGGCATCTGCTTCGGTGACAGCATCTTCTGCCTCTAGAACCACGTAACCGATATCACCATCAGTCTGATAGGTCTGTGCACAGATGTTAACCTTATATTTTGCAAAGACCTCGTTTAACCGCTGCAACTCGCCGGGCAGGTTCCGTTGCACCTGGATGAAGCGTGTACCGCCCTGGCGCTGGGACAACCGGACCTGTGGAAAATTCACTGCGCCTTCGGTCGATCCCACATCCGAATATTCGACCAGCTTTCGGGCGACTTCCTCGCCGATGCGTTCCTGAGCCTCTGCCGTAGAACCGCCGACATGCGGGGTCAGGATAACATTGTCCAGGCCTTGCAGGGGGGAGGTGAAGGATTCCTTGTTGTTGGATGGCTCCGCAGGGAAAACATCAATGGCAGCACCGGCCAGATGACCGGATTTCAACGCCTCGGCCAGGGCCGGGATGTCGACCACCTTGCCGCGCGCATTATTGATCAGATAGGCGCCAGGCTTCATCGCCTTGATTTCTTCCGCCCGCATCATGTCTCGTGTCTCAGACGTATCAGGCACATGCAGACTTACGACGTCCGATTTGGCGAGCAACTCTTTCAGGCTGCCGACTGGTTCCGCATTACCGTGGGTCAACTTGTCAGAGTGATCAAAGTAAATCACCCGCAGCCCCATGGACTCTGCCAGCACCGCCAGTTGGCTGCCGATATTGCCATATCCGACAATACCGAGCGTTTTACCGCGAACTTCCCGAGAGCCTTCCGCAGATTTCTCCCAGCCGCCATGATGGGCTGCCATCGACCGGGGAAAAGTCCGCCGGAACAGCATGACGATCTCAGCAATCGTCAGCTCTGCCACAGATCGGGTGTTGGAGAAGGGAGCGTTGAAGACGGGAATACCATTCAGGCGGGCCGCTTCCAGATCGATCTGGTTGGTGCCGACAGAAAAACACCCGACTGCCATCAAAGACGGCGCCGCATTGATGATTTCCTTGGTGATCTGTGTACGAGACCGGATACCGAGTATCCGAACCCCTTTCAGCGCCTCCACCAAAGCGTCGCCATCCAGCGCCGTCGTCAGCCGCTGACCATTGCCATAGCCTGCATCCTTAAAGATTGCGGAAGCGGTGTTGGAAATGTTTTCCAACAGCAGAACCTTGATTTCGTTCTTCGGGAGGGAGGGGTTCTGAATTTTACTCATAGGTGAAAGTGTGCTCCAAAGCCTGGTCAATTTTAGCGAAAACAGTGATTGTGCGGGAAACTGCCCAAGCATGTCTTACCTTGCAACCGCTTTAACCAAGCGCCGGTGCGACATATGGGGCAAACGCCTTGCTCGTCACCCAGAGAATACGAACCTTGTTCGAATTGAACCCGCATGAGATGAGTTCTGCTTGAGATCGTCACAGCTGGGGTGTCCCGTGTCCGAAAAGAAACCTGAGAACCGTTATGTGAATGATCTGCGCCGGTTTGACTATACGCAGTCACAAGCCCTGCGCCTCAGCGGTTTGATCGTTCCCGTTGGTTTGGCGGTCGTGTTCCTGGCGGCTGTGGCGTTGTTTGTCACCAGTGACCTCCTGAATTTTGGGGAAAACTGGGTGCTGATCGCCGTCGCTGCGGTGATTGGTGGCTACATGGCCCTGAATATTGGGGCGAATGATGTTGCCAACAATATGGGACCAGCCGTCGGCGGGCGTGTTCTGAGCATCGGCGCGGCCATCTTGATCGCGGCTGTTTGCGAGAGTGCCGGCGCAATTCTGGCTGGTGGTGACGTCGTAAAAACCGTCTCCAAAGGCATTATCTCTCCAGATGACACAATCGATGTCACCACTTTCCAGAACCTGATGCTCAGCGCGTTGTTTGCCGCAGCCCTTTGGATCAACCTTGCGACTTATTTAAACGCACCGGTTTCGACGACACACTCGATTGTCGGTGGCGTCATGGGGGCTGGCATCGCGGCTGCCGGCTTTGGATTGGTCAATTGGCCAACAATGGCGGCGATTGCGGCCAGTTGGGTGATATCGCCGGTATTCGGCGCGATATGCGCTGCGGCCCTGTTGCTCTTCATTAAGAGAAAGATTCTCTACGCCGATGACCGCATCGCCCAAGCGCGTCGGTGGGTTCCGGTGCTCATCGCCCTGATGGCGGCCGCCTTTGCAGCTTACATGGCGATGAAGGGGCTGAAGAAAGTCTGGCGCCCCGAAATCCTCGAAACGGCAGCATTTGCGCTTGCCTGTGCCACGGCCACCTATGTTTGGGCCCGACCCTACATTGCCAGAAAGACCGAAAATTCGACAAATCGCCGTTCAGATATCTACGTGCTCTTCCATATTCCCTTGATCGCCGGTGCGGCGCTTCTGTCATTTGCCCATGGTGCGAACGATGTCGCGAATGCTGTCGGACCCTTGGCCGCAATCGTGTCAACAATCGGGGAAGACGGCACGATCGCGTCTGCGGTTGAAATTCCGCTCTGGGTGATGATGGTCGGCGCCTTCGGGATCGCATTGGGGTTGGGTCTGTTCGGTCCGCGTCTGATTGCCGTGGTGGGCAAGAAAATCACCAGGCTCAACGCGATTCGGGCTTATTGCGTGGCGTTATCGGCGGCAATAACGGTGTTGGTCGCAACGACAATGGGCTTACCGGTTAGTTCCACGCATATCGCCGTTGGTGCAGTCTTCGGGGTTGGTTTGTTACGTGAGTTCATAGAGAACCCGAATAAACGGAAGCTCCGCCCAGGCCATAAACTGAACGCAACGGCTGATGATGCATTCAAAAGTCTGGGTCACAAGACATTGCGTCGGCTCGTCCGCCGGCAATTCATGATCTCCATTGCCGCAGCCTGGGTGATTACAGTGCCCGCGACGGCATGTCTGGCAGCCCTTATCTATACTGTTGTGCAGTCTCTTTGATCCAAGGACGCAAGATTTCGAAATGCTGGATAAGAGGTAAATAATCTTCGCGATAGGCAACGCGGGGGGCGTCGTCGATCAATGCCCAGTGACGTTGGCGCTTATCGCGCTCGGGCCATTCGTCGGCCTGTTCGGTCACAAGAAGGGGATAATAGGTGACGGGTTGGCCAAGGAGGCCATCTTCAGTCAATTTCTTGATCACGACCGTTATCGGAAAGTCTGCGAAGACTTCACCGCGGACACCAGCTTCTTCAAACCCTTCGCGCAGACATGTCGCAATGTGAGTTTCGTTCTTCTTTTGCTTTCCTTTTGGAAGAATCCACCGCCCGCGTGTCTGTGACGTTACAAAAAGGATCGCGACCATATCATCGCGCATATCAAATGGAATGATGCCGACATGGTGCACAAATTTCTTCCCTATTTATAGCTGATTCTATTGCTGCTCCCGGAGCGACTATACGCCTGATCCGCCAAGGCTTCTGTAGTATTTTCAGGAACGGTTCAAACCTCACTCACCTGATAGATGGATTTCTCCAGCCAGGCCGGGTTGATCTCAATACCCCAGCCGGGGGTATCGGTCACAAAGGCATTGCCGTCCTCAATTCGGTAGGGCTCACCCAGGAACAAACCATCCTGCCAGGGGTAATAGTCTTCGCCCTCGATAGAGAATTCCAGATATTTGCCCGCATTCGGGATCGCCTTCAGGAAATGCATGGTGCAGAGCGTTACCATCGACAGGTTGGCGCAATGCGGTGTGCAGGGCAGACCTGCAGCCTCTGCCATGGCAGCGACGCGCAAGGCCCGGCGGATGCCACCGATATACATGATGTCGGGCTGCACAATATTGACAGCACGCATGTCGATCATCCGACGCCAGGTCGGCAGGTCGCAATCCTGCTCGCCACCGGTGACATCAATCGATAGGGCATCGGTGACTTGCTTCGTCTGTTCCAGCTCCCAGTACGGGCAGGGTTCCTCGAAATGTCCGATGCCTTCTGCCTCCAACAGTCGGCCAACCTCGATGGCCTTTGCCGGGGAGTAGCAGGAATTGCCATCCACCAATTTATCAATCCCGTCGCCAAGCGCACGGGCGACAGTCGGCACCACGGCTTCTGTTCTGCCGGGCCATTCATCCTGGTCCCGTCCGCATTCGGCACCAACGCGCCATTTGAAGGCGGTGAAGCCATAGGTATCACGCAGACGACAGAAGCGATCCGCTTCATCCTCCGGTGTGATGTCGCGCTTCATGGAAGATGCATAGGCCCGGATCGGTCCCGGCTTCCCGCCCAGTAACTCAACCACCGGCTTGCCCTCGACGCGTCCGCGCAGATCCCACAATGCCGTGTCCAAGCCAGCGATTGCGCGACGAAGATAGGACCCGGGGAACTTATGTTCCTTCTCTGTAATCACATCCAGCAGATCATCAAAATCCACCGCATCCTGCCCCAAGGCATAGGGCGCCACTTGCCGGTGAAACACCTGGGCGGTGATGTCCGAATGATAAGTCGACAACTGTCCCCACCCGATATCCCCCGTATCCGCAGTGACGCGGGTAAAGGCAACGGCCTCATTCGCGAAGGTTTCAAGCTTGGCAATTTTCATGGGATGGCCGATTCCTTGTCTGAGAGGGAGGTGCCTGCCAGGGAGATACCTGACTTTCATAAGAGAACGGTCGGATAACGTAACCGTCAATTAAAATCCGTCATTAATGTATCTTTCGGGAAGGTGAGCGATACTGTCGTTCCCTCACCCAAATGACTATCGATCTTGAGGGTTGCGCCGTGCAACGCGGTCCATTTCCGCGCCAGATAGAGGCCAAGACCTGTGCCTTCGCGGGCCCGGGTCGCGTCGGCACCGATCTGAGAGAAAGGCGCCAGCGCACGGGAGATATCTTTCTTCGCAATGCCGATGCCCGTATCCTGGAACCGAACCGTTGTACCCGTCTCATTTGGTTGATCAATCTCCACCCGGATTTCGCCGTTCTCCGGGGTGAACTTGACCGCGTTTGAAATCAAATTGATTGCGATCTGACGAAGAACCCGCTCATCGCCGCCGATCATGACAGGGGCATCAGGGACATTCAGAGAGATCTTATGCTTCTTTGCATCTGATTGCGGCCTGACCAGATCGACCGTTGCCTGAAGAACTGAGACAAGATCTACCGGTGCCCTTTCAATCTGCAATTGACCTGCTTCAATCTTGGAAATATCCAAAATGTCAGAAATCAGGTTCAAGAGATGTTGGGCGGAATAGTCGATATCTTTCAAATAATCCACATAGCGTGTATTTTCAATTTCGCCATAAATTCCATTCCGCATCAAATCTGTAAAGCCGATGATCGAGTTAAGCGGCGTTCTAAGCTCGTGGCTCATATTTGCGAGGAAATCGGACTTTGCAGAGTTCGCCCGCTCCGCTTCCACCCGTGCCAGCAACAACTCGCGCTCAATTTCCTTTACCTGTGTAATATCCTGAGTTGTGCCATGGAAGAACTGCATCTCGCCACTCGCTGATGTGAAGGGCTCCCCGACCTCACGCATCCACCGGATCTCTCCATTCTTGTGTATGATACGATACTCAAGTTCATAGGCTCGCGGGTCTTCGTTAAAAGAACGGTATGCTTCTTCGACTGTCGGGATATCTTCCTCTAGAATGAAGGGCGCGTAGTTCTCGAAGGGACCGGTGATTTCGTCAATGGGAACCCCGTATATTTCAGCCGCATTGTCAGAGGCATAGACCCATTCCTCAAACTGCCTCCCGGTTTGCCAGTGAAACAGCTTTGCGATTCTCTCCGCGTTTCGAAACCTTTCTTCACTTTCCTTCAGGGCCCGCTCGCGATCTTTCTGCTCGGTGATGTCTTGCAGGGTACCGCGCGTCTGGCGGCACGTGCCGTCTGCCTCCCATACCGGCTCCCCAATCTCGCGAAGATGGCGGATGGTGCCATCCGGCAGAATGGCCCGGTATTCCAGATCAAAAGTTGGGGGCACGTCATCTTTGTTCCGAAATGACTTCGCGTATGTTTCACGATCCTCTGGATGGACGCGCGCGATATCCCCTTCTGTACTGGACGTCATCTCCAGATATTCTGAAACCGAGACACGATGTATGCGCGCCAGTTCATCTGAACAGTAGGTCATTCGATCCTGCTCCAGATCGAAGACCCAATGACCCAGTTTCGCGATCCGGGTTGCGTCGACATAGCGTTCGGCACTGACCCGCAGCGCATCTTCGGATTCACGTCGTGCGGTAATGTCGATAGCGGCGCTTTGCAAGGCCCGCTTACCGTTCCATTCGATCACACTGTTCATGGTTTCCAGCAAGATTGTCGAGCCGTCCTTACAAACGCATTCGACTTCATAGAGAGGGGAGATCGCCTCCCCCCCGGGATGGACCCTGTTCATCTCTGCGACACGTTCATGTTCATGCGGTGCGATGACGTTGTCGATGGTCCCGATTTTCATCAAATCTTCGACATTCGCGTAGCCGAACATCTTGGCGGCTGCCGCGTTCGCGTAAAGAATCTTCCAGTCGCGATGGACAATAACGCCCTGGATTGCATCTTCGACGACATGGCGAAAATGCTGTTCTCCGGCGGACATACGCGTTGATTTAGTCTTTAGAAAATGTGGGAGCAACCTTACAACGGCCGCCCCCAACTTGCGAAACGGCATGAGTCCTCAAAATCCCTCGTCTAATAATCTCAACCCGAACAGACCGCCGACACGGGCACCGTCTAGACCGATCCGGATGCGGTTTCTTACACAGCCCCACCAGACGGAATACCGTTTCCAAGCAAGAAAGAACCGCTTGGGTCGGGCATTAGTCGAAGACAATAACATTCCGAAGCGCTTCGCCACGATTAACCGACGCAAATGCCTCATTGATCTCTTCCAGTCGATAGGTTTTGGTTACTAATTCGTCCAGCTTAAGGCGGCCTTGTTGATAAAGTGTTACCAAATTCGGGATATCTACCGAAACACGAGTTTGCCCCATTTTTGACCCGGTAATCCGCTGCCCCATATCCGCCAGATTCAACATCTCGAATGAGGCGAGCGCGCCAACCGCCGGCATTCCCACGATGACGACTTCACCAGCCCGACGGATGAGTGTCGACGCCTGCTCCATCGCTTTGGTGCTGCCGACCGTCACGAAGACATAGTCTGCGCGCTGGCCACTATTCGCCGCCTTGATGATGGTTGCCGCATCCTCTTTCGTTGGGTTGCAGGTATGCGTAGCGCCAAAGGATTTTGCGGCCTCCAGTTTGTCATCGGCCAGATCAATGGCGATGATGGAAGCGGCGCCACAAAGCACAGCACCCTGGATCGCATTAAGTCCCACGCCAC
>SPJV01000077.1 GCA_006844765.1 Alphaproteobacteria bacterium | reverse complement strand
TGTGCTGGAAGAAGCCCCTTATCCGGTTCGAATGTTGTTTTCATTCGGCGGCAATCTGTTGGCAGCGCAGCCTGATCCCGAGCGGGCCGTGGAAGCATTCAAGAAGCTCGACTTTCATGTCCACACGGATTTCTTCCTGAATGCCACATCCGAATATGCAGATATTGTGCTGCCTGTTGCGACATCTTGGGAGCGGGAAGGGCTGCGCAATGGCTTTGATGTCAGCCTGGAAGGGATGCGCCGGGTTCAACTGCACCCAGCCGTGATTGAACCCGTTGGCGAGGCGAAGAGTGACACGGATATCGTCCTGGCATTGGCAGAGCGACTGGGAATGGCGTCGCAGTTCTTTGATGGTGATATCGATAAAGGACATGAGGCAATTGTCGCGCCGTCCGGGCTGACCATCACTGATCTGCGTGAAAACCTTGATGGCGTGACAGTGGACGGGCGGGTTCCCTATCGCGCCTATGCAGCGACGGATGAAGGGGGCAATCTGAAAGGCTTTCCGACACCGACGCGTCGGATAGAGATTTATTCCGAAACACTGCTTCAGCATGGCTATGACCCCGTGCCGTGTCTCCATCCTGACTATGTGCCGACGCCGGACACGGATTTCCCCCTGACACTGGGGTGTGCGAAGACATTGTCCTTCTGTCATAGCCAACACCGAAACATCCCATCGCTACGACGGTTGACGCCGGACCCAATTCTCGAGTTGTCGAAAGAGTTGGCGGCCCGGCATGAGGTTGAAGACGGCGATTGGCTTCGGGTGACGACACGAAGCGGGTCCTTCGTTGCCCGCGCGAAACTCCTGTCGGCAGTGCGACCGGATACGGTTTTCGCGCAACATGGCTGGTGGATAGAAGGCGAGGCGGGGTCCCCTTATGACGCGGATAACCTAATGGCGGCCAATCTGAATCGGGCCATTTCGACAGCGGTTGGAGACCCCGTCAGTGGATCAATCCCGCTTCGTCGGTCTAATTGCCGGATCGAGAAATTGGCGACCGAAATCACCTGAGTACATCGTCGAGATTGCATTAAACAATCAGGCGAAAGACTTGTGTCGCGTTTTTATGTTGCGGCGCAGCAAAAACACGTTATCACAGGCCTAGAAACCTCTCTAATTTTTGGATATCGAAATCGTGGCCAATCTTCTGTCTTCGGTCCGGTCAGCCCGGATTCCTTTTTCCTGGCGTTCCCTCCTGGACTTCCCGACCAATCCGTCGGTGATCAAGACAGAAGTCCTGGCTGGGCTGACCGTCTCTCTCGCGATGGTCCCGGAAGCGGTTGCGTTTTCTTTTGTCGCCGGCGTTCATCCGCTGGTTGGCCTTTATGCGGCGTTCATTGTTGGTCTGGTAACGGCTGTGATTGGCGGGCGCCCCGGCATGATCTCCGGCGCGACCGGTGCCCTGGCTGTTGTCATGGTGGCCTTGGTTGCAGCCCATGGGATTGAGTATCTGTTCGCAACTGTTGTGCTGATGGGCGTCATGCAGGTCCTTGCCGGCGTTTTCCATCTGGGCAAGTTCATCCGTCTTGTTCCCTATCCGGTGATGATGGGCTTCGTGAACGGCTTGGCGATCATCATCTTCCTGGCGCAACTGACGCAATTTCAGCTGCCCGGTGGTGACGGCGGGAAGGTCTGGATGACCGGTGTGCCGCTGATGCTGATGCTTGGGCTCGTCGCATTGACCATGGCGCTGATTTGGATCGTACCACGCCTGACCAAGGCGTTGCCGGCGCCGCTGGTTGCGATTGTCGTCGTGGCCGCTGTCGTCATCCTGTTCGACATCAATGTCCCGCGTGTTGGCGATATGGCCTCGATTGAAGGGGGATTGCCGGCGTTTCATTTCCCGCTGGTGCCGCTGACCTTTGAAACGCTGAAGATCATCCTTCCCTATGCTTTGATCCTGGCGGCCATTGGGTTGATTGAAAGCTTGCTGACCTTGAACCTGGTTGGGGAGATGACGGAACAGCGCGGGGGTGCCTCGCAGGAATGTATCGCACAAGGCCTTGCAAATACAGTTACCGGCTTCTTTGGCGGCATGGGTGGCTGTGCGATGATCGGTCAGTCGATGATTAACGTAAAATCGGGGGCCCGTTACCGGCTTGCCGGTATTGCTGCCTCACTCTTCCTGCTGGCCTTTATCCTGGTTGCATCCGGCTTGATTGAGCAGATTCCTCTCGCAGCCTTGGTCGGTGTCATGTTCATGGTGGTGATCGGCACCTTCGCCTGGCAAAGCATCACGGTCTTGCGCAAGATCCCGCGCACCGACGCTTTCGTCATGCTGTTGGTAACGGTTGTGACGGTGTTCAGTGATCTGGCGGTCGCAGTTGTGGTCGGGGTGATCGTGTCAGCGCTTGCCTATGCCTGGAATAACTCAACCCGCATCCATGCGAAGGTCCATGTGACGCCGGAAGGGGCCAAGGTCTATGCTATCGAAGGGCCACTTTTCTTCGGTTCGGTGGATGGCTTTGCGGAGATTTTCAATCCGAAGACCGACCCCGGCCTGATCATCGTCGATTTCTTAAACAGCCGCGTGGTCGACCAATCCGCCCTTCAGGCGATTGAAGCGCTGGCAATGAAATACGAGGCGGTCGGTAAATCGCTACAGCTTCGGCATTTATCGAATGACTGCCATCGTCTGTTGAATAAGGCGGGGCAGTTGGTGGTGAATTCCGATGATGATCCAAGCTACGGTCTCGCGGTCGATTACGGTGTTCAGACGGGACGACTTGGCGGCGGGCACTGATCAGGCGGGCACTGAATAGGTGGTACCGATCGGGCGGGAAACAGTTGTCCGGCTAGAACTTCCCGTTGTCATTCTTCCATTCGGTCTTGGGAGCAACAGTTTCTGTTGTATCCCAATGCTCGACGATCATGCCGTCTTCGATCCGCAGAAGATCGTAGAACGCGGTGTGTTTACCGGCGTTATACCCCTCACAGACACTGAGCACGAAGTTCCCTTCTGCGAGGACCCGATGGCGCGTTCGATAATCGACAATGGGGCTGTCGCCGTCTTGCGCTGTCAACAAATCGGATAGTGGGCCCAACCCATCGGCCAGATTTGGATTATGTTCACGCAATGCCTCCGAAACGAAAAGACCGAGCGTATCATGCCGGCCATTGATCAGGACGGTGTCGATAAAATCACAGACCAATCGCCGGTTCGACATGGTGTTTCCGTGATCCGAGGCGTCCGTTGGGCCGTCCACCATACTGCGACCTGATGTATTTGGGCCCAGTCGTTTCTGAATATTATCCCAATGTTCGACCGCTTGTCCGTCTTCGAACCGGAACACCTCGAACCCGATATTCCGTCGCGAGAAATCATATTCGGTATGGGCGAATACAAAATCACCATCTTCAAAGGCGCGGACGATATTCACATGCGGGTTGGTCTTTGAAAGGCGTTCGAACAGGACCGCCAATCCTTCGCTGCCCTCATGAGTTTGCGGGTTGTGTTGTATGTATTTCTCTTCGTTCACATAGGCGACAGGGGCGGGATCACCGGTTTCGATACTCTTCAGAAGAGCCCGGATCTTGTCTTTGTTGCGCATTGTCATAGGGTTTCCCTTCGCGCGGACAAGAAAATCCGCCATGCTGAACGTGTCAGGCCATTATAACCATAAAATTAGTCAGGCGACTAATTTTGTCACATTCATTGGATGGAATAGGCTCTCATGTCCAAAGATACCAGATTGGCGACCTATGGGACGCTGGCCCCGGGTCGCGTCAATGAAGGGCAGCTCGCGGGGTTGGAAGGCTTGTGGCTCGAGGGCACGGTCAAAGGACGCTTGTTGCAAGAAGGTTGGGGTGCTGCGCATGGTTGCCCGGGCATGGTCCTTGATCCTGACGGGATAGAGATTGCGGTTTATCTGTTCGTCTCAACGGATTTACCGGCGCATTGGACACGGTTGGATGCGTTTGAAGGCCCTGGTTACCGGCGTGTGGAAGCCCAGGTCACGACGGAAGAGGGTGTCTTTCCCGCGTGGATATACGAATTGTCCGGTGATACGGCCAGCTAGGCCCAGCCGCCGGAAATCGGGAGGACATGGCCGGTGATATAGCCGCATTTCTCTGAGGCAAAGAAGGCGATGGTCTCAGCAACTTCTTCCGGTTTTCCTAACCGCTTGGCCGGAATGTTAGAGAGCATCTTGGCCATCGCGGTTTCATTCGCCAGCAGTTCCGGCGGGAAGTAGGTCGGGTTTTCGATATAGTTTGGGGCGATTGCGTTGATTTGAATGTTGTGGCGCGCAAGCTCAAGCGACAACGATTTTACCATGCTGTTTCCTGCCCCTCGTGCCGTTGCATAGATTGCGTAATTGGCAAGGCCCCGGATCGGCGCGGCTGATGTCACCATGATGATCTTGCCCTTTCCGGCGGCCTTCATATGCGGGACGGTTTGGCCGATCACGCGAAAGGGCCATTCGACCAGGGCCTCAAGCGCATTTCGCATTTGCTCAGGTGCTGCTTCATCCACAGGTGCCCGTTCGGCCGGGAAAGCGTCGTTGCAGATCAGGGCATCGATCCTGCCATGGGCTTCGATCACTTCTGCAATCAGGTCTTCCGGTGATTGCGCCTGCGCGTGGTGAACGCCTTCTTGTGCACCCCCGCCATGGCAGATCACGGTCGCGCCATGGGAGGCCAGAACCTGAGACGTCACTGGACCGACGAAATGGTCTGCATGTGTAATGACAATTACTTTTTCTTTCAGCACGGCTTTTGTCCTGTTTTGAATACCCATTGCGATAATTGTTCTACACAGTTTCGAGAGTCATGCTAGGCACAATCCGCAACTTGGTGGGAAGGAATGTGCAATGACATGCTGTGACTTGGGAGACATAGGGCATGACTGTTTGGCGAAAGTTAAACAACTGTAGTTTCAGTTATTTTGATACGCGTGAGATTTCGTCGGAACTTTTTCCATTCGCGAGCTTGATCGAAAAATGGCAATCGAAGTTGCAAGGTCGCCGTGTGCCCGCTTGGTCAGATTTCGAGTTCTTTGATTTTCGAGGCTGGCACGGTCAATTGGCTATCTATGATGTTAGTTTTGACCCCTTTGATTATAAGGTGCGCCTTTCTGGCGTTCAATTTGATCAACTCATGGGCCGCACGATGACGAATGTCACTCGCGATCATATGATTGAAATCTCAAAAGAGGATGGCGTTGCTGAAGAATTTTTTGAGATGTGTTGCAGAAGTATGTATTTCTCTCTTAAAACGAGCATTATCAAAGATAGGTTCGAAAGTTTTAAGGTCAGTTATCTAGAGATGCCTTTGTCAGAACAGGGTGACAAAACCACCCATGTTATTGAAGCCTTTATTATTTCTCCCCAAAACTAGAGATAAACTCATGCGCAATTGATCTGCGCGCCTGTTTTGAGGCATGTGTGTTTTGCAAAAGATAAAGTCTAATCGCCTCGGGCAGGGGGTATATCCGCGTTTAACAACCCTAGCCGGTCATCCGCTTCCCCGCCGCGAAGACGCGGTTCCACACCAGAATTTTGACGGACTGCCTTAGCCCTGTCGGCCAGAATGGATCCGTCTCGATAAGGGATTGCACATCTGCCGTCTGGGATGCTTCGACAATCCATAGACCGCCTGCGGGTTCTGAAGTCTGTGCATCGTTCAAAGGCCCTGCGGCTAGGATGGCATCCGCGTTCTGTTCCAGAAAATTCAGGTGATCCGCCATGTATTTTTGGCGCATGTCTGCCATGTCCGGATTGTCGTGAAATTGGATGACGTAACGCATGGTTTTCTCCTTAAGTTCAATGATGTGCAATTGATATAGAATGTGTAAAAATGCAGATCATTAAGTAATTTTTCGGACAGTGGTGGCAAAAATGCAGGAACTGGATTGGGCAGACCTTCGCTATGTTCTGGCGCTTTCACGCTCCTATGCGCTCTCAGCGGCGGCACAGCGGCTCGGGGTGAATGAGACAACTGTTGCGCGGCGTCTCCGGCGGTTGGAGGCGGTGCTTGAAGCACAGTTGTTTGAGCGAACGGAGGGGCGGTTGACGGCAACTGAAGCTGGGCGTCAGGCGGTCTTTGCTGCCGAACGGATGGAGTTGGAAGCTCAAGCGCTGACGGAAGCCGTGTCTGGGGTTGATACGGCTGTCGCGGGAACGGTTCGGGTGACGATGGTTCCGGTGCTTGCGCATAAGGTCGTCGCCCCTGCCTTGCCGGAACTGCTTTCCCGCTTTCCGGACCTGCGGGTGGAACTGGTTGCGGATGCGCGTGACTTCAGTCTGACAAAGCGGGAGGCGGATATTGCGCTTCGCCTGGCGCGCCCGAGCCGCGAGACGCGTTCCATTGCGCGTAAGGTAGGCTCTTTGGACTATGCTGTGTTTGCCGGTGTATCAGCGGCAGAGCCCCTTTCCTGGATTCACTATGACGACGGTTTCGCAGACCTTCCGCAACATAAGTGGATGCGTGGGCAGGACGGTGATGTGGCGCCTGTTTCGGTGAATGATGCGGAAGGGTTGATCGCCTGTGTAAAAGCCGGCCTCGGCAAGGCACTCCTGCCGCTGTCTGTTGGTTCGGCAGAGCCCGGCCTACAGAGAATGGGCAATGAGATCCCGGTTCTGTCTCGGGAGCTATGGCTGATTACCCATCCTGATTTGCGAGGATTGGCGCGCATCAAGGCGGTTGGCGACTGGCTGGCCGGACTTGCTTCGACGTTATAATCGCTCGCCGCTTTTAGACAGTAAGCTTTAAGGCGGTAAGCCTTTACACAGTAACCCGTTCGGTTTTGAAGACCTGCAGGTCCTCTCCTTCAACCTCATGACGTCTGGCGGCCAGATGGCCGGAATAGACCGCAGCGGCGATGGATGCCGGGGCGAAGGCATCGCCGATGCATTTCAGGGTCTTCAGGTCAGCGTCTTGAAGTCCGGCAAACAGGCTGTCTTCTGGAAGGCGCTCAGTCACCGGCACCAGGACATCGGCTGCAATTCTTTCTTCCTGACCCGTGAAGACACAGGCGGTCACCGCGCAGCCTTCCTCCAGTCGAACAAGGCGTTTTGATACGGTGAGGGTTGCCCCTTTCTCTATCAGGCGCTTTTGCACCCGATGCTGCTCCATGGTGAGCTCCGTCCATTGCGAAATGATGGGGTTGCTGGTCACGATGGTGACGGAGCAGCCGGCATCCAGCAGTTTCTCTGCGATTACACCGCCCAGATAGTAGTTATCATCGTCATAGACGACGACCCGGCCGGATACGGAAACTCCGGCCATAATGTCGTCAGGGCTGAAGACTGTGTGATTGCTCAAGCCCTCCAAAGGATGACGAAGAGAGCTGCCGACCGCGTCGCGCCGCCAATTGGCACCGGTGGCAAGATAGACATGGGGGACTTCCATGTCGGCGATATCCTCAGCGGTCAGAGGACTTTCGAGGTAAAGCTCAACATTCGCCTGGACCTGTAGATATTGCACACGGTAGTCCCGCACGCGGATATAGGAGGCGAGGCCGGGCAGCTTCGCTTCCTTCGTGACGCGCCCGCCCAGCTCCGATGATGCCTCCGCCAGGGTTACGGGATATCCGCGCTTGGAAAGCTGCATCGCGCATTCCAGGCCTGCCGGTCCCGCACCGACGACGAGCACCGGTTCATTGGTCGTTTTCATGGCGATCTTTTCTGGATGCCACTCACGCCGCCATTCCTCACCGACAGTCGGGTTTTGGGTACAGCGATAGGGGACATTCTCGTTATCGCCGGATACGCAGATGTTACAACCGATGCATTCGCGGATGTCTTCCAGGCGGCCTTCCTCGATCTTTTTCGGCAGGAAAGGATCGGCAATCGACGGGCGGGCGGCACCGATGAAATCCAACAACCCGTCCCGCACGCGCTTCGCCATCCCGTCAGGCGAGGTGTAGCGCCCAACCCCGACGACCGGTTTACCGGTCACCTGTTTCACGAAGCGGATATAGTCGTCCTGGTACCCTTCATCGGGGGCGAAACGGGCGGTTTGGCTGTCATTCGGCCAGTCGGAGATGTTTACGTCCCAAAGGTCAGGCAGTTCCGACAGCAACTCGACCACGGCGCGACCGTCGCCATCATGGGTGATGCCTTCCGGGCCTTGTAACTCATCAACCGCAAAGCGGACGGCGACCGCCATCTCATGCCCGACGGCTTCCTTCGTCTCTTCCAGAACTTCCCGAAAGAGCCGAACCCTGTTTTCAATCGACCCGCCATACTCATCCGTTCGGTCATTCCATTTCCGCGACAGGAAATGCTGCAGGATGCTGAGGTCATGGCCGGCATAGACATAGATCAGGTCATAGCCTGCCTGCCTGGCGCGTAAGGCCGCGTCGCGATACCAGCCGCGCAACGCCTTGATATCCGCGCGGTCCATGGTGCGAGCCTGCAGCGAATTGGTACCGGCAATCGCCCGAGCGCTTGGCCCCATGGGGGGGATACGGGAGTATCGGTTCTTTGTGGTGGGACCTTGGTGGACCAGTTCGATCCCCGCAAGGCTGCCATGAGCCTGGATCGCTTCGACCGTCAGCGCGTGGTAGGAAATATCCTCATCGGCCCAGAGGCGCCCTTCATTCGCCGGCATTACCTCTGTCGAGGGATGGATTTCAACCTCCTCCGTACAAACGACGGCCCAGCCGCCTTCGGCCTTCACACCGCGCATCGCTGCCAGTGACCGGGGATAGCGATAACCCATGCCATTACAATGGGGGACTTGATAAAAGCGGTTCCTGGCGACCTTCGGCCCGATCTGGACTGGTTCGAATAGGATATCGTGGCGGGGGTCGCGGGACATGATCATTGTCTTTCTTGCAGGAGGTCTCTGATTGGATCATGCTGCCGGAAGGGTAACCAATCAAGCTGGTGGGGATTGAAATGGCACGAGGAATGGTTTCGGCGGCTCAGCCGGAGGCTGCGGAGGCGGGTGCGCTCGTCATTCGTGATGGTGGCAATGCCATCGATGGCGCAATCGCTGCAGCGCTTGTCCAAACGGCAGTAGATCCGCAAATGAGCGGCATTGCCGGCTTCGGTTCCTTTCAGGTTCTGATGCCGGGACAGGGCGTCCATGCGAGCCTGGATTTCCATGGCCGCTGCCCCGCCTCGGTAACGGAAGATATGTGGCAGGATCTCCTGCTCTATGAATCGGAAGATGGGTTCGGGTTCAATCTGGAAGGGGAGGTGAATGACATCGGCTATCAGTCAATCACCACGCCCAACAGCTTGAAGGCCTATGCCACCGCTTTGGAGAAATGGGGAACGCGCTCGCTCGGCCAAGTGATGGAAGCCGCCATTCATTACTGCGAGCAAGGCTTCATGGTTCGCCCCCATGTTGCCTATTATTGGAACCTGGTCGAAGGGGCAGGGCGGGTCGTGCATTCACGGCGGCTGACGGACTTCCCGGCGACCGCGAAGATCTATGTGAAGCCGGATGGCACGCTTCGCACACCGGGTGAGATTCTGAAGAACCCCGATATGGGCGCGACCTATCGCCGGATCGCAGCAGGCGGAAGCGATGTTTTCTATCATGGAGAGATCGCCGATCAGATTGATGCGGATATGCGTGCCAATGGCGGTCTATTGCGCAAAGCGGATCTGGAGTCTGTGGCGCCTGAGGAACTGGCGCCGCTGGAAGGCAGCTATCGGGGACATCGGATCACCACGAACCATCCGCCCGGTGGCGGCATCATGATCATCGAGATGCTCAATATTCTGGAGAATTTCGATCTCGTCGGCATGGGACATAACTCGAGCGAATATCTGCGTGTTGTCGCAGAGGCGATGAAGATCGCGACGGTCGATAAGGATCTGCATGTTGGCGATCCGCGCTTCGTTGATGTTCCCGTTGATCGCCTGACCTCTAAGGCTTATGCGGCGGAGATGGCGGCGAAGATCAAGGCGGGTGAGAAAACCCATGTGCCGCGCCTCGGTGGGAAGGGTGCTGATAACAAGGATACCACCCAGGTCTGTGCCGTTGATGTGGATGGCAATTGCGTCAGCATGACCCATTCGCTGGGCATGAGTTCGGGCGTTGTTACGGACGGGTTGGGCTTCATGTATAATGGCTGCATGAATGTCTTTGACCCAAGGCCGGGCATGACCGGGTCACTGGCGCCGGGCAAGGCCCGCTTCACCGCCATGTGCCCAACCATGGTGTTCCGGGATGATAAACCCTTCCTGATGATTGGCGCGCCGGGTGGGACCTATATCACCATGGGGGTTCTGCAGGGAATTCTGAATGCCGTTGATTTCGGCATGTCTGCGGAAAGTGCCGTCGCCGCGCCGCGGATCTGCGTCACCTCAGACGTGATCGACCTCACCAACCGCATCCCGCGTTTCGTTGAGGCGGATCTGAAATCAATGGGCTACGAAACCCGCCGCAGTTATTTGAGCCACCATTTCGCGGGCGTCCATGCGATCCGTTTGACGGATGAGGGCTGGGATGGCGGCGCTGATCCGGGACGGGATGGTATGGCCATCGCGCTGTAGGCTTTTTGCGCGCCTCTTTACGGGGGTTGTTACAGGTTTCTGGTCTGCTTTGATCTTCGTTCCCGCCAAACGATGAGGAGCCCGCCTGCGATGATCAGCAGGGCACCGGGGAAAAGCTGCTCGACAGGGGCTTCGTTGAAGGCGAGCCAGCCAAGGATGAAGCTGAAAGGAATGCCGAAATACTCAAACGGTGCCAGATCGGCGGGGCGCGTTATGCGGTAGGCACCGATCATACATAAGATGGCGCATCCGCCGGCAATTCCCATCCCGATAATCCAAAGCCAATCGATGGCCGAGGTTACGGGGATCGGCGTGGTTGTGGTCAGGAGCAGGATCAGGGCACCGATGAAGGCTCCGACAGCCGCATAAAGGTTCACATGCGCTGTCGAGACATCCTGGTCCATCCGCCGCACTGCGACGGATGAAGCTGCATAGAAGAATGCCGCACCAATCGGAAGCAGGGCGTAGATCGAAAAGACCTCACTGCCGGGCCGCATAATCAAGACAATACCGATAAACCCGATGACCACTGCGGTCCATCGCCAAGGGCCTACTCGTTCGGCTAGGACCGGTACTGAAAGGGCGGTGATGAATAGCGGGGCGGCAAAGGCCAATGTCGATGCGGTTGCAAAGGCCATATGATGCAATGCTGTGTAAAAGCACAGTTGGGCGATTGCCACCATTGCGCCACGCATAAGTCCCAGCTTCCACTGCCTTATTCGAATGGGTCTGCCGGATCGATGCCAGCTACGGTCTCCCACAAGGATAACCAGCGACGGAATGAGGCCAAATAGATTTCGCAGAACGGACAATTGCTGTGGTGGATAATGCGCCGACAGATGCTTAACGATTGCCCCCATCACGTCGAACAGAAAGACAGCGAGCAGGATGAGGACGATGCCTCTAAGGAATGGGGACGCTTTGAGCACCTAAGCTGGCCTCTCGCACGATAGGGAGCGGATGAGATTGCCCTTAGAGAGAGGACGCCACAACTTTATTCCGGCCACCATTTTTCGCGTCGTATAATTTCTCGTCGGCGAGGTTAAGGAGGCTGTTCAAACTATGGGCGTTATCAATATTGTCACCAGCGACCAAACCAATCGACACGGTGACTTTGATCTCTGAACCGGCAGCGTGGAAACTTGCTGCTTCGATATTTGACCGGATCGTGTTGAAATAAGCCTCTGCCTCTTCAAGGCTCATATCCAAGGCGCAGAAGGCGAACTCTTCCCCGCCCATTCGCGCGGCGATATCTGTTGGTCGCTGCAGGGCATCCGCCAAAAGGGCCGCGACACCTTTGAGGACAGTATCGCCTGCATCATGTCCATAGGTGTCGTTGACTTTCTTAAAGAAGTCGATGTCCAAATTGGCGATGATAACAGATTTTGGGTCTCGTTTTGCCTGGGCCAGATATCTCTCGCCAAGCTCAAAGAATTGCCGTCGATTTGGCAACCCGGTCAGGAAATCCATATTCGCCGCGTCTTTAAGGGCTTCAATACTCTCTAACAAATCGACGTTTTGCGTGACGCGACAAAAAAATTCCTCCCGCATGAAGGGCTTATTGATGAAGTCATTCGCGCCATATTTGATGAACTTCGCAGAAAGCGACGATCCGCCGGATGCCGAAACCCCGATGATGGCCAATTCGTGTCTCGGTCTGTTGCGTCGAACCGCGTTGATCAATTCAAAACCGCTCATATTCGGCATGTAATGGTCAGCTATCAGCAGCTTGATGGATTTATCTTCCAACAGCATTTCCAGCGCATCATGGCCGTTGTCGACGGATAAAACCTCAAATTGATAGAGTTTGAGCAGATTTGTGAGATGGTGCCGGGATGTGCGGGAGTCGTCGACCACCAAGGCGCGGATGAAGCGGTTTGAAAAGGTCCGCCGAACCATCGAGACGATATAGTCTAAACTGGATGGCGTATCCTTGATGACATAATCAAGAATGTTGCGGGCAAGCATCTCGGTGCGAATGTGCTCATCATATTGTCCGGTAAATACGATTGATGGAATGTTGTATTCCAACACCGCGTCAACAATCTCACCATTAGACGAATCCGGAAGATTTAAGTCCAGCAATGCCAGGAAGAAACCTTCCGGCGTGTTTTCCAGTAGAATTTGTGCCTCTGCCATCGTCGCAGCAGAGGAAATTTTAATATGCGGGAGCGACTTTGAGATCGCGCGGATCACCACATTCTGAAAGAAGTTCGAATCTTCGACCAGTAGAAGCCGGTTTGAGGTTGGCCGGGAAACTTGCTCGATAAGCGCTTCCGGCGCGTTCGACATCAAGCTTTCACGTGCGATAGTGTCTGACATTGCAGAGTCTGACATTGCCTGCCCCAATTGCTTCCCTGACGGCTCCTGATACCCAGGTTATCAGGATATTGCCACGAATTGCCTTAATCAAAAGTAAACCGATTTGGTTTTCTGATCGATAGACATAATGTTTCAAGTACGGGCGCACAGGGCTATTCTTTATGTGTTTGATCTATCGAGCTGAGTAACCATGACGCGGCGGATTGTTTGGAGAATGGTGTGAGCACGGATGAAGTCGTCCTTTTGGGTGACAAGGCAGGGTGGGCCGATCCTTCAGCCCGACGGTACATCATGGACATCGCGCTTGGTGATGATGATGTTGTTTCTGTCATTGAACGGGAAATCCGCAAGGGAAAGATCGATACGACCGGCTTTGGGGATTTGGTAAATCTTTTGAACCGGGCGTGCGAGATGGGCGCGGAGAACCCGGATGCCCAACAGGCTGCGCGGTTTGAAGCAGCGCGAAAGCGGCTGGTCGACTATTTTGAGCAAACGAATCGAAGCCGGACGGTTTACAAGTCTAGTGGAAAGCCAAACCCGTCGGCAGTTTTCTGGCCCAATCCGAACAGAGACGACGGTCGTAGCCTCGAAACGGAACTCCCAATTATTGAGAAGACCCCGATTATTGACCGCGAAACGCCGATTGGATCGGCGGGCAGCTGCTTTGCCTTTCGGATTTCACACCAGATGCAGCGAAACGGGTTCAACTACGTCGTCTCGGAGAAACAACAGGATCGTCCGGCCCCTGTTTTCCTGGAAGAAGGGGGCCAAAAAGACGGCGTTGTGAATTTCTGTGCAAATTGGGGTTTGCTGTTCAATAGCCCGAGTTTCCTGCAGCTGGTTGAACGAGCCTTTGGGGAGCGCAAGTTCCGCAAGCTGCTGATGCGCATGCCGGCAGAATATGGCGGTTATTATGTCGACCCCTATCGCGAAGGGGTGGGGTTTCATTCTCCCGGTGACTATCTGCGCGATTATGAAAAGCATCTGGCGGCGATCCGGGATGCGATGACCCGGTGTAAGGCTTTTGTGGTGACGCTGGGTCTGAATGAGTATTGGGCCTGTTTGGAGGATGGCACGGCGCTATCGCGGAACCCACGGTTTATGTCGACCCAGGTGATTGCGAAGCCCAGGCGGTTAAGCGTTTCAGAAAATGTGAAGGCGATCCGACGTTTTGCGGAGATCGTGCGGGCGCATAACCCGGACTTCACCTTGATCGTTAGCGTTTCCCCCATCCCCTTCCTGGCGACAACGCGCGGGGAGAAGGAGCATGTCATTGCGGCCAATACCCACTCGAAATCCGTCCTGCGCGTCGCGGCGGAGGAGATCGTGACAGATGACCCCCAAGCCCATTACTTCCCGTCCTTCGAATTGATCACCAGTTGCTTGCCCTCGCCTTGGGAGGCGGATCAGCGTCACGTGACAGACCCCGCTGTTGATCGGGTGATGGAGATGTTTGACGCAGCCTTTATTGCGGATTGATCCGCGCGCGCTTTTAGGGACCAGCAAAAGAAAAGCGGCGGTGCTGTTAGGCACCGCCGCAAGTCGTTTTATGACCCGGCGCGTGGCCGGACTATGGCGTGACGATTAATCGCCGCCGCTCTTGGCATCCTGGTAAAGAGCCTTCGCGAGGGCGATGCACATCAGTCCCATCACCATGGTGAAGGGCAGGGCGCCGATGATCATCGCGTTCTTGAGCGCGTCGAGCCCGCCACCGCCGGCCAGCAACAAAGTGCCGATGACAGCGGTCAGGATGACACCCCAGACGACCCGGTGCTTGTTGCCTGTTTCCTGTTCACCACCGGACATGATGGTGTTCATGACCAGGATACCGGAGTCGGCAGACGTCACCAGGAAGGTGAGGATCAGCACAACGCACATGACAGTCAGCGCGCTGAGCAGCCCACCATCCATCATCTGCCCAAGTGTCACGAACAGCTTGGCAGTGTTGGACGCTGCGATGATCGAGCCCTCTGCAGCTCCGGACAGTTCCAGATCAATGGCTGTGCCGCCCAGGATGGTCATCCAGGCGAAACAGACCAGTGACGGACAGATCACGCAGCCGATGATGAATTCCCGCACCGACCGGCCTTTTGAAATCCGCGCCAGGAACAACCCGACGAAGGGGGAGAACGCGATCCACCAAGCCCAATAGAAGGTCGTCCATCCAGCTTGCCAACCGAACAGGCGGCCATCGGTTCCCGCTTCATAAACCGTTGCCGCCAGGGCATCGGCGTTGTCGAGCGCGGCAAAACTGGCCGGCAGATCGGATTTGAAGCCATCCAGGCTACCCCAGGCATTGGTTGCCCCGGCATAGAGAGCAGAAATATCTTCTGCCGGCAGGGCTTTAACGGCTTCCGGCAACATCGCGACAAAGGCATCCGCCGATTGCGGCCAGAAGGCAACAAAGGACAGCGAGATGTAGTGCAGGATGTAATCAACGAAAGCTGACCCATAGGTCGACATCGCGAAGGCAAATGAGCCGAAGACGACGAAGGTCAGAAGCAGGATGATGGAGAGAACGAGGTTCAGGTTCGACAGATACTTAACCCCGCGTCCAACACCGGATACTGCTGAGATGATCGACATACCCATGATCACGATCAAGGAGGCGATCAGGCCGACATTGCCGGGCTTCGGTGCTTCGCCGGACATATCCATCAGCCATTCCATGCCGGTGATCGCATAGACACCGTCAACGAACTGGCTGACCCCGAAACCGATGGTGACGGAAACGCCAAGGATCGTCGCGACGACACCAAGGACATCGACAATGTGACCCAGAACGCCGTTCAAAAGACGACCGAATAGCGGGGTCAGTGCGGACCGGATCGTCAGCGGCATATTCCGCGTATAGGCGTAATAAGCCAGCGACAGGCCGGTGACGACATAGATCGCCCAAGCGTGGAAACCGTAGTGAAGGAAGGTGTAGCGATAGCCGCTGGTCAGCGCTTCCGTTGTGTTTCCGGTGACTTCTCCCGCAACAACAACGGGGTTTGAACCCCAGAGGCCGAGCGGCTCCGCCGTTGCAAAGACCATCAGGCCAACACCAAGACCGGCGCCGAACATCATGGAGAACCAGGAGAAGTTCGAGAACTCCGGTTTCTCACCCGCCGGGCCCATCAAACGGCCACCTGTGCTGGGGACGATCGCAATGACCGCCAGGAAGAAGAAGAACAGGCCGACAATGACGATGTAGAAGGCGTTGAAGCTCTCCAACAAGGCCCAGTTGACGCTGCCCAGAACGCCGTTCGCATTCGCTGGCCAGACAAGTGCCCAGATTACCAGCAACGCCATACTCAATTTACTGATTAAGGCGATTGGCAGGCTATAGCCTTCATAGAAACCGGATTCCGCCTTCTTGATCTCGATTTCCGTAAATGGTGTTTGATCAGTCATTGATTCGTTTCCTCCGCATACAATGAGATGCCCGACCGGATTATCTTCCGGTTCCGCTCTTTGATGGAAGTTACCGAGCCGCCGAGGTTCGGTTCAGTTCGACCATGCTATTTGCTTTATCAGCACTAGATACGAGACTTGGACGGCGTACAAACCTAATATTTCAGATTTATGAAATCGAAAATTTGAATGGATGTTGTGCGTAGTGAGCGATCCGCGCGGCCCATAAGACCACGGGAAACTCAGCGTTCCAGGTACAGCTGAAGCGTATAGTCCATCGGCGGGCGCAGGCAGTCCCGGGGCAGGCGGCGGGCCGCAGGGTCGGACATTTTCCGCGGGGCTGGTTGCCGCTGAACGTAAGGTGTTGCGCAATATGTTGATTGCATTAGCAAACGTTCACCCTCCACCGGTGCCAGGCCTTTATGGATGGCTCGGGTCAGGGCCAGGAATCGCGTGCCGCGCTTACCGGTAATGAAGGTCGTCGGTTGTGGGAAGTAGCGGGCGACATCCTCATCCGATTTCCGCATCGATTTCATGTACCACTCAACAAAAGTGTCTTCGCCATCGGGGCAGTTACGCATGGCGTCTTCGATATAGCTCGTCTTTTGGGTCTGCTCGACAAAGGCATGAGGACCATTTTCCGGGCCGACATCGGTCAGATAGACGAATTGTTTGACGAATCGATAACAATCCAGATCCAAGTGATAAAGCTGCGCATGGATTGCGTCATGGCCGGAGAAACTCCACCAACAGCTTAATGTACTGAGGATCGGTGGGACATTCAGGTAAAGGCGCGCCACCGCCGTTGCCAGCGGATCCGTCGCGAACCGAAGTGGCTCCGGCTTCAGGATCACATGAGTATCTTTGTAATTGGCAATATTGAAGCGGCCCCGCGCCTCATCGACTTTCATCGGCGCTTCTTGTTCTTTTGTGAAGCCCTCATAGACGTTCAAACTCTTCAGGTCTTTTTGAATTGCATCGCAGCGTTCTTCATCGAAGCTCGGCAGTTCAACCCAACCGCGTTCCAACAGCGTATCAAGGTAATCCCGGGGATCTTCCTCTGTCTTCCGCTTGTCGAGGCCGACGCGATAATGTTTGGCGGCAAAATCATTGATAGCCACCATGATCGCATCGTTCAGACCATCATTGAACACGGCTCGCGAGATTATACGGTCGTGAAAGTCGCGCACTTCCTTGAAATCATTGGAAAAGGGGGCATCCTTGAACACCTGATGCAGGGGGGCGAGCGCAGGGGTCGTCAGGATATGTTTCTGAAGCCCCAGATACCAATCATGTACGCCGCGCAGATCCATTGAAGGGACCTCCTTGAAAAGCGCCTCACTCACTACTGGACACGAGTCCCGCGATGCTGTCGAGTAGAGCATTCTAGTCCAATTGTCGCAGTTTATCTGATCTAAATCTGGAGCATTCACCATGGCCCGCATCGCTGTCGGCGGTTTTCAGCATGAAACCAATACTTTCGCACCTATCAAGGCATCCTTTGACAAGTTTGAGCGGCCGGATGCCTGGCCCGGCCTTTGTCAGGGGGAACGGTTGTTGTCGTCGGTTGATGGGGTCCATATCCCGATCACCGGTGCGGTCGATCACTTCCGGCTAAGTGGGCATGACATTGTGCCTTTGGTTTGGAGTTCCGCGACCCCCAGCGCCCATGTCCAGGAAGATGCGTATGAGCGGATCGTTGGAATGATGCTGGCGGACTTGAAGGCGGCCTTGCCGGTCGATGGCGTCTATCTGGATCTTCATGGCGCGATGGTCTGCGCGCATTTTGAAGATGGTGAAGGGGAGTTGCTGCGCCGTGTGCGGGCGCTGGTCGGCCCGGATATCCCGGTTTCCGTCAGTCTGGATCTGCACGCGAATGTGACGGAGGAGATGGTGCGCTATGCGGATGCGCTCGATATCTACCGGACCTATCCGCATATCGACATGGGCGAAACTGGGGCGCGCGCCGCCCGGCATCTGGAGATTTTCATGAGCACCGGCGGGCGCTGGGCAAAAGCCTTCCGTCGGCCTGATTTCCTCGTTCCGCTCAACTTCGGTTGCACCGATATTGATCCTGCGAAGGGACTTTACGAAAAGGCATTGCCGCGTGCTTTGGCCGGTGGCGGGACGACCGCGGCAGCACTCGCCATGGGGTTCCCGTTATCGGATATTGCGGCGGTCGGGCCTAGCCTTGTGGTTTATGGCGACAGTCAATCCGGTGTTGATGCGGTAGCGAATGATTTCCTGGATGCTTTGACCAAGGAAGAAGCCCGCTTCGGGGATCGCATCTGGCAGCCGGATGAGGCTGTGGCGGAAGCGACCCGGCTTGCAGCGGGATCCTCGCGACCCGTGGTGTTGGCGGATACGCAGGACAACCCCGGCGGTGGCGGCACGGGCGATACGACCGGCATGTTGCGCGCGCTGCTTGCGGCGAAAACCGAAGGGGCTGTTGTCGGGCTCTTTAATGATGCCGATAGTGCAGAGAAGGCGCATCGGGCCGGCGTTGGGGCACAGATTACCTTACAGGTTGGGGGGAAACTCAATCCCGGTGACAGCCCGGTAACGGTCGAAGGCCGGGTCGAAAAACTGGGCGATGGCCGCTTTGTCGGGACCGGACCTATGTGGGGAGGCGCGAATTATGAGATGGGGCTCTGTGCCCTGATCGATGTCGACGGGCTGAAGGTCGCCATCGCATCGAAGCCGGAGCAAACGGGGGATCAATCGATGTACCGCCATCTTGGTATCGAACCGTCAGAGATGAAGGTGATCGCACTGAAGAGCTCTGTCCACTTTCGTGCAGACTTTGCCCCGATCGCCGAAGCGGTTCTGACGGTGGCAGCACCGGGCCCGGTCTATGTCGATACAGGCGCGCTGGACTTCGATCATATCCGTCCCGGCGTTCGGCAATGGCCTGGGACAGACTGATATTGAAAGACTGATATTGAAAGACTGATATTGAAAGACTGGGTTTGAGGGGCCTGGATCGAGGGGCTGGGGCCGAAACCCCGGACCATCGCCCCTCAATCTAGACGGACTTACGGGGGATGGTTTTCTCGAAATCCTTTTCGAAGACTTGCTCATCATCCTGATAGGCGGTGATCCGTGCGGATACCTGGAAGCTATCTGCCGTGCCGGTCAACCTGGACTGTGTCACGGTTTTCAGCATGACCCCATCCCGTTCAATACGCTGGGTCCGGATCGACTCGGCAACGGCTGACAGCGGATCGTTGGGTTCAATGGAATAGGAACTATCATCCCGCGTGCCGTAGACGATGCCGTGATCCGGGTCTCGGACGAGCCCTGAATCAGTCGTATATTTCATTAACCGCAGGCCTGAGGGGCGCATTTCGGTGATTGTCCGGGTGTCATTCGGTGCCTCCAGCTCCTCCAGGACTTGCGGCGGGGCTTCTTCCGCCTCGCTGGGGGTCCAATCCCATAGGTTTTCACTGGCGACGGGCAAAGACAGCCGGCTTTCTGCCAGCGAGACAGACAATGTCGGCTGTTCCGGTTGCGGCCAGATATAGGGGAAATAGGCTGTTGAGAGGGCCAGGCGCAGGCGCCAACCCTTCGGCACTTTATAAGCGATATCCTCCAGTTTGAGAGTGATATCGACCGCTTCTCCATTCGGCAGAGGCTGTGGATCGGACATGCTCTCCCGGCAACTCAAATTTAGCACGCCGAGCGTGATCCTTTGTGAGGCACCATCCGGCGCCACAGCACACAGGCGGGCGATCAGATTGGCGCGATCAACATCACTTGTCAGGCGGGTCGTTAGAACCGGCGCGCCGAGGATCGTGCAATCATTGGGCAGCGGAGCGGTATCGAAGCAGACAGATCCGCCATCTTCAGCCCGTTGATCGCCAGGTTGGTCGAGCCCATCAGTGAGTGTGAAAACATCGCCGGAGTTCATGCCAACCCAGTTCGGGGAGGAAACCACTACGGTGCGTTTACCGGCCTCCTTGCCCAATGTCCCGAAGTCACCGAGCGCCATTTCCTGACCCTCTGCTTCCGGCGGTGGCCAGCTTTCGCATCCAATCCATCGGCCGGGAATAACGTCGATCCCCCCATCCGTGGGGAAGGGCTCCATGACATAGGCACGGAATGGCGGCAGGGAGTCTTCAATGCCGTTTTCAACTTCTTTCAACCAGCGTCCGCACCAAGCGACAATATCCCCTAGGAAGCCGACGCCGGGGCGGGGGATTTCCAGATGCGGATACTTATGAGCCCAAGGACCGATCAGGGAGCGTACCGGGACATCGACGCCGTTATGGAGCGGCATGATGGCTTCACTATAGCAGTCGAGCCATCCCGCAGCGGCGAGGATGGGGGTTTTGATCTGGCTGTAATCTTCACAAACCGAGCCATGGGCCCAGTATTCATCCCGGCTTTGATGTTCCAGCCAGGGTTCCAAAAGATGAGGCTGTTGGTTGAGGCGGGACAGCCAGACCTCTTTCCAGTCATCCGGCCTGATTTCCGGGTCCGGCGGGCGAGAGTTGTAAGACAACATCGTCGCCGCCCAGTCGAAATTCCCGCCGAGCAAAGCACCACCTTTATAGTGGATATCGACGGCGAAGCGGTCATGGGTGAAGGCAACCGGCACAATGGCTTTCAAGGCTGGCGGCGCCCGGTGCGCGGCCTGTAGCGAACTAAACCCGCCCCAGGAAATCCCCATCATGGCAACGGAGCCATTGCACCAGGGCTGTGCCGCTATCCATTCGATGATGGCAAGGGCATCGTCCTGCTCTAGCTTGAGATACTCATCATTCATGATCCCGTCGGAATCGCCACTGCCCCGCATATCCGGGCGTACACAGGCAATGCCGTGACCGGCCAGATAGGGATGGTGGCGGGCATCGCGTTGCGCTGTTCCATCCCGCCGACGATAGGGAATATATTCAAGCATGGCAGGGACCGGGGTGTCTTCTGACGCTTCCGGCATCCAGATGGTCATCGCCAACCGGCACCCGTCCGGCATATCGATCCAGACCGGATCAATCTTGCGGACAGTATTGTGGAAATTCTCAATCGCTTTTGCCATAGCCGGCATGCTCCTCAGACCAAATGACCGGCAGAAGCCTGATCGGACGCAGGCAGCGGGTCAAGCGTTCAGTTCAGGACAGGAGAACACTTCCTGGGCATCAACCACACCCTTCATCTGGTGCATGCCTTGGCTCTCATGCTTACACCCGGCGCGATCCACAAAGTCTCTGGACATCAAAAGCGGCGTTCCACAGACCTTGGTTAGCCCTTCCAGCCGCGCGGTTCGGTTCACGGCGGGGCCCATGACGGTGAAGTCGAGCCGGTTGGGCGCGCCGACATTGCCATAGATCACGGTGCCGACGTGAAGTCCGACACCAAAGCGGATCTCCGGCTGTTTCGCGCGCCTTCGGCGGTTATTCAGGACAGCGAGGCTGCTGAAGGCATCCTCTGCAGCATTCAGGGCGTTCTTGCAGGCCCCGGTCGCGTCGCCGCATTTCTCAGTCGGGAAAACAACCAGCATGGCATCACCGATAAACCGTAAGACTTCCCCGCCGTGAGAGGTGACAGCGTTGTAAACGAATTCGAAATAGGCGTTCAACATGCCGAGCAGTTCGTCAGGCGGCAGTGTCTCTGTAAGCGGTGTGAAGTCCCGTAAGTCACTGAACCACAGGGCGGCCTCAATTAGTTCCCCATCACCGCGCTTGATTTGACCGCCCAGAACCCGCCGTCCGGTTCTCTCTCCGACATAGGTGTCCAACAGGGTAACAGACAGGCGATGCTGGGAATGCGTCTCGATCACCGGCATCAAGAAACGGGAAAGCGCGGTTAGCTTAGCGATATCCGCGTCATCAAAGCCGCTTTCCCGGTCTGTGGCGATGAATAGGGAATCAACATTGCCGCCAAAGGTAACCATCGGCAGGGCCAGGTAATCGGTTGCCCCTTCATCCCGAAGCTCAAAAAGAACCTGATGATCCTTTTCAGGGTCAAGCCCCTCTGAAAGGCGATAGCGTTTCGGCTGTTTGGATGTCCGAATATCTTCCGCCGGGCTACCGATATAGGAAGGAGAGTTGAAGATACCATGCGGGACGGCAAAGCTGGCGATGCGCGGATTGCCCCTGTGCCAAACATAGGAATGGGCGGCGACTTGGGGGTGGATCGTCCAATAGGCGAGCCTGAATCGGGATATCGGGGCGCCGACTTCTTCCAATTTTCCCGCCATCCCGATGACGAGTCCTTCCGGGTCATCGCAATTGACGCCTTCTGAAAACAGCCAGGCGACGACAGGGGCCAGTGCCCAGCCGTCTGTGTCGCCAACCAAGAGCTTTGCCTGATCGGCTGCAGCCATTGGCACCTGCACCGGTAAAGTGACGGGGGAAATTGCTGAGTTCATTGGGGGTGTTCCTCTCTGGCACCAATGTAGGTGCTCGGTCGCAATTTACCATAGGACTGATCAATCAGAAGCAGATTAATCAGACGTCAATTAATCAAAAGTCGGCTAAACAGAAGTCGGTTACTTGCCACTGCGGTTAAAGGAACCAACGCTGGCCCGGTCAATGGCAACAGTCTTAACCAAGGCAGTCACGGGCATGCCCGGCATCAACTCCAGTGCCTCTCTCGACTTTCGCGTGATTCGAGCCCATAGCGGCGCGCCGACATCAATCAGCACATCGACCAACGGCCCTTCAAGCTGAGCACCGCCATCGCGCACGGCGGCAATCTCCAGGATTGTGCCGGGAAGCTGATTCTGGATGCTGATCCCCTCGACCGGTGCGCGGGCTATGGCGACATCCCGGGCGCGCAGCCGGATCTTGAGGCTCATGCCGGGCTCCAATCCTGATGCTGCAACAGTCAGCCGCCCGCCTGTGAAGGCAAGGCTGGCGAGCCCCATGGTCCGGTCGACATCTGCGACTTCAACCGCAAGGACGGAACCCGCTTCATAGCGACCGGTGAGGGGGCGAAGGTCCAGCCGACTGGTCAGGTCCTCGACACTCCCGACCGCAGCGACACGCCCGGCATCCAGGATCACCATGGTATCGGCAAGACGTGCGACTTCCTCCATTGCGTGGCTGACATAGATGATGGGAATCCCAGCCTCATCACGCAATTTCTCGATGGCTGGCAGGATATCCGCCTTGCGGGCGCCGTCGAGTGCCGAAAGCGGCTCATCCATCAGCAGGATGCGGGGATTGGCCATCAGGGCTCGGCCTATGGCGACACGCTGCTTCTCACCCCCTGACAGGGAAATTGGATGGCGGCTTAGCAGCGGCTCAAGTTCCAACAAAGAGACGGCGGCGTCGAGAGAGAAAGGCCCGTTCCCATTCCGCTTCGCGCCATAGAGCAGGTTCCGGCGAACATCCAAATGGGGGAACAAGCGCCCATCTTGGAAAACCGTGCCGACCCGTCGTTTTTCCGGCGGCAGATTTGTGTTGTCTGTACTGGAAAAGAGCTTTGTTCCATCAATCTCAATATCGCCGGAATCTGGGGTCAGAAGGCCTGATATTGCATTGATAACACTTGTTTTTCCACTTCCAGATCGACCGAACAGGGCAATAAGACCACCAACCTCATCCTGGAAATCAGCCTCCAGCGTGAAGTCGCCTAATTGCCGCTTGATCGCAATCCGGATCATCGGGCGCCTCCGCGAAATCTACGGGCCAAGAACTCGGATGCGGCAAGAGCAGCGATGGCGATGGCAAGAGAGATCAAGGCGACCCGGAGGGCGCCTGCCTCGCCACCGGGAGTTTGCGCCAGTTCGTAGAGCGCCAAAGGCAAGGTTCGGGTTTCGCCGGGTATGCTCGCGACAAAGGTGATTGTGGCCCCGAATTCGCCCAACGCCCGTGCGAAGCCCAGGATCGCAGCGGCAAGCAAACCGGGGGTGATCATAGGCAGGGTCACACTTGTGAAGACATCGACCGGGCCGGCGCCCAGGGTTCGGGCGGCGTCTTCCAAGCCACGGTCAATCGCTTCCAGGGAAATTCGGATGGCACGGACCATCAGTGGAAAAGCCATCACGCCGGAGGCAAGGGCAGCGCCTTTCCAAGAGAAGGCGATCTCCAGTCCCAGAACTTCAGATAAAAACTGACCGAGCGGCGCGCCGGGGCTTAGGACGACCAGCAGGATATAGCCAATGACGACCGGCGGAACGACCAGCGGTGCGTGAACCAGGGCATTGAACAGCCATTTGCCGGGGAAGCTCAGCCTAGTCAGCATCCAGGCGGCGCCCAGTGCTAGCGGCAAACCGATGATGATGGCGGCGAATGATACCTTGATGCTCAACCAGGCCGCTTCTGCTTCCAGTGCTGTCAGACCCAAATCCATCGGTTACCTGGACTCTGTGGGCGTAAAACCGGCATTGCGGAACGATGTTTGCGCCTTTGGTCCCTGCAAGGCGTCCAAGTAAAACATCGCAGTCTCGCTTACCGGCGGCAGAGGGCTTGCGATATAGTGGATCGGCTCATGCAGTGATACGGGGATCTCAGCGATGACTGTTACGGCATTGCTGTTTTTGGCATCGCTGGCATAGACGATCCCGCGCGGCGTGGCGCGGCGTTCAACAAGCGCCAGGGCGGCCCGAACATTGGCAGCGGGCGCTAGACGCGGATAGAGGTCTTCCCAAAGGCCGGAGGCCTCCAGTGCCTGTTTTGCATAGATCCCGGCGGGAACATGGGCCGGGTCGCCGATTGCGATCCGTCCGGGCGCATCAAAAGTTTGGGTTAAAGGAATGGGAGCCGAAGCAATTTCGTTATCCTCAGCGGTGACAACGACAAGACGGTTTCCCGCTATCGCAACCGCAGCTTCGGGTGAGAGACGCCCCTTATGACCTAGATGCGCGATCCAGGCTTCATTGGCGCTGATGAAGACATCTGCCGGCGCGCCTCTTTCAACTTGGCGGGCGAGCGCCCCGGAACTGGCGAGGACGGTCTGAATTTCCAACCCATGTTCCTCTGCAAGCTGCTGATGCACCGTTTCCAGAACCTTTGCGAGGCTGGCGGCGGCATAAACGGTCAGCACCTCCGCCCTTACGGCGGTTGAGGAGAGTGTGAGCGCCGCCAGAGCCAAGGCGGCCAGACTAGCCGGCCAATCTCTCAAACCCGGCCTCCAAATCGGCAATCAGATCATCGGCATTTTCCAGCCCGATATGGATCCGCATCAGTTGCCCCGGCTCCTGCCAGGGACTGACACTGCGCGCCTTTGTGACATTCGACGTGGTCATCAGGCTTTCATAGCCGCCCCAACTTGCGCCCATGCCGAAGAGCTGTAGGCCTTCCATCATCGAAACGATTTGCGCTCGCTCGCTTGGCTTTAGAATAAAGCCGAACAGGCCGCATGCTCCGGTGAAATCGCGTTTCCAGATCGCATGACCCGGATGGCTTTCCAGAGCCGGGTGAATGACGCGGGCCACTTCAGGCCTGGCTTCCAGCCATCGGGCGATGCGGACACCATTTTCGTAGTGACGGGGCATGCGGGTGCCCAGTGTTCGCAGGCCGCGCTGTGCCAGATAGGCGTCATCCGGACCCAAGGTATTGCCCAGCCCCATCCAGGTGCTGCGCACGCGTTCGGCATGGGTGGCATTCGCAGTGACCGTGCCCGCCATGGCATCGGAATGACCGACGATGTACTTGGTTGCTGCCTGTGTAGAGACATCGACACCCAGCAACAGTGGCTTCAGATAATATCCAGCGCCCCAAGTATTATCGATTGCGGTTGGGACGCCGCGTGCCTTTGCGACTGCGGTGATTGCCGGAAGGTCCTGAATTTCGAAGGTCAGCGAGCCTGGACTTTCCAACCAGATCAGGTTGGTGTTCGCGCGGATGAGGGCGTCAATCCCGGCGCCGATATGCGGATCATAGTATTCAGTCTCAATTCCGATCCGCGCCAGGACGCCATCGCAAAACTTCCGAACGGGGAAATAGACGCTGTCGGGGACGAGAATATGACCGCCTTTTTCCACAAATGAGAGGATGCCCAGCGTATTGGCGCCCAGCCCGGATGGGGTGAGGACCGTGTCTGCCCCGCCTTCCAGTGCCGTGATGGCTTCTTCCAAGGGAAAGAGCGTCGGCGTGCCAACCCGACCATACATTGCGCCGCGCTCATCCTCGGTATATCTTCGGGGGCTGCGGTTTTCCCAGCTATCCACCGTCTCATGTAGGATGGTGGAGGCATGATAGACCGGTGGGTTTACGACACCGTAATGCGCATGTGGGCGGCGGCCGGTATGGATAGCGACTGTATCGTCATGCAGGGCCTTGCCATACTTGGTATCCATTGTTTTCAAACCCTCCCATACTACTGAAAACAGTCTGCCTTGCTGAAGTAAGATCGGCAGGGTATGCGAAGCGAAAGGACATGCAAGCCCGTTGATTTACAACGGCCTATTGCGGAGGAGACTGGGGTGGATCGTATTGATGCCGTCGTCATCGGGGCAGGGGTTGTCGGCCTTGCCATCGGACGCGCCCTAGCGTTAGCCGGGAAGGATGTCGCGGTATTGGAGGCTGCCGATGCCTTCGGTACCGAGACCAGCGCGCGAAATAGCGAGGTCATCCACGCTGGAATCTACTACCCGAAAGACAGCCTGAAGGCGACGCTCTGTGTTTCCGGTAAGGAGATGCTTTATCGCTATTGTGCCGATAGGGGCGTGCCGCATCGGCGCTGCGGAAAACTGATCGTTGCGACGGATGAGGCGGAGGTTGATGGCCTTGCTGCCATTCGCGACCGGGCTGCTGCGAATGGTGTCGGTGACCTTACCCATTTGGACGCGGCTGCGGTGCGTGCGTTGGAACCGTCGGTGTCCTGTAAGGCAGCCCTGCTGTCACCCACGACCGGAATCGTGGATAGCCACGGATTGATGTTATCCCTGCTTGGGGATTTGGAGAATGCGGGCGGCTTCCTGGCGCTGGAATCGCCGGTGGAACGAATAGCGCGTAACGGGCAGGGCTTTGTCGTTGAAACTGGTGGGGCTGCCCCCATGCAATTGGGTGCAGATCTGATCGTGAATGCTGCCGGCCATTGGGCGCCGCCGCTTGCCCGTGAAACGGCGGGGTTCGGTGAAAGCCTGATCCCGCAGCCGCATTACTGTAAGGGCAGATACTATATGCTGTCCGGTGCGCGGCCCTTCTCCCGACTGATATATCCGATGCCGCAACAACATGGGTTGGGGGTGCATGTGACACTTGATATGGCAGGATCTGTGCGGTTCGGGCCGGATACGGTCTGGCTGGATCATATCGACTATACTGTCGAGGCGGAGGGCGCCGCGCAGTTCTATGATGCTGTCCGGCGGTACTATCCAGAGCTCGAGGATGACAGCCTTGTTCCCGGCTATGCCGGCGTGCGTCCGAAATTGGCAGGCCCGGGTGCTCCGGCGCAGGATTTTGCGATCCTGGGGCCGGAAGAAACCGGAATCGCTGGCCATGTTGCCTTGTTCGGGATCGAAAGCCCGGGGCTCACCGCCTGTCTGGCCATTGCAGAGCAAGTCTCGTCCATGCTGCTTACAAAAGCCTGATAAGGCTTAGCGTTGGGTCAGTTTTAACTCGATACGGCGGTTTTTCGCATAGGCATCGGGGGTGCTGCCTTCGACCAGCGGGTGATGTTCGGCAAAGCCCGCCGCTGACATGTTCTCAGCCGGTATCCCTTGGCTCTCCAGATACTTCACGACCGAAATCGCGCGTGCGGCTGACAGCTCCCAGTTGGATGGGAAGCGCGATGTCGCAATCGGGACGGGGTCCGTGTGGCCATTGACCTGCAAGACCCAATCGAGTGTCGGCGGAATGGTCGCCGCGATCTGTAGGAGCGTGAGGGCGAGGCGCGCAAGTTGGATCTTCCCCTCACTGCCAAGCTCTGCCTGACCCTGCGCGAACAGCACTTCGGACTGAAAGACGAAGCGATCCCCGACGATCGTGATGTCATCGCGCGATCCCAATATTTCCCGCAACCGCCCAAAGAACTCAGAGCGGTAGCGGGCGAGTTCCTGTACCTTATTCGCGAGTGCCAGGTTCAACCGCTTCCCCAGATCCGCAATCTGGGCCTGGGATTCCTCGTCGCGCTCCTCATAGGTTTCCAGCAGCTCATTCAATTGTGAGATTTGGTCGGACAGTTCACGCAATTGCTTGTTCATCAAGGCGATCTCTGCCCGGGCTTCGATCAGTTGCTCTTGGTTGAATTGCGCTTCCGTCCGCTTGATGATCAGCGCTTCGTCTTTCGCCGCCAGCTCTTCTTCGCGTTTTAGCAAATCCGTCGCGGCGAGGTCCAGCCGCAGATCGGCATCAGTAAGCTTCGATGTCAGCTCTTCCCGCAGCGCTTCAAGTGCTTCGATCCTGTCTTCTAAATTGGCTAACGTCGCCAGTTGAAGCTCGATCTTTGCCGCATCCGCTTCAATGGTCTTATAGGCGTCTTCCAATTCGGAATCGGCTTTGTCTTTTTCCGACACCAGGGCGTCATGCTCGGCGCGCAGGGTCTTATGGTCCGATTGCAGGTCGGCATAGCGCACGCGCAGCTGTTGCAGCTGTTCTTCCAGAGACTGCCGTTGCGAAAGAGAACTGCGAAGATTGGAGGAGAGATCATCCACTTCGTTCCGCAAGTCCGCATTGGATTCCCGCTCAAGCGCCAGCATATCCGCCAGTTCGGCGACCTTGCTGTTCAGCTTGTCCAGCGCGCGGTCCCGGCCAACGATGGCTTCGTTGAGATAGAGTTGCGAGACGACAAAGATCAACAACAGGAAGATGATCACCATCAACAGCGTCGCCAAGGCGTCGACAAAGCCGGGCCAGATATCCTGGTTGGATCGCTGTCTGCGCGACAGGGCCATGATCTATCGCTCCCGCGGCGGTGCTATTGTTGACTGCCGGGATTGGCGGAATTAGCGGCGATGGTCCGGGCCAGCAAACGAATTTCGCCGCGGATTTCCTGGACGGTTTCAGCGCGGCCCCGGCCCAGTTCCTCAATCAATCGGGTCATATGGGCATCAAGGTTGCGCAGATGCTGCCTTGATTGGTCGTCACCACCACCGCCATTGGTGCTTCGTTCAAGCGTTCGCTGCATTGAAGTATTGAAGTCGCTTTGGCCCTCGGCGATCCGCAGCATCAACTGCTGTTCGGTCCGCATCGTGTCGGTCAGGGCGCCCAGTTTCTGATTAAGACCGGCGATTTCCGATTGGTAGGAAAGCCTGTTTTCCTCCGATCGCGCCATTGTGCGCTGCAGGTTTTCCAGACTGTCCGCCGTTTGCTCCAGCAAGGCTTGGATATAGGCCGGTACCGATTGATCACCATCGCCACCAATCGCACCGCCAGACAGCCGCGTCAGGCTGGAGAGCCATTCTTCGAGGTCATTGTAAAAGCGGTTCTGTGCTTGTCCCGCTTGCAGAGCCAGAAAGCCGAGGATGAGAGAGCCGGCGAGACCGAAGAGGGAGGAGGCGAAGGCCGTTCCCATGCCGGAAAGCGGTGTCTTCAACCCGGCTTTCAAGTCTTCGAAGGCGCCCGCAACATCGGCAGAAGCCAGATTGAGACCGCCGATCACATCACTTACGCTGCGGACCGTTTCCAACAATCCCCAGAACGTTCCAAGCAGGCCGAGGAAGACCAGAAGCCCGACCACATAGCGACTGGTTTCCCGGCTTTCATCCAATCGCGTTGCAACGCCATCCAGGATGGTCTGCATGCCGCCTGCATTCAGTTGCAACTGTCCGGTTCGCTCGCTTCGTTTCGAAAGAAGTGTTGCTGCCGAGGCCATCAATCGTGGTGCGTCTTTGGGGGAAATGGTGCCGCCATCGCGACCGCGTTGAAATCGTTCAATCCAATTGATTTCCAGCCCCAGTCCAGTCACGACCCGAAAAGCGTGGCCGATCCCGATTGCGAGAACGCCCAGGATAACACCGTTAATCACCGGGTTAGCCATGAAGGCTTCTTCAAGTGCGGGATAGAGAAGCGCGGTTCCGCCGGCGACGAGGACAAGGAACAACGCCATTCGGATCAAGAATGAGTTCGGTTTGCTCACGAGACGCGTTCCCCTGGTTTGGTTTCCGATGCCGTAACTGGCTGACTTTGGCGCAATGGGATGATCGAATTTTTACAAGGTGGTGAGGCTCTTACCGCTGTATTTCTCTTACCGCTGCACTTCGACATCGACACGATTGGCTTCGCCTTCATCCGGTAGTTTGTCACCTCGCGCATGCACATCGATGCGTCGACTGCTGATTTCCTGCTTCAACAGATAGGTTCGCACGGCGAGGGCACGGAAAAGCGACATACGGCGCGACTGACTGGCAGAAGACCCAATCGGCGCGGAATATCCAACCAGCTTAACCCGCATGGTTTGATTGTCCCGCATCTGGGCCGCGAGTGTCTCCAGCTCCGGCTTCGCGCCCGGCGGCAGATCTTGCTTGTCAGACTGGAACTTAATTGAGAACCCATTCGGATTGCTGGAGATGACATTGGGATCAGCCACGGCCGGGGTCAAAGCGGCTACCTGACCAGCGGTATCAGAGCTTTCAGTCTCGCCAGTATCTGTCTGATCTTCCGCGGCTGCTGTGGCCTCGTTGTCTGGCGGCGGCTGGAAGGTGCCAGATGACGCGCTATCAGACGCCTCCGTTGACGTACTCGTTGCAACGGGTTGGGGCGTTGCGATAGGTTGAGGCGTCGGTGTCTCCGCGACGGCTTCAGGCTCTGGTGTTGGCTCAGGCGCAGGTTCTGCTTCAGCTGCAGCAGGTTGAGGGACCGGTTTCGGGGCCGGTGGTGGCTCAGGCGCGGCAACTGCCGGCTTTGGTGTTTCCGGCTCCAGTAACTCATTGGGTGGCGGGGCAGGCGGCGCTTTTGCCGTTTTCTGTGGCGTGATGGCGGCGGCTTCAGGCGTGTTTGAGAGCGATGCCAATCCCGACTGTGGCGCGGCGGCCGGTGCCGGTTTCGGGGCGGCAGCGGGCACTGGTGTCGGTGCTGAAGTAGGAGACGGTGTCACTGCGGAACTCGCCAATCCGGATTGTGGGGCGGTTGGCACTGCCACCGGTGTTGGCGTCACAGCGGAAGTCGGTGCTGAAGTCCGACTGGCTCCCGGCACATTGCTGCTGCGTCCAATGACAATCGGGCCCTGGCGCAACAAATCCGGTAGCGTCGTCGGCTCACCTAGTTTTTCCAGAACGGAGGTATCGACCTCAACCGGATTCGTTACCCGTCCAATTGATTGGTAGTAGGACTGGGCGTCAGCCTCTGACAGGGACAGCAGCCCCGCCAAACCAATCGCCGCATAAGTTACACCGTTCTTCATCAGTTTGGCGCAGCCTATGCCTTTCACGCCAATTCGTACTTTGATGTGGGAATTCGGCAGGGGCGATTTCTGATACTGGCGCATCGCTTTGGTCCAATCCTGGTGGTACTCTTTGCTCATTCAATCTGTTTGCCTGGCCTTTTGGCTCGAAAAACCACAACAGACCAGAGACCGGGCAAATGATATGCCCAGCAGATATGAAAGGATACCCGATGGAAAAGAGATGCGACAACCGATTCGCCAAAAATATGGCCGATTCTCGCTTAATGTGACAGCTTTGTGACCGCTTTGTCCTTAATCAGGCTCTGAAAGCCGCTCTGCAGTCGTTCATTGCTCGCCAGGATGTCTGGCGCGTCGAATCGGTAGGGCTTGCCGTCACCGTCCCTCAAGATACCACCGGCTTCCTTCACAATGATGATACCGGCTGCGACATCCCAGGGCGACAGCCCGCGCTCCCAAAACGCATCAAAGCGGCCCGCTGCAACATAAGCGAGGTCGAGCGATGCTGTGCCCCATCGCCGGACACCGGCAGTTTGCGTCATGGCGCGGTTCAGTCGCTCAATAAACTGCCCACGGTTATCATCGCCGCGGCCAATATGGGGAATACCGGTCGCAACAATCGATTGATCAAGTCGGTTGCGGGAAGAAACCCGGATACGACGATCATTCAGATAGGCCCCTTTGCCGCGCTCCGCCCAGAACATCTCGTCCTTGATCGGATCATAAACGCAGCCGGCCAGGACCTCACCGTTTTCTTCAAAACCGATCGAGATGGACCAATGGGGTAGGCCATGCAGGAAGTTCGTCGTGCCATCCAGGGGATCGACGATGAACTGCCGATCCTTGTCCTCGCCGACATGCGCACCGGATTCTTCCATCAGCAGGCTGTAATCCGGCCGGGCCTTCTGCAGTTCTTCACGGATGATTTTTTCGGCCTTGCGATCAGCGTTGGAAACGAAATCGCCAGGGCCTTTGGTTGAGACCTGGAGGTTTTCGATTTCTCCGAAGTCCCGGACCAGGGCGCGGCCCGCCTTTTGAGCCGCCCGCATCATGACATTGAGATTGGCGGAGCGGATGATCATCGCGCCGGTCCTTCTTTTAAGATCAACGTATAAAATACGTTAGGTTAATGCGATAACGCTTTGAAAAATACTACTTTGCGCGCTCAACATAGGAGGCGTCTTCGGTGTTGACGACAATCTTGGTACCAGCCTCGATATGCGGCGGGACCAGGGTCGATACACCATTTTCCAGCTTCGCCGGTTTGTAGGAAGAAGACTGGGTCTGTCCCTTAACAACCGGATCAGCTTCCGTCACTTCCATCACGACCTTCTGAGGCAGCTGAACCGAAAGCGGCGCGCCTTCATGAGTTTTGATCGAGACGGTCATATTTTCCTGCAGGAAAGCGGCAGGATTGCCGATCACATCCGCCGGCACTTCAAGCTGGTCATAGGTTTCAGCATTCATGAAGTGATAGATGTCATCGCCTTCATACAGGTAGGTGTAGTTGGTTTCATAAAGCTCAGCGGCCTCAACCGATTCCTGCGTGCGGAAGCGCAAATTGGTTTTGGTTCCGGTTCGTGCGTCCCGTGCTTCGACTTGTGCAACCGAAGCGCCCTTACCCGGTTGCAGGATATCGTTCTTCACGACGACGAGGAGCTTTCCGTCGACATGGATGGCATTGCCCGGACGTAGGCTGATCGCGTTGACTTTCATGGCGAGACTTGTCCCTTTTGGCGCCCGGCGACTGTCGGTGCGCAGCGTTCCGTGAAGCAGCTTGCCTATTAGCGAACTGACTGCATCTTGGAAACGTGATGCGCGCGGCTTGGCTCATGGCGTGGTTAATCGCGGCGCTTCGTACCACCACGCCCCGAGCGAGGCAAGCCAAGGCCGGAATGAAGGACTATGGTCTTAGATTGTTTGCGCGCGTGATCTTGGAAGGAAACGACTATGGCCTTGCCTGAAGAGCCCGAAAAACAATGGTGGCATCCAGCGATCCTTGGCGCGAAAAGACAGCACCTTGAGGGGCGAGCCGCCATAAAGCAGGCGATTGCTGAGCATTTTTCAGCATCGGGATTTGTTGAAGTTGAAACCCCGGCACTTCAGATCAGCCCAGGGTTGGAGCCGCATCTCTCGGCCTTTGAAACGCAGCTTGAGGGACCGGGGGGCGCTGGTACGCCGAGAACACGATATCTGCACACAAGCCCTGAATTCGCCATGAAGAAACTGCTGGCCGGCGGGATGGAACGGATCTGGCAGGCGGCGCGGGTTTTCCGGAATGCGGAAGGGTCGCCGACACACAGTCCGGAATTCACGATGCTGGAGTGGTATCGGGCAGGGGCTGGTTATGAGACGTTGATCGCGGATGCTCGTGAGCTGATTCGGGCCGCGGCCAACGCAACCAGCACGAATGTCTTCACCTTTGGTGATATGGCCTGTGATCCTTTCGCAGAACCGGAAATTCTGTCGGTAGAGGAAGCCTTCCAAAATCATTGTGGTCTCGAATTGCGGCGCTTCTTCGAGGATTGTCCCGAAGACCCGGAACCCGGCCCCTTTGCCGAGGCGGCGGCGGGGATCGGCATCCGGGTGGCGGAGGGAGATCGTTGGGACGACATCTTCTTTCGGATATTTGCGGAACGGATTGAGCCGACGCTCGGCGTAGGCCGACCGACTTTCTTGACGGATTACCCGATCTCGATGGCGGCACTGGCGCGCCCGAAGCCTTCTGATCCTCTCCTGGCTGAGCGGGTTGAGCTCTATGTTGCAGGGGTAGAGTTGGCTAATGGCTTTGGCGAGCTGACTGACCCTGTTTTGCAACGGGCGCGATTTGAAGCGGATATGGCGTTGAAACAACAGCTCTATGGCAAATGCTATCCAATTGACGATAGGTTCCTGTCGGCACTTTCTGAGATGCCGGACGCCGCGGGGATGGCGCTCGGTTTTGATCGTTTGGTGATGCTGGCGACGGGGGCGGAGAATATCCGCGATGTGCTATGGGCTTGGGTGGAATGATTTGGGTTAATACTGCGGCTAAAGTTCTCTGCTAAAGAGGTCAGGTAAAGAGGTCAGGCATCTTGCCGATCCGGGGCGACTCGCTTAGGTACTGTCGTTAGGGCCGTGATTGGAAAATGATAATATCCCGGTCGATCAAAACTCGTTGCGAACAATTCTGGATTTTACGATGTACCGCTTGCGATCTGCGCGAACTCTTTTGGTCCATCTTATGCTCGGGCTATTGCTCGCCGGCACACTGAGTGCCTGCGAAACCTCTCGTGAGGTGGTCGAAGCCGTCAATCCGGTCAATTGGATCAGCGATGATGATGAAGAGAGCACCGAACCGAAGCCAATCCCTGGCGAGGATGGTGATTTTCCTCAGCTTGGTACAGTTCCAGAGAACCCGGCGATTCCTGAGATAAAACGCGAATACGAAGCGCTGCGCGACGGCTTGCTGGCCGATAAGTCTAACGCGAGATATAGCGATGAAATCATTCGTAAACAGGCGCCACCGACACGGAAACGACCGATCCCGCAATCTCGCATCGAACTTGAAGAACCGCTGCCGGTAGAGGCGCCTAGCGAACCACCGACAGTCTCCGAACAAGTGGCGACGGCAGCGCCGTCTTTGCCGCAGGTTTCGACCGAAGCCCCATCGCCGACGGCACCTCCGACGCCCGCACCTGTGCCAAAGGCCGCGTCCGGGGAAGCACTGGCAGAATCGCTCCAAACCGCAGCGGTGCCGCGCGATCCAAGCTTGCCGCCTGACCCTGTTGCGCCAAGCGAAGCCGCGCGTCCTGCTCCGCAGCCTGAGCCTCTTGCAGCACCGGCACCGGCGAAATTGACGACGTCACAGCCCGAACTGACGCGGGCGGCAGCAGTTCCACCGTCTGCTGCCGATCTCGGACAATCTGCAGGGGCAGGACAGGCCGTACGCGAAGTGGCGTCGCCGGTCGGTGAAACGAAGCTTATCGCGACCATCTACTTTCAGGATGGCAGTGCGCGCTTGACCGGTCGCGATCTGGATGTGATCGATCAGGTTCGACAGATATATGGTCGTGGCGGCCGTGCCGTGCGTGTCATCGGTCATTCCAGCGCGACAACGGGCGAAAGTGCGGAACGCGTTGCCTTGCTTAACTACAAAATGTCTTTGGATCGGGCGACATCAGTGGCGCAAGCGCTGATGGCCGAAGGATTGACCCAGGCCGATATTCAAGTGGACGCACGCGGTGACAGAGAACCGCGCTTTGCGGAAACATCCGAAGCGGGCATTGCTGGAAACCGCCGCGCGGAAATTTACATCACCTTCTAGTGTTTTCCCGGTTTCCCGCCTGCTTCCGCTAGTGTATGGGATAGCCCGCCGATGGGGGATCGGGGGGATTTACGTTGTAATCACCGTCCTTGTTTGAAGATGGGATTTCGCGGTTAACCTGACCCAACCCCCGATAAAATGAAATGATATCGAACAAGATCGACCGATGACTGAAACTTTTCACCGTATTAAACGCCTGCCCCCTTACGTATTTGCTGAGGTGAACGCCCTTAAAGCTGCGGCCAGAGCGCGTGGGGAAGACATCATCGATTTTGGTATGGGGAACCCGGATCAACCGACCCCGCCGCATATCGTTGAAAAGATGGTTGAGGCTGTCCAGGATCCGAAGACGCACCGCTATTCAACCAGCCGAGGGATTCCCGGGCTTCGAAAAGCACTGGCTGGATATTACGGGCGGCGCTTCGATGTAGATCTGGACCCGGAGACCGAGGTCGTTGTTACCCTGGGCTCAAAGGAGGGGCTTGCGAACCTCGCCCAGGCGATCACCAGTCCCGGCGATATCGTGCTGGTACCCAATCCCTGCTATCCAATTCACAGTTTCGGGTTCATCATTGCCGGCGGCGCCATCCGTCATTTGCCTGCTGCCGAAGGGGAAGGGGCCTCCTTCCGGGAAAGCTTCATGGCAGCGCTGGAGCGGGCAGTCGCACATTCGATCCCAAAGCCGCTTGCCGTCGTATTGAACTTTCCCCAGAACCCGACGGCACAATGTGTCGACCTTGATTTCTATGCGGAAGCCGTTGCGTTCTGTCGGGAACACGGAATCTATATCCTCTCGGATATCGCCTATTCAGAGATTTACTTCGGGGAGCCGCCGCCCTCGATCCTGGAGGTGCCGGGCGCGCGGGAGATCGCGGTTGAGTTCTCCTCACTGTCCAAGACCTATTCGATGCCGGGGTGGCGCATCGGGTTCGCGGCCGGGAACCGGAAGCTGATCGCGGCCCTGACACGGGTTAAGTCCTATGTGGATTACGGCGCCTTCACGCCGATCCAGGTAGCGGCAACGGCCGCCTTGAATGGTCCTCAGGATTGCGTCGATGAAATCCGGGCTGTCTATCGGGAACGGCGGGATGTGCTTGTCGACGGGCTGGCGCGCGCGGGTTGGGAAGTCCCGTCCCCTGAAGCGACGATGTTTGTCTGGGCTCCGATGCCGGAGCGGTTCGGGAATATGGGATCGCTGGAGTTTTCCAAGCTGTTGCTGGATAAGGCTGGCGTTGCGGTGGCACCGGGCGTCGGTTTCGGCGAGTATGGGGAAGGTCATCTCCGCTTTGGCTTGGTGGAAAACACGCATCGCATTCGACAAGCCGTACGAGGAATAAAGAGTTTTTTGGGACAAGAAGGTAGCGTTGCTGCTGAATAAGGCATCTTCCCATGGGGCTTTGATGCCAAGTGAATTGGGACTGAGTGGATAGAAGAGGATTTGGTATGGCCGAAGCGTTACGGATCGCGGTGGCAGGGCTGGGAACGGTCGGGGGTGGTTTGCTCTCGCTCCTCCAAACGAATGGGGACAGTCTGGCTCAGCGCGGCGGCCGCTCAATCGAAGTAACTGCCGTCTGTGCGCGGGACAAGACGAAGGACCGTGGTGTCGATCTGTCCGCGATTGCCTGGTACGACGATCCGGCGGTTATGGCCACGGAGGCTGAGTACGATGTTCTGGTCGAACTGATCGGTGGTTCCGAAGGCCCTGCGAAATTGGCTTGCGAAGCAGCGTTTGCGGCCGGGCACCACGTGGTTACGGCGAATAAGGCGCTGTTGGCGGAACACGGTACCGCGCTTGCCAAGGCGGCGGAAGCAGCCGGTGTTACTCTGGCCTATGAAGCAGCCGTTGCCGGTGGCATTCCGATCATCAAGGCAATCCGGGAAGGCCTGGCAGGAAATCAGGTGTCGAGCTTACACGGTATCCTGAATGGGACGTGTAACTATATCCTCTCCGCGATGCGCGATACTGGGCGGGATTTCGGTGATATCCTGACTGAAGCACAAGAACTGGGCTATGCTGAAGCTGATCCCAGTTTTGATGTCGATGGGGTCGATGCCGCCCATAAACTGGCCCTGCTGGCGAGCCTTGCCTTCGGGACAGAGGTTGATTTTGCCAATGTCCATATCGAAGGCATTCGCAGTATCTCGGCAGAAGATTTTCAATATGCGGGTGAGCTCGGGTTTGAGATCAAGCTGTTGGGGATCGTTGATGGCGGGGAAGATGGGGTCCGTCAGCGCGTCCATCCGACTCTGGTCCCTGCCGCAGCCCCGGTTGCTGCGGTCGATGGGGTGTTTAATGCGGTTGTGACCGAAGGCGACTTTGTCGGGACCTCTGTTTTTGTCGGGCGCGGCGCCGGTGCCGGTCCTACGGCATCTGCAGTTGCCGCCGATATCTGCGATATCGCTGCTGGCCGGGGTGGTCATGCATTCGGTATGCCGGCGGATGCCTTGGCGGAAAGCCGAAGTCTGTCGATGGATGGCCGCGAAGGGGGCTATTATGTGCGGATGCGCGTGATAGACCGCCCCGGTGTGATCGCAGAGGTGACAGGCATTCTGCGAGATCAGGCGATTTCGATGGAATCGATTATACAAAGAGGCCGCGCGCCTGATGAGCCGGTTGATGTCGTCCTGGTTCTGCATGAAACCGAAGAAAGTCGGATGATTGGGGCGCTTGAGGCGATCGCGGCATTGGACACGGTCAGCGAAAAGCCGTATCTGATCCGCATCGAACGCTTTGGCGCCTGACTGGCATAACTGTCCGGTTTGATTTAGGGCTGCCTGAACAGAAGACAGAACACAGAAGACAGAACACAGAAGACAGAACACTTCCGGCATTGTCGGATTCATTCGGAGGAAAGAACGAAGATGAGCAGTATGGACCGCAACCTGGTTCTCGATGCCGCACGGGTAACGGAAGCTGCCGCCATCGCGGCTCATAAGTGGATTGGCCGTGGCGACAACAAGGCAGCGGACCAGGCTGCCGTAGACGGGATGCGTAAGGCGCTCAACAGGCTCGATATTGCAGGCCGTGTTGTTATTGGCGAAGGGGAGCGGGATGAGGCTCCCATGCTCTATATCGGCGAAGAGGTTGGCACCGGAAATGGTCCGCGCGTGGATATCGCGCTCGATCCGCTTGAGGGCACGACAATCACGGCGAAAGGATTGCCGAATTCCTTGGCTGTCATGGCCTTTGCGGAAGAAGGCAAGCTGCTGAACGCGCCGGATGTCTATATGGAGAAAATCGCTGTCGGTGGCGGTTTGCCAAGTAATCTGGTCGATCTGGACGCCAGCCCGGCGGAGAACCTGAAGAACCTGGCTGATGCGACGGGACGTTCCATTTCCGATCTGATGGTCTGCATTCTGGATCGTCCGCGCCATAGCGGCCTGATTAAGGCCGTGCGGGAAGCCGGTGCAGGGATCAACCTGATCGGTGACGGTGATGTCTATGGGGTTATTGCGACGTCCCAGCCGGACAGCGGCATTGATCTCTATATGGGATCGGGTGGTGCGCCGGAAGGTGTTCTGGCCTGCGCCGCGCTGCGTTGCATCGGCGGTCAGTTCCAGGGACGCCTGTTGTTCCGGAATGATGACGAGAAGGCGCGTGCCGATAAATGGGGTATCACGGACCTGGACCGCAAATACGAATTGCTCGAGCTTGCGGCAGGCGATGTGATTTTCACGGCAACCGGTGTGACGGATGGCTCATTGCTCCGCGGTGTGCATACCTTCCCAGGGGGCGCGCGGACCAGCACATTGGTGATGCGCTCGGCTACCGGCACGGTTCGCCGGATCGAAGGCACCCACGACTATGCGCGTAAGGGCGCGCTCGGTTGATCCTTTGGACCCGGCAACCGCTTTTCTGGGAATAGAGACCTCCGCCGACGGTAAACGCTGGGTGGAGCGAAAGGCCGACCACCGGGCAAGCACCACGATTGCGCAGCGCCATGGCTTGCCGGAGCCAGTGGCCCGCGCGCTTGCTGCGCGTGATGTCGCGGAAGAAGCGGTTGAGGCATTCCTTGACCCCGCCCTGAAGCGAGATTTGCCCGATCCATCGCATCTGCTGGACATGGATAAGGCAGCGGAGCGTTTGGGACGCGCCATTCTGGATGGTGAAGCAATTGCCATCTTCGGCGATTATGATGTGGACGGCGCGACCTCTTCCGCCCTTCTGAGGCGCTTCTTCGAGGCGGTGGGCGGGAAGCCGATCATTTATATCCCAGATCGCATTGCAGAAGGATATGGACCGAACTTGCCGGCGCTTCTGAAGTTGAAAGAAGCGGGAGCCATTGTTGCGATCACGGTCGATTGCGGGATCACGGCTTTCGATCCGCTTGAAGGCGCGACGGAAGCGGGATTGGAAGTGATCGTGGTCGATCACCATATCGCAGAACCGCGCCTGCCGGATGTGGCTGCGATTGTGAACCCAAACCGCCTGGATGACCCAAGCCCCCATGGCCAGATGGCGGCGGTGGGGGTCGCATTTCTGCTGGCCGTTGCGATTAACAGATGGCTTCGAAATGCCGGCGCCTATGGGTCAGGACGCCGCGAGCCTGATCTTCGACAATGGCTTGATCTCGTTGCATTGGGCACCGTCTGCGATGTCGTGCCGCTGGTTGGTGTGAACCGCGCATTGGTAACGCAAGGCCTGAAGATTATGGCGCTTCGCCGAAATCCTGGACTTGCGGCCTTGTCCGATGTGGCACGCGTTGATGCGGCGCCGACGCCTTATCATGCAGGATTTCTGCTGGGGCCAAGAGTGAATGCTGGCGGGCGCGTTGGAGAAGCGGGGCTGGGCGCCGAGTTGCTAGGGACAGACGACCCTGGACGCGCGGCGGAGATTGCCCAGCGATTGGATGGGTTCAATACCGAACGCCGTGCCTTGGAGCAGGAATGCCTGGGTGCCGCGCTTGGCCAGTTGTCGGCAGGCGATGGCGGGACCTTAACCGATGGACTGGTCCTGGCCGCTGCGGATGGCTGGCATCCGGGGGTTATCGGTATCGTCGCCAGTCGGTTGAAAGAACGTTATCAGCGGCCTGCCTGTGTCGTTGCCTTTGATGACGAGGGAATCGGTAAGGGATCCGGACGCTCGATTGAGGGCGTGGATTTAGGAGCCGCCGTGATCGCGGCCCGGCAGGAAGGGCTGCTGATCAATGGCGGTGGTCACAAAATGGCAGCCGGCTTCACTGTGGCCCGTGATATGGCCGAAGAATTCGCACAATTCCTGTCAGACCGGATTGTGGCGGAAGTCGGCCCCGGGGGGATCGTGCCGACCTTGAGGCTTGATGGTGCCGTTTCTGTGCAGGGTGCATCGCTCGATCTGATCCAGGCGTTATCAGAGCTTGAGCCCTTCGGTGCTGGTAATCCGGAACCCCGCTTTGCCGTTACGCATGCGCGGATTGTCGAGGCCGCCCGCGTCGGCGAAGACCATGTGCGGTTGGTGCTGACCGGGGAGGGGGGCGGACGGCTTAAGGCCATTGCCTTCCGCGTGGCGGATCAACCCCTTGGTGAGTTCCTGTTTCAGTCAAAGGCGGGGCGTCCTATTCACATCGCGGGTAAGCTGCGGATTGATTCTTGGCAGGGCCGCGAACAGCCGCAGCTTCTGGTCGATGATGCGGCTGGTATTTGAGTTACCCGAAACGATCCGTGGCTAGAGATTCTCGGGATTTCCGAGTTTCATAACCGCTTCCCGGATGACATTTCCGTCCTCATCGATGAGCGCAAATGTGCCGCCATCGGTTTCTCGCAGGAAATGGCATTGCCAATCGAGTTCCTCTGGAAAGACCTGTTGAAGGCAGCGCCTGCCGTCGTGTAGGACCGACCATCGCCCGATAACGGTTTCATCATCCGCCAACCGGCCCGCATAGTTTCCATTCCCAGCGAAGAAGGCCTTGGTCGGTTGGTCTTCTGTGGATTGCCGATAATACTCCGACCGGCGTGTCACGAATTTACGAACCTCATCCGCATCCAACGTGTCGGGCACGCGAAGAACCGGCAGGTTCCGCAGATTTCCGTGCCCCTCGATAATGTAGGATAAGGCCGTTGTGTTGACCTGCCCCTCATTCTTTTCGAGAATCATCCAGGTGTTGTCGCGTTGGTAGAGGTTTGAACATGTCCAGAGAGGCGATGGGGCTTCTTGGATGCAGTATTCACTTTCATCGGAAATGCGCCAACTGCCAGTGACCATTACCTGGATAATTTCGTATTCCAACTCTTCATCCGGAACCGGGACGCCGTCGACCTCCAATTCCTGGTCTTCTTTTAGAACTTCAATTTCCTTGTTTGCGACATAGCGGCCATTGGGGGCGTGGTAGGATTCCGTGCGTTTACCGGTTTGATCGATGAGCAGGAAAGAAAGATCCGACAGGATTTTCCGAAGTTCATCCGGTTTGTGCAGGATGGTTTCAGGATAGCGGATTGGCAGGTCCATGGCGGCGACGCCAGTGCCAAGATCTGTTCGGATCGTGCCTTCTACGCCCTCTGTGATCTTAAATTTGTGGACCAAGTTGCGCGGCTGTTTGTTGTATTCCGCCATGGTGGCGTTCACGTTTTTGCGGATCGGGTCTTCGAAACCCTTCCAGCCAAACCGGATCTCCTGTGCCAGCTCGATCACGGATTGCGTAAGGCCGACCGCGTTCACCACCTCGTTATCGCCTAGGACCTGGATGAACCGGAAAATCTGCGGAATGCCGTCCTTGTCGAAGGCGATTTGCACATTTTGCCGGCCGGAAAGGTCTTCTCTGTTCAGGACGTAGAGTGAGCCGGCAGCCGCCGTCTGTTTGCGGACAAAAACAAACCCGTATTTCTCAATCTGGTTGATATAGATGGGCCGGTCTTCAGGTTCTTCCCATTCCGCCTGCGCGGCACCGATGCTGACGATGCAGAACACCACGAGCATTGCTGCATGCTGAATTAAAACTCTCAATTTGCTGATCAGGCCGGACTGCATCGCCATTCCCTACCGTTTTTATCTATAGCCCAGTATTGTTGCGCGGTATTGGACCAGATGGCCCCCCGGTTTGGCAAGGGAGACAGAGCGTTCGGGGTCCTACTGTCGGTCCTACTGCCCCTTAAAGACTGCCTTGCGCTTTTCATTGAAGGCTAGAATGCCTTCCTGCCGGTCTTCTGTGTCGATAAGAGGGCGGTAACAGTCTATTTCCTTGGCAAGCCCGTTGGGAAGGGCGGCCTCACCGCCATCATCCATCGCGGCAAGCACAGCGCGGACCGCCAGTGGCGCATTGCGGGCGATGATTGCTGCGCTTTCCAGCGCTGAAGCAAGAGCGCTACCGCTGTCGGTCAGGCGATTGACCATGCCCCAATCATACGCGTCCTGGGCGGAGAAGGGGCGTCCGGTCGTCAGAACTTCAGCGGCCCGTCTGGCACCGATTGCGCGTGGCAGGTTCTGCGTCCCGCCGATACCCGGGATCAGGCCCAGTGTCACCTCTGTCAGTGCGAAACGGGCTGTCTCTGCGGCATGGATGAAATCGCAGGCCAGTGTCAGCTCGCAACCGCCGGCAAAGGCCGCCCCTTCAACGGCGGCAATCTTCGGAATTGGCAAGGCCATCAGGTTGTAGGACATGCGCTCAAACAAGGCATGCTGGGCGTGCCAGCTTTCCGTATCCATGCCCTTGCGTTCCTTCAAATCCGCGCCGGCGCAGAAGGCCTTGTCCCCCGCACCGGTCAGGATCAAACAGCGGAGCTCACCGGCTGGAACCGCTGCCGCCCATCCCCAGACGGAACAGAGTTCCTCTGCCATTTGCGTGTTGAAGGCATTGCGGCGCTCGGGCCGGTTCAAGGTGACTTGCAACACATGATCGGCGGGGGCGTTTACGGCAATTGTCTCAAAAGGGCCGGGTAGGGCGGTCTTCATCTTAAACTCTCTCTAACTTGGAATAAGGTTTCAATCTGCAAACAAGGCAGCCGCTGTTTCCTTAATATCCTTCCAGGCAGCCTCAACATGATGCCGTTCGGTGTAGGTTTGGCCGATATTAAAACGTATTGCGCGGCGCCCCTTCACTGTGGTCGGTGTTACATAGAGGCGCCCACTGTCATTCAAGGTCTTGGCCAATAGATCAGTACGCCTGTCTTCTTCCTCAGGCTCGACATTCCCGGCCACATACCGGAACGCGATCAGTGATAAGCGTCGGGGGGCGGCGAGAGTGAACCCTTTGTCATCCTCGATCTCCTGCGCCAGCCAAACCGTATGCGCGATATGGGCGCGCAGCATTGATTGCAGGCCGGAGACGCCATAGCTGCGAATAACGAACCAAAGCTTCAGGGCCCGGAAGCGTCGGCCCAATGCGATACCCCAGTCACGATAGTCGATAACGTCTCCCTGGTTCGCATGCTTCAGGTAATCAGGCAGGATCGTGAGTGTGCGTATCAAGGCATCCGGATCACGCACATAATGGGCTGAGCAATCGAAATTGGTGAACAGCCATTTATGGGGGTTCAGGACCAGGCTGTCGGCATAGTCGATCCCCTCCAGCATCCAGTGCTTCTCCGGCAGGATAAAGGCGCTGCCGGCCCAGGCGGAATCGATATGCAGAAAGATACCATGTTCCCGGCATAACTGGCCGATTGGCTCCAACGGGTCGACAGCCCCGACACCGGTTGCCCCGATAGAGGCAATGACGCAGGCCGGAATAATCCCTGCAGCGATATCGGCTTCAACTGCGGCCCTTAAGGCCTTCGGGTCCATCCCGAAGTCATCCGTAGTGGCGATCTTGCGCAGGGCGTCAGCACCAAGCCCGGCGATCTTCACGGATTTCTCTGTCGATGAATGGGTTTCGATAGAGGTATAAACGGCAAGCGGCGGCGTGGATTTCAGCCCTTTGACATTGGCGGCCCAATCGGTGGCCCGTTCCCGCGCTGTCAGAATGGCGCAGAGGATCGCGCTGGAGGCTGTGTCCTGAATGACGCCGTGGAACCCGCCTTCATCGGGGCCGGGCAGGCCGCACATCTGGCGCAACCAGTCGAGGACCCGCGTCTCCAACTCCGTCGCGGCGGGGGAGGTTTCCCACATCATACATTGAGCGCCCAGGGTCGCTGTCAGCATCTCTGCCAGAACAGAGGGCGGGCTAGAATTGGCGGTGAAGAAGGCGAAGAAACTGGGATGCTGCCAGTTCACCATGCCCGGGAGCAGGATGTTCTCGAAATCGGCGAAGATATCCGCCATGGCCTCCGGCGAATCCGGGGGCGAGGAGGGGAGCTGCCGGGCGATCTCTCCCGGCTCAACCTGCGGGCGGACAGGGCGATCCTCGACTGTTTCCAGATAATCGGCCATCCAGTCGACAAAGGCATGACCGTGCCGCCGGAATTCGTCGAAATCCATGACCTGATCCACCTCTTACAAATGTGACACTGGACAAGCGCCGAATAGCGTTACTTCGTCGTCGCGATGAATACGCCGTCCCAATCGGGTGCCGGCGGGTTGATGCGGTACTCCGCAATACGCTCCCGATAAATGTCGTAGAAACCATCCAGCACGCCATCCAGGCGTCCTTGGCAACTGGTGCACAGCGCATCGGCTTCATCGAACCGTTGACTGCGATAGGCTTCCAGCATGGAGTTGTGATCGGCCAGAAGGGCTTCGTAGTCGGCATTGCGGCTTTCGATCCCGCCGGCGACGGTGAAGATATTCACCGCTTCCGTCTTCCCCTTCACCGCGATTTGGTCGAGCTCGAAGATTGGATAGGTATCCTTGGCCTCCTCCGCCGTATCCGGGCCCAGGACGACACCGACACCATAGGACTTGGATTGGCCTTCCAGCCGTGCGGCAAGGTTTACGGCATCGCCCAAAACGGAATAATCGAAGCGCTGCTCGGAACCCATATTGCCGACCACCACATCGCCTGTATTGATCCCGATCCCGATGTTAAGCGGCAGGAATTTAATGCCTTCTGCTTCGGCCTCCCTCTCCCGAACCTCGTTGAGGGCCTGGAGTGACTTGAACATGGCGAGCGCCGATTCAATGGACCGAAGCTCCTGCCCCTGGACATCCACCGGGGCATTCCAAAATGCCATGATGCAGTCGCCCATATATTTGTCGATGGTGCCCTCGCGCTTCAGGATCTCCCCTGTCAGCGGGGTCAGCAGGCGGTTGATCAGCCGGGTAAGGCCTTGCGGATTGGTCTTATATTGCTCCGAAATCGTTGTGAAACCGCGAACATCGCAGAACAGCAATGTCATCTTCTTGGTTTCACCGCCCAGGACCAGCATGTCCGGGTTTTCGGCCAATTGCTCAACCAGTGCTGGGGAGAGATATTGCCCAAATGCGGTGCGCACCTGGCGTTTCTCTGCCGCATCACGCATATAGTTCGCAAAGGTCATCACCGCATAGACCGCAAAGGTCAGCGTCGTCGGGTAGGTGACATCCAGCAGGATATGCTCTTCCGTAAACAGGTGCCAACTTGTGTAAATCAAAACACCGGCAGCAACACTGCCCCCTAACAAGCTGAACACCGGACCAACGCGCGGTATAAGAATGATCAGGGCTAGCCCGGCGAGCGCCGCGACAACAAATTCCCAAAGAGAACTCGTAACCGGGTAGGCTACATGCTCCTTCATTACGATGTTTTCAATAATGTTGGCATGGACTTCGACCCCTGGGAGTCGCGGCTCGATCGGGGTGGCTCGAATATCGTAAAGGCCGATTGCCGATGTGCCGACCAGACCAACTTTTCCGGCAAGGCGCTCCGGCGGAATTCGGCGGTTCACGATGTCGCTGGCAGAGATATACCAGCGGCCAGTGTTATCAGGTGTATTGAACGCGTCCGGTTCGCTGTAATAGACCCACAGCCGACCGTTGCCATCTGTGGGAATTGGGAAGTTACCCTGCTTGCTTTGCAACCTTATCTCACGAATCCCCCCCTGATCGATAAATCCGAAGATCGAACTTGCGTTGAAGGCGACCCGTAACATCTCTACCGATAAGGTGGGCTTAACAACACCTTCGATCTCGACCACCAACGGGACCCGGCGAACAACGCCGTCGACTTCTTCATCGACGGAAAACACACCGAGGCCTGAAGCCGACTGTTCAAGCGTCTCCAGATTAAAGATCAGTGTTGGGTTACTAGGGGCATAAGTCGATAGATCGACCTCCGCTGGCACGCCAACGGTTTTCTTTGCACCTTTCACAGCTGTAAAGGCGGAAATCGCAGTGGGTTTTTTGACTTGTTGACCATTACTTCCGGCCTGACCCAGTACGGTTTGCATCGTCCGCATCGTTTCGGCCATGATGACTTCATTTGGCGGAAGGGTCTTGAGTTCCGCGACTGTATCGTCAGAGGCACGTCTAATTGAATCGGCAATTCGAGCAGGTGAGGTCCGATCCAATTCCCCAAAGACCATATCGAAGCCGATCACAGGCATTTGGTAGTCCCGCGCCGCCGCAATTAGGTCGGCGATGACCGTGCGTGGCCAAGGCCACTGACCCATTTCTTCCAGGCTCTTTTCATCAATATCGATGATTACTACGGGATTCTGCCCCTTTGGCGGTGGTTGGCGAGGGTGCATCCGGTTATAGGCGTCGAAGGTACGCAAGCGCACTGTTTCGACAAACCATGGATCGACATAGCGCAAGGCCAAACCGCCTGTAAGGACAGCGAGTGCGATCAGGGCCGCCGCGCTGGGGCGCCACCAAGGGGCACCATCCTTGCGCTTCCGGCGTTTTGGCAGGATCCGGGAAAACCAGCTCTTCTTGGTTGGTTTTTCGGTCTTCGGCGTTTCGGTGTTTTCAATCGTGTCTGTCATGATGCGCCTAGTCTAATCGCAAATTTCCGGTTCGTCTCGGTCGAATCGGATGGGGATGTTCTCTTTCTTCACCTGCACCATCAAGCATAAGGCCGAACCGGCAACACTTTGATGACACTGGGTTTTGTCAGATGCCGCTGTGAATTGTTTGGCTTAGCCTCCCGAAAGGCTAGGGTCTTCGCCTTACCCGCCATTCCTTGGAGGCCGCCCATGCGCCTGCCCATTTCGCCAGTCGACACTATTCGCGCCGCCTTGATTGCCGGAGCGCTCGCGCTCGCTGGCTGTGCGGAAATGGATTCGATGCTTGGCATGGGTCCATCTGATGGCGCGATGGTGGATGATCCATCAGGCCCGCTTAATCCTAAACTGGCGGAGATTGCAGCTCACCCACCGCATTATTCTCCTGGTGACCGCTTCGCCTTCAGTAATCCCGATGTGACCTGGGAAGTGGTCGCAGTGGAGGAGAATGGCGAGGTTGTGTGGCGCGCAGATAATGGCGATGTGCAGCGTACCGCGGCGAACCCGTTATTGCCGGCGCTTGAGTGGGCGAGCGGCGCCACCGGGCGCGGCAAACGGCTGATCACCGATATGACGGCGGAATTCTTCCCGCTTGAAGTCGGGAAGGAAATTGCCTTTCGCTCGACCGTTAGCAGCGACAAGCCCCCCTATGCCTGGGAGTTCGATTGGAACTGTGTGATTGAAGGGCGGGAGCGGATGGCGGCCCGTGTCGGGCAGGTCGATGTCTTCAAGATAGCCTGTGGGCGCCGCCGGCCTGATGAAATCATTTTCTACTATGCGCCTGAAGTGGGCCATTACGTCCGACTGGATGCGGCAAAGCCGAGTGGTGTTGGTTCCGATCAGCGTTGGTTGACGGGCTATCATTGGGCCTCCGCCCCGCCGGCGATGCGTGCCGGTGATGCGATGATGGCGTCCGCATCAGATGAGATGATGATGGAAGAACCAAAGCCGATAGCGCCTTCGGGAGATGTCGCTCCACCAGTTTCCTCTGTCGAGGCCGAGGCTGTCGGCAGCACAATGGATGCGATGGCGAAGGATCAGATGGCGAAGGATACGATGAAATTGGATGGCGCCATGGATTCCGATGGTATGGCTGCGGAAGCAGACGCAATGGCCCTCGCCCCAGCCACAGGCGCTGAGTCTGGTGCTGCCGTCGCAGGGGCTGCCTCAGGCACGGTTGCGGGCGCGACGGCTGCCGCTGCCGGTGGGCTCGGCGTGCATATGGCTTCCTATCGCGACCCCAAAAATGCAGAGCGCGGCTGGAAACAGTTGCTGGCCAAGAATCCAGCGGTGTTGGATGGGACACGGCCCGTCATCCGTAAAGTCGATCTGGGCAAAAAAGGCGTCTTTTATCGCCTGCATGCTGGACCGATTTCCGATAAGGCGCGGGCGGAAACCATGTGCAAAGCTTTAAAAGCCGCTGGCCAATACTGCGCGGTCCGGACGCTGTAGCTGTATCAGATCGAACTCGCTGCGCCGCTATTGGCGACCCGGGATGCGCTTAGATTTGTGAGGCCTTGGATTCCTGCCACTGATATTTAAATGCGTAGGAACGCGGGCGAGGGGCGGTCAGTCTTTCCCGGACAAAGTTGGTGGGATGACTTTCTCGAAGGCCGTGGCCAGATCCGGATCATGGTTGCGCTCTGACACGGCGAGGCCTTCCCGGCGCGGATCAGCGCCACCGACGATCACATCGCCGAGAATACGCACCCCATGCAGACCGCTCGCCATCGGGCGCATTTTAACTTCGTAACCTGCTTTTTGCAGATCGCCGGCCAAGACAATCAAGCGACTGTCCGTTTCCATTTCAATCGGACCGTTTCGGTTCAGGTAATGGGGCAGGTCGATGGCTTCCTGCACCGACAAGTCCCAATCCAACATGCCGACCAGGGCCTGGGTCACATAGCCGATGATGCGGCTACCGCCGGGGGAGCCGATTGCATGGGTTGGTTGACCGTCATAGCCAAAGACAATCGTCGGCGCCATGGAGCTGCGCGGGCGCTTGTCGGCCTCCACCCGATTGGCGGTGGGGGTGCCATCCTTGTCTTTGGTCCGCATCGAGAAATCGGTCAGCTGATTGTTCGTCAGGAATCCGCGAACCATGAGGCGAGACCCGAAACCCATCTCGATGGAGCTGGTCATCGAGGCAACATTGCCCTTCGCATCGACAATGGTGATGTGGGTTGTTGAGGGCAGCTCAAGCGTTCCGTCATTTATGACCGGCAACATCGCGCCATCCCCCTTCGGCGGGTTGCCCGGTGGCATTGGCGATTTCAGAGCAGACGTCATATCCATAAAGCCTGCCCGCTTGGTGAGGTATTTTGTGTTGATCATCCCATCGGTAGGGACCGGCACAAAATCCGGATCGGCGATATAGCGGTCCCGATCCGCATAGGCGAGCTTCATAGCTTCCGCGATCAAGCGAATGGATCTCGGGTCGCCGGGGGATAGGGTGCGCAGGTCGGTTTTTTCCAGAAGGCCAAGTGTTTGCAAGACGGTTAGACCACCTGAAGACGGTGGTGGCATGCCACAGACTTTGTACTGATGATAGGGCGCGCAGAGATTGTCACGCAGCACTGCGCGATAGCTGGCCATGTCTTCTAATGTCAGAACACCGGGATTACGGGGCGCGCTGCGAACCGTAGCGACGAGGTCTTCCGCAATTTCACCCTCGTAAAAGACCCCGATGCCTTGGTCTGCGATCATCTGGAACGTATCAGCAAGCTCGGGGTTTTCCAGGATATCGCCCGGCTGCAATGGTGTTCCGTCCGCGCGGGAGAAATATTGGCGTGCAACGGTCATGTCTTCCGGGATCGGATCCTTGGCGAGCAGAGAGGCAAGTCGTCCGCTGACCGGAAAGCCCTGTCGTGCGGTATCGATTGCCGGGTCGAACAAACGATCCCAGTCCAGCGCCCCGTGATTGCGATGTGCCAGGTCGAGCATGGACAGAAGACCGGGCACGCCGACGGAGCGGCCCCCGACGACGGCTTCCCAAAAACTCTTGGAAGATCCATCGGCATTCCGGAACAACCCGCCATCCTCGGCACTTGGCGCTGTTTCCCGGCCGTCATAGGTGAACAGGCGTTGTTTCTCTGCATCCCAATACAGAAGAAACCCGCCGCCGCCGATCCCGGATGACTGCGGTTCTACCAGGTTCAACATCGCCTGAGCAGCGATCAGCGCATCGATGGCGTGGCCACCTTCTTGCAGGATCGTAGCAGCTGTTTGGGACGCCGCCGGATGCGCTGCCACAGCCATGAAATCATTGCCATAGACGGCGGCATGATCATTGGTGCCGAAAAAGGCTTCGGGCGCGATGCTCTCTTTCGGAGAGATTGCAACGCTGCTGGCATCTGTCGATGGCGCTGTCGGCGCTGCAGTTACGACATTGGAAGAACTTGCAGGGCTGGATACATCTACTGCTGTTGTGGAATGTTCAATCCCGCCGGGTGCTCCCAGCACCGCCGCGAGCAGCGCGCCGCCGATATAGCTACCGCCCCCAAAAATTCCGAGGCCGATGAGAGTGTTGATCGGTGCGGGGAGGGCGCGGATTAAAGAAAGCATTGCGACCGTCCCAGGGTGCTTAGCATAGGGTTACTGTCCGACTGCATCACGACCGGCGTCGGTCAGTTTACAGACCAGCCAATCGGGCTTTAGAGGATTGTTGAACCAGGGTTCGGCCCAGCCTTGTTCGATACAGCTCCGGACTGTCCGGTCACTCATGCGGGCACCGACATCGTCAAACAGCGGCAGCTTTCCGCCCGGTTGGCCAAGACCACGGCAGAGATAGTCGCGCTGCGCCTTGGTCGGGCGGGCGCCGGCTTTTTTCTTTGCTGGCTTTACCTCGCGCAAATGAATGACCTTCGCTTGCGTCAGCGCCATGTGAATGCCCCTTGGAAACTGTATTTAATTGCGCGTTGGTATCGTAGCGGATTATCCGATTGTCTTTCAAGCGCTTGCGGCGAGTTTGCGATGTTATTCGCGGCCCAGAGCAGTGGAAAGACTTTGAAAGCGGTCCAGGAAGGCATTCTTGGCCTCATCCGGTGGCTCCGGCGTCGCATCAAGGCGGGCAGACTCCAAAGGTGAGGGGAGCCTCCCCCAAAACTGCCGTGCTTCGGTCACGGAGAAACCGGCAATCGATATTGCCTCAACATAGGCCGAAGCGCGGTCCGCTTTCTTTATGAGCTTCTTGAGGCGCTCCGGCGTTTTCGGGGGCAGACCAAATCGTATGTGGATGGCCGACTGCAGGCGATCCTCCAGTTCCCGGTAATCGTAACCGAGTGCCGCCTTGAAGGGAGAGATCATGTCACCAACCACGTATTCGCCTGCATCATGGAGCAAAGCGGTCATCCGTTCTTCCGGGGTCGCCTTCGGAGCAAGTTTGGTGATCAAGAATTCAACCAAGACCGAATGCTGTGCGACGCTATAACCCCAGGCACCTGTGGTCTGTCCGTTCCAACGGGCGACACGGGATAGCCCATGGGCGATATCTTCAATCTCGACATCGATCGGCGAAGGGTCCAAGAGGTCCAAGCGGCGCCCGCTGAGCATTCTTTGCCAGGCACGCGGCGGTGCTGCTTTGCGGGCGGCGGTGGGGCGATCGCTCATGAGGGCGCGTCCGACGATGCTGTAAGAGGCATCCAATTGAGTGGCTTGCGGAGGATCCGAGAAACCGTGTTCCCCTCCATTTTCAGGATATGGTCCCTCAATATGTCCAGAGACCAGATCCGCGTGGACATATCGGTTGCATTCGCATGGATGATTTCCGCTCCGTTTAACATCATCCCGACATGGCCTGTCCAGAAGATCAGATCATTTCGCTGCAGCTCATCCGATCCGCTGTCGGTGGGGAGGTTGTCCCATGTCATCGCCGCCTGCATATCCGTGTCGCGGGGGCAGGCGATACCGCAGGCCTGTAAGGAGAGTTGCACCAGGGCGGAGCAATCAAATCCTAAACCCGACTTACCGCCCCAGACATAAGGGGTTTCCAACAACCTCAAGGCAACTGATGCCGGGTCTGTTTCCGGTTGGTCGATAGGACGCAGGTGATCGGCATAGACGAAACTGCCATCCTGCAATGCTGCGTATTTTCCATCCATGCCGACAACCGTGACTTCCGCGCCCATGGTAAGGATGTCTTGGGGTGGCAGCTTGAGCCTCGGCGCCGCATATCGTTGGCTTCTGGCGACTGAAAGGAAATGCGTCGGTTGCGGTGTCTCTCCGGCTGAAAGGCTTGCTGAGGGACAATAGCCCACATAGCCGTCGCGCTGGGCTTGGACCCAGGCCCAACCGATCCCGTCGTCTGCCGGTAAGGCGTCCTCAAAAATCCGCACGGCCTCACCAAACAGCAATTCCGTGTCATAGGCGAGGGAGAGACCGGGTGCGGGACGAAGCGGGGTTGAGGGAGCTGCCGTAACCCATGCCGGGCGACCTGTTACAAACTGCTTTGCATCCACTTGGCCTTCCAAACGGGCATCGGCCAAGTCTTCCCGGTAAGCATGAAGGCGTCGGTCAAGGGGCTGGGGCATCGACTATCCGTTAAAAAGGCGAGCATCAATTGCGATGCTCGAGAGGATAATCGGGTTCGGGGGATCAGTCGAATAGCTTGTCGATTTCGTCCTGAGAGATTGTTTGTTCAGAATCAAGCGCCGGGCCTTGCAGCAGGGCTTCATCGCCTTCCGGTCGGTTCTGGTCTTCAAATTCTTCGGCCAGGCGCTCGATCTCTTCGGCGCCCCATAGATCAACCATGTGAAAGACACGTTCTTCAACGAACTTCATGGAACGGACGATTTTGGTAACGCGTTGCCCGGTAATGTCCTGGAACGTGCAGTTTTCCATGAGCAGCTGAGATTCATTGTTCAGCTTGTCACATAGTTTGTCCCGTTCTGCCTTGTCCTCGCAGTTGCGGAGTTCTTCTGCCACTGTATCCAAGGTTTCGGCGCGTTCCAGAATAGAATGCGTTGCTTTTTCTGTCGCACCGACGATGGCATCCAACTGATCCGCCATACTTTCAAAGCGCGTTTGGTCTCCGTCGCGTTGAACCATTTGCGCGATTTCTTCGCGGAAGCGCTTCACATACTGAACAAGGCTAACAATTTCAGCCTTTAGAAGCCGGTCATTGGATCGTCTATCGTGCGAATTCGATTGATCATCACTCATGAAATTACTCCGCCATTGCGCCTATTTTATTATTGTTTGCGTGATTCGTTTAGAAGGCTTTGAAGGTAATTATCGTGTGAGTATCCTTAACGCCCGGTAAATTTTGTATGGAATCTGTTACAAATCGGCCAATATCTGACTCATTGTCCAAGTAACATTTCAAGAGAAGATCAAACTGTCCTGAGGTAGAATAAACCTCTGAGACCTCTTCGATATCCGAGATCGCTGCATCGGCGACCTTATAGGCTTCACCGAGCTCGCATTTTACTTGAACGAACAGCGCTTTCATCGGTGGTTGCTCCCTTAACGCAGACCAAAGCGGCGGTTTCATTGCCGCAATTCAACGAATTGAACCGGCCAATAGTGAATGATGCGGAAGAGTGAACAGCAGCGTCAGAGATGGCAAGACCTGTTCGACCTCAAGCGGCGGATCTAAAGTCCGGGCCGCCGCAAAAATGCAGGAACTAGATCGGTCTCGCCGAAAGGCAGGTCGGATGTATCCGGAACAGACCCCACCTCATCATTTGCAAACCGTTTACGGCGAGATGGTTTCTCCGATTTTGATTTGCGTTCGGCATCCCGTCCGTCTTCGCGACTGCTTTCTGGCGGCTGTTTTTCTTCGCGTGCCTTTGGGCTGCGCCGGCTGGCGGTCTTGCGTTTGGGCGTTTCGGATTCTTCAGCCTCAGCCTTCGGAGTCGGGGATGGGGCTGCGGCATTCAGATCGATTTTCCGGCCAATCAGCTTTTCAATCGATGTAATCTGTTTTTCGTCCAGGTCCGTGGCGAGCATGAAGGCTTTGCCTTGCCGCCCCGCGCGACCGGTCCTGCCAATACGATGGACATAGTCTTCGGCGTGGGAGGGAACGTCGTAGTTGATCACATGCCCGACCGAGGGAATATCTAACCCGCGCGCTGCAACATCGGAGCAGACGAGGATGGTGATTTCTTTTTGCCTGAACTTTTCAAGCCATTCCATGCGCTTGTATTGGTCCATGTCGCCATGCAACGCGCCGACGGAATAACCACTTTGTTCCAAGGATCGATAGAGGCTTGCCACATCGCGCTTGCGGTTCAGGAAGATCAAGGCGTTGTCGATCTTTTCCTGTTCCAGGATACGGAGCAATTCCTTGCGTTTCTTGCGGCTGTCAGTGCGGATCAATACTTGCTCAATCGTGTCGGCGGTCGATGCCGGCGGCGCGACGGTGATTTCTTTCGGGTCGTCCTGAAACTGACGTGCAAGCTTGCGAATTTCGGGCGGCATGGTGGCCGAGAACATCAGTGTCTGACGCATCTTCGGCATCAGAGAGACAAGCTTCTCGACATCGGGAATGAAACCCATGTCGAGCATCCGATCACCTTCATCGATTACAAGAATCTTGGTGTCGGTCAGGATGATCTTTCCCCGCTCGCAGTGATCGATCAGACGACCAGGCGTTGCGATCAGAACATCGACCCCGCGGGACAGTTTTTGATCCTGTTCGCCAAAACTGACGCCACCAATCAGCAAGGCCATCGTCAGCTTGTGATACTTACCATAGGTCTCAAAATTCTCGGCGACCTGGGCGGCGAGTTCCCGCGTTGGCTCCAGAATGACAGAGCGTGGCATCCGCGCCCGCGACCGGCCATGAGCCAGAATGTCGATCATCGGTAGGGTAAAGGACGCGGTTTTTCCGGTCCCGGTTTGCGCACATCCCAAAATATCCTTGTTCATAAGAACGGCAGGGATGGCTTTTTCCTGAATTGGCGTGGGCGTGCTATAGCCCGCGTCGGTGACGGCACGGAGGACCTCGTCACCAAGGCCGAGATCGGCGAAAGTAGTGGTCATTCGGTCAGGTCTGCCCGTTGTTAAAAGAATGCTTTTGCGGTGAAATCGCGGCGGACTATAGGGGGCGTGTTAATCTAGTCAACGGCGTTTCCTGCGATTTTCCTGCATTTCAGGCGCTTTTGGACGATCCTGGGCGTAGTGTCGCAATGATGCGACGGCATTTGCCTCTAAAGACGCATGTTACGGTATTTTGTTGTGCCCTTGCCGGGATGCGCAGTATTTCAATAATCCTGTGATTATCTTTCAGCGGAAGGCTAGGGCGCCATGTTACTCAATGCAGATCATGCACAACTGCTCGTCATTGATATTCAGGAGCGTCTGGTTCCGGTGATGCATGACCCCGAACCAATGATCACCAATAGCGGCCGGTTAATCGATGGTGCCCGGTTGGTTGATGTGCCGGTCACGGTCAGTGAGCAATATCCGCGAGGGCTTGGTCCAACTGTTGAAGCGATTGCAAACCGAGCAGACGAGGAAGAGGTGCTCGCAAAAACGCATTTCTCCTGTGCCGCGGATGATGCCCTTGCGGCTCGCGTGTCAGCCTTGACGCGACCGCAGTTGGTCCTGTGCGGGATCGAGTCCCATGTCTGTGTGTTGCAAAGCGCGCTTGGGTTCAAGGCGATGGGGTATGATGTGTGTGTGGTTGCCGATGCCATTACTTCCCGGACCCCGGAGAGTGTTCGCCTTGCCGAAGGGCGGCTCCGCGATAGCGGTATCGCTTTGGTAAATGTAGAAATGGTATTGTTCGAATGGACCGTTCGCGCAGACTCCAGTGTATTTAGAGACATGCGCAAACTGATCCAATAACCAACAGGCGTTGGCGTATTCCCAATACTTCAATCGCAGCAAACGATCCAGTCGGCGCTTTCAGCAGTTCGGCCTGCAGGTCTCCGATCCGGAGAATGGATTTTTGTAGGGCATGAGGCGGTTGGTTGCGCGGCTGAACATAGTGTCGAAAGACGGATCTTGCAGGCTTGAAATGTCCCCCATCCGGATGCGAAGGGAGCTTCTTTCCGCCCCGCGCCAACAAAAGGCAATGAGCGCTTCGACATTACTGTTACCGCCGGCACCTGGGTCAGCCGATGCCAGGGTGCTGCCATCGCAAACTGTGCGTCCGATCGCGCTTGGTGGCGGCTGGAACAGGACCACGACGCGATTATGCTCAAAGGTTTCCGGTGAAGGCGATGCGGTGAATTCAATCGGCAGCCCGTCATTATGACCATACATTGCCTTGGAGACGGCGGTCGCAACGGTATCCGCATTTTCTTCGAAGGGATTCCCGTAAACGTCCAACCGCATCTGCTTGTCGCCATTGAAGGCCATCAATTGGTCATGGTCATAGCGTTCCTGGAAGGATTCGCGATAGAGCAACGACCCGTCGAAGGCGCATCCGACAAGGGCAACTGTTCCCACGATGGAGACCGCAAGAAGACGTCCCAGACTAAACTTGGAAGAATGATTGTTTGTCATGATACACGAGCCTCATTCTGCGGACGGAAACCGCCGCGTTTGATGAGCCCCCCATTTCCTGAAGCAACTATAGCGTAAATACGCTGATTGTCTCAAGAACCGGATCATTAAATGCATGCTAAATCTTGATGGCTGCCAGAAGTTTTGATTGCCCGAAGGTCCGATTACCCGATTGTTAGATATCGAGCTCTTTAACAAAGGCAGCATGTTCCTGGATAAACTTGAACCGCAATTCCGGCTTCTTCCCCATCAGGGTTTCCACAGTCTTGGCCGCGCGCCTTGCGGCATCCAGCTCATCTTCCTTCGTGCGGTCCGGCAGTTCAACCCGGATAAGGGTGCGCTTCTTCGGATCCATGGTCGTGTCTTTCAGCTGAGCCGGCGGCATTTCGCCCAGCCCCTTAAATCGGCTGATATCGACCTTTGCATTGACCTTGAATTCGGACTTTAGAAGCGCGTCCTTATGGGCATCATCGCGGGCATAGACAGATCTGGCACCCTGAGTCAGACGGAATAGCGGCGGCATTGCCAGGAAGAGCCGCCCTGCTTCCACAAGCCCCGGCATTTCGCGATAGAAGAATGTCATCAGCAGCGATGCGATATGGGCGCCGTCAACATCGGCATCGGTCATCAGTACCACACGCTCATAACGCAGTTTCTCCAGGCTGAAATCCGCGCGCGTACCACAGCCGAGCGCCTGGATGATATCCTTCAGTTCCTGGTTCTGCTTGAGTTTGTCGGCCGATGCGCTGGCAACGTTAAGGATTTTCCCTTTGAGGGGAAGGATCGCCTGGGTTTTCCTGTTGCGCGCCTGCTTGGCGGAACCGCCCGCGCTATCACCCTCGACCAGAAAAATCTCTGTGCCTTCCCGGGCGTCCGACGAACAGTCAGCGAGTTTCCCAGGGAGCCGGAGTTTCCGTGTCGGCGTCTTTCGGCGCAGTTCCTTTTGCTGCCTTCGCTTCTGACGCTCATCGACCCGCTCAATGATCCGATCCAGTAAGTCCCGGGATCCGGCGGGGTCTTCGGTCAGCCAGTGATCGAAGCGATCTTTCAAGGCCATTTCGACCAGCTTCCCCCCTTCGGGAGAGGAGAGCTTGTCCTTCGTCTGACCCTGAAACTGCGGGTCGGGAATAAAGACCGATAACATGCAACAAGCTTCGCCAACGATATCTTCGCCGGTGATGTCTTTTGCGCGCTTCTCACCGATCAGTTCGCCATAGGCCCGAAGGCTTTTCCCCAGGGCGGAACGCATGCCGCTTTCATGCGTGCCCCCTTGTGGGGTGGGGACGGTGTTACAATAGGTGTTGATGAAGCCATCGCCATCATTTGGCCAATGCACAGCCCATTCTGCCCGGCCGACGCTGTTTTCGGCTTCGATATGACCGGAGAAGGGGCGGGGGGTCAGTGTTGGCCGCGTTCCCAGTGACGCCGTCAGGAAGTCACGAAGGCCACCCGGGAAGTGCAATACTGATTTTTCCGGTACATCACTGTTATCGGCGATCAACTCAGGTGCGCAACTCCAACGGATTTCCACACCCTTGAACAAATAGGCTTTCGAGCGCGCCATCCGGAACAAACGCCCCGGTTCAAATTTCATTTTGGTGCCGAAGATATCAGGGTCCGGCTTGAAAATGACCGTGGTGCCACGTCGGTTCGGCGTATCGCCCATCGCTTTCAAGGGGGTTTGCGGCGTGCCACGGGAGTATTCCTGGCGCCAGAGTTTGCGTTCTCGTGCAACCTCGATCACCAAGCTTTCGGACAGGGCATTGACGACCGAGATCCCAACACCGTGAAGACCGCCAGATGTCGCATAAACCTTGCCGGAAAACTTCCCGCCGGAGTGCAAAGTCGTCAGAATGACTTCAAGCGCTGATTTATTCTTGAATTTCGGATGCGGGTCGACGGGAATGCCGCGACCATTGTCCCGAATCAACACAGTTTCATCGGCGCGCAGCTCGATCTCGATCCGGCTCGCATGGCCGGCAACGGCCTCATCCATGGAGTTATCCAACACCTCGGCCACGAGATGGTGATAGGCGCGTTCATCAGTACCGCCGATATACATACCGGGTCGATGCCGGACAGGTTCAAGGCCTTCCAGGACCTCAATGTCCTTGGCACTATAGTCTTCCGGAGATTTGTTGTTTTGAAAGAGATCGCTCATATGTTCATTATAGGCATCACAGACGCTGTCTCAAGGCCGATGGTGTGGTTTTAAGGTGTACAGATACAATATATCGTATGTTTGGTGTGTTTGCTAATTGGAGGAGGTGTTGTGGGACAAGGTGAAGAAGAACCGCGCGGTGAATTGGCAATCCGGGCCTTGGCGATGCCAGCCGATACAAATCCGGCCGGTGATATCTTTGGGGGATGGGTTCTCTCTCAAATGGATATCGCGGGCGGAGTTATAGCCCGTGCCCGGGCCGGCGGACGGGTGGCGACGGTCGCAATTGATGGCATGGTGTTCCACCAACCGGTCTATGTCGGGGATGTGGTCTGCTGCCATGCGGATATTGAGCGGGTGGGCAATACCTCGATCCGGGTCTATGTCACGGTCTACGTTCAAAGGAATGGGGAGCTACCACGCGTGAAGGTAACCGAAGGCGCTTTCACCTATGTCGCAATCGGCGAAGATCGGCGCCCAACCCAAGTCCCTAAACAAGCAAATGATCAGCAAGAGAATGTTAAACAAGGGCAGGTTGATGATCCGCCCGGTGGGAATGTCGGGTGAGCTTTCTGTTGAAATTTCAAAGGCTGTTTGTGCTCTTTGTGTGCAGCATTCTGATTTGGGGATGCGCGGTTAACAAACCTAGAAGCTATTTCCTTGAGGGAGAGGGGGATGCTGGCGCCGGGTCGGCATCTGCGTCAGCTTCGACAGTCTCTCTTAACCAGGCTGTTGATTGGGCGCGACTTGCCGAAGACGTGGTTTTAATCTGGACGGACGGTAGTGCCGGTCAGGGCGTTCCGCAGTTTTGTCCGGAGAATCCGGGCGCTTTGCCGGAGTTGATCCAGACATTACATCGAAAACAAATCCCAGCCGGTCGGATCACAGTCTATGTACATTGTCCTACGGTCTTGGGTGACTTCGACTGGGAAAGCAGAAGCGGCAAAGGCAAGGCCGAGCGGGTAGCCGAAGCAATACATCGGGAAATCGACCGCTTTGTATCAAAGGGCATTTCGCCACGGCGCATTGTCGTGGCTGGCCAGTCGAGTGGGGGCTGGGCATCGCTGATTGTAGCACGGGATTGGGGGAAGAGGTTGGGGGGGACGATTGCCTTCGCACCGGCTGACCACGGGTTATATAAACCGCTCGTCATGGATACTGAAGGGCTGACTGGCTGGACGCTGTTAAAGTCTCTGAACTTCAATGACCTTCTGTCGTCCGACCAAATGCCTGCTTTGATTTATGCCTTTCCGGGTGACCCTTTCAGCTCACCGAATGAGCTTTCGCTATTGTCTCATATCCCAGGGGCACGCGTCGATTTCGTGTCCAGAAAAGACTTCCTTGCGCTAGATTGCCGGAACTATGCCACCAACGCTCACGATCAGGTGAGATCACGTTGTTTTGCAGAGCTTTTTGGACCTCATATCCTAAACTATATCGCTTGGCGGATACGCCCAACCTCGTGACGGTGTTGGTGTGTCTTTAACCACCTTGGAGGGACATTGAAATGCATATCGCCTTGAGAGCCGTGGTCGCCATTTTCATTGGTCTGGCGGGGCTGGTGAATGCGGCCGATACAGTGCGTGCCGGACAAGCGGATGTCGTAGCAGTCCAGGTGACCCCGGAACCGGGCGGAACCTTTCGCTTTGATGTTAGTATTCGGCACACGGATGAGGGCTGGGATCACTATGCCGATGGTTGGGAGATCCTTGGACCGAGTGCAATCCGGCTTGGATACCGCAAGCTCTGGCACCCCCATGTCAATGAGCAGCCCTTCACACGATCCTTATCGGGGGTGCGAATCCCACTACCCATCACGCATGTTAAAATTCGGGCACATGATAAGGTCCATGGCTTTGGCGGTCAGGTATTAGTTGTCGCTATCCCTCGTTAGATTGGCCCCTCGTTAGATTGGCCCCCGCGCTAGAAGGGAATTTACGTTAGTTCGTTCCTCTGAACGAGTTCACGTTACCAAATAGCTGTTCAAGTATGGAGAATTCGCGGCCACTGGTCGGCGTTTCCCGCTCGCTCAATTCAACTTCGCGAAGGTCATCTTTTGTATAGGTCTGCGTATATTGAAGGACACCAGCGTCGTCGAAGTAAAACGCCAAAACTCGATGATCAACAACCTCAGGCTCCAAAAATGCCCAACGCTCCGTGCGGCGGCTCATGTAGTACCAGACGTTATCGTCGAAGGTGCTAACAGTAGACGGCGTTCCGATCAGCCGTGCTACTTCGTTCTTGTTGTCCTTTCCGATATCAATCTCGGCCAGCTTGCTCTCTAGCGGAAGATGGCCGCGAACCTCGACTTTTGGCTCGCAGGCGGAAAGCGTCAACAAGGCGGATGCGCCAAAAACAAGGCCGCAAAAATGCTGCCACCCATTTGATGGTTTCATATTGTTACCGTGAATGTCTGTGTGAAGGTTGTTGCTATTTCGCATCGCACTACAGTATCACGGCGTCCGCATGGACGCCTATCCCGAATTTCGGCGCGAGACTGCGCGGTACCGTCGGGAATTTCAAGCCTGGAGAGAAAGACCGTGTTGGAAAAGGTATCGGGACTATTTAAAAGCGGGTCTGATCGTCGGGCTGTGCGTGGGGCGGCGGTTGATTTGTATGAAGCCATTGTTGCGGCTGCGCGGGAACCGGCCTTGTATGTTCAAGGGGGCGTCCCGGATACGGTGGATGGCCGTTTTGATTCTGTCGCGCTGCATAGTTTCCTGTTGATGGACCGGATGTCGGGCAGCGAAGGCTGGACCCGGGTTGGGGAAGCGCTGGCGGACCGCATCGTTGCTGATATGGACCAAAGCCTCCGGGAGATGGGGATCGGTGATATGAGTATCGGCAAGAAGGTTAAGGCCGCAGCCTCCCAGTTATATGGCCGCTTCGATGTTTATTGGGGGGCGCTTCGTTCTGATGATCCCAAGACGGCACTAGCGGAGGCCCTTGCTCGAAATCTCTTCCGTGGGTTGGAGCTCTCGGACATGGCTGTGGAGCGTTTGGTAACCTATATCAATCAGCAGCGTGCATATCTGGCCGAGCTCGAGAATGAAGATATCCTGAAGGGACGGCTTTCTTTCATGCCGGCAGAGCAAACGGCATTGGGGCAGGGGGACGCAGCCGGATGACCACAAATACCACACCTGAATTCAGCCATCCAATCGTTGTAGAGGAAATTCCCGCAGGGGGACGTCACTTTTCGCTCGTTGCGGATGAGGAGGCACGGGCTGGGCTCGCGCGCCGATTCGAACTGCCCTCTCTCACATCTTTTGAAGGGATGCTGAAGCTTCGTTTCCTGGCGGGCGGTCCGATGGTGCGGATTACCGGGGAAATGCGGGCGGAGCTCGAACAGGCCTGCGTCGTATCGCTTGAGCCCGTACCGGTTTCGCTGCGCTTTGATGTGGAGGCGGAGTTTGGTCCACCCATTGAGGTTCCAGATGGTCTAGAGCTCACCCTCGCGGATGATGAACCCCATGACATGATTGAAGATGGCGTCATTGACTTAGGCGAATTGGCCGCTCAGCACTTGCTACTGTCGCTTGACCCTTATCCCCGGGCGCCGGGTGTTGAAGTGCCGAAAGCGTTTTCTGAAGAAGTCGAGGTCTCAGAAAACGCAGAAATTAAGGAATCCGACAGTCAAAATCCGTTTGCAGCGCTTGCTTCATTGAAGCGCGATATGGAAAGCGGGAATTGAACTTGCGGTGCTGGATGAAAGCGGTTAATACACCGCCTTCGCGACGGGCGGGGCCTGCCGCAATGGTTTATCACGACCGGTCGTGATGGTGAGGGAAGCCGCTAAGGCTCTGGATCCAATACACGGCACGGCATGGAAGCGGGATCAAGAAGATGGCTGTTCCTAAGAGTAAAATCACCCGGTCGCGACGCGGCCAACGTCGTTCGCATGACGCGCTGAAGCAGCCGGCTTATCGCGAAGACCGTCACACGGGCGAACCGGTGCGTCCGCACCACGTTGATCTGAAGACCGGCATGTATCGTGGCCGGCAAGTGATCGAACCGAAAGATAGCTTCTAACGGGTTTCTCTGGCGGGACCGGGGCGCTGCATGCTAGCCTCGGCTGTCGGGACAACCGGAAGTCGGTTAAGCGCCGGGCCCTCTTTAGGGCCCGGTTCGATTTCTGGGGCCCGGAAAGAATGATTGGAACCGGTTCGATTGCTTAAATTCGGATTTGGTTTTTCGGGGGAAACGCAGCTTGGCGGATAGACTGACGATAGCCTTGGACGCTATGGGGGGCGATGATGCGCCCGACATGGTGATACAGGGTGCGGCGCAGGCCAGTATCCGCTTTCCAAAAGCGCGGTTTCTTCTTTTCGGTGATGAGACGTTACTCAAGCCGCTCCTTGAGGCCGAATCGACGCTCGCGGAACGCTCTGAGATACGACATACTGATAAATCGATCAGCAACACGGACAAACCTTCCGTTGCGCTTCGGACTGGCAAGCAATCCAGTATGCGTCTCGCCATCGATGCCGTAAAAGCGGGGGAGGCTGATGCCATCGTATCGGCCGGCAATACCGGCGCTTTGATGGCCATGGCGATGTTCGGCCTTCGAACCTTGCCCGGGATAAGCCGTCCCGCCATCTGTACCATGTTCCCGACAATGCGTGGTGAAACATGCATGCTTGATCTCGGCGGGAACGTCGAATGCGATGCGGAAAACCTCGTCCAGTTCGCGGTGATGGGGGAAGTCTTCGCGCGAACGGTCATGGGGATTGAATGCCCGACCGTCGGGCTCCTCAATGTCGGGGTCGAAGAATTAAAGGGTAAGGAAGAGGTGAAGCAGGCCGCAGCCGCTCTCCGTGAAATTTCCCTGCCACTCGATTTCACCGGCTTTGTTGAAGGAAATGACATCGGGCAGGGCACGGTCGATGTGGTCGTGACAGATGGTTTCACCGGCAACATCGCGCTTAAAGCTGCTGAAGGTACGGCAAAACTGGTCACCAGCTTCCTGAAAGAAGCGTTCCAATCCGGTGTGATGGCGAAGCTGGGCTATGTCCTTGCGCGCCATGCCATGAATAAACTGCGTGCCAGGGTCGATCCCAGGCGTTACAACGGCGCGGTATTTCTTGGTTTGAATGGAATCGCTGTAAAAAGCCATGGGGGAACCGACGCGCTTGGTTTCGCGAACGCAATTGGTGTAGCGGCGGACATGGCCGTTCATGGATTTGTCGACAAAATGCGGGCCGATATAGAGCGAATCAATCTCGACGGAACCTGATGCGTCTTTTGCCCTAATGCGTCCTTTGCCCGGATGCGTTCTTTACCCTAATGCGTCCTTCACACAGGGACGCGCGGATAACAGATCGAGAGCGGTTGAAAACTTACAGCGATTGCGTGGTCGCGCGCGCTGATAGAACTGGATAACGATGTCGAAAATTAGAAGTGTGATCAGGGGGGTCGGATCCTATCTTCCGGAAAAGGTGATGACGAATGACGATTTGGCGTCATTTGTCGATACGTCGGATGAGTGGATACGTAAACGTACTGGGATTTCCCGCCGACATATTGCCGCTGAAGGGGAGTTGACCTCGGATCTTGGGTATCACGCGGCGGTTCGCGCACTTGGAAATGCCGGCATTGATGCCTCCGAAGTCGATCTGATCATTATGGCAACGACGACCCCGGATAACACCTTCCCGGCGACGGCGACAAAGCTTCAATCCAAGCTTGGGCTCAGCGGCTGTGCCGCTTTCGACATTCAGGCCGTGTGCACAGGGTTCATCTATGCCTTGGCGCAAGCCGATAATATGCTGCGCCTTGGGCAGGCGCGCACGGCACTTGTAGTCGGTGCCGAGATTTACAGCCGTATCCTTGATTGGGAAGATCGCGGTACCTGCGTGCTCTTCGGTGATGGCGCCGGGGCAGTGGTATTACGTGCTGAAGAAAGCAATGGCGCAGAGCATCCGCGCGGAGTGCTCTCAACCACGCTTGGTGCGGATGGGGCCTATTACGACATGCTTTATGTCGATGGTGGCCCGGCGACGACCGGTACGGCGGGGTATGTGCGCATGCAGGGTCAGGATGTATTCCGCCAGGCAGTGCATCGGATGTCGGAAACGGTGACGAAGGTGCTCGCGGATCAGGGGCTCGGGCTCGATGATCTCGATTGGTTGATCCCGCATCAGGCGAATTTGCGCATCATCGAACAAGTTGGTCGAAAGCTGGGCATTGACCGGGATCGTGTCGTGGTCACGTTGCAGGAACATGCGAATACCTCAGCGGCGACGATCCCTCTGGCACTCACACATGGTGTGGAGCGACAATTGTTCAAACCAGGCGATGTTCTCGGCATGACCGCAATGGGTGGCGGCTTTAGTTGGGGCGCTGCATTGATACGCTGGTAGAAGTCACGGAAATAATCGGAAAAATTCGCGTTGGCTTAATTGACGCGTCGCAGGCATAGGGCTACGGTTTCGGCCTTAAAGGGAATGTCAAAAACTGGTTTGGGGGGTGTTTTCCATGGCTGGAGGCACAGTAACCCGCGCCGAGCTTTCGGAAGCGGTCTATCAACAAGTCGGTCTTTCCAGAAATGATTCTGCGAAGATCGTTGAATCCGTTCTGGATGAAATCTCCGGCACGCTTGTTGACGGGGAGACTGTGAAGATCTCTTCCTTCGGCACTTTCTCCGTGCGCGACAAGGCGCAACGGATCGGTCGGAACCCTAAAACGGGCGATGAAGTGCCAATCTTGCCTCGTCGTGTGCTGGTTTTCCGTCCCAGTCATGTCTTGAAGGATCGTATCAACCGCTGACGGTTGTCCTCGATATTTGATGCTGCACAAAGAGTGACCGGTAGGTCCTGCATTCTGTTGGCACCTGGTTTCCGGCAAAATCCAGTTGGTAGTAACATTGTTACGGAGCGTTTTCCTTGAGCGAAGGACGCAGCGAAAAATCGAATGATGCTTTCCGGACCATCGGTGAGGTTTCGGAGGAACTCGATATTCCCCAGCACGTTTTGCGCTTCTGGGAGACGAAGTTCGCGCAGATCAAGCCGATGAAGCGGGGCGGGGGGCGTCGCTACTACCGTCCGGATGACATCAATCTGCTGCGCCGGGTGAGGGATCTCCTCTATTCCGAAGGTTATACCATCCGTGGCGTCCAAAAGCTGATCAAGGAACAGGGCGTCAAAGGCCTGATCGCCGGCGATGACCAGGATGTCATCTCTAATGAGAATATGCCCATTGCTTCTGCGGCTGTTGAGGAACCCCTGGCATCTGCGTCCCCTGCTGTCGAGAATGACGGTGCCGCCGGCCCCGCTCGTGAAGGGGTGTTGAGCGCTGACCAACGGAGCGCCCTTGTCGAGTTGCGGGAAGAATTGACGCGATTGCGCGACCGGGTCAGCGAATAACCCAGCCATCATCTTTCCGCCTTGCACGGGTCAGCGCGGTGGGGTACACCCGCGCTGTTCTAAGGTTTCGGAGCGTGGCGCAGCCTGGTAGCGCACCCGTCTGGGGGGCGGAAGGTCGCAGGTTCAAATCCTGCCGCTCCGACCATTTTTCACCCCCACTCAGCCTGATGGAGAGATCAAGGAGATGCCGACACTATTGGTGACCGGCGGCCTGGGTTTCGTGATGAGCCATGTCGCGCGACAGTGGCTGGATGCGGAGCCGGGGAATACCCTTCTCCTTCTGGATCCATCGCCTTTCGATGCTGCCGCGGCGCGATGGTTCGAGGGCAGGGGCGAGCGAATCCATCATGTTCAAGCGTTGACGACCGATGCTGCGGCGCTGAACGCGCTGCCTGATCACATAACCCATGTGGTGCATGGGGCTGCGGTGACATCGATGAACCGATTGGCGGAAGGCGGCGCCGGGCTCTCCGGAATGCTACCGGCGCTGAAGGGCAATATGGACGGCACGGTCGATCTACTGGCCTGGGCCCAAGCCCGAAAGGGTATTCAGCGGTTCATCAATGTGTCGTCCGGCTCTGTTTATGCCAATCATGGCCCCGCCGTGATCTCGGAAGAGGGGCCTGTTGATCCGGATGGTTTCTACGGGGTGACCAAATATCTGGGTGAGATGGTGACCACGCAGACCGCCCAGCAATTTGGTTTGAGCGCGGTTTCGGTCCGGTTATCCGGTGTCTATGGGCCGATGGATCGTGAGACGCCGCACCGTGCCGTGCGCTGTGTTCCGATGCGCATCCTGCAGGCGGCCTTAGAGGGGCGGGTCTTATCCGTCGATGCGCCTGACGCGGTGGGAGACTTTATCCACGCCGGCTGTGTGGCGCGGGCTATCCTTGGCTTGCTGGTACATCCGGGTCCCACTCAACCCGTTTACAATATCGCGTATGGACAAACTGTGACGCATCGGCAGTTGATTGCCCATGTGCAGGCCCTAGTTTCAGGGTTTGAATGGGAGGAGGCCGCCTCAGAAGAGGCTGATCTCGTAGGCGACCCTAATCTGACAACGGCCCGATGGGGTGCCTATGATATCACCAGGCTTCATAAGGAAACGGGTTGGTCTCCAATACCCATTGAAGAAAGTCTCGCCGATTATCTGGCTTGGCTCAGGCAATGAACTTGTGAAACGACATCATGTGGCAAATCCAGCGCGTTTGGGCTAGTCTCCGCGCGTTTGAAGAACAAAAGACACTGTAGGGAGTTCCCAACAATGCCCGACTATCGCTCAAAGACATCGACCCACGGACGCAACATGGCTGGTGCACGCGGTTTGTGGCGTGCGACCGGTATGACCGATGATGACTTCGGCAAGCCGATTATCGCAGTCGTGAACAGCTTTACGCAATTTGTGCCGGGCCATGTCCACTTGAAAGACATGGGCCAACTGGTCGCGCGCGAAATCGAGGCTGCCGGTGGCGTTGCGAAGGAATTCAATACGATTGCGGTCGATGATGGGATCGCGATGGGCCATGACGGCATGCTCTACAGCTTGCCCAGCCGGGAGCTGATCGCGGATTCGGTCGAGTATATGGTAAACGCCCATTGCGCGGATGCGATGGTCTGTATCTCCAATTGCGACAAGATCACCCCGGGCATGCTGATGGCGGCAATGCGGCTCGATATTCCGGCGGTTTTCGTCTCCGGCGGACCGATGGAAGCAGGGAAGGTCATCCTCAAGGATGGGGAGCGGATGGTCGATTTGATCGACGCGATGGTGGAAGCCGCCAATCCTGCGAATGATGACGAGACTGTCGCCAAATTCGAACGCTCCGCTTGCCCAACATGCGGTTCTTGTTCCGGAATGTTTACGGCGAATTCGATGAATTGCCTTGCCGAGGCTTTGGGGCTGGCTCTGCCGGGGAATGGTTCGCTTTTGGCAACCCACACCTTCCGCGAGGAGCTTTTCAAGAAGGCGGGGCGGACCATTGTCGAGTTGACCCGCCGCCACTATGAAAATGACGAGCCGGTCACGGCACGCTCAATCGCCAGCTTCAAGGCGTTCGAGAATGCCATGCGCCTGGATATCGCGATGGGTGGATCGACCAACACGGTCCTGCATCTACTGGCCATGGCGGAGGAAGGTCAAATTCCGTTTACAATGACGGATATCGACCGCTTGAGCCGATCAACCCCGCATCTGTGCAAGGTTTCGCCCTCGACGCCACTCTACCACATGGAAGATGTGCATCGCGCCGGCGGGATCATCGGCATCCTGGCAGAACTTGATCGGATCAATCTGATCCATCGTGACCTGCCGACCGTGCATATCCCGACACTCGGGGATGCGATTGATACTTATGATGTCATGCGCCAGCCGAGCGAAGAGATTCAAACCTTCTATCGTGCGGCTCCGGGTGGGGTGCGCACGACCCAGGCGTTCTCTCAGGAGCGGCTCTATTCCACTCTTGATACGGATCGGGAGAATGGATGCATCCGGGCGGGCGGAAAGGCGATGAGTCAGGATGGCGGCCTCGCGGTCCTGTTCGGCAATCTCGCTCAAGATGGTTGCATCGTGAAGACAGCGGGCGTTGATAAGGAGATCCTGAAGTTCTCCGGTCCGGCGAAGATCTTCGAAAGCCAGGATGCGGCGTGCGCCGGAATCTTGGGGGGGGATGTCAAGGAAGGGGACGTGGTGATCGTCCGCTATGAAGGACCACGCGGCGGGCCGGGTATGCAGGAAATGCTCTATCCCACCAGTTATCTGAAATCTATGAAACTGGGTAAGGCTTGTGCGTTGATAACGGATGGTCGCTTCTCCGGCGGTTCTTCCGGTCTATCCATCGGTCATGTTTCGCCGGAAGCGGCGGAGGGTGGTACGATCGGTTTGGTTGAGGAAGGCGATTTGATTGAAATCGATATTCCGGGCCGGACCATCAATCTTGCTGTGGAAGCCTCAGTCCTGGCAGAGCGCCGCAAGACCCGTGATGCGGAAGGCTGGAAGCCGGCCAAGCCGCGGACCCGCAAGGTCAGCCGGGCGCTTAAGGCCTATGCGGCTTTCGCCACCTCGGCGGCACGCGGTGCGGTTCGGGAGCTACCGGGCGAAGAAGACGACCGCAAGACACCCTTAGCCGCAGAATAGCGAGCGGCTGAGCCGATTTCTGCGGATCAGAAAAAGGGGGGCACCGAATGATGCCCCCCAATTTCTTTACAGTCTTGCTATCGCTGATCCTTATTTGATCGCGAAAAGCTCAATATCGAAAATCAGCACTTCGTTCGGGCCGATGTCGCGCCCAGCGCCTTGCTGGCCATAGCCCAGCTCGGAGGGGATGTAGACCCGCCATTTCGACCCGGTTTTCATCGCCAAAAGCGCTTCGGTAAAGCCTGGGATCAGGCCACCGACGGGGAATTCCGCCATCTCATTGCGCTGATAAGAGCTGTCGAAGACGGTCCCGTCGATCAGCTTGCCTTCGTAATGCAGTTTGACCGTGTCGGATGTGGTCGGCTGCTTGCCGTCCCCATCTGCCAGGACTTCATACTGCAGGCCGCTGTCCAGGGTTGTGACCCCGTCGCGCGCGCCGTTTTCTTTCAGGAATTTTTGGCCTGCTGCCAGTCGTTCATTTGCCATTGTCGTTGCTGCTACCTGTTGGACGGCGAAAATAACCGCCGCGCGTTGTTCTTCATTGAGTTTAAGGTCCCGGCCTTGAAGGACATCTTCCAAGGCGAGGTGTACCGCGTCGAGGTCAATCGTCGACGCATAGCCCCGCTGCTTCATGGCCTGACCGATTTGGACGCCTATCGCATAGCTGAATTTCTGGTCCTGTGTCGCAAGCTCATCTGCCGCTTGTGATTGCCCGGAAGGGCCTGCGGTCAGAAAAGCAGCGCTCAGAACAAGAGCGGCGATGGGCAATTTACGGATCTGCTTCAAATCTCTCTCCGTTGCTTGATCTGGCTCGTTTTTAAGCCGGCGCGACCATAGACGAGGTGGTGGCACGAAGAAAGCTATCCTGAAATATACGCAGGAAAGATGGGCCTTACATCACATGGACGTCTTTCAGGGGGTCTTGAGTTTCCAGAATTTGGGAGAGACGGCGGAGGGCGTCTTCTGTTCGGTCGGCACTGCTCGGCGGGCCCAGGCACACGCGGACGGCATGGGGGTTTTGGCCGCGACCGATGGTGAAAGCATGGGCGGCGGAGAGCACGACATCCGCTTCCGATGCAGCCGCGACGAATTGGCTGGCCCGCCATGGCTCCGGCAGGTGGAGCCAGGCATGCAGCGCGCCATCGGGCATATCGAATGTCTGCCCGTCCAAGGCTGCTCGCGCTCGGGCGTGGCGCGCCTTCACCAACTGGCGGCGTTCTGCCAGGATAGCATCTGCTTCACCGCTCATGATCCAATCGGCGGCGATCCCGACGGTGAGGGGGGAGGCCATCCAGGCGCTCGCCCTGACAGCGGCAGCGACCTTGTCACGATGCTGTTCAGGAGATTTGACAAAACCAACGCGGAGCCCGGGCGACAAGGTCTTTGAGATAGAGGTGACATAGAACCCGCCTTCCGGATAATGCCGGGTGAGGGCGCCCGGCGCTTCTTCAGGGAGCATGCCGAAAATGTCGTCCTCAATCAGCGGCACGCCGGCGGTGCGGGCAACAGCAGCGATTTCAATCCGCCGGTTCTCCGACATCGTGCGATTGGTCGGATTTTGCAGCGTTGGCACACAGTAGATCGCCGCGACCTTGGCTGTCTGCTGCAGTGCCTCTTGCAGGGCATCGGGCGCTAGTCCTTCTTCATCCATCGCGACCGGTATTAATTCCAGTCCCAACATCCGCGCGATGGACAATAGGCCGGGATAGCAGAGGGACTCAGTGAGAATACGGGCACCTGGCTTGGCCAGACTGGCGAGGGTGACGAGAATACCATTATGGGCACCGGCGGTGGTGACGACTTGATCTTGTGTTGCGTTGAGCCCGCGTTTTTCGATCCATTTGATCGCCGCTGTGGATTGATCCGGTTCGCCTGCAGGCGATTTGTAGGCAAGCATGGGAGCGAGCACTGGGCTGTCCGCCAGGTGACGGAGAGTATCGCGGGTCGCTGCTTCTTCTCGCCCGGGTGGCGGAAAGTTGAAATGCATGTTGATCGGGGCGCTGGGGTCTTCCGGCTGTGCTGTTTCCACTGTGTGCCAGTCCGACAACAGCCTGTCAGGGCGCCGATTGTGGTGACGGGTTGCGCGAACATAGGTCCCACGCCCGACTTCACCTGCGACTGCGCCCAGGAGCTCCGCTTCGCGATAACCGCGGGTAACGGTTCCGACTGTGACGCCCAGATGCCAGGCAAGTTCGCGCTGCGGGGGAAGTTTGGCACCCGGCTTCAGCGCGCCGGATTCGACATCCTGCATGATGGCATCGGCGATTGCCTTGTATTTCGGGCCGCTCGCTCCTGTCAGATCGGGTGTCCAACTCAATTCGCGCATAATGTGCCTTTCTAAATAGAGACAATGCAGCCTGCCTGTCCCGAATTGCTTCAATTGATGCCCTAAATTGTCATGGTGACAATATAGAAATTGACCCTGAGAGAGATACAATACACATATTGGATCGAGACAATCAAGTCTCACCTGGGCATTAAAGGAGATATTGTATGAGTACAATTTCAAAATTGCCCGGTTGGTTCGCCCTCTTCGGGGGAACGGATCGCTCCGGGCGGCCAGGCGCAGCGAAAGCTGCGGTTCATGGCAATGGCACTGTCGGTATTGTCGGCCTGCGCTGGCTTTTTGCCGTCCTTCGCCGCTGGCAGGAGCAGAACGATATGCGTGCGTCTATCCGGAACCTGGATGATCGCATGCTGAAGGATATCGGTCGAACCCGTGCCGATTTCGATGAGGTTATCGCCCGCGTCGTGGATGATCGCGCGACGCTGGCTTCGCAACGCTGGCCCAGTTAGTCTCGGGTCACGTAGGCGGCCGGTCCTGGTTCAATGCGCGGAAACCGGGGCCGGCTGCTTCAGCGTTTGAGCTTGAGTTTGACACGAGACATCATCCGGAAGCGCGAACAATAGTGAGCACCTGGAAGGGGCCGTGTCCGGCACTATAACTCTGATGGCACATTCTGATCGCGCAAAGCGACTTTGATAGCGACGAACGACAAAGACAGGGGTGAAACACATGGGTATTGCATCGAAATCGGAACTGGAGGCGGCTGCCGAAACGGTTCATGCGATCTTTCCTGGGACACCGCAATATGTCTGGCCGCTGTTGTCGGAACGCCTTGGCTGCGAAGTTTGGGTGAAGCATGAGAATCACACCCCGGTTGGTGCCTTCAAGATCAGGGGGGGGCTGAATTACATCAAACACTATGTCGAGGACGGTGGACGGCAGGGTTTGATCACCGCGACGCGCGGCAATCACGGGCAGTCTATCGCGACGGCATGCAAGCGCTTTGGTGCGCAGGTTAAGATCGTGGTGCCGGAAGGCAATAGCCGCGAGAAGAACGACGCGATGCGCGCGCAAGGCGGCGATTTGGTCGTCCATGGACATGACTTCCAGGAAGCTGCGGAACATGCCCGCGATCTTGCTGCGGCGGAAGGCTTGGCGATGCTCCCAAGTTTCGATCCCTTGCTTGTTCAGGGTGTCGGAACCTATGGCCTGGAGTTCTTCTCTGCAGCATCCGATCTGGATACGGTTTATGTCCCGATTGGGCTGGGATCCGGAATTTGCGGTGTGATCAGCGCCCGGGACGCGCTGGGGCTGACGACGAAGGTTGTCGGCGTGGTTTCTGAAAATGCGGCGGCGTATAAATTGTCTTTCGAAGCCGGAAAAGGCGTTTCGACGAATTCCGCCGATACATTTGCGGATGGTGTTGCCTGTCGTGTGCCGGTCGATCAAGCGGTCGAGGCGATTAATGCCGGAGCCGAGCGGATCATCACGGTCTCTGAATCCCAGATCAAGGCGGCGATGCGCGCCTATTATCGGGATACTCATAATATCGCGGAAGGCGCGGGGGCGGTGCCTCTGGCGGGCCTGATGGCGGAACGTGACGCCATGCAGGGCAAGAAAGTCGGTGTGATCTTAAGCGGCGGCAATATTGATCGGGAACTCTATCTCTCCATCCTTGCAGAAGAAGACAATGATGACTGATAAGCCCCAATCCCGGATGGCCGGAGACATGGCCACCCTGGACAGTGTGCTGGTTCGGGCGAAGGACATCGCGCTTGATGCCCGCCGGGAGATGACGGCGCGTCCGGTTGGTCATTTGGATGTTTCGGTTAGGGCATCGCGCCTGGATGACAGCGGGGTCGGTGCGGAAGCCGCGATGCAAAATCTGATGGCCGATTATGGCGCGGAGTTCTCGGCGAGCGCCGGGCCGCGTTACCTGGGCTTTGTGACCGGCGGAACGACACCAGCGGCCCTGGCGGCGGATTGGCTGGTAAGCGCTTTCGATATGAACACCGGCATTCCAGGTGACAGCGCGGCTGCTGCTGTATCGGTTGAAGCGCATGGCTGGCTGAAGGATCTATTCAACCTGCCGCGCGATGAATTTGACGGCGCTTTTACCACCGGGGCGACGGGCGCCAATTTGATGAGCCTTGTCGCCGCCCGGCAATGGGCGGGGGAGCGCGCTGGTATCGACATCGCGGAAGAAGGCGTCGCTGCCGGCCCGCCGATCAAGGTGTTCAGCACGACACCGCATTCCAGCTTTGTGAAGGCGGCAAGACTGATTGGCCTGGGCGCGAAGGTGATCCAAGCGGTTGGTGCCGTCGATGATACGGAAGCCATGGATGCCGGGGCTTTGGACGCCGCCCTGTCTGAGGCCCCAGCAGAGTTGCAAAAGATCGTGTGCGCCAGTGCCGGCACCGTGACAGGAACGGCCTTTGATGATTTGCCGGAAATTGCTGCCGTATGCCGGAAGCATGAGGCGTGGTTGCATGTCGACGGTGCCTTCGGTCTCTTCGCCCGCGCGGTGCCGGAAATGGCGCATTTGGCGGCGGGAGCGGAACTGGCGGATTCCATCGCCGTGGATGGGCATAAATGGCTTAACGTTCCTTATGACTGCGGCTTTTACTTCACTCGACATATCGATGTTCTTGAACGGTCGAGCGGACCGCTGCCGGTCTATCTGGATGTCGGATCAGACCTGCCATATTACGTCAATCGAAGCACAGAGATGTCACAGCGCTTCCGGGCGTTGCCGGTATGGATGACGCTGAAAGCCTATGGTGCTGAGGGTGTGCGGGAGATTGTGCGGGCCAACTGCCGGCAGGCGGCGCTGTTGGGCGATTGGATCGATGCGCAGGAACATTTCCGGCTGTTGCTGCCGGTTGGCTTGAATGTCGTTTGCTTTCAGGCTGTCGCGCCGCAGGGATGTGATCCTGGTGATTTCAATATTCGCCTGATGGAAGCCGTGAACAGGAGCGGCAAAGTCATCGTAACGCCGGGTGCCTATGGTGGTCAGCCGGGTATTCGCGCCGCCTTCTCCAACTGGATTACGCGCGATGAGGATGTCGCAGTCATTTGCACGGCGCTCTCTGACGCCTATGCCTCTCTTCTCAGCTAGAAGGATATTCTTTCATGCCGACCGAATTGCCGATCTATCAAGTCGACGCCTTTGCCGAAACGGCGTTTGCTGGAAACCCGGCGGCGGTTATGCCGCTGCATGAATGGTTGGATGACGAAACGCTGCAAGCGATTGCGATGGAAAACAACCTGTCGGAAACCGCTTATTTCACGCGCCTCTCGGCGGATCCGGATGCTGACTATCATCTGCGTTGGTTCACCCCGGCGATTGAGGTGGATCTGTGTGGGCACGCGACCTTGGCCTCTGCTGCGGTGTTGTTTGGGGAGCTTGGCTTCGCGAAGGACGTTCTACGCTTTCGCTCCCAATCCGGCATTTTGAGCGTCCGGCGCGATGGTGAGTTGTTGGAACTGGACTTTCCGGCGCGGGTCGGTGGCCCAATTGACCCGCCGGCAGGCTTCGCAGAGGCCCATGGGGTGGAGGCCGAGCTTTATCTCAAGGCGACAAAGATGATGGCGGTGCTGAAGGATGAAGCGGCGGTCCGCGCTTTTGAGCCTGATTTCGACTACATTGCAGCCCTGCCGAGCGATGGGTTGATCGTGACCGCGCCGGGGGATGAATGCGATGTGGCCTCCCGCTATTTCGCGCCGCATGGCGGTATCCCGGAAGACCCCGTTACCGGATCGGCCCACTGCACAATTATGCCTTACTGGGCAGAGCGGCTCGACAAGAATGCGCTCCACTGCCGGCAGGTATCCGCACGCGGTGGCGATCTTTATTGCCGGATGGATGGTGACAGAGTGCGGATCGCCGGTCGGGCACGCATGTATATGACCGGACAGATTATCGTTTAGGGCTGTAAGGAGATTGGAAGAGGGCTAGAACGATTGCCGGCGTTTTTCCGCTGAGGCGGCGATCTCTGCCCCCAACCTTCCAGAAGTCTGAATGTGGCTCTGCGCATCCGTTTTTGAATTTGCTTAGCTTTTCTCGAAGAGCTGACGAAGCCCTTCTTCTGAGGCTGGGCAGGTGCCGCGCTCGGTGATTAACCCGGTGACCAGGCGGGCAGGGGTTACATCGAAAGCATCGTTTCGGACGGCAACACCTTCCGGCGCAATATCGACTTCCGCGACAGATCCATCGGCCAGGCGTCCGGCGATGCGCGTCAGTTCTGTTCCGCCTCGTTGTTCGATGGGGATTTCCCTGACGCCGTCTGACACGGTCCAGTCGATGGTCGTTGAGGGTAGGGCGACATAGAAGGGGACATCGTTGTCGTGCGCCGCCAGCGCCTTCAGATAGGTTCCGATCTTATTACAGACATCGCCTGTCGCAGTTGTGCGGTCTGTCCCGACGATGCAGAGATCGACCAGCCCATGCTGCATCAGGTGCCCGCCGGTGTTATCGGCGATCAGTGTATGTTTGACACCATGGCGACCAAGCTCCCAAGCGGTTAGACTTGCGCCCTGATTGCGGGGGCGGGTCTCATCCACCCAGACATGCACATCGATCCCCTTCTCATATGCCATATAGATCGGCGCGGTTGCGGTGCCCCAATCAACCGTCGCAAGCCACCCTGCATTACAGTGGGTCAGGATGTTGACCGGTTCGCCCGTGGCTTTCCCAGCCGCGAGTGCTTCAATAATTTTAAGGCCATGCCGCCCGATATTCTTGGAAATCTCGACATCGTCATCGCAGATCTCTGCCGCGCGTGACCAGGCTTTGGCGGCGCGATCCGTTTCCGGCAGATCACCAAGCACCTCTTGCATTTGATCCAGGGCCCAGCGCAGATTGACTGCGGTCGGTCTGGTCGCATAGAGCGCCTTATAGGCGGCAGCGAGACCTGCATCACTGGCATCTTCATTGACGGCCAGCGCCATGCCATAGGCGGCTGTAGCACCGATCAGCGGCGCGCCCCGGACCAGCATTTCGCTGATTGCATGGGCTGCGTCATCCATGCTGGTCAGAGTGACCGTCTCAAACCGATGCGGCAGTTTTGTTTGATCGATGATACCGACAGACTTTCCGGGCTCTTCAACCCAGATCGTCCGGTATGGGGTGCCGTCGATTTCCATGTTCTACGCCTCTCCCGACTCGGGTTGCTTGCCATAGGTTTGGAACTTCTCCAGCACCTCGTTCATCTGTTTCTTGCGCAGAATCCTTGGTTTGCCAAGCTGCCGGACCGCCCGATATTGCGCGGCCAGGGTTTCCACCTCGATGGCGAGCGCCAAGGCTTTCTCCAGCGTCGTTTCCCAGCAGATCATCCCGTGATTGGCCAACAGACAGGCCTTGCGGTTCTTCAGCGCTTTGATCATGCCGTCAGACAGTTCCTGGGTGCCGAAAGTGGCATAGGGTGCACAACGGATATTCGCCCCACCAGCGACTGCGACCATGTAATGGAAAGCGGGGATGTTCTCGCCCAAGCAGGCGATGGCGGTGCAATTGACGGGATGGGCGTGAACAACAGCACCGGCTTCTGGAAAAGCCTGGTAGATATCGTGATGCATCCGCCATTCCGAAGAGGGCAGGCGTCGACCCGCAGGTTCTCCTTCGGCATTCAAGGTGACAATATCCGCCGGCTTCATGGCGTCATAGGCCATTCCAGTCGGTGTGATCAGCATCCCTGTCCGCCAGCGTGCCGATACATTCCCGGCCTTGCCCTGGTTGATGCCGGACGCGTTCATGCCAAGACAGGTGTTGATCACAGCCTCTGCCATTCGGGTGCGCAGGGATACACGCGCCGCCGGACGGGCGGTGGTGCTCGTCGTTGTCGTCGTAGGGGGGCTCGCCGCTCCCTGTTGGGTGGTCATGCGTGTTCTCCCGTCTTTGCGAGGGCGAAAAATCTATGGAGGAAGGCATCGAACCACTGGCCCATGCGCGGCTCATGCGCCGCCAGGTCTCTGTCCTGTTCTTGCCTGGGTTGGGCCCCCGGTTTGCCATGTGGGGCCCAGTCGGACGCCTGCCATCGTTTAAACATGGATTGCGTCACTTCCGGGTGAAACTGAAAGCCGTAGGCGGAGTTGCCATACCGCATTGCCTGATTTGGGAAAGTATCCCCGAAGGCGAGCTTTTCCGCGCCCGCCGGCATCTCCCACCCATGAAAATGCGCCTGCACGACATGAAGCGTCTCTGGAATGATATCCTGTCCGCTGGGTTCTCCGTGTACGGGATAGAAGCCGAATTCGTGTTGGACAGGTTCCAAGGGGCCGACTTTACCACCCAGTACATGGGCCAGCATCTGGCCGCCGAGACAAATGCCGAGGAAGGGCTTGTCGTGTTTCAAGCACATCTCAATCCAACGCGTTTCCCCGATCAGAAAGGGATATTTATCCATCTCGTCAGTGTTCTGTGAGCCGCCAAATAGGATGGCGGCGGAAAAGGCGTTGGGGTCTTCCGGCAATGGATCACCATTGCAGGTATAAAGATGCTCGAATGCCACACCGCGCGTGGTTAGGAGGTGGGTGATCCGGTCATCATGCGGTTCCCCATGATGGTGGTGAACCAATAGGACTTTGTCGCGCACCGCGTTCCCCACTTCACGAGATCATGGCATTTCGATAGAGTTTATAAGCATAGGAATCGTACAGCGCCACGACTGACGCGTCGATAATATTCGTCGACACACCAACCGTCGTCCATCGCGAACCACCGCCATTCATACTCTCGATCGTGACGCGGGTAACAGCATCGGTCCCGGACGTCTCTGCACTGGGCGGCATGATGCGAACCTTGTAGTCGATCAAATGCAGGTCGGCGAGCTCCGGGAAGGCTTCAAGCAATGCTTCGCGCAAGGCTGTGTCCAAGGCATTGACCGGACCATTCCCCATAGCCACCCGCATGATATCGCGGTCCTGAACGCGTACAGTCACGGTCGCTTCGGATTCTGTGACAAGGACACCTTTCGCATTGCGGCGGCGTTCATCGATCACCCGAAAGCGCTCAATCTGGAAGTAGCGGGGAACCTCCCCGAATGTGCGTCTGACCAGAAGCTCGAAAGAAGCATCGGCGCCGTCATAGCTGTAGCCCTTGAAGGCTTGTTCTTTCACCCGCTCCAGCAGTCTGGAAAGACCAGCGTCATCCGGCTTCTCGATACCCAGTTCAGCCAGGCGGGCCAAGACATTGGATTTTCCGGCTTGATCCGAGACGACGATGATGCGCCGATTTCCAACGGTGCCCGGCTCAATATGCTCATAGGTACGCGGGTCCTTTGCGACCGCAGAGACATGCAGGCCCCCCTTATGGGCGAAAGCCGCTTCGCCAACATAGGCCTGATGCCGGTTGGACGGACGGTTCAGGCGTTCGTCAAGCAGGCGGGAAAGCTGTGTCAGGCCCTCCAGTCCGCCGGGCTTTAACCCGGTTTCCATTCCCATTTTGAGGATGAGGGACGGGACGACGGACATCATATTGGCATTGCCGCAACGCTCGCCCAGGCCATTGATCGTGCCCTGTACCTGCCGCACGCCGGCCTGTACCGCCGCCAAGCTATTGGCGACAGCGTTCTCCGTATCGTTATGGGCGTGAATGCCGAGATGGCTACCGGGGATATGCTCGGTTACATCACCGACGATTTGGGCGACCTCATGGGGCAGGGTGCCGCCATTCGTATCACAGAGAACGATCCAGCGGGCGCCGGCCTCATAGGCCGCCTTGATACAGGCAAGGGCGAAATCCGGATTTTCCTTGTAGCCATCAAAGAAATGTTCCGCATCATACATCGCCTCTTCCTTCCGCGCGACGCAGAGGCGAATGGAATCGGCGATCATGGCGATGTTTTCCTCATGCGCAATTTCAAGCGCAACATCGACATGGAAGTCCCAGGCCTTACCGACCAAACAGGCGGCATGGGTCTTGGCATTCACAATGGGGGCGAGACCGGGATCATTCTCTGCCGAGCGACCCGGTCGGCGGGTCATGCCGAAAGCAACGAATTTGGCGGTCTCAAGTTTCGGTGGATTGCCAAAGAAGGCATCATCGGTCGGATTGGCGCCGGGCCAACCGCCTTCAACATAGTCAATCCCCACCTTGTCGAGGGCGGCGGCAATGGCTTCTTTATCCGCGACGGAGAAATCGACCCCTTGCGTCTGCGCCCCGTCGCGCAGCGTCGTGTCGAACAGGTAGACGCGGTTATCTGACATGAGAATACTCCAATTGATACGCGAACACCCGCATCCTTGAGGCGGAGAGAGATGAAGATGCGTGCTTCATCTCTAGGCCTTTCGCCATTCGGTCATGCCGCCCGGCTTGTCTTCCAGGACAATGCCACGCGCCTTCAACTCATCGCGGATGCGGTCTGCCGTGGCGAAATCCTTCGCTTTCTTGGCTGCAGAGCGTTCTTCGACAAGCGCATCGATTTCCGCCCCGTCATCATCCGACGCTCCGCCCTTGAACCAAGCTTCAGGGTCTTGGGCGGCAAGACCGAGCAACGCACAACTGGCCCGGAAGGCACCGGCATCTCCGCTTCCCTTATTCAGGGCAGAGGCTTGTTCATGCAGCTTTGCCAGCGCCAGGGGCGTGTTCAGGTCATCCATCAGGGCCGCGCGGAAGTCGTCCGGTGCAGCGCTTTCTGGTGTATCCGCCATTTCCTGAACCAGACGATACAGGCCGTCTAACTCCGCCTTGGCTTCACGGCATTTGTCTTTGGTGAAGTCGAGCGGTTGGCGATAGTGGGTCTTCAGGAGCACGAGGCGCAGGGCCTCGCCCGGGAATTCTTCCAGCAGCTCCGCGACGGTGTAGAAGTTGCCGAGGGATTTCGACATCTTCTCCCCTTCGCTCATCAGATAGCCATTATGCATCCAGTAGCGCGCAAAGCGATCATGCCGCTCCGCCTCATCATGGACGCAGCAGCTTTGGGCCACTTCGTTCTGGTGATGCGGAAATACCAGATCGATCCCGCCGCCATGAATATCAAAGTCAGCCCCAAGATGCTTCGCCGACATGGCGGAGCATTCGATGTGCCAGCCGGGCCGGCCAAAGCCCCAGGGGCTTTCCCAACCCGGTGTCTCACTGTCCGAGGGCTTCCAGAGAACGAAGTCAGCCGGGTCTTTTTTGTAGGACGCAACTTCAACACGGGCGCCGGTGACCTGCTCATCCCGATCCTTACGGGCGAATTTGCCGTAGTCGGACCAGGAAGGCACATGGAAGAGCACATGCCCGTCATCCAGCGCATAGGCATGGCCTTTTTCAATCAGCTTTGCGATGTGATCGAGCATCTCCGGAATATGATCTGTGGCGCGGGGTTCAATGTCCGGATCAAGGCAGCCGAGGTCTCGGGCGTTTTCTTGGAACAGCGCGGCCGTGGTCTCGGTCAATTCGCGGATGGATATCCCGCGTTCCTTGGCGCGTGCATTAATCTTGTCTTCCACATCCGTGATGTTCCGGACATAGGTGACGTCGCTATAGAGACTGCGGAGAAGCCTGGATAAGACATCGAAGATGACCAACGGGCGTGCATTGCCGATATGGATCTTGTCATAGACGGTTGGGCCACAGACATACATGCCGACCTGGTCCGGTGTCCTCGGCTCGAAGGCGACCTTTTCGCGTCGCGCGGTATCGTAAATCTTAAGGTCCATGTCTCGTCCGTCCTGCGCTCAAGGCGCTAAACCAAAGGGCACCAAAAAACCCGCCTCCGATCTCCGGGGGGCGGGCCCTGCTTCTTCCTGTTATCTGTGGCGTGTCAGTGTTGGTGAACGCTCAGCGGGAAGCAGGGCCGCTGCTAATAATGCAGCACCCGATAATCCCAATAATGCAGATGGCTCCAGATTGCCTTTCGGCGGGAGCCGCGTTCGAGACCATGATCTCTTGCTCCGACATCCAACAATGGCGCGCATAATAGTCGCGGTCGCCGTCTTGGCAAGGGATGCTCGACAAGCGTACGCGATTCAGCGAAAAATTAGGGATGAACGCTGAAGTAAAAAAATCACCGCATATTGCTGTTGTAATGCCATGCTACCGGGCTGCAGGCAGTGCGGCCGGCGTTGTCGCGGCAATCGGGGCGGACGTCACGACGATTATCGCTGTTGATGACGGGTGTCCCGACAAAACAGGTGATGCGCTGACAGCATCCTGCAAGGATGACCGACTGATTGTCCTCCATCACGCCGAGAATAAAGGTGTTGGTGCTGCGATGGTCACCGGGTATCGGGAGGCCTTGACGCGCGGCGCGGATATTGTCGTTAAGATCGACAGCGATGGTCAGATGGACCCGGCGTTGGTGCCGAGATTAATTAAGCCGATTGTTGAGGGCAGGGCGGACTACACCAAGGGTAATCGCTTCTTCCACCCGGAAGACGTCTCCGCAATGCCGGGCGCGCGTTTGTTCGGGAATGCGGTTCTTTCGCTCTTCGCCAAAGTGTCCTCCGGCTATTGGCCGATCCTTGACCCCAATAATGGCTTCACTGCTATTGAAGCGAAGGTGCTTTCCCATCTGCCCCTGGATCGGATCGCGCCGCGCTATTTCTTCGAAAGCGATATGTTGTTCCGGCTGGGTGCCTTGCGGGCCGTGGTACAGGATGTCCCGATGACTGCGCGATATGACGGCGAAACAAGCTCGTTGAGCGTTATGGGCTCAATCCTGCCGTTTCTCTTCGGTCATATGAAGAACACCATCAAGCGGGTCGCCTATTCCTATTTTTTGAGAGATTTCAATATGGGGACGTTGGAACTCCTTTTAGGCGTTCCCTTGTTCATGATGGGATTCACCATCGGTGTTCTATATTGGCTTGAAAGTGCAGTATCCGGTGTGCCGGCAACAGCGGGGAGCGTGATGCTGGCTGGTCTGCCTGTGATCGTGGGGGCGTTCTTCATCCTGTCATTTGTGAACTACGATGTTCAGAATGTCCCGCGGATAGCCTTGCATCCATTGCTGGACAGACGTGATAAGGCGTCGTAGGACCCGCCCTTGTGGATCTGTTTCGGCGGTGCGAGTCCAAGAACAATAGCGCAGAACCTGCGGAGTAGAATACTGGCTGACGCTTTGCGTTGTTAGGCGACCGCCGCGTGGCGGACCAACGAGAAATGGCGCAACCAATCTTCGATACGCTGCGCTTCCGCCAATTCCGGTGATACTGACAGCAAAGAGCGCAAATATGCGCTCGGCCGGTCGGCAAAGCTTCTTGCTGCGGCGATGGTGCTGATGCCGGAAAGCCCGAGCGGTGGAAGATGCCCCAATTCCGGCAATCGGTAGCCCAGCACCTCCATGATCGCGCGTTTTGTGGCGTTTTGGTGCATTTCTGAAACTGGCGCCAGGATATGGCTGGTCAGCATCTCCCCATCATCGACGGCGGCTGCCAATAGTCTTGATGGGGTTTCGTCCGCCGTCATCACAATCGGGTCGCTTAATGTCCGAGCGGGGATGATTTGCTTCGAAGACACAAGGTCGTTCCATTCGATATCACGGTCCGGAAGGCGGAACCGAAGATGCGGTCTTTGTCCAATGGCGACCAGCCCCGCTTGCTCTTCCGGCGTCTGAAGCAAGGCCCGTCGGTCATAAGGCTTATCGCCGAGCGCGCTCAACTCTTCATCCGTCTCAAAACAGGAATAGAGATGCCCCGCGCGTTTCAACCTGTCCAACGCACGGTGATGTCGACCGATCCGGGAGCTTTGCCGGCCATATTCATCCCAATCGAGGCCGAGCCATTCGAAATCGTCGAACAGGGCATTGATCGCGCCGGGGGGCGCCGCTGCATCATTATCAAGGCGCAACAGGACCTCACCACCGCGCGCTCGCGCAAAAAGCCATGTCACCAGAAGGGCCCGCATAGTCTCGTCGCCGGGTGGCTGTGCCACATCTATGGCAAGGCGAAGGCGGGTTTCCGGCAACATATCAGAGGATTTTCCGGAAGGCGTTGGTGATGGGATAACGGCGTTCCCGGCCGAAGGATCGCGCGGTCACCTTTACGCCCGGTGGCGCTTGGCGGCGCTTATATTCCGCAAGGTCGAGCATGCGCCAGACCCGTTGCACCAATTCCGGCGCGTGGCCACGTGCCGCGATATCGCTGACCGACATCTCCTTTTCGATCAGACACTGCAGGATATCGTCCAGGACATCATATTCCGGCAGGCTATCCTGATCCGTCTGGTCCGGCTTCAGTTCTGCTGAGGGCGGCTTGGTGATGATCCGTTCCGGCATCACAGGTCCGTCGGGTCCGAGCAGGCCTTCACCTCCCATTTGCGGACGTCCCTCATTCCGCCAGCTCGACAGACGAAACACATCGGATTTGTAGATATCCTTCAAGACCGAGTAGCCCCCGCACATATCGCCATAGAGCGTCGCATAACCCGTCGACATTTCGGACTTATTGCCGGTGGTAAGGACCATCGCCCCCTGTTTGTTGGAAATCGCCATCAAAGTGAGCCCACGACTGCGCGATTGGATGTTTTCTTCTGTCACGCCGGCTTCTGTTTCGCCAAAAATTGGGGCGAGCATCTCACTGAATGCATCCATCGCCGGGCCGATATTGACCTCATCCAGCTTGGTGCCAAGCATGCCACAGGCTTCCGCAGCGTCTTCCAGGCTTTCGCGGCTGGTATAGGGGGACGGCATCATAACACAATGCACGGCCTCCGGGCCCAGAGCGTCGACAGCAACTGCGGCAGATAAGGCGGAATCGATCCCACCGGACATGCCGAGCACAACTCCCGGAAATCCATTCTTCCGGACATAGTCACGCAATCCCAAGACCATTGCCTTATAGATTGCCTCCAGCCGTTCCAGCGGCGGCGTCATGCTGGTCTTTGCACAAACCCAGCCATCCGGTCCTTCTACCCAATCGGTCAGAATCGTCGCTTCTTCAAAGGCCGGCAGGCTTGCTGCCAGACTGGCATCAGCATTCAGCACGAAGGACGCGCCGTCATAGATCAGCTCATCCTGTCCACCGACTTGGTTCAGATAGACGAGCGGCATGCCGCTTTCATTAACCCGCGCGATCATCAGTTGAAGGCGGTGTTCGTCCTTATCCATCTCGAAAGGGGAGCCATTCGGGACCAAGAAGATCTCTGCCCCTGATTCTTCCAGGCACTCGACGACATCCGGGGTCCAGACATCCTCACAGATAGGAACGCCCAGTCGGATGCCCTGAAAATCGATGGGCCCCGGCATCGGTCCCGCTTGGAAAACGCGTTTTTCGTCAAAGACCCCATAATTCGGCAAATCATGCTTGTGACGCGCAGTCGCGATCTCCCCGTTTTCCAGCAGCAAAACGGCATTGAAGGGGCGGGCATCGGTGCTTGCCGGCATGTCACTCGGCCCCGTCCGCCACGGAGTCGGCAGAAGCATCGCCGGTCCGCCATCGGTCGTATCCGCTGCGAGCGCATGGGCGGCCTCTTCCAGTTTGTCGAGGAAGAAGGGCTTCAGAACCAAGTCTTCAGGTTGATACCCGCTCAAGAACAATTCCGGAAAGAGAATCAGATCAGCCCCTGCCTCAGCGGCTTTTGCTCGTAACGAACGAGCGAGGGCAAGGTTGCCGGCAATGTTACCGACGGTCGGATTGGCTTGCGCAAACGCCAGTTTCAACCTTCTGGGCATATGTTTTCTCGCTTCCTTGCGCTCAAAAGAGCAGGTTACGCTTTGACGATGGGCTGAGCGCGACTATCCTTATCGCTGGCATTTTATCAAGCCTTGCGCAAATGACAGCAAGGATGGGGTTGAGGACAGTTTAGGATTATGGCTGAAGACAGGGATGGCAGCGTCGGCAATGCTCGGGGACTGGAGAAACTTAATGGCATGGTTTCCGAAGTCATGGATCTCTTTCTGCGGCGTCTCGCTGAAAAGGCGCAGCAGGCGGGAGGGCGTCTGCAAGCCAATGATCTGCAAGATCTCGTAACGACATTTAAGATGGGCGACGACCCCGTCCTTGAAGGGATCGTGTCACGCAACTGGAACCAACTCCAGAACAGCTTTGAGCAGACATTCTGGGCGCAAATGCGGAAATTCCCGCTGGAGCGGATGATCGTTTCGCGTTTCGCCTCGCTTCTAGCGGATCGCGGTGCGGCGCCGATCCAGGGCAAGACCTTATCCCGGCGCGTTATCCCGGCCTTTACCGGTGCGCTGCATCAGATGATTGGGCCGGAATTGTTTGATGAGTATGAGAACCGAGCCCGGGCACTCGTTGAATCGCATCAGGCAAAGATGGGGTCGAATTTTGACTGGGAAGCGGTGCAAGGTGACCAGTCGGCGCAACTCCTGGTCAATGATCTATTGATCTATATCGCCCGCTATTTCACAGACGTTGCGAAGCGTCGGGAATGGATGAAAGGCTTCTTTGAGCGCACCATGCCCGGCACAAAGGATGAGCGGGAGCGGGCCTGGGTCTTCGGTGACATTGAGTTTCATAACTTGATGAGCGCTCTTTATTCCGAATTGGCGATGGGGGTCGCCGACGATACAGCGCGCAACGACCTTCAGGAACGATATGGTGATGCCAATGTGGCGGCCCTTGAGCAATTGCTCGCCGGGTTGGCTCAGGATCGCAAACGCGTCTATTGATCTGATTTAGGGGCCTGAGCACTGGTCCCCTGGTCACCTGATAGACGCCGAGCGACCAGATAGAGCGATAAACCCAACACCGCCAACACGATCAGGCAAGGGAGTAGCAGGTCGTATCCGCCTGCCGACCAGACCAGGGCGCCGACATAGGGCGATGAGGCGGCGCCAGATAGATACAACAAGGCAATAACACCGGACTTCGCACCGAAATTGCTTTCTCCCAGGATCTCGCGGGCAATCACCGGTCGGATGATGCTTGTCACGCCATAAGCGCTGCCGAACAGAATAACGAAACCGATGACCAGCTCATGGGTCGCGCCGGCGCCGATCAGCAGCAAAATTGACAATCCCATCATCATGAAGGTCATCATCGCAACACCGTGATTGGAGACATGTTTTTCCGTCGCCATCATCATCAGTCGCCCCGCCACCTGCATGGGACCGATAAAGGATGCGGCGAACACCGCAAGGTCCGGGGATAAGCCGCGGTCATAGAGGATCGGCAAGAGATGATGCAGTGTTGCACCATGCAGAACGGCACCCAGCGCAAACCCGATGGCGAGGAACCAGAAGACAGGCCGGCGCAGAAAGCTGTGCCTTTGTGTTGTGAGGGAGGGGGAACGGCTGTCGCTGCTGCCTTTCCCCGTCTGTTCCATCGTGCGGGCGCCGGCAAAGGTAAGTGGGGCCGACGCGAAAGCGGCAATTGCGGCGAACATCACTATCGCGCTGCGCCACCCATGGGCTTCCGCGATGGCATGGGCCATGGGGAAGCTGATGGTGCTGGCGAAACCGGCAAACAATGTGACCAGTGTGATGGCCCGTTTGGCGTCCGCGCCTCTGGCGCGTGTGATCAGGGCGAAACAGGGCTCGTACAGGCATCCGCCCAGCATCATCCCCATGAAGGCCCAAACAAGATAGAACTGCCATAGCTGGTCGACCCAGATCAGGCTTACCAGTGCTGCCGCGCCGAGTAATGTCGCTCCCGCCATCATCTGCGGGCCTTTTCCGGCATCGATCAGCCTACCCGCCAAGGGGGAGGCTAGAGCGGACATGAAGAGTGCGAGTGCAATTGCGCCGGTCAGGGCATCTCTAGTCCAGCCGAGATCGCTCTCCCAGCGCACCAGCAATGCTGGAAAGCAGTAGAATAAACCAGCCCAGACAAGTGTCTGACCCAGGGCCATTAGGATGGCGGCTCGATCTCGAAACATGGCAGAGAGGCCCCGGACATGGATTTAGCGTCCGGCGGTGCTACGCCTTCATCTATCCCCCGTCAATATTATTTCGAAGATTATCGAAATAACAGTCGCGCGGCTAAGCGCGTTCCCGCGCCTTGGTGAAGCGAATATCGGGGTGGTTCTGAATCTGGTGGTTCAGCTCCCACATATTGCGGGCCAGGAAGACAGGCTCGCCATCACCGTCTTCCGCCATCGCACTGGGAACGGAAGAGGAGAGCGCATCAAGTCCGTTACGGTCATTGGACGCAACCCAACGCGCTGTTTCATAGGGGGCCGTCTCAAAATCAACCGCGATGCCATACTCGGCTTCAATTCGTGTTTTCAGGACGTCCAGCTGAAGTTGTCCAACCACACCGACGATCCAGTTTGATCCCAGGATTGGTTTGAAGACCTGGGTAACGCCTTCTTCGGCGAGGCTTTCCAGGGCTTTCTTCAGATGTTTGCCCTTCATCGGATCGTCCAGCCGCACGCGGCGCAGGATTTCCGGGGCGAAATTGGGAATGCCGGTGAAGCGGACGCCATCGGTCTCGGCAAGGGTATCCCCGACACGGAGGACCCCATGGTTCGGGATTCCGATAATGTCGCCGGGATGCGCTTCTTCTGCCAGCTCCCGGTCCTGGGCAAAGAACAGAATGGGGTTGTGGACTGCCATCGATTTACCGGAGCGTGCATGTTTCAGCTTCATGCCGCGCTTGAACCGGCCGGAGCAAAGCCGGAAAAAGGCAATCCGGTCCCGGTGGTTCGGGTCCATATTGGCCTGGACCTTGAAGACAAAGCCGGAGACTTTTTCCTCGGTCGGTGCGATGGAAATTTCAGCACCCTTCAGCTCTGCGGCCTGAGGGCGGGGCGAAGGGGCGTTCTCACCAATACCATCCAGAAGACGACTGACCCCGAAATCCCGCAAGGCGCTGCCGAAGAACACAGGCGTCAAGGTCCCGGCGCGATAGGCTTCCAGATCGAATTTCGGACAGGCTTCCCGAGCCAGTTCCGCTTCTTCCTGAAGCATCTCCAACAGATCTTCCGGTATGTGATCGGCTAGTATCGGATCATCGAGCCCTTCAACCTGAATGATCTGCGAGCCTTCCGCTCCGATCAGAAGAAGCCGGTCATGGACCAGGTCATAGCAGCCCTTGAAGTCCTTCCCGGACCCAATCGGCCAGGTCACAGGGGTAACATCCAGGGCCAGGTCTTCGGCGACTTGGTCCATCAATTCGAAAGGATCGCGGGCTTCCCGATCCATCTTGTTGATGAACGTTGTGATCGGTACATCGCGTAAGCGGCAGACCTCAAACAGTTTCCGGGTCTGAGGCTCAATGCCCTTCGCGGCGTCGAGAACCATGATGGCAGAATCGACCGCTGTCAGCGTGCGGTAGGTATCTTCAGAAAAGTCTTCGTGGCCCGGCGTGTCGAGAAGGTTATAGGTGACGCCATCCCGCTCAAACGTCATGACAGAGGTCGTGACGGAGATTCCGCGCTGTTGTTCGATCTTCATCCAGTCAGACCGCGCGCGCCGACGTTCTCCCTTGGCTTTGACCTCACCGGCCAAATGGATCGCGCCGCCGCGAAGCAGCAGTTTTTCAGTCAGCGTCGTCTTGCCCGCATCCGGGTGCGAGATGATGGCGAAGGTTCGACGGGATTCAGCAGGATGGGCCGGGCTCGGCATTTGACTGTTCCATTGTTATGTTTGCGCGCCTTATCTAGTCGGCGCATGCCAATGGGGCAAGCGTTGCCAAGGCCCATCGGTTTCAGCAGTATTCCGGGAAGGCGTGGTTCGGCCCTTCAACCGCGCGCGACGACGCCGTTCAACGATAAGAAAAGAAGAAAGACGATGCCGCTTCAAACAACCTGTATCGGGGCTTATCCAAAGCCTGATTATGTGCAATTCGGGGATTGGTTCACGATTGACGGGGGGATGACGTCCTCCGCCGCGACGGATGCTTATAACGCAGCGCAGGAGAAACTATCCGGCGACGAAATCGAGGCATTGTTTCAACGCGCTGCGGCTGAAGTCATCGCCGACCAGATCGCCTGCGGGATCGATATCCCGACGGATGGGGAGGTCCGGCGGGAAAACTATATCCATTATCACTGTCGACACCTGGATGGCTTTGACTTCGATGGGTTGACCCATCGTGTGTTGCGCAATGGTGCCTATGAAACAGATCTGCCAACAGTCAGGGGCAAGATCGCGCCGAAGGGAAATCATTTTCTGCCCCATGACTTCATGGTCGCACAGGCAGGCAGTGACCGGGCGATCAAGGTTACTGTGCCGGGCCCGATTACCATCTGCGATACGACGGCGGATGAATTCTATGGCGATCCGCAGGCGCAGGGACGGGATCTTGCCGATGCCCTGAATTTCGAAATCCGCGCGCTGGCTGAGGCTGGTTGCCGCTACATCCAGGTTGACGAACCGCTTTTTGCCCGTAAGCCTCAGGCAGGCCTGGATTATGGTATTGAGAATTTGGAGCGCTGCTTTCACGGGGTGCCGGACCATGTGGTCAAGGTGATGCATATGTGTTGCGGCTATCCCAGCCACCTGGATCAGACGGACTATCAAAAAGCGGATCCGGAGAGCTATCAGATGCTGGCATCGGCGCTGGATCGCTCAATCATCGATCAGGTGTCGATTGAAGACGCGCACCGACATAATGATTTGGGCTTGCTGGAAAAATTTCAGAACACGACAGTCATTTTGGCTGTATCGCGATTGCATCGAGCACGGTTGAAACGGCGGAACAAGTCCGCGGGCGATTGCAGGAGGCACTGACCCATATCGATGCGGATCGGTTGATCGCAGCACCGGATTGCGGCCTCGGTTTCCTGGGGCGGGACTTGGCCATGACAAAGCTGAAAATCATGTGTGAGGCGGCGAAATCCCTATGATCACGGGAAGCTTTGTTATGAACCCAATGGTCCCCGAGATCGTTGTTCGGGATTGGCAGGCAAGCCGTGCCTTCTATTGCGACTTATTCGGTTTCAAGGCTGCCTATGAGCGTGCTGAGGAAGGGTTTTCATTTCTGACGCTTGGTGAGGCCCAGCTCATGATCTGTGAGTTGGAGGAGGGGGCAATGTTCGGCGGTGTCGCCTATGAACCTCAGGCCCCACCATTCGGGCGCGGCTTGAACCTACAGATTCAGGTGAACAACCTACCGGAATTTATAAAGAAGGCTGAAAAGGCCGGACTTCCGTTCCTTCGAGGGCCGGAGGAAAAATGGTATCGGCGCGCCGAAGACGAAATCCATCAGCGGCAATTCGTTATCGCTGATCCTGATGGTTATCTTCTACGCTTCTGTGAGGTGATCGGGACGCGCTAGGGGCGTATGTGTTTAACGGCGCATGTGATTAACGGCGCCGATAATTATCGTCGCGTCCCGCCCGTTTCCTCCGGTATCAGCCCGCGTGGCGAATATCGCAGCACCAACAACAGCACCAACCCCATCGTGATGGGGCGCATATAGATCGCGCTGTTCAACAGATGCGCTCGCAGAGCGCTGTCATCCGCAAGCCCGGCCGTGATGACGTCCATCAACCAAACGCCGACCGGCTCCGCCTCAATCCAGGCGAACCAGACGATGAAGCCGCCCAGCACCGCCCCGAAATTGTTGCCCGACCCGCCGACGATCACCATCACCCAGATCAGGAAGGTGAAGCGAAGCGGTTGGTAGGAAACGGGGGTGAACTGGCCGTCCAATGTGGTCAGCATCGCGCCGGCGATCCCGATTACGGCAGAGCCCAGGATGAAGACTTCCAAATGGCGGCCTTTTACGTCCTTGCCCATGGCTTCGGCGGCATCTTCATTGTCGCGGATCGCACGCATCATGCGGCCCCAAGGCGATTTCAACGCCTTTTCGGATAGGTACAGGACGAACAACAGAACGATCAGGAAGAGCCCCATATAGCAAAGCTTCACATAGATTGATGATGCTTCGATAACACCGAATCCCCAGTCTGCCGCCATATCTGCGAACCACGGAGTGTTCTGTAGATCGACCTCATAGGGGGTAGGGCGGGGCAGGCCGTTTACATTTTTAACGCCACGGGTCAGCCAATCCTCGTTCTTCATAACCGCAACAATGATCTCGGAGATTCCAAGAGTCGCGATGGCGAGGTAGTCGGAGCGTAAGCCTAGCGCGACCTTGCCAACCACGAAGGCGGCGCCGGCGGCTAGCAGTCCACCAATCGGCCAAGCCAGCATGATGGGCAGACCGAGACCGCCTAGATAGCCCGTTTTAGCGGGCTCAACCAGCTCAATGGCAGCGGTCGCGGGAAGGAAGAAGGCGCGGGCGCCGAAATACCCGGCGATAACGATGCCGGCGATGATCAAACGGCCAATCGTTTTGTCATGCTTGAAGCGCCGATGGACATAAATGCTGGCCGCTGCGGTGACGCAGACAATTGCGAAGGTGATCAGAATGCCACTGCCGCCGGCCTCCCAAGTTTCATAGACCGGGGGCATGGAAACGACGATGGCGGCCATCCCGCCGAGCGCCGCAAAGCCCATGATCCCGGCATTGAACAGCCCGGCATAGCCCCATTGCATATTCACGCCCAACGACATGACGGCGGAGATGATGCACAGATTGACGATCGCAAGGGCCAGTGACCAGCTCTGCATAAAGCCAACAGCGAGCAGCAATGCGCCCATGGCGGCGAACATCACGATTTTTCTGTTCCGGGTGAAAGTCATAGCGTCTTACCCGCGAAAATACCGGTTGGTCTCACCAATAGGACGACCACCAGGATCATGAAGGAAACGGCGAATTTGTAGTCGGTTGCCAGGAGCTGCGCCAAGCCTTCCGGCGCCCATTCCGGCATGACCAGATAGCCGATGAATTTCTTGTAGGCATAGGTCACCGTGACCTCGGAAAAGGCGATGACAAACCCGCCGACGATGGCGCCGACCGGGCTGCCGATACCGCCGACGATGGCTGACGCGAAAATCGGCAGCAGCAGTTGCAGATAGGTAAAGGGCTTGTAGACCTTGTCGAGCCCGTAGAGCGTTCCGGCAACCACGGCAAGGGCGCCAGCCAGGATCCAGGCGACGGTCACCACGCGGTCCGGATTGACCCCGGACAGCAGCGCCAGATCCTCATTGTCGGAATAGGCCCGCATCGACTTACCGGTTCGGGTCTTGTTCAGGAACCAGAACAGCGCGACCACACAGGCAACAGCGGCGCCTAAGGAGATCGTCTGGCTTGTCTTAATCGCCAGACCTTCATTCAGCCCGGTTGCTGCCTTAAACTCGCGAACCTTGATAATGAAGCGTGAACCATCATGGACCCGCTGGTCGGAGGGGCCGATCACGAATCGGATAATCCCGTTGAAGAGAAACATAACGCCGGTCGAGGCGATCAGCAGGATCACCGGCGGTGATCGCTTCAGTCTGTAGTAACGGAAGACGAACCGGTCGGCGAGAAGCACCGCAGCGACAGTCACAACTATGGCGAAGGGCAGGGCGAGCAAGACGGTCGGCAGGGGATCAATCCCAATACCTGCTGCCTGAAAGGCCCACATGACCAGAATGGCGACCATGGTGCCAAAACTCATGATTTCCCCATGCGCGAAGTTGGAGAAGCGCAGAATGCTGTAAACCAGGGTGACGCCCAATGCGCCCAGCGCCAATTGTGACCCATAGGCCGTGGCCGGGACGAGCACGAAATTGCCGAATAGGACGATGGCGTTAAGAAAATCCATTGCGATCCAACTCCTATCCGCCGAGGAAGGCGCGCCGAACGTCCGGATCGGCAAGCAGGGCCTCTCCGGTGTCGGTATATCGGTTGCGGCCTTGGACCAGAACATAGCCCTTATCCGCGATGTTGAGCGCCTGTTTGGCGTTCTGTTCGACCATCAGGATTGCGATCCCGGTTCGGGCGATCTCGATAATACGGTCAAAGAGCTCATCCATCACGATGGGGGAGACGCCCGCCGTCGGCTCATCCAGCATCAAGACTTGCGGCTTGGTCATCAGCGCCCGGCCGACAGCGACCTGTTGGCGTTGACCACCGGAGAGTTCCCCAGCCGGCTGCTTGCGCTTTTCTTTCAGGATGGGGAAGAGGTCAAAAACCTGCTCCATCGTCTCGGTGAAGTCGTCTTCCCGGATGAAGGCCCCCATCTCAAGGTTTTCCTCAACCGACATGGAGGTGAAAACATTCGATGTTTGCGGCACGAAAGCCATGCCCTCGCGGACGCGGGCTTGCGGTGTCAGGCCGGAAATATCCTTGCCGTTCATGGTGACCGCGCCTTCGCGCAGGTTCAACATCCCGAAGACCGCTTTCATCGCAGTAGATTTGCCAGCACCGTTGGGACCGACAATGACAGCGATCTCGCCCGGATCCACACCGATGGTGCAATCATGTAAGATGTCCGCGCCGCCATAGCCGCCGGTCATCGCCTCGCCAATCAATGCGCTCACGAGGCCGCCTCCGTCTTCTGGCGGTTCTTGAGGCCGGTTCCTAGATAGGCCTCGATAACCTGTTCGTTGCTCATGACTTCCTCAGCCGTGCCTTTGCACAGCACTTTGCCCTCCGCCATGACGATGACGGGATCGCAGAGCTTCTTGATCATGTCCATGTCGTGCTCGATGACGCAGAACGTATAACCGCGCTCTTGTTGCAAACGTCGGATCGCATCGGTGATGGTCCCCAAGAGTGTCCGGTTCACGCCGGCGCCGACTTCGTCCAGGAAGACGATCTTCGCATCGACCATCATGGTCCGACCAAGCTCCAGAAGTTTTTTCTGGCCACCGGAAAGGTTCCCCGCCAACTCGTCAGCGACCTGCGGGATTTCCAGGAACTCGATGACTTCATCTGCTTTGGCGCGGATTTCTTCTTCTTCGGCGCGCACCTTGGATGGGCGCAGCCAGGTATCGATCAGGTTCTCCCCGGATTGGCCACTGGGGACCATCATCAGGTTTTCCCGGACCGTCAGGGAAGAAAACTCATGCGCGATCTGAAAGGTACGCAGCAATCCGCGTCCGAAAAGCTCATGCGGGGTCAGGCCGGTGACCTCTTCGCCATCCAGCCGTACATGGCCTGACGTTGGTCGGTAGTGGCCAGCGATTACGTTGAATAAGGTCGTCTTACCGGCCCCATTGGGTCCGATCAGCCCGGTGATTGACCCTTCGGCGATGGAAAAACTAGCCCCATCAACGGCCCGGATGCCACCAAAATGTAGATGTACGTCGTCAATATCGATCATGTACCGGCGCGGAGTAAGTGATTAACGAATAAGGAATAATGTTGTTGAGAAGAGAGGCTCCGGGCGATCTTGCAATGCCCGGAGCCGTCTTCACTGTAATCCGAAGATTACCGGTAGCCGACGACGACTTCTTTGCCGCCTTCATACTTGACCTGACGATAGTTACCGGCGCTTTCACCGGAACCGATCAGCTCAACCGCGGAAGCGCCGACATAGTCGACATCACCGCCACCAGCGATGATTTCCAGGGCTTTGGCCAGCTCACCCGGGTAGATTTTCTCACCCGGCGCGTTGGCGACTTCCATGACCTTTTCCTTGAGCTTGCCGCTTTCGGAAGAACCGGCAGCCTGCATGGCGAGCATGATCAGCGCTGCAGCGTCATAGGATTCCGGCGAGAACGGACCGGCTTCAAAGCCACTTGCCTTCGCCATATCGGAGAAGGTGGATGCACCTGGGCTGTCGGTACCCGGGTTCGCACCAAGCGACCCATCAAGGTCGGCACCGTGGTTTTCAACCAATACCGGGGAGACCATGCCGTCCGGGAAGTAGAAACGATCGAAGGCGCCGGTATCAACCGCTGCCTGAACGATGCCACGACCACCTTGGTCGACATAACCTGCAACGACGAGCATGTCGCCACCGGCGGCTGCAAGCGCGCCGACTTCAGCGGTGTAATCGCCTTTACCGTCTTCATGCGGGGCATTGATGGTGACTTTGCCGCCCATCGCCTCGACATTGGTAGCGATCGCATCGGCGAGGCCTTTACCATAGTCGTTGTTCGTATAGGTGATGGCGACTGTGCTGATGCCGTTTTCCTTCAGGATGTCCGCAACGACAACGCCTTGGCGTGCGTCGGAAGGGGCTGTCCGGAAGAAGAGACCGTCATCTTCAATCGTCGACAGTGCCGGCGAGGTTGCTGACGGAGAAATCATCACAATGCCATTCGGCTTCGCGACGTTCTTCAGTGCTGCGGTGGTGACACCGGAGCAATCGCCACCGACGATCGCGCTGACGCCGTCCGACGTGATCAGACGTTCTGCCGTTGCAGTAGCAACAGCCGAATCGATGCAGGTCGTGTCACCGCGAACTGCCGTGACGGATGAACCGCCGAGCAGCTTGCCGCTGTCATTCACTTCCTTGATCGCCAGCTCTGCGCCCGGCGCCATATTGGCGACGGTCGATTCGATTGGACCGGTGAACCCGAGGAAAACCCCGATCTTAATGTCTTCAGCCAGTGCCGATGTCGCGGCCATGGCACCGATCGCCGCAACAGCGATCCCAGATGCAAATTTCATATTGCCCTCCAATGTTGCCAGGATTTCCAATCAGCGCGTATGGTTAACCGCGCGTCTTGATCACCCTCGATGTCGCCACCCTGTTCGAAGAGCGGTCAGGGCGAAGTAAAGCGTTGGTCAGCCCATATTACAAGTGTGCGAAATTATGAGTGTTCCGACACCGTTTGGCTTCATTACGACATTTGTTGGACAAAAACTATTTCCGATGAGGAATAAGCGAAAGGGAGGCCCAGAGAATGCCCGTTAAGGTCAATCATACGAAGCGTCGACTACAAGAAGGCAAGTTGTCTTCGGCTTTTAATCTCAGCCGACTTCGAACTGTCGAAGTTGCGCAGATCGCGGAAGCTGCTGGTTTTCATTGGTTGTTCATCGACCTTGAGCACAGCACCATGGATATCGACACGGCATCACAAATGTCGATGGCAGCGCTGACAACGAAGGTGACGCCGATTGTGCGGGTCCCGGAAGGCCAGCTTCGGATGGGCGCGCGGGTCTTGGATGGTGGCGCGCAAGGGGTGGTTTTCCCCCATGTCGATACCGCTGCGGAAGCCCAGGAGATCGCGACGGCCATGCGCTTCCCCCCGCATGGCAGCCGCTCCCTTATCTATGGTGGGCCGATCCTGGAATATGAAGCAATCCCGCCTGCGGAAGCCTGCCCGGCAGTTGATTCGGAGACGATGGTCATTGTCATGGTCGAAACCCCGAAAGCGGTCGAGAATGTAGAGGAGATTGCGGCGGTAGACGGGATCGATGTGGTCATGATCGGCGGTCAGGATCTTTGCGCGACCATGGGCATTCCTGGCGAAATCGGAAGCCCTAGGCTGGCAGATGCCGTCGGTCGGGTAGTCGATGCCTGTAAAGCTAACGGGAAATGGGCCGGTCTTGGTGGTGTGTATGATGAGGTTCATGCCAAAGCCTATGTGGAGCGTGGCATTCGCTTATTGCTCGGCGGGGCGGATATGAGCTTTATCCTGGCCGGGGCGAAGGCACGCGGTCAGTTCCTCGCAAGCCTTGTCCCAGAATGACACTTGTAAACAATGCCCCATGTAAACAATGACCAATGTAAACAATGACCAATGGACAAGTCGTCATTTAATGTAGTCCTTTAATGTCGTTGTTTAGGGAATAAGACCTCGAAAGTCTGCATTCCAGGGGTGGCGGCACCGCTTGCTGCACTGTATGATCGCGGCTTCCTCGCGCATTTTTGCGCGTCTCATATTCATCGGGGTTCTTCTCACCATGTCGGGCAGTCTGAATAAAGTTATCTTGGTTGGAAATCTTGGGCGCGATCCAGAGGTTCGCTCAATGCAGAGCGGTGACAAAGTCGCCAATCTGAACATCGCGACATCGGAACGCTGGCGCGACCGGGATGGCAATCAGCAGGAAAAAACCGAATGGCACCGCGTCGTTATCTTCGGCAAGGTGGCTGATGTCGCAGAACGTTTTCTGCGCAAGGGCTCCAAGGTCCTGATCGAAGGCAAGCTGCAAACCCGCAAATGGCAGGATCAATCCGGCCAGGATAAATACACGACCGAGGTCGTGGTATCCGGTTTTGGCGGGAACATGACCATGCTCGACGGTCGCGAAGGCGGCGGCGGTGGCGGCGGTGGTGGTGGCGGCTATGGCGGCGGTGATCCGGGCTATGGCGGTGACGCGGGCTATGGCGATAGCGGCGGTGGTCGCAGCGGCGGCGGCGGTGGCGGCGGAGCGCCTGGACCGGACTATTCCAGCCCTGATCTGGACGACGATATTCCGTTCTAACCAGTATTTCTGGGGGGCCATAAGAGTAAGGGGCCGAACAAAGGGTAAATCCCTTATTTTGTTGTTCGCATGGGTGCGAACATGCTAGATATATGACGTTGTGGTGACGGACGGTTTGCCGTCCGGCATCAAAACGCTGTCGCGGCGGGGGTCGCGATCTGACGGATTTCCCCACCAGTTCGATACTAAATTCAGATACGGATTCTCATACCTTGGCAGACGACCGTAACGACGTGTCCGACTTTGATGTTTCCTCGGTTATGATCGAGGATGAAATGCGCCGCAGCTATCTCGATTACGCGATGAGCGTGATCGTCAGCCGCGCGCTTCCTGATGTCCGGGATGGGCTGAAGCCGGTTCACCGCCGAATCCTTTTTGCGATGAAGGAAGGCGGGTATGATTCGACCAAGCCCTTCCGGAAATCAGCCCGTATCGTCGGGGATGTCATGGGTAAGTATCACCCCCATGGCGATAGTGCGATCTATGATGCCATGGTCCGAATGGCGCAGAGCTTCTCGCTGCGTCTGCCGTTGATTGACGGCCAGGGCAATTTCGGCTCGATGGATGGCGATGCAGCGGCGGCGATGCGGTATACCGAAGCCCGCCTGGCTAAGTCCGCAGAAGCCATGCTTGGTGATATCGACAAGGATACGGTCGATTTCATCCCCAACTATGACGAATCGGAAATGGAGCCTTCGGTCCTGCCGTCGCGCTTTCCAAACCTTCTTGTCAACGGCGGCGGCGGGATCGCGGTCGGCATGGCAACGAATATTCCGCCCCACAATCTGGGCGAAGTCGTTGATGCCTGTATCGCCTATGTTGAAGATCCGGCGGTTGATGAAGAACGCTTGATGGAAATTGTGCCGGGACCGGATTTCCCGACCGGCGCGACGATCCTGGGCCGATCCGGAATTCGCTCTGCCCATTTGAAGGGGCGGGGCTCGGTCATCATGCGGGCGCGCATCCATGTGGAGGATATTTCCAAGGATCGTCAGGCACTTGTCGCCACTGAGATCCCGTACCAAGTCAATAAATCTCGCATGTTGGAACGCATTGCCGAAGTCGTTCGCGACAAGACGGTAGAAGGCGTTGGCGATCTGCGTGACGAAAGCGATCGGGACGGTGTCCGGGTCGTGGTTGAGCTGAAGCGCGGGGCAGAGCCGGAGGTCGTTAAGGCCCAGCTCTACCGCTATACGCCGCTGCAGACCAGCTTTGGGGTCAATATGTTGGCGCTGCGCGGCGGTAAGCCGGAAGTGCTGACTCTTAAAGATATCATTGCGGCTTTTGTTGAATTTCGTGAAGAAGTCATCAAGCGCCGGACCGCCCATGAGCTTACCAAGGCGCGGGAACGGGCCCATATTTTGGCGGGCCTCTTGGTTGCGATCATCAATATTGATCCTGTCATTGAAATGATTCGTAAGGCTCGCGATCCCGCAGAAGCGCGCGAACAATTAATGACGACGCGTTGGTCCGCCGGTGATGTCGAGCCCTTTATCGCGCTGATCGATGACCCGGGGCATGAGGTTATTGATGGCCATTATAACCTTTCGGAACGCCAGGCACGGGCCATTCTGGAATTGCGACTGCAACGCTTGACCGGCATGGAGCGGGAGAAGCTGCAGGAAGAAACGCGGGAGATTGCCGCGCGGATAGAAGACTATCTCGCCATCCTCGAATCCCGTCCCCGTCGCATGGAAGTGCTGACGGAAGAACTGGTCGATACGAAGGAGCGTTTTGGAACACCTCGGCGCACCGAAATCGAAGAGAATGAGTTCGAGCATGATATCGAAGATCTGATCCAACGCGAAGATATGGTCGTCACTGTGTCACATGGTGGCTATGTGAAGCGGGTGCCGCTTTCGACCTATCGGGCGCAACGGCGCGGCGGGAAGGGCCGTGCGGGCATGGCGACGAAGGGGGATGACTTCGTCACGCGGGTTTTTGTAACCTCAACCCATACACCGGTCTTGTTCTTCTCCTCCTATGGTATGGTTTACCAGATGAAGGTGTATCGCCTGCCCATCGGTCAACCGCAGTCCCGTGGGAAGGCCTTGGTGAATTTGTTGCCGTTGTCTGAAGGGGAATCGATCACCGCGACATTGCCTTTGCCGGAAGATGAACAGAGCTGGGCCGATCTTTTCGCTGTGTTCGCAACACAATCCGGGCATGTGCGACGGAACCGGCTGTCTGACTTCACCAATATCAAGTCCAACGGCAAGATCGCGATGAAGCTGGATGGCGGCGATAAGCTGGTTGGTGTCCTGCCATGTGCGGAAGATGAAGACATTATGCTGGCGACCCATGCCGGGATTTGCATCCGGTTCCCGGTTGACGATGTCCGTGTCTTTGCGGGTCGGAATTCAATTGGTGTTCGCGGTATCCGGCTTGGGGATGGCGATGAAGTGATCGCCATGTCTGTCTTACGGCATGGATCCGAAAGCCCAGAAGACCGGAATGGATATCTTCAGGCGACCGCCGCAGCGCGTCGTCTGGCATCTCCTGAATACTCTGCGACCGGCGAAGATCGTGCACGGGATGAAGAACGCGCCGCGAGCCTGCAAAACGCGCCCTTTGCTGAAATGCAGGAGCGGGAGCAGTTCGTTCTCTCCGTCTCTGATGTCGGGCAAGGTCAGATGGTCTCGACTTTCGACTATCGGGTCACCGGTCGCGGCGGTAAGGGGATCAACAACATGGATATGCGCGGCGCTATGATGGCGGGTTGCTTCCTGGTCGATCCGGAGCGTGATGAGGCGATGATGGTGACCAATGGCGGGCAGATTATCCGCATGGGTCTTAGTGATGTAACGCCCAAACGGCGAAACAGTGTCGGTGTACGCTTGTTCGACATTGGGAAGGGTCAGAAGGTGGTGTCTGTTGCCTCTATGACTGAGGATGAAGACGCTGAGGGTGCGGAATTGGATGATGAAGCCGCCTTGGATGGTGAAATCGCCGCCGAGGATGACGCACCTGATGAGAGCGCTGAGGCGTGACGATCTAAGAATTCCCGGTTAAACTGGATTGACGGAACAACGATAAAGCAATCTGGGGGGCAGAGCGTGAGAGTCGGAATTTATCCGGGCACCTTCGATCCGATCACGAACGGACATTTTGATATCATCAGCCGGGCGGCGCGCTCAATCTGCGACCGTTTGGTGGTTTCAGTCGCGGTCAATGCGGGTAAGGGGCCACTCTTCAGTTTTGATGAGCGAACCGACATGGTCCGGGAGGAACTCAAACACCTGCCTGAACCACTGCGTGACCGGGTTGAGGTCGTCGGATTCAGCGGCCTTCTGATGCATCACGCCGAATCTGTCGGGGCTTCGCTGATTGTGCGTGGCTTGCGCGCGGTTTCTGACTTTGAATATGAGTTTCAGATGACCGGTATGAATACGCGTCTCAATAAGGAAGTTGAGACGGTATTCCTGATGGCGTCTGAACGCCACCAATTCATCGCCAGTCGATTGGTAAAGGAAATCCGGCAGTTCGGTGGGGCGATTGACGACTTCGTAAGTCCCAGGGTGATGTCGCGACTTGACGAACGCCTCGCCCAGAAAGCAGCCGCAGGAGACTAAATTTCTATTGAGAGCGCGCGGTCCTGGTAAAACCGGCAAACGCGTGCGTTATTCGGCTGCAGCTGGTTCGGCCTGAGCAACAAATGTGAACTTGGCCCGGTCCTGAAGAGCATGAACTGCAATCAATTTGCTTTCATGGCGATTGTCCGTAGACACAAGACGCGCATGAGTAGGACAGCCTGGACGCTCGATAACATTCTTTACAAGCCACCTGGATTTCCACGCGCCAGCTTGTTCAAAAATGTTTCCGACCGAAATAGAGTGGTTTGTGTATCCCATCCTGAATTTCCAAACTTTCGTTGCTCTTTGAATTGACATTTAGAATCAAGATTCGAGATGTGCAATGCAAAAACATCATAGCGAAGGATATGTGAGTACGTGTCTGCACCGAATTTCCCCTGGTTTTCGATGCATCCGCGTTACGTACGGGTAAATGGCGGCGCCGAAAGAGACCATATGTGAGTTATTCGCGAGGGGTGCTCGGCTTATCTACGATTTCAACATCTTGCGTGTCAGGGGGCGGGTCTTCAGTTGGCTGGGTCGTATCGGTTTGAGGCTCGCCGCCGCTGTTCTGTGCTTTGGTAACCTCTTTGTTTCGGTCAATGTTTCGCTTGGACTTGGAAAGGCTCTTTGCTGCGATTGGCACGTATTCCGCCTCTGTGCGTCGACGCTCATCGCCTGCCATCTCTTCGACTTTCCGGCGTCGATCAGGTCCGAAATATTGCCCAACTTGTACGAATTGTCGGGGATGCTCGATCGTCATTACGATCCGTGAGTATATGGCTTGTGGCGAAATGGGTTTAGCCAAGAACTCATTCACCCCGCTATCACGTGCGGAACTGATGCGTTTAATTGTTGTGTAGGAAGAGACCATGATGATCGGGCAGACGTTTAGTTGGGCAGATTCATGTTGTCGAATTAATTTCGTGAATTCGATCCCATTCATCGGCTCCATTTCCCAATCGACAAACATGATGTCCGGCGTCCAGTTATGGACGGCCTGGAGCGCGTCAGTGCCATCGACTGCTTCATTGATGCTGCGCACACCAAATGCTGTCAAAACACCACGCAGCAACTGACGCATGAAGAGATTGTCTTCAACGATCAGGACCGATATTCGGGATAGGTTATAAGCCAACGCAACTGTTCCAACTTTTACCCGCAAGATAACCGCAATTCGGCTATCCTGCCCCACCGAGGCTTAGTTTATTGCGAATTGGTGTCTTTGGCGAGAGACCTTAGCTGCTGGCTCTAAGTTTGCCTCTGATCTCATCATACCGAGAGAGCAACCCAGCGCATTCGACCATCTCTTCCGGATCGTCAAAAACTGGAATGCCGGTCTTCTCGATCAATTGGAACCATTCCGATTGGCGATCCAGACGACCCAACATGCAGTGTAATATGGGGATCTTTGCGCTCGACCCACAAGCGGCGATCATCTCAACGACCGGCGTAGGGTCTTCGCGAAAAGGGGCAACATGGATGGTGAGGATGGCATCAAAATCATCTGCGCCAAGCTCCAAGGCTTTGTGCAAGGCAGACCCAAATCGCGATTCCGTGGCGTTCATCAGCAGGTCAATCGGATTGTCTGCCGTCGCCGCGTCGGGCAAATCGGCACTCAGTGACCATGTCAGTGCGGGTGGTAGGGCCGGCATGCCCAGCCCTTGTTCCATCGCCATATCAGAGGCGAGAACACCAGCAGATCCGGTGTTTCCCAGGATCAGGACATCCGGGCCGATACCGGTTGGATGACAGGCCAGTCCTTTTGCAGCCAGAAGCATCGTCCTCAGACTTGAAACTCTCATCAGGCCGGCTTGTTCCGCCAAGGCATCGACTTCAGTCGTGTCTAGAGAACGGTTTCCTGAGCGGTTCTCAACTGCGATCTGGCCGGCGGGGCTTCTGCCACCGACGACAGCGAGAACAGGTTTCGCACTTGCGCAGCGGCGGCAGGCTTCTTGAAAACGATGGGTGTCGGCCAGGGCTTCGAAATACACCATGACGCCGCAAATTTCATCATCCTCGGCCAGATGCGTGAGGTAGTCGTCAATATCGATGGCCAGGCAGTTGCCCGTGGAGATGACGGTTGAAACGGGAACCCCCATTCGGTTGGCCGCTTCAAGCAGTTGCTCGGTTACTGTGACCGATTGTGAGAGTATCGCGAAACCGCCGTGGCGGCCGGGACCTTTCGGCGGATCACGGAACAGAGTTGCAGAGAACCCACCGTCTTGGCCGATATGGGCGATACCGGCGCTGTTTGTCCCGGCAATGGTTATCCGATGTTCGTCAGCGATTTCCCATATGCGTTTCTGTATTGAGGGGCCATCGCCCTTTTGCTCGCCGATCCCGCTGGAGACTACAAGCGTATGGGTGTGACGGGTTGTGCCCACGTCGAGTAACAGCTCGGGAACCTCATCCAGCGGGGCTGCGATGACAATCAATCCCGCCTGTTCAGGCAGGTCCGAAAGGCTGCTTGTGCTCTCAAGGCCTTCGAGCGATTGTTCAGTGCTTGAAATCGGGTAGATCGCACCGGGAAAATGGCTCTGCTTCAGGCTTCGGATCATGTCCAGCGCATCAATATCGCTGGCGCCGTCAAATCCCAGTACAGCAACGGAAGTCGGGGAGAAGAAGGGGGTTAAATCGGCCATTCTGATATCAAACTCCCCATCAATCCGGCGGTTGTCTCAGGTGCTCGTCACGCGGACACTGAGTTCACCAACACCATCCGCGCCGCCTGTAATAACATCACCGGGTGAAACTGCCCCAACGCCCGCTGGCGTACCGGTGAAAATCAGGTCGCCCGGCAGAAGGGTGTGAAAGCGCGACAGGTCGGCAATGGTCTCCTGGACGTTGAAAATCATCTCATCCATCTGACCATCCTGCCGGGTTTCCCCATTGACCGAAAGCCAAATTCGACCGGATGCAATATGTCCGCATTCTGACGCCGGGACGATTGCACCCATCGGGCCAGCTGCTGCGAAGCTCTTTCCGTTGTCCCAGGGGCGTCCCTTTTCCTTTGCAAGGCTTTGAAGGTCCCGGCGTGTCATATCCAGTCCGATCGCGTAGCCGAAGACATGGTTCTCGGCGTTCTCCTCTGCGATGTTTGCGCCTTCGGTGCCGATAGCAACCACGAGTTCGATCTCATGATGATAGTTTGCCGTCATGGGCGGGTAGGGGAGGTCGACAGTTTCACCAGCCGGGCAATAGACAATCGCATCCCGTGTTTTGGTGAAATAGAAAGGTGGGTCGCGGTCGGTTACTCCCATTTCGGCCCGATGCGCCCAGTAATTCCTGCCAACGCAATAGATGTTTCGAACCGGGAAGCATTGGTCGGTGCCACGGACCGGAACAGAAACGGTTTCAGGGGGCGTCAGGGCGTAACTCATTTCTTTGAATCCTATTGCTTACTGTGAAAAGGGCGTCACTTTTGCGACGGCTCCGAATGCGGTTCTTCGACATGGTTTGGCGTGCTTGGATCTGACTCCACGCCAAAGGCTTCTGCAAGCGCTTCGTCGATTTCCGGGTGCGGCGCCACCGGGTGAAGTTCTTTCACGGCTGTTGAGGTTGCGGGGACATAGACGAAGGGGGAACGCTCATCAACGGGGCGGGCGGAGCGGCGCGTGATCCGATAAAGCGCATAAGCGACAAAAGGAATCGACACTAGAATCGCATGGACGAACAACCCGCCCGGTCCCGTTGCCTCCATCATTGAACTTGCTGAAAGAGGGCCGATAAACATCCCAAAGGAGAAACTGAGAAGCAGCGTAGAGCATAGCGGTACCATCTGGTTCGGTTCGCAGAAATCCGATGCATGGGCCAGAATGACCGGATAAATCGACATACCGAAGCCACCGATCAAGGCAACTAGTCCTGCATATCCCCAAAGAGGCATGGGCGGTGAGAAGGCAAGGACGGCACAGACGGCGGAGAGGCTAACAACGCCGAAGATCATCACATGGCGTCGGTCTTGTCGGTCAGACATCCAACCCATGGGCCACTGGATGACCAGCGCACCAACCTGGATCGATGCAACCAGTGTCGCCGCACCTGCGACCCCAAGCCCAACCTCTGCTGCAAAAAGGGGCATCAGATTCATGATAGGACTGACCATCATGCCAAGCGTGATACAGCCGACGACAGACATCGGCGTCACGCGAAACACGTCAATCATTCGCATTCGGACGGTCGATGGTGCCGTTGGGTTTCCGCCATGGCGCAAGGCAACCGGCAGCAGGGAAAGGGAAAACAACGCACTGATCAGCATGACCTGCCAGTTGCCGGTCAGCTCCCCGAATGTCAGCAGAACAGGTCCCGCCGCCTGCGCCAGTTTATAAAGCACCATGTAGACGCTGAGCACACGGCCACGGACAGATTTTTCCGTCTCTCCTGAAATCCAACTGTCTGAGATATTAAGGAGACCAGCGAAACAAATACCGATCAGGAAGCGCAATGCGGTCCAGAAATAGAGATCAATGCCGATGGCGAAGCCGAGTGTCAGCGCCGCCATGGCCGCCGCAAAGACAGAGAAGGCCCTGATATGGCCAATGCGGGCGACGAGATGCGGCGCCCAGATGCACCCAAACAGAAAGCCGCCGGAAAACCCTGCGGCCATCGTCCCGATTTCAAAAGCGGTAAACCCGGCCTCTTGCATCTTGAGGGGCAATAGGGTGGTCATCAGCCCCATGCCTCCCTGCAACAGGAAGACACCGGAGATAATTGCACCAAGAGAAGCTATCGCGGACATGGATCGAGAACCGGAGCGGGACGATTGAACGTGTGAGTTAGTTTAGGCGACAATAAATTCATCGCCAGCCCTAAAACACAGAAATATTTGGATGATTTGGCAAAGGCGAAAACATCCCATGGTGAAGTTCGGCCTAAAGCCAATCCATTTCAAACGGGTAGCTGGATTGTAGCTCGACACCGGTTTCGGTGATCACCACCTGCTCTTCCAGTTTCACACCTTCCTTGCCACCCTCAGCCCCGATATAGCTTTCGACGCAAATGACCATGCCGGGTTCCAGGGTGCCGTCATAGCCCTTCGCATCAACATCGATCGCATGTTTGATGGAGGGGTATTCATCCGCAAGACCGACCCCATGCATGCAGCTCGAATAGCGGCGGCTCATGAACTCTTCCGGGATTTGCCAGGCATTGACCGAGGCTTCTCGCAACGTCATGCCGGGTTTAAGGATACCGATATTGTACTGGATCTGCTCATAGGCCTTATCATACAGCCGTCGTTGTTCATCGGATGGCTTGTCACCACAAAGCCAGGCCCGGGAGATATCAGAACAATAGCCATAAGGGCCGATCAAATCCGTGTCGAAACTGACCATGTCGTTCTTCTCAATCTCCCGCATGGAGCATTCACGAAACCAGGGGTTCGTGCGGGGACCAGAGGAGAGGAGGCGGGTCTCGATCCATTCCCCGCCCAGGCGGATATTGACCTCATGTAGTTTTGCCCAAAGCGCATTTTCGGTGATGCCGGGTACCAGCATCTCCCGCATTTCCGTAATCGCTTGTTCGCAGGCGTTCATGGAGGCCTGCATCAGCACAAGCTCTTCTGGTGATTTGATACAGCGGGCTACTTCGGCCAAGCCTTCGCCTTCGACGACCTGCAGCTGCTGGCCTTCCAGCGCATCGACCCCCATGGGGGAGAGATGATCGACCGCGACCCGTTTGTTGCCACCACCATGTTTTTCCACCAGATCGGCGATCTGATCGGCGAAAAGCTTGGCGCGTTCCGACCCTCGATTGCCGGCGGTAAAGAAATAGAAGGATGGCATGACCCGGTATTCGTCCAGGGTCGGCAGGTCTTCGGCAAGCCAGGGGTGGTTTGCATAGTCGAAGAGCACGACAGGCCCTTCGGTTGATACGAACACACAGCGGGTCTCGTAATGGGCACACCAAACCTGCATATTCGTTGCATCGGTCGCATACCGCGTATTCAGCTGATTGAAGAAAAGCCCGCCTGCGACATCTGCTTTGCGAAGCTGTTCACGCAGTCTTTCCAGGCGATAGTGGCGAACGACGTTCAGATCGACCGGCGCGTTGGAAAACTCCATGGCGCCATGTTGGCGCGGCGGTACTTTGCCGGCACGGGCGGCGTCTGCGGAATTGAGCGGCATTGAGTAACCTCCGGGAATGGATTGCCGAAGGGTGTAGTCTGCGACCGCTTCACGGAATTTCAGTGGTTCGCTCGCGACGCTTTCCGTCCGATTAACGGACAGAAGCGGCGCAATCTGAAAGATTCTGCTGTCAGGGACGAGGTCAGAGCCTCGCCGAGACAAAGGTCGCATGTTTGGCTTTATACATGCGCTGATCGGCTCGCCGCAGAAGTTCTTCCGGCAGGTCGTCGGGCGCGTAGCCAACAACCCCGACAGAGGCGCCGACGGGGATCATGGCTCCATTCCAGGGTACCTCAATCCGGTTCAAAGCCGTTTCAATCGTCTCAGCTTTTAAGAGGCCGAGCTTTGGGTCTGCATCTGCCAGAATAACCGCGAATTCATCCCCGCCGATCCGTGCGACAGTGTCTGTCATCCGGGTGTTGCGTGTTAGGACTGTCGCTATCGAGGCCAAGACGAGATCCCCTGCCTGATGGCCATAGGTATCATTGATCCCCTTGAACCCATCTAAATCGATTAGCATCAGATAGCCGGTTTCTCCGCCCCGGCGCACGCGCGCCAACGCGCGATCCAGACTGGTATTGAAGCCACGGCGGTTCAGGATCCCGGTGACTTCGTCGGTAACGGAAATACGACGAAGGCGTTCCAGTTCTCTGGTCTGCTCAATTAGCCGATGTTGCGCTTCGGAGGCCTGCCCCAAGGCATGCTCCAGCATCTTCCGATAAGATTCTGTTGGCATGTCATCGGGATCAATCTCTCGAACCAGCCGCTGAACCAGTCCGGATATATCATCAATCAGGCCCTCTTCACCCGAATCAGCCGGACGCTGTAATAGGCTACTCATCACTACGCTCCCTCAAATTCGTCATTCTGGGGAGAGTGGCGCAAGCGATATGCCAAAATAAAAAATTATATAAAGCAATAGGTTACAAGAATCATCTGACTCTATGCGCAAGCTCTGCCCAGCGAGTGGGAATCGGATTCCTAGTCGATTCTAATTTGGCAGGATTTTGCCCTAGAACGTTTCGACCCAGGGGCGCAGTTCAATTTCCCACGCCCAGCTTGAGCGGTGCTGGCGGTGAAACTCCAGATAGCTTCGGGCAATGGCATCGGCGGAGAGGCGGCTGTCATTCATGGTGTCTTCGCCGGCGGGGGCGATCCCACCATCAATCACGAAATGGCCGATATGGATGTTCTTCGGATGAAGTTCCCGCGCCATGGATTGGCAAAGCCCGCGCAGGCCAAACTTACCCATCGCGAAGGCGGCGGAGTTCGCATAGCCCTTAACCCCAGCAGAGGCGCCGGTGAACAGGATAGAACCGCTGCCCCGGGTCTGCATGGCTTTCGCTGCCTGCTGTCCGACCAGGAAAGCGCCAAAACAACTGATCAAGATTGCATTTCGCACCGCGTCCGGGTCGATCTCTGCGATTGGGCCTCGTACTCGGGCCGAAGGGTTATAGACAACCACGTCAGGTGCGACGGCCAGTTCAGAGAACAGCGCGGCGACGGAGGCGGCATCAGATGCATCGCATTGATGGGCTTTAGCTCCTGTTTCCTCGCAGAGATCGGCGAGCTTGTCCGGATTTCGCGCGGCAAGATGCACATCCATGCCTTCGGATTTGAAAAGCCGGGCGAGGGAGGCTGACAATCCCCGTCCAGCACCGACGATCAAGGCTGTTTCTGTCATCGAACAAACTCCCTAGTGGCTAGGACGATTTTCCCTGGCTATGAAAATGGTAACCCAGGATGTTCAGTAAAAGTTGGGCGGCCAGAAAAGCTGTTGTGCCGCTGTGGTCATAATCCGGTGCGACCTCAACCAGGTCGATCCCGACGATCTCCCCTTTTTGGGTGAGGCCCTGCATGATCTCCAAGACCTCATAATACTGAAATCCGCCGAGACTGGGGGTGCCCGTTCCGGGCGCAATGGAGGGATCGAAGCCATCGATATCGATTGTCAGGTAATAGCGGACACCAT
>SPJV01000057.1 GCA_006844765.1 Alphaproteobacteria bacterium | reverse complement strand
CACCAAATTTTAACCGATCTTGCCGCCGTCGTCGTAAACGAGTTGGAGCTACGCAAAGTCAATCGGTCCCTGGAAGCCGTCGTGGCGTTGAAGACCGAAGCGCTTGTGCAGGAAAAAGCGCTTCTAGAGCAAGCCAGTGCTGAAAAATCCCGCTTCTTGGCAATGATGAGCCACGAGTTCCGGACACCCCTGAACGCCATATCCGGGTTTTCGGAAACCATCCAAACAGAGTTTTTGGGCAAGATCGAAAACCGCCAATATGTGGACTATGCCGGACATATCTATGATTCGAGCCAGCAGCTTGTCGGCATCGTCAATAATATCCTCGACTTCTCCAAAGCAGAAGCGAAACGGCTGGAGATCACCCCGACCCGTTTCTCGGTCGGTGCAGCCATCATGGATGCAATCACGCTTGTCGCGGGTAGCAGCAAACGATCACGCGATCTATTCACCCTCTCTCTCAGCAATCAGGACCTTCCGATCTTCGCCGACAACGCCGGTCTGCAACGCATCCTGATCAACCTTATCTCCAATGCCGACAAGTTCTCTACGAACGACAAACCAATCACGATCAATGCCCGGGCTGAAGCCACAACTGTTGTGATCAGCGTCGTTGATCATGGTTGCGGTATTCCCGCTGCAGAGCAGGATCGGGTCTTCGAGCCATTTATCCAGGCAAGCAATGGAAAACGCGCCAGCGCAGGCGGCACCGGGCTCGGGCTCGCGCTGACAAAGGAACTGGTCGACCTGCATGGCGGCGACATTCATCTGGCAAGTACGGTGGGTGCAGGGACAACAGTCACGGTAACCTTCCCCAACTCGCCAAGCCCCAACTAACCAAGACTCTGACATTTCTGCCTTCGGTGCGCTTCCTACGGAGGTCGAACACCCGAAAAACGATATGCTTAGACCTTGCCTGTCGGTCCGGCTGCTTTCATGGTTAGGGATCGAACACGCTCTACATGCTTTGAAGGAGAGCCCGACATGGCATCCGCCCAATCCACGACCGCCTATCCCGCCGGCCAGTCATCGACGCCATCCGGCCACAACACCGCCAGCATGGTGGATCTGCGCAGCGATACCGTAACACAGCCCAGCCAGGCAATGCGGGAGGCAATGGCCTCTGCCGCTGTCGGTGACGATGTCTTTGGCGATGATCCAACAGTGAACAGGCTTGAGGAAACGCTCGCCGAGATTTTAGGCAAGGAAGCCGCAATTTTCCTGACCAGCGGCACGCAAAGTAATTTTGCAGCCCTGCTTGCTCATTGCGCGCGCGGCGAAGAAATACTGACGGGGCGCGAATTCCATGTCTTCGGCTATGAGGCCCGGGGCGCCTCTGTTCTGGGCGGGATCGCGTTGACACCCCTGCCGGTCTCCGCTGATGGCGGGCTTGAGCCGGCGGATATCACCACTGCGGTGCAGCCGGATGACCCGCACTTTCCAATATCCAAGCTCTTAAGCCTGGAAAACACCGTTACCGGCCGTGCCGTCCCGCTTGCCCGTCAGGAAGCAGCCGCAAAGGCGGGGCGCGATGCGGGGCTGGCGATCCATCTGGATGGCGCCCGCTTCTTCAACGCTGCCGTTGCATTGGGTGTCTCCCCGACCGAGCTGGCAGCCTCTGCTGATTCGATATCGATTTGCCTTTCAAAAGGGCTTGGCGCGCCTGCGGGTAGTGTACTCTGTGGGCCCCGCAGCTTGATCGATAAAGCCCGGCGCTGGCGCAAAATGCTGGGGGGTGGTATGCGGCAGGCTGGCGTCTTTGCTGCCGCTGGACTGCATGCGTTGGAGCATCACCGGGCAGGCCTTGCCGATGATCATGCCCGGGCGGCAAAGCTTCGGGATGCGCTGGCAGCAATGCCCGGCCTGTCTGTGGATACCTCTCCTGGTCAGACGAATATGGTGCATGTCGCGCTGGAGACATCGGAGCCGGACCGCATTGTGCAAAACTTGGCATCTGACGGGCTTAAGCTGCTTGGCGGCGCGCGGATGCGATTGGTCGTTCATCGCGATCTCGGTGATGCGGATATTGACCGCACCATTGACGCCTTCAAATCCGCTCTCAGCAACGCAGCATAACGCCTTATAAAAAGATAATTTCTCTGAAACAAGAGGAGGAGAATGAATGTCCGATGAAGAAGCTCAGCGCGTGATCAGGGAACTCACGATGGATCGGATGCGGGCCCTGCAGCTCGCCCGGGCTGGTCATGAGCTTTATACGGAAATAATGACGGCAATCTCTGAAACCATGCAGCCGGATGGCAGCGGTGATTATGAGGGCTTTACCCGACGCTTGAATGAATCCCTGACCAAATTCACCCCCCGCGATTTCGAGATCCGCCGGATGCTGGAGAGCGAAAGCTGAGGCCACGGCATGACAGCCGACGCATCACGGTACCTATCCCATGATGCCTGGAGCGATCTGGGCGATGTCGGCGGATGCATCGAATCGCTGCCGGAGGACATCCACTCCTTGTGCGCCATCGTCCAAGGGCTTCTGATCCATGATCACTTCGGCTTTCTTGAAGACCAGGATTTCCCAAACCGATCCAACATCTCCCGCGCGACCCAGCCGCTTGCCGAGCGTCTAGCCGCTTTGGGCTCCATTGATCCACAGCCACCGTCACAGCGTTCAGTGGGAACATGCCGCGACTTTGCCCTGATGCTCTGCGGTTTGATCCGGGCGACGGGACGACCGGCAAGGGTTCGATGCGGATACGCACCCTATTTTACTGCGCAGACACCTGGGTGGTTCGAAGATCATTGGATTACGGAATATTGGAAAACCGACCCAAGCGCTGGGTGGCGGAGAGCAGATGCACAGATGACGCCAAGCTTGGCGAAACATCTCAACACAACACACGACGTCACCGACATGCCAGAAAACGCGTTCATTGACGCAAACGCCGCGTGGCGACTGGTACGCGCCGGACAGGCGGATCCGGATTGTTTCGGAAAATTGGGGGAGGTCTCCGGCCTCTGGTTCATGACCGTCAATCTGGTCCGCGACTGCCTCGCGCTGAAAGGAAAACTAGCCTCCGATTGGGATGGCTTTCGCGCCGCTTTGCCTGATGGGTGCGCGTTCAACCAAGGTGTTTTGGAGACCTACGACCACCTGGCGAAAGCCGAGCCACAATCGATGGAAATACCGCCACCTTTCTGGGCCAACTCCACGGGCTAACACCTGCCGAGATGAAACGGCAAGCAAGCAACTTGGACAACCTGCCCCGAAATTGCCTTATTTCGACCGCTGGAAGGACGCTTCCGGCATCTTATATCTAAAGCGCTGAGACCTCCCCTCTCAACGGGGCTCCGATTTTCCTGACGGGGCCTCGTGACGGTCCTCCCCCGGACCGTTGCAACCGCGAAAGGCGACCGCCAGCTTTCCCCCCGCTGGCGGTCGCCGCTTTTTTGGCCGACATCTCACGATCCATCTGCCTGAAAATGCTGCTCTTACACAGGGTTTTGTTCATCGCACGGGGCCGGCCCCATTGACCCATCCGGTCTGGCAGTCTCTATTCCCGCCATGTCGGAGTTAACTGGCCAAGACCTGACCTGTATCCGGGGCGAGCGCCCGGTCTTCGCGCGTCTGAATTTTGCCTGGACGGCGGGCACCGCGTGCCAGCTGACCGGACCCAATGGCGCCGGTAAGTCCAGCCTGTTACGCGTGTTGGCCGGGTTGATCCAGCCCGCTGCCGGAAGCCTGTCTTGGCACGGGACTCCGATCGATGAGGACCGCGAAGCCCATCGCGCCCGCGTCAGTTATTGCGGTCATCAGGAAGCCCTGAAATCCGCCCTGACGGTACGCGAAGGTTTGCAGTTCTGGGCCGATCTGGGCGGTCTTCCTAATCGGGTCGACGCCGCCTTGGAAGGGTTTGAGCTGACCGGACTGGCCGATACGCCGGCCCGCATCCTGTCATCGGGACAAAAACGCCGCGTCGCCCTTGCCCGCCTGATCGTCGAATCCCGCCCGATCTGGCTTTTGGACGAGCCGACGGTTGGGCTGGATAAAGCCTCTCAAGAACGATTGGAGCATTTGATCGCCGCGCATCGGGCAGAGGGCGGTATCGTCGCCGCCGCAACCCATGTGCCGATTGCGTTGCCCGACGCGAAAAACCTGGATATGGCAGATTTTGCACCAGGACGCCTGCGGGGACAGGCGGCATGACCGGCGTTTTCCTGACAATCCTGAAGCGCGATCTGTTGCTGACCATCCGCCAGAGCACGGATGTCGCGCTGGTCATGGCGTTTTTCGTTGTCGCTGCCGCCCTGTTTCCCTTCGGCGTTGGTCCGGGACCCGAGACATTGGGGCGCATCGCGCCGGGGATTGTCTGGGTGCTTGCCCTGTTGGCGGTCATGCTCTCGCTCGACCGTTTGTTTCAACAGGATTGGGAGGATGGCGCGCTGGAGCTGATCACTTTGACGCCGGCGCCCCTGCCAATCCTGGTGCTTGGCAAAGCAGCCGCGCATTGGATCGGGACCGGCCTGCCGCTGATTGCCCTGGCACCGCTGCTGGGGATCATGCTGAACCTGACCGAAACCGCTTATCCGATCCTGATCGCCGGCTTGGCGCTGGGCACACCAAGCCTGAGCCTGATCGGCGCCGTCGGCGCAGCCCTGACCCTGGGCGCAAGGCGGGCTGGATTGTTGATGGCCTTGCTGGTTCTTCCGTTGTATATCCCAGTCCTGATATTTGGGGTAACTGCTGTGGACGCGGCGGTTGCCGGCTTTAGTGTTCGACCCCATTTCCTGTATCTGGGGGCGATCCTGCTGGCCTCCCTGGCGCTTGCGCCCCTGGCGGCGGCGGCGGCAATCAGAAATGCGGTCGAATAAGACCGTTGGTAAGAAGACGGCTGAAAGTAAGGCTGATAAGAATAAAAAGGATAACTGGGTAGCCCTATGCATCGTTTCGCCAATCCAGCCCGTTTCATGCGCGTTGCCGAGCGGCTGTTGCCCTGGTTCCTTGGCCTGGGTGGCATTCTTCTGCTGGCCGGTTTGTATCAAGGTCTGATTGCATCCCCAGCGGATTACCAACAGCATGAAACCGTCAGGATCATGTATCTGCATGTGCCGGCAGCGATCCTGGCACAAGGCTTCTATTTCGGCATGGCGCTTGGGAGTGCCAGTTTCCTGATCTGGAAGCATCCGCTGGGTGATTTGATGGCGCGGGCAATGGCACCGGTCGGTGCCGCGCTGTGCTTCATCTGTCTGGTCACAGGCGCGATTTGGGGCAAGCCGACGTGGGGGACCTATTGGGTCTGGGATGCCCGGCTGACCTCGATGCTGATCCTTTTGTTCCTCTATTTCGGCTATATGGCGCTGGCCAACGCCTTTGATGACCCGTCTCGCGGGCATAAGCCGGCCGCTTTGCTGGCGGTGGTCGGCGTCGTGAACATTCCGGTGATCAAGTTCTCCGTCTATTTCTTCAATACACTGCATCAGAAATCGACCCTGTTTGCGGAAGGCGGCCCATCAATGGACCCGGACATGCTCTTGGCGTTGATGTTGATGTTGGGCGCGCTAGGTTTTCTGGCGACGGCGATGGCCATCATCCGGTTGCGGGGCGAAATGACAGTCGTGAAGCTGCGCGCGGCGCGCCACGGCTTGAATCGTCATGATGATGCGACACAAGACGTAAAACACGAGGAAACAACGCGATGAGCGAAGGTGACCTGGGAAGCTTATTGGGCGGTGGGCGGCATGCTGCCTTCGTCTGGTGGTCCTATGCCATCGGGGCCGCGACACTTGGCCTATTGGCCATTCAATCGATTTTCTGGTCCCGTCGGCTGAAGCGCCAGCTCGCCGCCCTGGAAGCGGCGCAAGGCGCGCCGGAAGCTCAGGAGACGAGACGATGAGCGCAATTGGCATGAGCCCCGCACGACGTCGCAAGCGCGTTCGAATGCAGCTGGTGATCGGCGGCGTTCTGGCACTGGGCGCTGCGGTCGTTTTGACCCTGACAGCGCTTGAAGAAAATATCGCCTTCTTCCATGGCCCGACCGGTGTTGTCGCCGGTGATGTCGGCGAAGGGGTTACCTTCCGGCTTGGCGGGTTGGTGAAAGATGGCAGCGTGACCCAGATCGAAGACGGCGCCACCCACCAATTCATCGTGACCGACCAGGCAGAAGACGTCACCGTACAGTTCCGGGGGCTCTTGCCGGATCTGTTCCGGGAAGGGCAGGGCATTGTGGCACTGGGTGAATTGAATGCCCAAAAGATCTTCATTGCCGATGAGGTCCTGGCCAAACACGACGAAACCTACATGCCCACCGAAGCGGTAGAAGCGATGAAACGCGCCGGCACCTGGCGGCACGGAGAAGATGGTCCGGAAAGCGGCCCAAAAAGCGGTTCTGAAAACGGCTCTGACAGCAATGCGGGCTATGGGGCGGATCAAAGCACGGGGGATACCCAATGATAGCCGAAATCGGTCATTTCGCGATGACTTTGGCGCTGGGACTGGCGCTGTTTCAAGCCATCCTGCCCATGGCCGGCGCCGCGCGCGGGGAACCGCGATGGATGAAACTGGCCGAGCCGGCGGCAATCGGTCAACTCGCCTGTCTGCTGGTGGCCTTTGTGGCGCTGACCAATGCCTATGTGACCTCAGATTTCTCCGTCCGCAATGTGGTTGAGAATTCTCATTCGCTGAAGCCGCTGCTCTATAAAGTCTCCGGCGTTTGGGGGAACCATGAAGGCTCGCTGTTGCTTTGGGTGACCGTGCTGGCCCTTTTCGGTGCGCTGGTCGCGGTCTTTGGACGGAAGCTGCCGCCGGGCTTGAAAGCCCGCACACTTTCCGTCCAGGCAATGATCGCGGTCGGTTTCCTGCTTTTCACGCTCCTGACCTCCAACCCGTTTGAGCGGATGATACCCGCGCCGTTGGAAGGCCGAGATCTCAACCCGCTGCTGCAAGACCCGGGTTTGGCCTTCCATCCGCCGATGCTCTACATCGGCTATGTCGGGCTGTCGGTTGTCTTCTCCTTCGCTGTTGCCGCCTTGATCGAAGGCAAGGTTGATGCTGCCTGGGCGCGCTGGGTGCGGCCCTGGACCTTGCTGGCTTGGTCCTTCCTGACCGCCGGGATCGCACTTGGGTCCTGGTGGGCCTATTACGAGCTGGGTTGGGGCGGATTCTGGTACTGGGACCCGGTCGAAAATGCGAGCTTCATGCCCTGGCTGTTGGCAACCGCCCTGCTGCATTCAGCCATCGTTGTTGAGAAGCGGGATACACTGAAGACCTGGACGATCCTGTTGGCGATCATGGCGTTCTCGCTGAGCTTGATCGGCACCTTCCTGGTCCGCTCCGGCGTCCTGACCTCGGTTCATGCCTTTGCATCCGATCCGGATCGCGGGATTTTTATCTTGCTGCTCCTGGCAATCTCAATCGGGGGGTCACTCGCACTCTATGCCTGGCGGGCACCGACCCTGACCGCCGGCGGGCTCTTCCGTCCGATCAGCCGGGAAGGCGCGTTGGTGCTCAACAACCTGTTGCTGGCCGCTGCGGCTGGGACTGTTTTTCTGGGCACGCTTTACCCGTTGTTCCTGGAAGTTGTGACCGGCGATAAAATTTCCGTCGGACCACCCTATTTCAACGCAACCTTCGTCCCCATCATGATACCGTTGCTGATTGCGCTTGGGGTCGGTCCCTTGATGCCTTGGAAGCGCGGAGACTTGCCCCAGGCCCTCAGAATTTTGACGGCTGCCTTTGTCGGCGCGGTCGCTGTTACCGCTGTAACCGCAGTCGCCATACTGGGTGAGCTCGGCTACGCCTTGATCGGCTTTGCAGTTGCCGCCTGGCTTGTCGGCGCTGCTGCAACCGAACTTTGGCGCCGCGCCAAACCGACCAGCCGCGTATCCGCAGGTGATGCCTTTGGGCGCCTGTTTAAGCTGAGCCGGGCAAGCTGGGGCATGACCGCCGCCCATGTCGGCGTCGCCATTGTCGTTGCCGGTGCAACAGGCACCACCTTGTTGACCGCTGAGCTCATAACCAAGACGCGGCCCGGCGAAACCGTAACGCTGGGCGGCTATGCCTTTACCCTGGAAGACGTCACCGAAGCGCGGGGGCCAAACTATGGTGCTCAGCGCGGCACTTTCACGGTGCGGGAGGAAGGAACTGTCGGCGGCGGACAGGTCCTGACGGCAGAGCGCCGGGTCTATGTCGCAAGCGGACAGGAGACGACAGAGGCCGGGATTGGCTCAAGCATGATGCGCGATCTCTATGCGGTCATCGGCGATAGTGATGGATCCGGCGGCTATACAATCCGGCTCTATGTAAAGCCATTGGCTCCCTGGCTTTGGATCGGATCGGCTCTGATGGTCCTGGGCGGCCTATTATCGCTGTCCGACCGGCGCTTGCGGATCGGGGCCCCGGTCCGAAGCGGGACCGCGTCTGCGACATCGGCACCGGCACCGGCTGAATAAGGGCGAGAAATCCCATGAAGCGCATTCTTTTCCTCTTGCCGCTCGGCCTGTTCATCATTGTCGCCGGGTATTTCGCCTGGCAGCTGCTTTATGGCCGTGACCCCCGGATTATCCCGTCAGCCTTGATCGGAAATCCGGTGCCGGAGACGGAATTGCCACCGCTGAAGGACGACAAACCCGGCTTTGGCCGCGCGGATTTCGGTTCCCCTGATGCGGAAAAGGCGCCTGTCCTGGTCAATGTCTTCGCATCTTGGTGCGGTCCCTGCCGGGCGGAGCATCCCTTTGTCACTGCCCTTGCAAAGCAGGAAAGCATCGAAGTCTATGGCCTGAATGCCAAGGATAACCGACAGGCAGCGCTGGATTGGCTGCGGGATCTGGGCGACCCCTATGCGAAGATCGGCTTCGATCCGCAAGGAAAGGCGGTGCTCGATTGGGGTGTCTATGGCTACCCGGAAACCTATCTGGTCAATGGCCGAGGGGAGATCGTCTTTAAACATGTCGGTCCGCTCTATCCCGATTTGATCGAACGGGAATTGCTGCCCCGCATCCGCGCCTTGAAGGGAGAAGGCTGATGCCCAGCCTTATGTCGCGCCTGTCCTCCGCCATCTTATGCGCTGGCTTTGCGCTCCTGATTGCGTTGGCGCCAAGTCCATCCGGGGCTGTTCTGCCCGATGAGATGCTGGCCGATCCGGCGATGGAAGCCCGGGCCCGGGTTATCTCCAAAGACATCCGCTGCCTGGTCTGCCAGAATCAGTCGATTGACGATAGTGATGCGGATCTTGCCCGCGATCTTCGCATTCTGATCCGGGAGCGTCTGAATGAAGGCGATACGAATGATCAGGTTCAGGATTACCTGGTCGCCCGCTATGGCGAGTATGTACTGCTGAACCCACCGATGCGCGCCGGCACACTGTTGCTCTGGGGTGCGCCGGCAATTCTAGTGCTGCTGGGCAGCATTGCCGTGTTCTTCTGGTTCAGGGGTCTGGGCCGCAAAACCGCTGCCGCCGGCCCAACCTTAAGCGCCGAGGAAGAAGCACGGCTTTCATCCTTGATTTCCCCTCGAAACGGGAAGGACCAGTCATGATTTTCTGGGTTGTCGCCCTTGTCCTAACCGTTGGCGCCCTGGCCTTGTTGCTGCGCCCGTTAAGTCAAAAACCGGAGCCTGAGGATGAAGGCGCGCCGGACGCCGTCGATCACGATATCGCCGTCTATAAGAGCCAGTTGGAAGAGCTGGATCGGGATCGGGAGAACGGTCGGCTGAGCCCGGAAGAAGCGGACGCCGCGAGAGTCGAAATCGGACGTCGGTTGATCGCTGCAGATGATCGGCGGCAAAAGGGACAGCGGCGCGGTTGGCACGCGTCCGGCGCTGTGACCGGTGGGGTAGCCGCCATCCTGGTCGCGGGCACAGCATTCGGTGTCTATTACACAACCGGTATGCCCGGCACCCCCGACAATCCGCTTGCCGGACGCGCTGCCGAGCTCGCTCTCGCACAAAGCCGCAGCCAGGGTGATCCGGGTGATCCGCATGCCGGCGGCCAACCGGGCGCCAATGGGCAAGGCGTGGACCGCAGCCTGGATGCAGCCGCTGCCAAACTCCGTAAACGTCTTGAAAGCGGCGAGGGCACTGTCGACGATTGGCTTTTCCTTGGTCGGACTGAGTTGATGCGCCAAGCCTATGCCGGTGCTGCGAAAGCCTTCGAACAGGCGATGGCAATGGCGCCAGAGGACATGTCCGTCAAAAGCGCCTATGGCGAAGCCTTGGTCTTGTGGGCCGGGGGCGAGGTCACGGACCGCGCCCAGCGAATTTTTTCGGAAGTGGTCGCGGCCAGTCCGGTCGATCCGCGCGCGCGGTTTTACCTGGCGGAAGCAAAAATGCAGGCCGGTGACCCGAAGGGCGCCTTGGAAGCCTTCATCGCGCTAACGAATGAATCTCCCGCCGATGCCCCTTGGCTGCCGGCCTTGCGGGCGCGGGCCGAGGGACTGGCCAGCGAGCTTGGCATCGACATCGCCGGACGCTTGCCGGATGTCGCATCAGGCCCGCCTGCCCTGCCCCCGACGCTTGAGAACTTGACCGGCGACGCCGCACCGGGCCCAACCGCAGAGCAAGTCGCGGAAGCCGAGTCCATGGCTCCGGAAGATCGCCAGGATATGATCCAGGGCATGGTCGATGGTTTGGCGGAACGGCTTCAAGAAAACCCAATGGACTTTCAGGGTTGGATGCGCCTGATCCGGTCGCGCATGGTCCTGAAAGAACCGGGAAAAGCGCAGGAAGCATTGAATACAGCCCTGCAGCTTTTTGATGGCGCGCCTGTGCCGAAGCGGATGTTGGCAGAAACGGCAGCGGAGTTTGATCTCACTCTGCCCGACGGCTTCGTGATGCCGGCCATGCCCTCCGCGCCTCCGGCTCAATCCGCGGATTCCGGCACTACAGCACCTGATCAGGCAGCGGCTGAGGCCCCACCAGGTCCAACACAGGAGGACGTCACCGCCGCCCAGGAGATGTCACCAGAAGATCGCCAAACCATGGTCGAAGGCATGGTCGCCCAACTGTCGGAGCGTCTGGCGACAGAAACCCCGGATGATGTGGAAGGCTGGATGCAGTTGGCGCGATCCTATGATGTCCTGCGCCGGGACGACGATGCCCTTGCAGCCCTTGTGGGGGCTGCAGGCGCGGCCGAACGCACGAGCCACCCTGAACTGGAGACAATCCTGATTGATCAGGCGCGTCTGCGCCGCGCGATGGCAGGGAATGCACAGACGCCGGAAACCATCGCGCTAATGAAGCGTGTCGCCGCGATGAACCCGGACAATATCGAAGCCCTATGGTTCCTGGGGATTGATGCCGTCAGGCAGCAGGACAAAGCGCGCGCGCGAACGCTTTTTGACCGGGTGCTCGCAGATTTGCCGGATGATGCGCCAGAGAAAAAAGCCCTCGCCGCCGAGGCAGATCGTCTGGTTGGCGCGGTGTCGGAGTAAGGAAATACTTGTAACCTTCTGCACAACGGTTAAGGTTTTCTTATACGTTTGTCCGTATAAAACGAGATCCAACAACAACAATTGGACGAGAGGACAGAATGCCGAACGCCCGCAAAAAGGCCTTTAAGGTCGAAAAAACGATAAAAAAACCAACATCGGGACTTTCTCTGCAAGTTGATGCCCCTGCAAATCCACTGTCACATGACATTACGGACAAGCTGGAAGACTTGAAGGAAGGGGGGGAAACTCACCACCAGGATCTTCTTGGCGCTATCGAGAGCCTGCGCAGCGAGATGTTTACCCTGGCACGCAAGGATCCGCCGCCACCCGCCGGCGTCGATCCCGAAACCTTCAAGGCGCAGGTAGCAGAAGCCGAACGGTTGCGTTTGGATCTTCAAGATCTTCAGAATGCGATTGAAGAGACGAAACGGGAAATCATCTCCCTTCGCAAATCGGATCGTGACAATGATAAACTTCTGACAGCAGGGGAGGCTCTGCGGGCGGTTGTTGAGGATACTGAAACGGCGACGGACGGCATCATCGGCGCCGTCGAATCGATTGAAGAAATCTGCGGACAGTTGATTTCCCTGAGCGGTGCCGGCGGCCAGAATTTGGCTGATCCGCTGAACGAGCAGGTCACCACGATCTTCGAGCATTGTAATTTCCAGGACATCACCGGCCAACGCATCACCAAAGTCGTGAACACGATGGAATTCATCGATCAGCGCATTTCGAAGATGATGGAAATCTGGGGTGGTGAATCCGGCTTCCAGCAAATCGATCTTGAAGAAACGACTCAGCTTCCTGAAGGTGAAATCCTGGACGGGCCGGCGATGCCGGGGCAAAGTATCTCCCAAACGGATATCGACGCCCTGTTCGACTAAGTCATTCGACCCGGTCCTTGTGCGTCTCGGTAAGATAGGTGCCCCTTGCCCAAAGCCACACAGGAACCGGCCGGACCGAATATCAACGCGCGGGATATGATCGCGCGGCTCTGTGCATTTGATACGGTCTCGCGCAATTCGAACCTGCCGCTGATTGATTTTGTCGAAGACTATCTGAAAGCCTGGGGCGCCCGCACGCAGCGTGTGCCCAATACCGATGGGACAAAAGCCAATCTGTATGCGGCGATTGGTCCGGACACGCCCGGCGGTGTCGTCCTTTCAGGGCATACGGACGTTGTTCCGGTGGATGATCAACCCTGGTCGAGCGATCCATTCACCGTTGAGGAGCGCGATGGGCGCCTCTATGGCCGGGGCACGGCAGATATGAAGAGCTTCTCTGCGATTGCTTTGTCCAAGGTGCCGCAGATGGTGGCCGCAGGCCTGAAACATCCGATCCTTTTTGCCCTATCCTATGACGAAGAAATTGGCTGCCTGGGCGCGCCGTCGATGATTTCAGAAATGGCCGAACATCTGCCGTCGCCCAGAGCCGTCTTGGTCGGTGAACCGACAGATATGAAAGTCGTGACCGCCCATAAGGGTGTCACCGCCTTCACCACGGAAGTAACCGGCTACGAGGCGCATTCCAGCCAAATGAATCGCGGCATCAGCGCCGTCATGTTGGGAGCCCGGTTGATTTCATGGTTAGAAGACGAGATGGGACGGTTGGCACTAACGGCGCCGGAGGATAGCCGCTTCGACCCGCCTTATTCGACGATCCATGTCGGGACAGTTCAGGGGGGCACGGCGATGAACATCATCTCTCGTCAATGCCGCTTCCAATGGGATATCCGGAATATTCCGGAGGATGATCCCTATGGCGTGCGTTTGCGATTTGAAGCGGAAGCCACCCGTCTAATCCGCGCCATTCGGCAGGAGAAGCCGGCCATCGCCCAACACTGCCGTATTGAAACGACGCAGCTCTGCGATGTCCCCGCATTGCGTCCGGAAATCGATGGAGAAGCGGAAGCGCTCGCGCGGGCGATCACGGGTCGCAACGATACCTATGCGGTCTCCTATGGCGCAGAAGCGGGGCAGTTTCAAAGAGCCGGCTTTTCAACAGTTATCTGCGGGCCGGGCTCCATCGATCAAGCCCATCAACCCGATGAGTTCATCGCCTTATCGCAAATAGCGGTATGTGAAACTTTCATAGACAAGCTTATTCAAAGGCTTGCCGTGTAAGGAAGAACAGGTCTTTCTAACAACAGAGAAGTTGGAATAGATTTAGCCCATAGCTTGCAGTTTGAGGGGAAAATATAGCAATGCTGACACTGTTCGAGAATGCGAGTCTTA
>SPJV01000058.1 GCA_006844765.1 Alphaproteobacteria bacterium | reverse complement strand
GGCTGTCCCCGACCCGCTCAATCACTTCGGATATATAGGTGAAGAGCCCGTCATCGGTTGCGATCTTGTAGTAAAAGGGCGGCAGCATCAGCACACCACCTGCACCCGCTTCAACCGCGTGTTTGGCCAAGGCGACGCTGTCGGCGATTGAGCAGGCCCCGGTACCCGGCATCAGCACCGAGGCATCGATGCCACTGTTGATCAACCGATCCGTTGCGTCCATCCGCTCGGTAGGCGAGAAAGAATTCGCCTCGCTGGTCGTGCCGAAAATCGCCAGACCATCAACTTCACCATCCATCAGCCAATGACAGAACTTCGCAAAACGCGCGTGATCAATGCCTAGATCGCCAGTAATCGGCGTGAGGGCGGGCGCAAACAATCCGGTGAAAGCGGTTTCGGCCATGGCGGCGTCTCCTGCATGTTTGGGGTGGTTAACTCTAAGCCTGTATATGACTGTCCTGCTTAGGCGGCAATGATTTTCCAACCATCGAAGCCAATTGACTAGATATCAGCGCATGATAGCGTCCATTGTCATAGGCGGGGCGGAACCATACTTCGGTGCCCCTCATGGGATGGAGGCTTATTCATGACCTCATTACCGATCTTGTCGCTTAATGTGCGCCCATTGGGAAGACGCGCAACAGGCTGCGACCTCGTCTCCTAGCGTTCGGTCCGGCGTGCACGCGCCGGCGTGACGATCCTTCCTGACCGAAGGATCCATCCTGTCGCCTTTATTTCGGATATCGAGAGTGTCCCAAAGATGATCGAACCGCTTCCCCATCTGGCCGCGATGTCGGCCTATCAACTTCCGCCGCAAGACTATGCCCCAGGTAAAACCCCGATCCTGATCGGTCAGAATGAAAGCGCCTTTCCGCCTAGCCCGAAGGCACTGGATGCCGCGCAGGCAGCAATGGCGGGGCTGCGCCGATACCCCGGGTCGGATTTTGCGGAACTCCGTGCCGCGATTGCAGAAGCCCACAACTTGGAATTCGAGCGACTATTCTGTGGTAATGGCTCAATGGAGCTGATCGCCGCCCTGACTCGCTGTTACTGCGGTCCCGGCGATGCCGTCCTGTCGAGCCAGTATGGTTATGGCTATTTCAAGACTGCCGCGCAGACGGTTGGGGCCGACTATATCAGCGCGCCGGAGGAAGGGTTTCGGGTTTCCGTCGATGCGCTGATCGCGGCGGCAACGGATCAGACAAAAGTCTGCTTTGTCGCCAATCCCGGTAATCCTACAGGCACCGTGATCGGACGCGATGAACTTGAGCGGCTGAGAAACGGGTTACCCTCTGATATTCTGCTGGTCATCGACGAAGCCTATGGAGAGTTCGCTGACGGCACGCAACAGCGCTGTTTCGATATGTGTGACCAGGGGAATGTCATCGTCCTCAGAACACTATCAAAAGCCTATGGATTGGCGGGCATTCGCGTGGGGTGGGGATATTTCCCACCGCCAGTTCTTGCGACCTTGCGAAAGCTGATGCCCCCGGGTTTGACCAGTGCGATGTCGCTGGCAGCCGCAACCGCAGCGATGCGGGACCAGGCCTATATGCGCGGTGTTGTGACGGAGACGGCTCGGCTGCGTGATGGTTTTGCAGCGCGGTTGCGGCAACTCGGTTACCCAGTCCCGGAAAGTGCCACCAATTTCGTGCTCTGCCCGTTTAGTGATGCGGAGAAGGCGGCGAAGGCGGATGCGGCGCTGCGGGCGGAAGGCATCGTCGGCCGCAATATGGGAAGCTTCGGGCTTCCCCATTGCCTGCGATTCACGATCGCCAGTGAGGCGGAGATGGCCTTTGTTGGCGATATGCTTGAGGCCTGGACCAAGGAGAACGGCGGATGAGCGACGGAGCAAGAGGAACCAGTCGGGGGCGGGCTAGGATTGGCGTCTTTGTGCCCTATACCAATACCAATCTGGAACCGGATATGGCCTTGCTGTGCCCGGATGGCGTCTCGGCGCATTTCGTGCGTATGGGCGGGTATGATGAGGACGCGGTGCCCGATGGCGATCAGATGCGGGATCTGGGGGCGGCGGATTTGGATGAGCCGCTGTCGCTTCTGGCCGGTGCGCGGCCCGATGTCGTGCTGTATGGCTGTACGTCCGCAACCTTATCGCATGGACCGTCATTCGATGCGCAATTGTCTTCGGATATTCACCAGCGCATGGGGGTCCCGACTGTGACGGCGGCGGGTGCGCTTGTCGAAGCGTTTCGTGTGGTGGGCGCTAAGAAGATCGCCTTTGCCTCGCCCTATGTGCCGACGCTGAATGACGACGCGATCCGATTTTTGTCGGACCGGGGGATAGAGACGGTTTCCCGTGCCGATTGGCCGGAGCCCCTTGGCAATATCGGGCAGGGTGCGCTGACCCCGGATGATGCCTTTGATCTGGCATGTCAGGCAGACAGCGCGGGTGCGGATGTCGTGGTGCTATCCTGTACGGATTTGCGTGCTGTAGAGGCGGTTGCGCGGATTGAAGCTCATTTAGGGAAGCCGGTCATCACATCCAATCTTGCCATGATGGCTCAGGCCCTGACGCTGATTGACATCAATCCCTGTGAGATTGGCATTGGCCAATTGCCGTCGTATTTCAAGGCAGCATCTGCTTGATCGACAAGCGCTGCCATAAAATAGGCGCGGATTACTTGCGGGAGAAGCTCATCTTCTGGTCCACGAGAACACCGGAGTCCCCGGTCCAGGCATAGGCGAGGAGGCAAGGCTCTCGATCCGCGGTGGTGATGCGATGATGGTGTCCCGGCGGATTGATTATCAGAGAGCCCGGCGCCGATACACCCGTGTCATTCTCAGATACGTTGCCGGAAATATTGATGTAGCTCTCGGTAATGCCTTTATGGGCATGGGCGGGATAGGTTGTGCTGGGCGCGAACAGCACCAGGCCGAGTTTGATCCTGTCAGAAACCACGGAGCCTTCCGGCCCCAGGATTTCGGTAAAACCATATTTCAGCTTCAGCCCGCGCGGTACTCTCTCATAACCATACCGCCAACGAAGATGTGGGCGAACCGAGCGGATCGAATGCGCTATTTTCTGTGTCCGAAAGGCTGTGGCCCCGGAAAGCGCCCGTTCCAGATGGACGCAAACCGGTAGTTCTCCCCCTGTATCTTGGGAAATAGGAGGGTCATCTTCGAAGACTTTGCCCAGAACACGGCGGACTTCCACCATATGGGCACGGATCTTCGCGCTGCCGCCCGCTGAACCGGATTGGTACAGGTCGTGATAGTCACGGATGAGATACTGCCAAGCTGGCTCTTTCGAAAGCGGCATAGCGACACACACAAAAAACGTTGTTGCGAAAAGGTTGTTGCAAAAACGCCGTTGCGACAAGGCTGCTGCAAAGACGTGACTGCGAAACCGCTACTACAGAATGACCGCTCTAGCGTGCAGGGCTCATCCCTGCCGGGCAATCATCATTTTCTTGATCTCCGCAATTGCCTTGGCCGGGTTCAGGCCTTTCGGGCAGGTCTTGGAGCAATTCATGATGGTGTGGCAGCGGTACAGCCGGAAGGGGTCTTCCAGGTTGTCCAGACGCTCACCAGTTTCTTCATCCCGGCTGTCGATCAGCCAACGATAGGCCTGCAACAAGATTGCCGGGCCGAGATACCGGTCGGAATTCCACCAGTAGCTTGGGCAGGATGTCGCGCAGGAGAAGCAGAGGATGCATTCGTAAAGACCATCCAGCTTCTTCCGGTCCTCGGGCGATTGTTTACGCTCCTTATCCGGTGGCGGCGGGCTTTTGGTCTTCAGCCAGGGCTCAATCGACGCCAGCTGCGCATAGGCGTTGTTCAGATCCGGGATCAGATCCTTCACGACCTTCATATGCGGCAGCGGGTAGATATTCACTTCGTCCTTCACCTCGTCAATGAACTTGGTGCAGGCCAGTGTGTTGGTGCCGTCGATATTCATCGCGCAGGAGCCGCAAATCCCTTCACGGCAGGAGCGGCGGAAGGTCAGCGTCTGATCAATCTCGTTCTTGATCTTGATCAGCGCGTCCAAGACCATCGGGCCGCAGTCGTCCAGATCAATCTCATAGGTATCGACCGTTGGTGTCTTGGTGTCATCCGGCGACCAGCGATAGATATTGAATTTCCGCACGCGGCTGGCGCCTTGGGCGGCGGCCCAAGTTTTGCCTTTGCCGATCTTGGAATTGGCGGGAAGGGAGAATTCAGCCATCGTTTTAAACCTCTTGTCTTAGTACACGCGCGCCTTGGGCGGCACGGCTTCGACATCATTGGTCATCGGTTGCATCGTGACGGGGCGATAGTCGAGTTTGACCTCACCCTTCTCGTTGCACCAGGCGAGAGTATGTTTCATCCATTCTTTGTCGTCCCGGTCGGGATAGTCTTCCCGCGCCTGGGCGCCGCGCGATTCTTTCCTGTTCTCTGCACCGACGATGGTCACCATCGCCTGAGAGATCAGGTTTTCGAACTCGAGCGTTTCAACCAGATCGGAGTTCCAGACCATCGAGGTATCGGATACCTTGATATCGTCCTTGGCGCTCCAGACCTCTTTCATCTTCTCGATGCCTTCCTGCAGGACCTCTCCGGTCCGGAAGACCGCGCAGTTGGACTGCATCGCGTTCTGCATGGATGCGCGAAGTTCCGCTGTTGGTGTGCCGCCCTTCGCATAGCGCAGCGCATCAAGGCGATCCAAGGCAAATTGACCGGCATCCTTCGGCAGGGCGGGTTGGTTCCCGCCAGGATCGACTGTTTCGCCGCAGCGTAGGGCAACCGCGCGTCCGAAGACGACCAGATCAAGCAGAGAGTTCGATCCCAATCGGTTCGCCCCATGGACGGACACACAGGCCGCTTCACCCGCTGCCATCAAGCCGGGGACCAAGACGTTCGGATCATCGCCGACCTTGGTTACGACCTCGCCGTGATAATTGGTCTGAACCCCACCCATATTATAGTGGCAGGTTGGGATGACCGGGATGGGTTCCTTGTTCACATCGACACCGGCGAAAATCTTCGCGGTTTCCGAAATGCCGGGCAGGCGTTCGGCCAGTACTTCCGGCGCCAAGTGATCCAGATGCAGATAGATGTGATCGGAATTCTTGCCGACACCGCGGCCTTCGCGAATTTCCATCGTCATGGATCGGCTGACGACATCGCGGCTTGCCAGATCCTTGGCCGAAGGCGCGTAGCGTTCCATAAAACGCTCCCCTTCGGAATTCGTTAGGTACCCGCCTTCACCGCGCGATCCTTCCGTGATCAGGCAGCCAGCACCATAGATGCCGGTCGGGTGGAATTGAACAAACTCGCAATCCTGCATCGGCAGCCCGGCGCGAAGGGCCATGGCACCGCCGTCGCCCGTGCAGGTGTGAGCGGATGTGGCGGAGAAATAGACTCGGCCATAGCCGCCGGTCGCAAGAACGACTTTTTTGGCGCGGAAGCGATGCAGCGTGCCGTCATCCAGATTCCAGGCGACCACGCCGCGGCAGGCGCCTTCATCGTCCATGATCAGGTCGATCGCGAAATACTCGATGAAGAACTCAGCCTCATGCTTCAGTGATTGCTGATAAAGCGTATGGAGCATCGCATGGCCGGTCCGGTCCGCTGCGGCGCAGGTGCGCTGGGCTGGCGGGCCTTCGCCATATTCCGTGGTCATGCCGCCGAAGGGGCGCTGATAGATCTTGCCATCCTCGGTCCGGCTGAAGGGAACGCCGTAATGTTCCAGCTCGACGATCGCCGGCGCGGCTTCACGCACCATATATTCAATCGAATCCTGGTCGCCGAGCCAGTCGGAGCCTTTGACCGTGTCATACATATGCCAGCGCCAGTCATCCGGGCCCATATTGCCCAGCGCGGCTGAAACGCCACCCTGTGCCGCGACCGTGTGACTTCGCGTCGGGAAGACCTTGGTGATGCAGGCCGTTTTGAGGCCTTGCTCCGCCAAACCGAAGGTGGCCCGCAAGCCCGCCCCACCGGCCCCTACGACCACAACGTCATAGGTATGGTCCTGAAATTCATATTCCTTGGTCATATGCCCGCTCCCATCCGGTTCAACCGGCGTTTCGAAGCCAAAAATTCCGACGCCTTACAGCGCCACTTTCAGGATCGAGAAGATCGCTGCCACGACGAGCGCCACACAGGCAAGCTTCACCGCCATCAGGACGACAATCTTCATTCCTTCTGCATGCACATAGTCTTCTATCACCACCTGAACACCCAGTTGGACGTGGTGGAACGTCGCGATAACCAACAGGATGGTCAGGATCGCATTGCGCGGATCGCCCAACCACGCCATCGCTGTCGCATGATCTGCGCCGGCCAGTGAGGTCATTGCATAGACGAACCATAAGGTCAGCGGCACCAGGGCTACGGCGGTGACCCGCTGCGCCCACCAATGATGGGTACCTTCTTTGGCGGATCCCAGACCACGAACGCGGCCAATCGGTGTTTTGAAGCTCATTGTCCTGTCCCCCTTAACCAAGCGCCGCGTAGCCGCAGACCCAAGCCAAGACCGTGAGCACGACCGAGGAGGCCAAAACGGTGTGGCCGGTCAAACGCCCGGTTTCCAACTCAAATCCCATACCGGCGTCCCAGAAGAGGTGCCGAATGCCATTGGCGAGGTGGTAAAAAAGAGCCCATGTCCAGCCGAACAACATCAGCCGGCCGATAATGGAGCCCAAAAAGCTTTGCACAAGGTCGAAAGCACCTGGTCCGATGGCCATGGCGACCAACCACCAGACCAGAACGGTTGTGCCTACAGCCAACCCCACTCCAGTCATCCGGTGAAGGATGGAGTAGAGCATCGTCCACTCCCATCGATAGACCTGTAGATGCGGTGAAAGCGGGCGGTCTTGAGCCTTACTGTCGCTCATCGTTGAAGCTCCCCATTCTGCTTCCGGTCTCCGCTACGGACTAACGCGCAGCGGTGTTAATTCAAATATCGGCGGCACGTGCCTCCAGACATTGGGATGTTAAGTTCGCTGAGCTGACCGGTAGTTCGCCAGTCCGCTCAATTCCCGAATGTCGGCGCTCTTCCCCCAAGTCATCCAGCGGCACGATCCCCCAGCCGCGAAGACCTCGCCAGTGCGAGCCCTGCCTGGAAGAGTAAGGCCTTCGCGTAGGAAGTCAAAAAATTTTTGCGGTGCAAACGAAATTGTCATGCACTGGCAACCGCCTTCAACAAATTGATTCGTCAGTATTAATAATAACGCAGAATAATATTTGTGGATAATGCTGTGGATAAGTTGTTATTCAATTGTTACTTAGTATTCGTGTTTTACACAAGAAATTGTCATGCGGGAATACTTTTTATTCGACAAACATTACAAAACAGAGTCACACTTCTTCTTACGCGGACACCCTAATCTGGGGTTCTGACCGCCGCATGAGCCGGACCGAGGTCTGGATGAGTGGGGTGGGATAGGAAAGTCCGCCGGCCGTTTCGGTTCCCTGCAAGGGGGGCTGGGTGTCACGGGGCCGGAAAGCAGTCTTCGGGCGGGTTTTCGGTGATCGGGCGGGGTCGGATGGGCGTATTGGATTGGGTCCTGGCCGCGCCGCAGGTGGCGGAATGGTGGTTCATGTTCCTTCGGGGGCGGGGACGCCGGATGCCGAGGAAGCGCGCCCTTCGGGGATGTGTTTTCGGAAAAGCCGGTGGGCGTGGTGCTTCACTCTTCGGGGTGGGGGCGTTGTTCGGCAGCTCTTCGGGGCGGTTGGGCGATGCGGGGGTGCGGGGCGTCGTATCCTGCAAGTGGGCTTTCGGGCCCAGGCCTTCGGGTCTTTGCAGGGGCGGGGCGAGCCAGACGGTTTTCAGGTGCTTTGCCAGGGTGACCGGAATACTGAGTGGCTTGTTTGAGGGCGATGGGATTGGCGGGCTTCGGCCTTGCGGAGCCCGGGACCCGCGCTCCGGACTGACGCGGGGCGGCTCTCGTGGTGGCGGCTTTCGGGCCGGTTGCCGGGGACGCGGCGGGAATGGTGGCGGCAGCCCTTCGGGGCAGCGGTGATCGGACCGGCGGTGACCTTAAGGGAGTGTCAGTTCTCGCGGCGGTCGCGCCGGACCATGGCGTCCGGCAGGCTTGGATCATGTCCCTCCTTCGGAGGTGTGCTGGTTCGGGCTGCAGGTCACGCGTCGCGGAATCGAGAGGGTTCCTGAAGGCTCCGGGAGTGATCCCTTGTGGATCGCGCGGCAGCGAGCGGACGGTAGGACGTGGTCTCGGCCACCCCGCCCCCGCAACGCGCCCCCGGGGCCTTCGATTTTGTTGGTGCTGGCAGTTTTCCTGTTTCTTCACTCAGAATCGACACCGCCATCATTTAATGGCCCAATATATATTGAGGAGCGGCGTGAGCCGGGTCTCGAAGGATGGAAGATTACCTCAGCCCGGCTGCACCCTTGCTTAAAGCGGATAGTCGCGTTCAGGCACGACGTCGCAGTCTTCCAAGAATTTCCGGATTTGCTGCACTTCCTGTTTCGGCAGGTCATGCTTGGCGTGATGGAAGAGAACGGTGTGGCCGTTGAGCGTGACCGCGAACCGGCTGTTGTGGCGTTCTTCCATCTCAGCGCCCAATTCCTTGAAGACACTTTCGACTTCGCGCAGGGCGATATTGCCGCTTACAGGATGGGCGAAGACGGCATGCAGCGTTTTGCGGTGCTTGTGGTTCATGAGCTCTCTCCTTGGCCAATTAATTCATTATCCAAGGATAAGCGGACAGTCCTACCGGGCGTTGATCCGAATCAAGTTCGAAGCGCAATCACACAAAAAAAACCGCCCGAGAGATTGTCCCTCGGGCGGTATGTATTTCAGTGATCTCGGCGAGATCGATTTGTTGGAGATTATTCCCCGCGCATGATGCCGATGATCGAGAGAATGTGGATGAACATCACAATGAAGCTGCCATAAAGCTGCAACGCGCCAAAGATTGCCATCCGGCTGATCGCATCCGCACCGTAATGGGCGGCATACATATTCTTGATGATCTGCGTTTCATAAGCGGTCATGCCCGCAAACAGCAGAACCATGCCGCAGGAAACGAGCAGGGAGAAGCCGCCAGATTGGACGAAGAATATGTTCACCAGCGCTGCAATGAACAGACCGATGATCGCCATCGTCAGGAATCGGCCCATCGGACCAAGGTCCTTTTTGGTCGTGTAGCCAAAGATGCTGGCACCGGCGAACATGCCGGCTGTGATGAAGAACGCCCGCGCAATGTCATAGACGCCGCCCTCGATTTGCAGGAAGGCAAAAATCATGGGGGAAATCATTACACCCCATAATGCGCAATAAATCCAATAGAAGGCCTGGGCCGCAACGGTGCTGCGCATTGTCATGATCTTTGGAGACATCCAGCCCATTCCGATTAGGCCAAACAACAGCACCCATTTAATTGGGCCGACCGCGAGATTGTACATCAGCTGCGGTTGCGTTGCCATGAACAGCGTTACGAGCCCGGTAAAGGCGACGCCGAGTGTCATGTAGTTGTAGACTCGTAGCATATAGGACCGCAGGCCGGCATCGAAGGCCTCCTGCGCGTCGGCGCGCGAGACGGTTGCGCTGTGGTTCGGATTGAGTGCCATGATTGTTTAAGCCCCTATTTCGTGATCGTCGGTTATGGTCATTTTTATCTGTTATGGACCCGGAACCCCATAGTTTGGTTGCCGGACAAGCTCAACGCTCAACAAACGCCCCACCAGCGTTCTTCTTAACGCTAATATTGTCATGTTTCGGTCAGTATTCAACCATTTCAGGACGCCTTAATCGAGATATCATCGTTAAAATGCGCCCTAATCATTCCGAAGCAACGGTGCGGCTTTCCGCCCCAGCGCCGACCATGTCCCGATAAAGCCGAGCCCCATGGTCGCGGTGAGGGCAAGGGCAACTGTCCAGGCGACGGCTGAGGCTGAGAAAATCCACTCCGCCCCCATGATTGTGGTGATCACGAAATAGGCGCCGGCGCCACCGATCAGACAGGCGATGCCGGACGTGACCAGACCCATCAGACCATATTCCATCAGGAAGGCGGCCAGGATATCGCGCCGCGTCGCGCCCAGGACCTTGAGGACGACGGAATCATAAACCCGCCGGGCATGGCCTGCGGCAATTGCACCGGCCAGGACCAGGACGCCGGCCAGGATGGCGACTGAGGCGATGATCCGCACCGCGACCGCCAGATTGGCCAGCAATTCGTTGACCCCTTCCAAGACTTCCTTAACCCGGACGGCGGAAACATTGGGATAGGCTTCACCCACGGCGCGTTCCAGGGCGACTTCTCTATCCGCAGGCAGATAGGCGGTTGCGATATAACTTTGCGGGGCTTTGTCCACCAAACCTGGGGAGAAGATCATGACGAAGTTGATGCCGAAGGATGTCCAATCAATCTCCCGCAAATTCGCGATCTCCGCCTCGAATTCCCGGCCCAACAAATTGACTGTCAGGATATCGCCAATGTCCAGGCCCAGCGCTTTCGCTGCCGATGCATCAAAGCTCACCAGAGGTTTTCCGCTATAGTCGGCAGGCCACCAGTCTCCGGCAACGATCTCCGATCCTTCCGCAGGTGGCTCGCGGGACCAGGTAACCCCGCGATCACCGCGCAGGACCCAGGCAGCATCCGGCGGCGCGTCGATCTCTTCAACCGGTATGCCGCTCAACTTGGCGATCCGGCCGCGCAGCATCGGGACATCATCGGATCGCTCCAGTCCGTCGAAGCCTGCAAGCAAGGTCCTGAAACCGTCGATCTGGTTCGGCTGGATATCGATGAAAAAGTAACCGGGGGCCTCATCGCGCAGGGTATCGTTGACCTGGTTGCGAAGATTGGCTTCGATCAGCGCGACCGCAACCAGGACCGTCAAGCCGAGGCCCAGGGATACCACGACTGAGCCCGTCGGTGCGCCGGGTCGGTGAAGATTGGCAACCGCAAGGGCGGCGCGGACCCCGCGTGGTCGGGGAAGACGGGCGGCGAGGACCATCACGCCCCAGGCCACCACTCGGAATGAGACCAAGGCCGCCAGCGCGCCGCCAACGAAATAGATTGCGATCCAGCGGTCCGTTGCCCCAGCGACGGCCAGTGCCGTCAATGCGGCTGAAACCGCGACCAGTGTCAGAATTGTACGCCAGCCCGGCCTGACCGTGACAGGGTCAAGGAGGTCCCGGAACAGGCTGGCCGCCGGGATGGAGCGCGCCCGCGCTAAAGGCCATATGGAAAAGGCCAGGGTAACAAGTACGCCGAAGGCTGCCGCTCTGGTTAGCGGTTCCCAATAGAACCCGACGCGTGCCTCCACCGGTAGTCTTTCGGACAGAAACGGTGCCGCAGCCATGGGGATAAGCCCGCCGACCGCCACGCCGATTGCGATTCCGACAAGGGCCAGGGCCAGGACTTGAATAAGATAGGTCGCGAAGACCGTTGCTGCTGGTGCGCCCAAGCATTTCAGGGTTGCGATGGTGCCTGATCGTGAGGCGAGAAACGCCCGGACCGCATTCCCGACACCGACGCCGCCCACGACAAGCGCTGTCAGCCCTACCAATGTCAGAAACAGGCCAACCCGATCAACGAAGCGTTGGATATTCGGAGCGGCATTCTCAAGATCGCGAATACGCCAACCGGCCTTCGGGAAATTCTCCTTCAGGGCAGCAGTCCAGGCGTTGACGGTCTGTGTTGGCTCAAGCCCGATGCGATAATGATAGCGGATCAGGCTACCCGGCTGCACTAGGTCGGTATCCGCCAATGCCTCGATAGCAATAACGATGCGGGGGCCGAGATTGAATGCCTGGGTGCTCCGATCCGGTTCATTCTCGACGACCCCGGCGACGCGAAACATCCCATCGCCTAACCTGAATTTTCCGCCGATTTTCAGGCCCAAGCGTTCCAATAGATGCGGGGCGACCACCGCGCCTGGGATTCCAGACGCATCTCGGGCAAGAGCTGCGTGAAGTTGCCTGGCCTCCGCGACCTCGAAGGATCCATAGATCGGATAGGCACTGTCGACGGCCTTCAACTCCACCAAGCGGCGGTCCAAGCCATCTTCAGTGACCGCCATCGCGCGCATGTTTGCGACTTCAGAGACTGCCGCCGCGTTGTCATCCAGCCAGGTCCTTTGCGCTTCCGTCGCTGGGCGATGGGTCAGCCGCAGATCAACTTCGCCCCCCAAAAGAGAGCGGGCATCGGTTCGTAATCCTTCGACGATTGCGGTCGACACTGAACCAACCCCGGCGATTGCCGCAACGCCAAGGGTCAGGCAGGCCAGAAAGACCCGGAAGCCCTTTATACCGCCGCGAAGTTCGCGGCGCGCCAATTGCCATGCCAGCGATAGCATTGCCTCAATCCTTGTCCAAAAGACCGTCGGTCATCGCGACCCGCCGGTCGCATTGGGCGGCAAGATTCCGGTCATGGGTGATCAGCATCAAGGTGGTGCCGCTGTCACGGGACAGGGAAAACATCAGATCCACGACCATTGTGCCGGTGCTGCCGTCCAGGTTCCCGGTTGGTTCATCCGCCAGGACAAGGGCCGGGGCAGGGGCGAAGGCCCGGGCCAGGGCGACCCGCTGTTGCTCGCCGCCGGAGAGCTGGCCCGGCATATGGTGAAGCCTGTGACCCAGCCCAACCGCTTCCAACATCTCAGTCGCGCGGTCGCGGGCATCCCGTCGCCGACCCAGCTCCAGCGGGACCGCGACATTTTCCAACGCGGTCATCGTCGGGATCAGATGGAAGCTTTGAAAGACGATGCCGATATTATCCCGGCGAAACAGGGCCAAGCCGTCTTCATCCAGATTGGCATAGTCTTGTCCACCGACCACGACCCGCCCGCCGGTTGCCCGCTCCAGGCCGGCAACGATCATCAGCATTGATGTCTTGCCCGAACCGGACGGACCGACGACACTGACCGCTTCGCCCCGGGCAACGGTCAGATCGACGCCGCGTAAAATATTGACGTCGCCGGATCGCGACCCAAGTGTTAGGCATACGTCGTTCAATTCGATCATTGGCGTGGAAACTCGTGTTGCGGTGTCTTTCAATATCTGTCGAACCTCGGTCATGACCTATCCTATCCGGTTTTCCAAGACCTACGGCATTGCCCTGCCATATGGCGCGTATCCTTTTGGGGTCAACGCTCCAGCGGCCTGGTTCCGTCGTGTATTTGTTGAATTTTTTGCGAAAACGTCACTTGGTGCGTTTTTCATTCCCTTTTTGCTGTCGGTTGTTCTGTTGCATGCGCCGTTACAATCTTCTGCCAAGGCAGCGGATGAGCTGGTGATCCTGGCGCTTGGTGACAGCCTTACCGCCGGCTACGGCTTAGACGCGGGCGATGCCTTTCCAAACCGGCTGGAACAGGCATTGCGACAGGAAGGCCATGCGGTTCGGGTGATCAATGCCGGTGTCTCCGGTGATACGACAGGCGGCGGGTTGTCGCGGGTTGATTGGCTGATGGCCGAAAAGCCGGATCTGATCCTTTTGGAGCTGGGGGCGAATGATGGCCTGCGGGCGCTTGATCCAAAAGATACGCACAAGAACCTCTCTGCAATCATCGAAAAGGCGCAGGCGGCGGGGGCGCATGTGCTTCTGGCGGGTATGTTGGCACCGCCAAATCTGGGGAAAGACTATGGGGCAGCGTTTAATGCTGTTTTTCCAGCCCTTGCGGAATCCTACGACGTGACCTTTTATCCCTTCTTCCTGGAAGGGGTCGCAACGGAGCCGGAACTCACCATCGGGGATGGCATGCACCCGAATCCGGAGGG
>SPJV01000053.1 GCA_006844765.1 Alphaproteobacteria bacterium | reverse complement strand
ACCAACGCCGGCTTGCAACAGTACGGGCGGTGATGCGACTGGCGAATAACTTGGCGGCGACTCCGGATCCTGTGAACATCTAGTTTGCGCGTTGTTTGGGCGAGATAAACCGCGCGCCCTTCACGATATGAGGCGTGCGAACTTGCTACCACCCGCCACCGCCACCGCCACCACCACCGCCGCCGGAAAATCCACCGCCGGAGAAACCACCAGAGCCGCTGGAAGTTGACGCAGGCTCTGTTGAAGACGCGTCGATACGACTTGGGAGCGTCGATGCAATGCTTGTCGCCATATTGCGCGAATAACCCTGATGCCCCCCGGAACGCCGATACCAACGGAACCGGTCGGTCATCCTTCTATTATGTCTGTTTCCATCAGGCCCTTCAGTCATAAATCCGTGTTTCTGAACAGCCGCGTCAAACTTATCTGCCCAGGCAGTTTCGACATTCAAGGCAATGGCATAGGGGAGCAGTCTCTCAAAGCGTTCGGGCGTCATGTCAGGTGGGGTCAGCTTATCCAACCGATCTTGCTCCGCCATGCTGAGGTAATGTTGAAAGCCGCGCAGGGCAGCACGCAAGCGGGTTCCCTTATCCGTCGGCGCCTCAATCAAAAACTCATAGACCAGCAATGTGCCGACAAGACCTACCGCTCCGGCCGCATACAATAGGTTGATTTCCACAAAACTTGTCATGATCGACGACCCCATTGCGAAGATCAGAACAAAAACCGCTTTTAGGACAAGTATTCCCAGTTTCAGCCCAGCAGCCCGAAATACTGACAGCGACCTGCCGGATGATCTGGACGAATGTTTGACAAAATACACCACCAGTCCAATCGCGGCACAAATTCCCATCGCCGCGATGTTCGGCGGCCACCACGGCTCAGCAGCAACGATAAATGACACTATGGCTATCGCGATGCCCAGGGCGATAGCGATCATGAATGGCATACGGTTTGCCCGAAAGTTTCCATCTTCATGTTCATCGATCAGGCGATTCTTAAAATTTTGCATCGCGGTTTCGATGCGGCTGTCATAATCACCACCGAAGTGAAGTGACCCCCCCGTGTCGACGGTTCTTAACCATTCACGCTCGCCCGACGATGGAGCCCCCGTGGCGCCGCTGGTTCGCCTGAATACAAAGCCATCCGTGCTTTCGGAAATTTCACCATGACCTTTGACGGCAAGGGATACGAGCGCAGCCGATGCCGACGTATGATCAGATTTTCGCAATAAGATGAGCCGCGCCGCTGCCGGGGAGATTCCTTCCGGCGGCTCGAATAAGGGTACGATCGCCCCTTCATCCGGGTCGCGTCCAAACCAGTGCCAAGTGGCAGCGCAATACAGCACCAAAACCACGATGCCGATCCAGAGAACGACCGCATCCAAATTGCCTGCAAGAACGGACAAAACGCCGGTTTCATCATCAGGAAAGGTAACAATTCCCTTCGTAAAACCCACGGCGATGGTCAAACCATGCCCTCTTGGCAGGCGCTCTGTGGCGCGGGCCTCAAAGACGGAACCTTCTGAGCGATCAACGACAAATTGGCGTCCTTGTTCGCCGGTAGCACCCGTATAGACATTGTACTGTTCAACCCCGGCGCCATTGGGGAAATTGACGCGAACACTCGCGTTATCAATCGGAAAAGCCCAGTCGTTGCCCGTCACATTCCAATAAAGCTCGTCGAAGTCTTCAAAGGACCGTAACTGCCGTGTTGTCCGATACGTGATCTCATAGGTGTAAAAACCTTGGGGTAGGAACTCGTTTTTGGAGCCGATATAAATTCGCGTTCCATTTGACAGATTTTTCGTCGTATAGGGCTCATACGCGCCATCCCGGCGAACTGATGTGACATCAAATCCAACATGGCGTTTCAGCCCGGATGACCCATGATAAAGCGTTGGGAAATCGCGGAAAATTCCACGCTTAATCTGGTTTCCTTCGGCGTAGACCCGAATGGATTCAGTAACAATCAGCGACGCATCAGGCTTCACACCAATGACGACGTGAAAATTCTCTATCCTTTCCTCGGCATGGCCGGTTGAAGGATTGGTCAAAACGCCGAGAGAGATTAAGAAAATGAGGGCGGCAAAAGCGCTGCGAAGACTCATGCGAACAAGGCGCAACAAACCGTTATTCATCGGTGCCCTCATGAAAAAGAGATCTGAGGAACCGCCCGTTCATCCGGCGATTGGGTTTCGAAGAACTCCGCCTGTTGGAATGAAAAGCGTGCGGCAAGTAGATTTCCCGGAAAGCTTTCGATCGCTACATTCAGATCGCGCACGGTCGCATTGTAGTATCGGCGAGATTTTTCGATATCTTCTTCGATCTCAGCGAGCTCTGACTGGAGGTTGAGAAAATTGGAGTCCGACTTTAGCTCCGGATAGGCCTCTGCGACCATCATCAAGCGACCGAGTGCCCCGGTTATCGCCCCCTCAATCCCTGACGCTTCCCCTGGTCCGGTGACGGATTGAGCTTGTCCGCGCAGGGTTGTTACTTCCGTCAGGACGTCTTTTTCTTGCGCCGCAAAGCCTTTGACTGTTTCCACAAGGTTGGGGATCAAATTGGAACGTCGCTTCAGTTGAACGTCAATGCCGCTCCACCCCTCCATCACCATGGTCTTTTTTCGCACCAGGCCATTATAGAGCGCGATTGCCCAGATCATGATCAGGATCGGCACGCCGATAACGACGCCAAGTATTATCCATATCGCTGTCATTGAGTTCCCCTCCCATTCCTTGGGAGCGGATATTAAAGATTGCAGTGCGGCTATGGACAAGAAAAAACGGCGCCCCAACGGGGACGCCGTTCTTGTTTGCACCTGATCTTAATCAGGTCAGTCGTTGGTCGGGAAGGCCAGTTGGGCGCCTTCTTTGATACCGGACGGCCAACGGGCAGAGACCGTTTTCATCTTTGTGAAGAAACGGATCGATTCCGGACCGTGCATCTGGGTGTCCCCGAATTTCGAGCGTTTGGAACCGCCGAAATTGTGGAAGGCCATCGGGACCGGGATCGGCACATTGACGCCGACCATGCCGATATCGACACGGTTGGTGAAGTCACGGGCGGTGTCGCCATCGCGGGTGAAGATCGCAACGCCATTGCCATACTCATGGTCATTGACCATTCCAACCGCATCTTCATAGGTGGACGGCGCCATGATCGACAGAACCGGTCCGAAGATTTCGGTCTTGTAGATCTCCATGTCGGTTTTGACGTTGCTGAAAAGCGTGCTGCCGACGAAGTAACCGTCTTCATAGCCCTGCATCGTGGCCCCACGGCCATCGACATTAAGGGTCGCGCCCTCTTCCACGCCACGCGCGATCAGGCCTTCGACCCGTTCTTTCGCCTGACGCGTGATCAGCGGGTTGATGTCGGCTTGCGGATCATTATAGGGCCCGATGGTCAAGGCCTGCACCCGTGGCGTCAGCTTGTCAGCCAACGCCTTAGCAGTCCCTTCGCCGACCGGCACAGCAACAGAGATCGCCATGCAACGTTCCCCGGCGGAGCCGAAACCAGCGCCGACCAACGCATCAACCGCTTGATCCATGTCGGCATCAGGCATGACGACCATATGGTTCTTAGCGCCACAGAAGCTCTGAACCCGTTTATTGTGCTTACAGCCTTCCTGATAGACATACTCACCAACGCCGGTGGAGCCAACGAAACTAATCGCCGGGACATCCGGGTGATGCAGCAGCGCATCGACGGCTTCCTTGTCACCATGGACAACGTTCCAGATGCCATCCGGCAGACCGGCTTTCGTCCAAAGCTCGGCCAGAAGCATCGGAGCACCAGGATCCCGTTCAGACGCCTTGTTCACAAATGCATTGCCGCAAGCCACTGCCATGGCACCCATCCAAAGCGGGATCATAACCGGGAAGTTGAAAGGGGTGATCCCACCGACAACACCCAGCGGTTCGCGGATAGAGATCAGGTCAATATCCCCACCGATATTCGAATTGAAATCACCCTTGATCAGATGCGGAATGCCGCAAGCGAATTCCAGGACATCAATGCCGCGCTGAACTTCACCCAGTGCATCCGGGATCGTCTTGCCATGTTCTTTGCCCAGCAGTTCGGCGAGCGCTTGTTTATGCTCGACCACCAGGTTGCGCATCGAAAAGCAAACAGCCGCGCGTTTGGGAACGGCCATTGCACCCCAGGCGACTTGCGCTTCTTTGGCGTACTGGACGACCTTGTCGACCTCTGCCGCTGATGCATAGGCAAGCTTCGCTTGGACCTCGCCCGTGGCCGGATTGAAGATATCGCCTGTGCGACCGCTCTCCCCCGGAATCTGCTTACCACCCATGTAATGTCCAACGGTATCGACCATCGGTGTTTCCTCCTCTTCGCGGCCCTGTTAGGCCAAAACACTGGAATGTCGGGTCGCAGGTTTTCTAGACCCGCAGTTTGTTTCACTCAAGGGGCATACGCCTCTGCACTGGTGAAGTGAACTGACAGATCACGGTTAAAAGGAGGCCCAGTCGGGTTTGCTGGGATGCAATTCCAGATCATTCGCCAGGAACGCACTTCCCGTCTCCTGCGCTTTCTCCAGGGCCTCCAACCGCAATAGGGCGAGCCCGATCCCTTCACAAGACGACCGCATTTCGCCGACCTCTCTCCCATCAAGTTTGATTATCGTGCCATTTTCCGGCGCGTCTCCTTCAAAGGAAACCGGCATCAACCGCTTCTTCACCAATCCGCGATATTTCGTCCGGGCTGTGAGCTCCTGCCCCATATAACAGCCCTTCTTCCAATCCGCACCGCCAAGTTCGTCAAAGCCGTTCTCCAGCAGAATGGCTTTGTCCGGCATCATATCGCGGCTTCCATCCGGCAGCCCCAGTGCGATCCTGTGCCGGTCATAGCCATCGCGATCAACAGCGGTTGCGCCAAGAGCCTCAAGCGCGCCCAGCGTTGCTTCAGCCGGCGCGACCACCCGCAATCCCATCGCAGGCAAACGAGGATCGACGAAGGCAATGCCACCCGCAACAGATCCAGTCGCCCCCGCTTCTGGCGGCAATCCAAAGGCGTCTATCGCACCATCGCCAAAGACCGCAAAGACAGCCGTTGTGCGTTCGATATCCAGGGTTGCGTCGGCGCGCAAAACATAGCGCCGGAGGGTCTGGCCCAAATCCATCATCCGGGCATCGCCTTCACCGTCGATCAAAATCCGGTCGTCAGCCCAGCTGCACATGAAGAAATCATGACGAAACTTGCCCTGCGGTGTCAGCAAAGCCGCCCAGATCGCCTTGCCTTCAGAAAGGCGCGTGACGTCATTGGAAACGAGGCCTTGTAAATAGGCAATCCTGTCTTCCCCGGCGATCGTGATCAGCCCGCGATCTTCCAGGCGATGGTAGAAAATATCCGACATGACCATGGCTCCTTAACGGCAAATGCCAGAAACACGCTCCTTTGACACCCGCCTTCATCACCTAAGCATCGGGGCGCTTGTTGGCAAGCGCTGCGACGAAGGCTATAGGGGGCTCCAAGATGACACGAATCCTCTATATCACCGCAAACCGGCTGGGCGATGCTGTTCTGGCAACCGGTATTCTTCGGCATTGCTTGGAGCATTACCCCAACCCGCAATTCACCGTCGCGGCGGGCCCGGGCCCCGCGCCGTTGTTCCGTGCACTGCCGGGGCTGGAGCGTGTGGTCACGATCCATAAGCGCCGGAGTCGTGGCATGCATTGGCTGAAACTATGGGCCGATGTTGGAATGGAGCGCTGGGATGTCGCCATCGATATGCGACGCTCTGCCTTCGTAAACCTTATCCGCGCCGGCGCACGCATGAAACTCCCGAAGCCGAGCCGCGATATGCACCGCGTCGAACTGATCGGCGGCACAGTGGGACGGGAACCATCTCCGCCTGCACCGATGCTTTGGACGGATACGAAAGCAGAGCAGGAAGCAAACGACCTTCTGCAAACGGATCGGCCCATTCTTGCCATTGGTCCGACCGCAAACTGGCCGGGCAAGATCTGGCCCGCCGAACGATATGCAGAGACGATCCGCGCCCTGACAGAACCAGGGGCCGCGTTTGCCGATGCCGCCGTCGCTGTTCTCGGGGGCCCTGGTGAGGAAGCACAGGCAGCGCCGGTTCTCGCGGCCGCGCCGGACAATCAGCGGATTGATCTGGTCGGCAAGGCGGAGCTGGTCACGCTGGCGGCTTGCCTGAAAAGAGCACGGCTCTACATCGGCAATGACAGCGGGCTGATGCATATGGCAGCCGCGAGTGGCACGCCGACCCTCGGCCTCTTTGGTCCGTCCCGACATCAATGGTATCGTCCCTGGGGTCCACACGCAGATTTTGTGCGAACGGATTTGAGCTATGAGGATATCTTGAACCAACCGAATTGGGATCACCGAACCGCCGGCACGCAAATGGACAGCCTGCCGGTCGCGCGTGTCCTGGATGCCGCCGGCGCCCTGGTCGCCCGAACCGAAGCGGGAGAAGCCGCATGAGCGAGACGCCCCTCCTTTCCGCCCTGGTCGTCGCCCATAACGAAGAAAAGCAGCTGGACGACTGTCTGTCCGCGCTCGCCTTCGCCGATGAGCTGGTGGTGGTCCTCGACAAATGCACCGACGGCTCCAAGGCGATTGCGGAGAAATATGCCGACAAGATCGTTGAAGGTGCCTGGGATATCGAAGGGGACCGACGGAACACGGGCCTGGACACATGCCAAGGCCGCTGGGTTCTTGAAGTCGATGCGGATGAGCGGGTAACCGAAGCACTCGCGACGGAGATCCGCGCAGCTGCCGAAGCACATCAAGATGGCTACTTTCTGATCCCCTTCGATAACTATGTCGGGGACCGGTTGGTACGCTATGGCTGGGGTGCTGCCTGGGGTGTCAGCGCTGCGGCGCGGCTTTCCTCCAAAGGGGCAAAGCGCTGGGGCTTGCAACGGGTGCACCCGGCATTGGACCTTAAAGGGCCGGAGCGACGCCTAAGCGAGCGGATGGTCCATTATGTTGACCGCGATATCTCTGACATGATCAAGCGGTTGGACAGCTATACGAATGCAAAAGCGCGCGATTTGCGTGAGAATCCGGATGGAACGAGTTACGGTCGCAATGTCCGCCGGATGTTTTCCCGTTTCTGGAAATGCTATGTGTCTCGGAAGGGCTATCGGGAAGGCAAATACGGGTTTCTGATTGCCCTGTTTGCCGGCCTCTACCCCATCCTCTCCCACCTGAAAGCCACCTTGGAGGATGATCCGAAATGAGGCTGCTGCAAGCGATGGCCGGGCTTCCCGGCGGTGGTGCGGAAGGCTTCTTCATGCGTCTGGCGACAGCACTGGCCCGCGCCGGCGTCGATCAAGAGACAGCGATTCGATCCCATGCAGACCGACGGGTTGAACTCAGCGATGCCGGTATTCCCGTTACGGAAATGCGCTTTGGCGGCCCCATCGATATTCTGAGCCGATGGCGTTTGGGGTCTCTGGCACGGCGCTTCGATCCCGATGTCGTCCTGACCTGGATGAGCCGCGCTTCGGCCATCGCCCCTAAAGGTCGCTGGACAGTTGCCGGTCGGATGGGCGGATACTACGACCTGAAATACTTCAAGAATTGCGATCACTTGATCGGAAACACCCCGGATCTGCGGAATTATCTGATCAAAAATGGTGTCCCGGAAGACAAGGCTTGGTATCTGCCGAACTTTGTTGATGACAGACGCATGCCGCCCGTTGACCGGTCGGAATTCGAAACACCGTTTGATGCCCCCTTGATCCTAGGTCTGGGCCGGCTTCATCGAAACAAGGGATTTGATCTGGCTTTGGCTGCGCTTGCAGACCTGCCGAAAGCCTATCTGTGGATCGCCGGTGAAGGCCCGGAACGGCGCGCCCTTGAAAAGCTGGCCTATGAGCTTGAGGTCGAAGACCGTGTCCGCTTCCTCGGCTGGCGAACCGATACACCGGCGCTGTTCGCTGCAGCAAATATCTTTCTGTGTTCCTCCCGTCACGAGCCCCTGGGGAATATCGTTATCGAGGCCTGGGCGCAGTCGCTGCCGGTCGTCGCCGTCGCCTCACAAGGCCCCACCCAATTGATTGAAGATGGGAAAACCGGCCTACTGACCCCGGCGGAAGATGCCACTGCAATAGCAACCGCCATTGGACGACTTCTTGACGACCCCGCCCAAGCAGCCGATCTTTCCGGCCAAGGGCACACGGCCTTTTCCGAGCGATTCACGGAAGGTCGGGTTGTCGAACAATATCTCGATTTCCTGGAGCGCATCGCGCCGCGCTAAAGGGACGGGTCCAATAAGAGCTGTCTTAGTAAGAACTGTCTTAGTAAGAGCTGTCTTAGTAAGAGCAATCTTTAAAGGAACAGTCAGTTAATGTGCGGAATTGCCGGTCTTATGACCCGAGACGGTCGGGCGCCAGAAGCAGAGGTTCTCGACAAGTTTTTGAGCGCCCTGGCACATCGAGGCCCGGATGGCAGTGGCCGGCACATCGCCGGCAATGTCGCGATGATCCAAACCCGTTTGGCCATCATCGACCTGACGACCGGCGATCAACCTCTCTATGAACCAGGCGGTGCGGCCCTTGTCGCGAATGGAGAAATCTACAACTACCTTGAACTGCGCGAAGAACTCTCCGGCAGCCCGTTCAAAACCGCATCAGATTGCGAAACGGCGTTGTATGTCTACCGCCAACATGGCCTGGATTATGCGCGCCATCTTCGCGGGATGTATGCCATCGCCATCCATGATCCGGCAGAAGGCGGGCGCCTGGTTCTGTCCCGCGACCCGTTTGGGATCAAACCGCTCTACTACACGGAAACAGAAGCAGGCTTCGCCTTCGCCTCAGAGCCGGCAGCGCTGATAGATGTTGGGTTTGTATCTCCCCGCATCACAGAGAACAGCCGTGACCAACTGCTCCAACTCCAATTCACCTGCGGAGCCAAGACGATCTATCAGGGGATCAACCGTCTGCTGCCAGGCGAGACGATTGAAGTTCGAAATGGCCGGATCGTCGACCGGCGCCGTCTGCCTGCCTTGCCGGAAGGGGCGCCTGAATCGATCAGCGAGGAAGAGGCACTTAGCCGCCTGGATCACGCGATCCTCAACAGTGTCGATATCCATCAGCGTTCAGACGTTCCTTATGGTTTATTCCTTTCCGGCGGGATCGATTCCAGCGCGCTCTTAAGCGCGATGGCAGAGCTGAATGACACACCAATTGCGGCCTTCACGGCAGGTTTCTCCAATAGTGGCGTGCATGACGAACGGGGCCACGCACAGAAACTGGCCAAATTGGTCGGTGCAGAGCATGTGGAAATTGACTTTCGAGAGGAAGATTTCTGGAAGACATTACCTGCGATCGCCAAGGCGATGGATGATCCGGCAGCGGACTATGCGATCCTGCCGACCTGGAAACTGGCTGAGCGCGCGGCGCAGGACTTGAAAGTTGTACTGTGCGGCGAAGGCGGCGATGAGCTGATGGCCGGCTATGGTCGTTACAGATCAACATTACGCCCCTGGTGGATGGGGGGCCGGACAATCCGCCATCGCGGAGCCTTTGATAAGGTTGATGTCCTGCGCAACGACCTGAGCGGTTGGCGCGATGCGATCCGCGGTGACGAGGCCATGGCGGAAAGCGCCGGACGCAGCCCCCTGCAGACCGCGCAGGCTGTCGATTGCGGAGACTGGCTAGCCCATGATCTGCTTAACAAGCTTGATCGATGCCTCATGGCCCATGGTGTGGAAGGCCGCACACCTTTCCTGGACCCCGTCGTTGCAGAAGCAAGTTTCCGACTGCCGGACCGCATGAAAATCCAAGATAGACGCGGGAAATGGCTGCTTCGGAAATGGCTGGATGGCCGTATGCCGGAAGCGGAGGCATTCAGCCGCAAGCGCGGCTTCACTGTCCCGGTTAGCGAATGGATATCCTCCCGTGGTGCGGCATTGGGAGAATTGATGGCCAGACAACCCGCGATCGAAGAGATCGCGCACCCGGACAAGGTCCGCAAATTGTTCCAACGTGCTGAGGGGAAACGGGAAGGCTTTGCCGCCTGGACCTTGTTATTCTATGCCTTATGGTATCGGGGCGCCATCGAACGACAGGACACCACAAGCGCAACAATTGAAGAGGCATTGGAGGCTGCATGACCGACAGGCTAGAAATCAGACGCCCGGATGACTGGCATGTGCATTTTCGGGATGGCGCCGTTATGAAAGCGGTTCTTCCGGCAACAGCACGTCAGTTTGCCCGTGCCATTGTCATGCCGAATCTGGTCCCGCCAGTCGTCACCACAGATGATGCTGAGGCCTATCGTGCGCGCCTTATGGACTGCCTGCCGGATGATCTTGATTTCACCCCGCTCATGACCGCCTATCTGACCGATGGCACGGATCCCGACAATATTGCTGCAGGACATGAAACCGGCATACTCACCGCTGTTAAGCTGTACCCAGCCCACGCAACCACGAACTCGGCGCATGGCGTAACGGATTTGACGCGGGTCGAGCCGGTGCTTAGGCAAATGGCGGAGATCGGCATGCCTCTTCTGGTTCATGGGGAGGTTACCGATCCAGATATTGATATCTTCGACCGCGAGGCTGTGTTTATCGAGCGAGTCCTGAAGCCGCTATTGGAGCGGATTCCCGACCTACGCGTCGTGCTGGAACATATTACGACGGCAGAATCCGCAAACTTCGTAAGATCTGCAGGAGACAATCTGGCCGCGACGATCACCCCCCATCACATGCTAATCAATCGTAGCGATTTGTTCCGTGGAGGCATTCGCCCGCATCTTTACTGCCTTCCCATCGCAAAGCGGGAGCAACACCGATTGGCAGTTAGAGAGGCAGCGGTCAGCGGTCACCCACGCTTTTTCCTGGGCACTGATACCGCACCGCATGCGGTTAAGGACAAGGAAAGTGAATGTGGCTGCGCCGGTATTTTCAATGCGCCAACAGCCTTGGAACTCTATCTCGAAGCTTTCGAAGAAGATGCCGCTTTAGAGCATTTCGAGCGTTTTGCCAGCCTGAACGGCCCAGCGTTTTATCGCCTGCCGCCGAATGAAACACGTGTCAGGCTGACGCGAGAACCAACGGAGACGCCAGGCCCGCTTGATCTGCCGGACGGGAATACGGTCCTTCCTTTCAGAAGCGGACAAATGCTGCGCTGGAGCGTGGACGTCGTCGGATAGTCACAGAGACTTCGGCAGGACTCAGTTTTTCGTACGTTTCTTATATGTTGTGATCGCACTGGAAATCTGACCGGTCAAAGCCTCGGCATTCGATCCAGGATTGAAGCCAAGTAAGACCGCATCAGAGAGCGGCTTGAGCAGATCAATATCCTTACGGCCAGGATTCTCCAACGTCTCGCTCAGGGAATTGGCAACGCCAATAATCGAATCACACAGTTCCGAAACATGCTCATAATTGGTACCGCGCATGCGTTCGCCAGTGTCCTCAGCAACCGAGAGCAAACGTTGTACACCATCCGCCAGCGATGGCGTAACCACGCCGCGCGCAAATTCCGGCAGAATGAGACCAACCAGGAAGGCAATCTGAAACGCATTGCGCTTCAGTTTCATATCATTGATTTCTATATTCGCCTGGACGATCAATTGCTTCATCCGCGCTTTATCGTTGCCCTCTCCCCGGACTTTGGCACGGAGCGTATTTGGAACCTCAATCGATTTGATCTCGCTACCTCTGGCAACGTCTTTGCGCCGATCCGGACCAATATAGTCCGACGTCACGACAAAAGGTTTTCGATTGGTCGTTAACACCTTGATGCGGTCGAAAAGCTGCGCCGGGCTGATGGGCTTCACCAACAAATCATCAGTCCCGCTGGACGCAATGCGGCGCACCAAATCAGCAGTCGGTTCCCACATTGTTAAAATCACTGGGATGAAGGGGTTAAACCCTAACCGCCCATAGCGAATATCCTGGATCAACTCATCCGCCATGACGCCATCCATATTGGCATCCAGGACAAGCAAATCGAGTTCCGTCTTGGTCACGGCCTCTTTCAGCGGCGCCATCTTGTCATAATCACGCACACCACCGAAGCCGACGCGGGTCAGCGCATTCCGCAAGGCAGCGCGTAACCCGGCATCTGGTTCACCAAACACGATATTAACAGAACGCCGCGCATTCTGAGCATTTGTTTCAGAGATAGCCATGAGCCTAATCGTGACAGTTCACACGACTAGGTGCAATGGCACTTTGATTGTATGCAAGATTATGCAGGCATTTTTTTCCACCGAGATCGTATAGCAGATAATGGCAGCTTTATTGATGGCGGAATGAAGGAATATGAAGAGCCCTTGGACGAGCAAGGTCCCGTTCCTACCCACCTGCTTACCGATCACTTTACCCGCCGCGCCGGGTGCGTTATCAGAAGCAACCAAAGAATAAGACTTGATGTCAGGAAGGACACCAGCGCCATGCGTTTCGATACTTCATCCATCCTCCGCAAACTATTCCTCACCGCCGGTTTGACGCTGTCAACGGCAGTCGGTGCAAGCGGGGCAGATCTGGAAAACACGCTTTATCTGGAGCTGGAATCCGGTCGCGTAGTGATCGAAATGCGCCCTGACCTTGCGCCTGGACATGTGGAACGGATCAAGATGCTGACCCGAGAAGGGTTTTACAATGGCGTCGTCTTCCACCGCGTCATCGACGGATTTATGGCGCAGACCGGCGACCCAACGGGAACAGGCCGAGGTGGATCTTCCTACCCGGACATTGATGGCGAATTTACAAACGAGCCCTTCGTACGAGGCACCATCGGCATGGCCCGCACTCAAGACCCGAATTCCGCAAACAGCCAGTGGTTCATCTGCTTTGATGACGCGGGCTTCCTCAACGGCGAATATACTGTCTGGGGTAATGTTGTAGAAGGCATGGACTTGGTTGACGGCATCAAAAAAGGCGTAGGTCGCTCCGGTGCGGTTGATGATCCGGATCACATTGTCAGCCTCGTCGTCGCCGCAGACGCGGATTGATTCGCTTTTTCCATTGGACTAGGGTATAGTTTCTGAAGTCGTGCAGAAGCTCGATTTTCTATGTTGGTGTCAGCAATTTGCTTGGCATCAAAGAAATGGACTGGAAACTATCGCTCCATTGGAGCTTTAAAACGATGCAGAATGCATCGGAGAATGAAAGGCGGGGACATGGCAGATATCCCGACAAGCTTGGCCGTCAACCAAGCGAATTTCAGGCAGGAAGTCGCTATTTCAGCGATAAAACAAGCGGCCGAAGCTGATCGCGCGATCGTCGGCCTTATTGACCAAGTGGCGGATACCGGAGCTCAGCCTCTGAATTCATCCGGACGTGGGCAGATCGTAAATCAATTCGCCTAGCTTGATGATTTTTTGACGGTATTGGCCAAGCTGTATTCGTGCAGTAGCGCTTTCGCTTATTGCCATCACACAAAAGGACAGGTATTCACCAGCCTCCCGAGTGACGGCTGAATAGAGACGGTCCGTATCTTAGAGCCGTGTTAAAGAAAACCTGCAGGTTCCGAAACCGGCATGACCAGTGCAAACTCTCAACGTATGAAACGCTGGGGCGGTGTCGTCCTAAAACTTGCCGTCACAGGACTTATTTTATGGGTGATTGCGGCAAAGACTGACTTTGAAACTGTCGGCAAGCGGATCGCTGGTGCAGAGTTGGCATGGGTCGCCCTGGCCTTCGCTTTGATCGCCCTTCAAGTCACATTGAACAGCTATCGGTGGACACGCATTTCCCGCCTGATGGGCCCAACTCTTATATTTCCCAAAGCCGCGCGCTTCTATTTGGAAAGCATGTTCTTCAACCAAGCACTGCCGTCCGTTATCGGAGGAGATGCCTTGCGGATTTTTCGTGCCCGCAACATTGGCATCCCTTTACGCGCTGCGGCCACGGGCGTTCTTGTCGACCGCTTCATCGGCCTCCTGGCGCTGCTCCTGATCGCATTAGGCTCTTATCCCATTTTTTATACATCGGCTCAGGACATAACAGCCAAGGTCGCTGTCGGCGTTTTGATCGGCGGGGGAATCTCCGCGGTAATAGTGCTATTCGCGATGGCACAACTGCCATCATCATGGACTCGTTTTCGGATTGTAAAAGAAGCCCGAGAATTTTGCAGTCAGCTCCAAAACGCCTTCAAGGCTTTCAGTGCAGGCCCTGCTGCGTTAATTATCGCACTGACAGGGCATGCAATCATGATCACCGCATCTTGGGCATTGACCCAAAGCGTTGGAATGGATGCCAGTCTTACCGCGTGTTTTGTTGTCGTCCCAACCGCCTTAATCATTTCCATGGCGCCCATAACCCTTGCCGGATGGGGATTACGGGAAGGGGCAATGACCGCCGGTTTCATCTTAATTGGTTTAGAAGGAGATGGCGGGCTGGCGGTCTCCATTCTTATTGGCCTCGTGCTGCTTGCAATCGGTTTAATCGGTGGCATCGTGTGGCTGACCTCAGGGGCAAAGTCACTGCCTGAGGAACCCGGACATCTGGCCGATGATCCCCGTCTAACCGAACCCGAAGAAAATGGCGGCAATAGCACGCATTGACATCCTGCCCGCGACGGGCCATCCAAGCGCCGATTTTTCCATAAGGTGCCACTGCCATGACGCAGCCAAATTCAACATTGTCCGAACGCAAGGCGGCTATCCAGAAACACGCCGACACGATCGCGGGTGATCGGGATTCCTGGCGCGCACGAAACTCAGGTTTCTACGCGGACGACTTAGCCTATATGCGTTTTCTTATCCCCGAAGGGGTCTCCGTCCTCGACATCGGTTGCGGGACAGGGGCTCTGCTCGCCGGTCTGAAGCCGAAGCGCGGTGTGGGCATCGATCTGTCAGAGAAAATGATCGAAACAGCCCAGCGGAACCACCCCAATCTCGAATTTCACCAGGGTGATGCGGAAGGGATCAAAGGACTGACGCGCAAATTGGGCGGTCCCTTCGATGTTATTGTCTTGTCCGACACGTTGGGCTTTCTGGATGATGTGCAGAAAACGCTGGAGCAGCTCCATACCCTCTGCCATGCGGAAACCCGGATCGTGATCGCCTATTACAGCCATCTGTGGGAGCCAGCCCTTCGGGTCGGGGAGATGACCGGTCTTAAGATGCGCCAGCCGGAAGTGAATTATATTGGCCATCATGACATCGCGAACCTGCTCCGCTTGACCGAGTTCGATGTCATCAAGATGGAGTGGCGCCAGCTTGTGCCGCGCAAGCTTCTTGGCATCGGCACCTTGATCAACCGCTTCATCGGAACCCTGCCAATCATCCGACGCCTCTGCCTTCGACACTATGTCGTGGCGCGATCTATGAAGAAGGCGAAGCGGCGTGATCTGTCCGCAACGGTTCTGGTGCCGTGCCGAAACGAAAAAGGCAATATTGAGGACGCCGTGACCCGGCTGCCCCGCTTCGCCAAGGATATCGAAATCCTCTATGTCGAAGGGAACTCCTCCGACGGGACCTATGAAGAATGCGAGCGCATTCGGGACAAATACGAAGGCGTTTGGGACATCAAGGTTCACAAACAGCCTGGCAAAGGAAAAGGCGACGCGGTTCGCAAAGGCTTCGACGAAGCCCGTGGTGACGTCCTGATGATCCTGGATGCCGACCTGACGATGCCACCGGAAGAGCTTCCCAAATATTATGACGCCATCGCCACCGGCAAGGGTGAGTTCATCAACGGCACCAGACTGGTTTATCCCATGGAAAAAGGCGCGATGCGGTTTTTGAACTATTGGGCAAACCGGACCTTCGCGCTGATCTTCTCCTTCCTGCTGAACCAGCGTTTCACGGATACGCTCTGCGGTACGAAGGTGCTGACCAAGTCCGACTACAACAAGATCATCGCCGGGCGGTCTTACTTCGGGGAATTCGATCCTTTCGGGGATTTCGATTTAATCTTCGGCGGGG
>SPJV01000054.1 GCA_006844765.1 Alphaproteobacteria bacterium | reverse complement strand
GTTTAACCAACGAGTCTGCTCTTTCTTTAAAATGACCAGCCATGTCTCATCCTTAATGGTTTATTGACCGAAAAATCGAAGGTCTCTTAAGTATACGCAATTTAGGTTGGCGGGCCAGTTTGGCCAGTCAGGTTTCCAGGTGATATCGATATCGTCAGAACGAACACTGTAAATGGCGCGCCCGAGAGGATTCGAACCTCTGACCTTCGCCTTCGGAGGGCGACACTCTATCCAGCTGAGCTACGGGCGCTTGATCGGATATCTGTCCGACAAACCCGCCTTATATAGAGGGATCGGTCAGAATACCAGTTCCAATTTCCAGGATTTATTTCGGGAGTTTGGCAGCCTCTGCGGCGGCGGTCGGGTGTCCATCTTCTGCGGCTGCAAGAAATAGAATGCGCGCCTTCTTCAAGTCCTTGCGGATTTGAACCCCGTCACGGAACCGAATTGCGGCGTCGAAAAGGCGGTCTGCGGATTTGTCACCTTCGCGGCGGCGGATCTCTTCAATCGAGCGCTTTAAGGTGATGTCACGGTCAAGGGCAACCGCTTTCGCGCCGGCCCCGCTTTTGATCTGATATGAAAAGTACCCGTTTAATGCCTTCAACAGCGCCGGCACATCGGGATTCAGGTCATTCCAATAGACAAGACTATCGCGGGCCTGTTTTGCTTGATAGGCCTTAAAGGGGCGGCACCAATGGCGCTCGAGGGCTTTGCGAAACTTGATGATCCGGCTGGAGCGTTTGTCGAGTTTCAGGCCTTGATAGACAGCCTCCTCATAAAGCACCGCGCCACATTCCAGATCAATGCGGCGGACCTGTTCCAGAAATCCATCCAAATGCTGTATTCCATGGCCCAATAATTCATGCGCCAGGATTGCGACAAGTTCTTCATGGGTCCATTTGATTCCAAAGCGGCTGATGATGGTGAACAGGCGCTTTTTCCCCTGACTGGGGTCGTAGTATTCCGGTAGGAAGGCGCCGAGTGTGAGCGCTGAGCCTTCCGAGCCAGGAAAGCTCGGATCGTAAACAATGATAACGTCACCCGATTTTTTCAACCGGTTGAGTGCCTTGCGGGCATAGGTGCCGGTCTTTTGAAGCTGCTCAAAGGCTGCGATCAGTTTCTGCAGGCCCTCTTCGGCAGGCATGATCGGCATTTTGTAATCGGCGCCTTTTGGTGCCGGAACAGCGGCAAGGGAAACTCCTGCAAATTCGATAAAAACAGTCCCGTCTGACTGCCGATTGATTGTTGCGGCTGTGAGTGATCTGGGTTCACCCAATAGAAGGACGAAGCTGGCGAGAAGGAACAGAGCATTCACCAGGAATGGGATGCGCTTCCCCACTTTGCTTGTCGGCATTTTCCCCAAGCCCTTACTATTTGGCCCATTCGAAAGCGTGCATCAAATGGTTGAATGCCGGAGAGTATGCGGGGCTTCTTCTACTTGATCAAGCCAACTCAAACGGTGAGCAATGGGTCTTCGATCCGTCGATCCTCGCCCTTGTAATTAGAAGATTCTAATCGCCGGCGGTCCGGACCGAAGTAATCGCCTTCGGTTGCAACGAACTGTCGGGGGTGCTCAATCAGCGAGACGAGGCGTGTATAAATCTGTGACGGAGAGACCGGTTTGGTCAGGAATTCTGAAATTCCAAGATCCCGCGAAGCCAGGACGCGGCTGATTTCCGCATAGGCTGTTAACATGATGAAGCTTGTGTATTTGCACTTGCTGTCTTCACGAGAGCGAAGATTGCGGACGAGATCAATCCCCGTACCATCCGGCATATCCCAGTCTGAGATAACGATGTCCGGTTCAAACTGTTGTGCGACCTCATAGCCCTCATTACCAGAGCTTGCGCGCGCAACTGTTCCCACACCGAATGATTTCAGTATTTGTGATACAAGACGTAAGATAAAAGCACTGTCATCGACGACGAGGACTTTCAGATTGCGAAAATCTGGTTTTCTTAACGCACTCATGGTTCACACCTCCACCCAAGCGGCGACGCCTTAACTCTCCCTAAAATTGGCGATACGCCTATGCTCCTCCCAAAGCTACTCTCTAGGATATGGGGGCGGGGGTGCATAAAGTAAGGCTGTATGTCGCAGATATGTGACAAATGTCACACATTCGAATCTCAGGCGAAGGGCGCCTGGCGAGAATGGATTTCGATTGTCTGAGAATGTTAGGCTGGAACGCACGCTGGCAGAGACAGCTTAAACGATCATGCCAGTTCTTTGTCGACCGCGATCTCTAGCGCCTCTGCCACTTGTTTGCTAACGGCATCGCCGTCACTTTCCGTACGTTCCTTCAAAACGATACGCAAGGCTTGCAGATGTTGTTCGATTAACGCGGCTTTGACCTGCTTCGAAGGTTCATGGTCGATGATGTAGCGGCAGAAAGACGTGCCAATCCGTGTGATTAGCGGGTACCCCAGTGTCGTTCCCTGGCCACGCAGATTGTGGATGCGGCCAAATAGCGGATCCAGATTGGCCTGACTTGGGTTTGCCTTATAGGCGGCCATCAAGACATCAATCTCATCCAGCTCTTCGCCCAGCATGCCTTCAAATTCTTTTGCGACAGCTTCAACGGCTGCATCAGCCCGTTTCAGGGCCTCGTCTTGCGACAGGCCACCCACTGGGGGAACCTTGTCCGCCAGTGCCGGGCCTTTTGAGAATTCAGCCGAGTCGGTTTTACCGATTGGCTTGCCGTCCGAAGTGCTCATGAGAGAGTTCCGTTACCTTGACTGGCCTATATCATCGCGAAATCGTCTTCAGCGCGGCGTTCTTCACCCTTGTAATCGTTATTGGCGATCCGGCGGCGATCCGGACCGAAATAACCTTCCATAGAGCGGACGAAAGGACGCGGTTTTTCAACGATTGAAATGAGGCGGGAATAGATACCTTTTGCCGAAACTGGCTTTGTCAGGAATTCGGTAATGCCGAAGTCTCGCGCGGCCACGACGCGGCGGCGTTCGGCAAACCCTGTCAACATGATGACACTGACATATTTGCACTTACTTTCTTCATCGGTCCGCAACCGACGGATCAGTTCCGGTCCACCGCCATTTTCCATATCCCAATCCGAGATCACGATATCCGGCTCAAAATCTTGGGCCAATTCATAGGCTTCGATACCTGAATGGGCTTCTTGTATCGCGCCGACACCAAAAGACTTTAGGATCTGTTGGACAACGCGAGTCATGAACTTACTGTCATCCACGACAAGAATACGCAGATACTTGAAATCGTACTTTTTCGGTATCGCCATGGTTAAGCGCTCCGCCCCTGCTTATTCAATAGGCACACGATGTTCTGAGATTTCCCGAACATAGGATGCCGCCCCCATTTTGTCAGCCGTTGCCATGAATTTCCAACAAGAATCCTATGGCAGGGTATATTGCGCGCCGACTATACTTCAATTCGCTTTGGGTTGGAAAGCCTTGGAAAACATGAAGTGTTTCGGGCGCCGTTGAGCAAGAAAACACCCGCCGGAGGAACCCCCGGCGCGCGATTTATTCATACTCAATCCGTGGGCTTGTGTGCCTGTTCGACCTCTCCACCATCAGCGGCCGGGCCTGACCCGATAGTCACCATTTCTGAAATTCTATGTTACATCTCTTGCGGACAAATCAATAGGCGGAAGGAAACGTGATGCTTTCAAGGCGGTGGTTTGGGCAAACGGGGCTCGCGTCTCTCGGAGGCGCGATGTTGGTGAAAGGGCTCGGTGTCAGCGGTGCCTGGGCGTCTTCTCAGAGTTCCGGCTACTTCGTGCCCGCCGAAGATCTGCCGCATGCGATGACGCTTATGCAATGGCCGGCGTCCTTAGCGCCTTATTACTCCCGGCAGCATCGTGATGGAGCACAAGCCAAGATAGCGGAGATCGCCAATATCATTTCTGAATTTGAGCCGGTTGTCATGTTGATGGATGGCGCGCTTGAGACGTCGGCACGCCGAAAACTGTCAGACGCTGTCGAGATATGGGATATCCCAACCGAAGACTTATGGTGCCGGGATTCCGGGCCGGTTTTCGCAACGGATGGCAATGGCAATCTGGCGGTCACACATCTTAACTTCAATGGGTGGGGTGAACGATGGGGCGATGGCACGGATATGGAGATTGCGATCCGTGTTGCTGAACGACTGGGGCTGCCGCTGCTCGACAATGGTTTGGTCGGGGAGGGCGGCGGTGTTGAGAGCGATGGGGATGGGACACTCTTGGCCCATGAAAGCTCTTGGGTGAACGCGAACCGAAATCCCGGCCTATCCCGCCACGACGTCGAAAGCCGCCTGCTCGAAGCCTATGGCGCGGATAAGATGATCTGGGCACCGGGGCTCAAGGACATGGATGTGACGGATTATCATATCGATTCCCTTGCCCGTTTCGTTGCCCCTGGACATGTCGTGATTCAAATCGGGGATGGTGTTTGGGCGGGTGATCCCTGGTCAGCGACGAACTATGAAACGTTATCAGTATTGGAAGGCGCAACAGATGCAAAAGGCCGCGCTCTAAAAATCACCCGCATCCCGGAACCGGATTTGGAGAACTGGACCGCGAGCTATGTGAATTACTATGTCTTCAATGGCGCTGTGCTGGGGTCGACTACCTTGGATGAGCGTGCCAATGCCGAGGCCAAGCGTATTCTCGCGGATCTCTACCCGGATCGTGAAATCATGCTGATTGAAACGGAAGTGCTAGGCCGCAATGGTGGGGGCATTCACTGTGCGACACAGCAGATGCCCAAGGTTTAACCGGGCCTCTTGATTAGGTCTAAAAAGAACCGAGCGTCGATCCCGACAGGGTGTTCCCAGTGTCGCATCCTCTGATCATGCCAAGCTGACAAGCGCGTTCCAGCGATGAGGCGCCGTTGGCCGTTGCGTTGACGGTTTCCAAGGCAACAACAGCGGAGCCAACGAACAACAAGGCGACGAAACCGGCGAGCAGGAATTTACTGCGAAACATCATTCTCTCCATCAGTTCTTCAGCCATATGCAAGAAAGAACCATGCCAAATCAGTGTTGCATTGGAATGTGAGTAGATTCGGAAATTTTGGCCAGTGCCCGCCGTCACACCGTCTTTTTGTCGAGTGACGACAGTGCTAGGCTTCGGCGAATGCCGGGGGTTTAGTTTTTTTGGGGGGGACTGCCGTGTTGGGGCTTCGTGGAGCGTTATTTTCGATTTTCTGCGCGGCGATGCTGGCGTGTAGTCTGGCAGGGATGTCCGAAGCCCGTGCCGATGCATCGGCTTATTGTAATGCCTGGGTCAATTCCCTGATCCCGACCAGAACCGCGCCGGAGCATGAGAAGACCCGGGTAGAAGTCGGATTCTGGCCGATTGAGATCGGGGAAATCGACGATAAGAACCAGACATTCTTTGCCGATTTCTATATGGCGCTGCTCTGGTGGGATCCGCGCCTTGAATTTGAGGAAATGCGCTTTCAGGACGCGACGGGCACTGATCTGGGACCGGCGCCGGATGAATGTGACCTCAACCCGAAATGGATCGAAGAAGAAGACCATATCTGGAATCCGTCGCTGGAGTTTCTGGCGTTGCGGGGTGATCCTTCCGTGCGTGCCCAACGTTTGTTGGTGGAATCGGATGGCTCCGTTTTTTATGAGGCGCGGTTTGCCGGGACCTTCAAGGCGAAGTTTGATTTCACTCACTTCCCTTTTGATACGCAGATCGTCAAATTTGCCGCCCAGCCTTTTGATGAAACGCATTCTGTCTTTCTGGCACCCTATGAAGATTATTTCGAAGGTCTGGAGCCAGAAACCTTGATGGAAGGGGCCTCAGAGCTTGATCTCCTGGATTGGTATCTGCAGCGCGTTTCGATTGGGGAGGAGACCATTCGCTGGGGCGATGAACCCTATTCTCGGATTACCTACGCACTGGAACTTAAGAGAAAGCCGCTATTCTTCGTGCTCAGCTTTTTCTTGCCGGTCCTGATGTTGGTGGTGCTGGCCGGCGCCGTTTTCTGGATGGCGCCCAGGGAGACGGAGACACGGATCAATCTATCAGTGACGTCGCTGCTTACCCTCGTTGCGTTTAATCTGATCCTCCGCGATCAGTTGCCGGATCTGCCCTATTCGACACTGGCGGATGACGTAAACTCCATTTCGCTTCTCTATGCGATTATCGCCGTCTTTGTGGTGGTGTTCATTCACGTGCTGAAGAACAAGCGGCGGGACGACTGGATCAAGCGTATCGAGCCATTATTGCGTTTCGGCTTTCCGATATCTTATGCCGGTATCGTTGCGTTCTTGTTCATCCAAGCCGGGGCGTATCTGGCGTAACTGGCTCTATGCTCCAGCGGCGCGGGTATCGAGGATCAGGCGTGCCTTCCGGCCATCCAGCTCGATCTGTGCTTTCAGGGCATCGAAGCTGTCGAATTTCTGTTCCGGGCGAATGAACTCGATCAAGGCAACGCGGAGATGTGTGCCATAGAGATCCCGTTCGAAATCGAATAGGTGGATTTCGAACAGTTCTTTCAGCCCATCGACAGTCGGACGCTTGCCAAGGTTGGCAACGCCGTCGATCCACATGGCTTCACCGGGCCTGCCGGTCTCGACGCCTGCCCGGACGGCATAAACACCATAGGCAGGGCGGATATAGTCACCAATTTTCAGATTGGCCGTTGGGAACCCAATGGTGCGGCCGCGTTGGTCACCATGGATCACTTCGCCCTCAATCTCAAAAGGCCGCCCCAGCAAAGCCGCGGCGTGGCCCGGTTGCCCGGTTTCCAAGAATTCCCTGATCTTGGTTGAGGAGTATACAGTGCCATCACCGGCAGCTTCAGGGTCAACGACTATGGTCTCGAACCGGCTGTCGGCTTTTAGTAGGTCAACGTCGCCATCACGCCCTTTACCAAAGCGAAAATCATATCCGACGATAACAGCGGAAAGACCAAGCCCTCCAACCAGAATCTGATCGATGAATTCCTGACCGGTCAGGCTCGAAAGGGCCTTGTCGAAGGACAGGCATACCAACAAGTCGATACCCAGCGCTTCCAGGTGGTGCGATTTGTTCCGGAATGGCGTTAGACGAAAACTGTCGGCGTCCGGCTGAAAGAACTCTCGCGGGTGCGGTTCAAAGGTAATGACCGAGAAGGGTACAGATCGATCCGCAGCTAAGCGTGCCGCCTGGCCAATGACAGCCTGATGCCCGCGATGGACACCGTCGAAATTGCCAAGTGCGGCGACTGCCCCCCGGCTCTGCGGTGGGCAGTCGTCGTGATGTCGTAAAAGCTGCACGGATGCTCATCCCCGAAAATCAATGATCGAGGCGAAGACTACCCGAGCCCGGGGCGATCAAAAAGCCCCGGGGCGTATGAAACGTAAAAGACCTTAGCGGCCGAACAGACGACGCAGGCCTTGGCCAGCCGGAGCGGTGTTTGAAACGACCGGAGCCGGGAAGATGCGCAGGTTAAGCCGCATTTCGCCCGCATGTACGATCCGCATGAAGCTGGTAGCGGACGGTGCAAGGGTTTCGACGATGAACTCGGCGGCATCGGAGGACGATTTGAACATGACAGTGTTCCTTCAAGAACAGGGTTTCTTTATCCCGGTCTTAGCGCCCGCCCTCCTATCGTTGGAATTCCTGTTCCGGGCGCATTCCGTTATCTGCGCAGATAGGGCGTTTTCAGGCCGAGCACAAATGCGATCGCTGCATTCCCGTCCTGCGGAAATAGCATAGGTGATTGCTGGTGATGGTTGGCTTACAAAAAACGATCAGGGAAGTCGGAGAAAATGCTGGAAACACCCCAGTCAAACAGGCGTTGCGCCTGATCTGGATCATTCACTGTATAGCACCGAACCGCGATGCCAGCTTCCAGGAAGGCCGTGGTTTGTGCCTCATCCAACCGCCCAGCATTGCAATGTGCCGCGCGGGCATTCAGGCGACCGTGATGATAGGCCCATTCCTCCGGTATATCCCACCAGAGGATCGCATAGTCGAGATTGGGGGCGGCAATGACCGCTTGTTCCAACGCCGTCAATGAGAAGGAGGAGACAACCGGTGGCGGCAGTTCAGTCGGCCAAAGCTCCCATGTCTGGTGAGCCACAATCTTGCCGGTATTGCGCTCATAGCCTCTAACCGGCTTGATCTCGACATTGCCACCCATGCCTGTCTCGCGCAGCAAGGCGATGGTCTCGTCCAGGGTCGGCACTTGCTGCCCGCGATAGCGATCTGCAAACCAACCGCCGGCGTCCAGCCTTCTGATCTGCGCCAAGGCGGTTTCGGCAACAATACCGGTGCCATCCGTTGTACGATCCAGTGCATCGTCGTGATGGATGACGATTGCCTCATCATCCGACAGCATGCAGTCAAATTCCACCCAGTCACAGCCGAGCTCATGGGCTTTCCGGAAGGATGCCAGCGTGTTTTCCGGTGCATGGCCCATGGCGCCCCGATGCCCGATGATACGCGGGACATCATTACGCGGGGGATCGTCGAACAGGCGATCTGTCATGCTGCGGGTTTTCTCATCTGTTGTTCCTCTCCCTCAAAACGCTCATCGGGCAGGTCGTGAAGGCCACCATCAACAACCGTATTTGTGAAACGCCGATCTTCACTTTCCAAGCGCCATGAGAGCATTTTCCGGGCGGCTTCCAAGGCGACATCGCGATAAGCGGGGTCATCCGCGACGTTGGTCAACTGCTTCCGGTCGGTTTCTAAATCGAACAGGAGCGGCGGCAGACCGCCGGCAAACTGAACATATTTATAGCGCTCTCCGCGCATCACGGCGATACCGCATTGATCGGTGCGGATGCCAAGCGCCGTTTCGGCCTTACGGTTGAGCGGTTCACCGAAATGGAATTCGAATGCGGCGAAGTCGCGCCAATCCGCGGGCTCTTCGCCCTCAATCCATGGGGTAAGCGGCGCGCCGTCACATTGACCGGGGACGGCACCGCCCAGAAGATCCAAGACTGTCGGCGTGACATCAGGGGATCCGGTGAAGGCCTCTACGATCCGGCCGCGATGACTTTCGGCCTCCGGGCGCGGGTCACGGATGATCAGCGGGATATGATAACTTTCATCCCAATAGCCTTGCTTCGACATCATCCAGTGATCGCCCATCTGCTCGCCATGGTCTGAGGTTAGAACGATCAGCGTCTTGTCGTATTCTCCGGTCGCTTTCAGGTGATCGACGATCCGGGCGAAATTGTCTTCGACCTCGTTGATCATGCCGTAATACGTTGCCTTTGTCTGGGCCAGCAAAGCGTCGTCAATCTCTGCGCTCAGGATGCTGAAGCCCCGATAGGCACCGGAGGCGGAGGACGGCCCGCCAACCGCATAGGTCTCAATCCGATGGCGCGTCCAGGGATGCAGGGCTGCTTCTTCCGCCGGAGTGGACGCCCGAATGGGTGCCGGCATATCGGCAGCGTCATAGCGCGCATTATAGGGGGAGGAGGCTGCAAAAGGCGGATGCGGCGTCAGATAGGACACATGGGCGAACCAGCCTTTGCCCTGTTCAGCCTTCAAGTAATCAAGCGTCTTGTCCGTCAGCCAGGCACTTTGCGTATCTTCAGTTTTTAGTGGGATCGGTGGATAGGTATAGGCCTTTCCGGGGGTCTTCTCCGCTTCGTCGGCATCGGGGGCAAAGAGATCCCACGGATCGTCAGGAATGTCATAGCCGCGCTTGCGGAGGTCATCGGTCCAGAGGCTCATATCGTCATCGAGCCGACAGAGCCGGGTCATGCCGGGCAGCACGCCTTCATAGGTATCGAAGATCTTGTCATCGGATTCGCGCCCGGTCGGATCGGGGGAGATGTCGGTATAGCCGAAGAGCACCGGGTCCCAACCCAATTTCCGGGCCTCTAGGGCCAGATTTGTGAAATGATTGGCCAGCGGCGTGCCGTTTCTGAGCGCCCGATGATTATGCTGATAGGTTCCGGTGAAGAGCGAGGTGCGACCAGGCCCACAGGGACAGGTTGCTGACCAGTGGTTCCGGAAATACGTGGCATCCCGGACCAACGCATCGACATGAGGGGTTCGCAGGATCGGGTTGCCACCGATGCCGACACAATCACCGCGCCATTGATCAAAGGTGACGAAAAGGACGTTTTCGATTGAGCTCATGACCGCTCTCTCCTTAATAGCTTGAACGCGGAAAGGCGCTCACGGGAAAGCGTGGGACTATGCGGTGGACCGGTTACGCGATTATTACGGAACCGGATGCTGCCTCTGCTTGATAGGGCCTTATACGATCCTGTGCGCGATGCTGGCAATATAGGCGATGTAACCGCCAACGAGCAAAAGCCCTGCACCGCGTCCGATGGTGAAGTTTCGCACGAACAACAGCGCCATCACGCCTAAGGTGACACCAAGCATAACCCACATATCAATGCCTTGAATGACCGGGTCGACCGGTAGCGGCTTAATCAGTGATGTCACACCAAGGATCAGCAGGATATTGAAGGCGTTTGAGCCCATCACATTCGCGATGGCCATTTCGGTCTGTTTGCGCGCTGCGGCAATTGTGGTCGCGGTCAGCTCCGGCAAAGACGTGCCCAGGGCGACCATGGTCAGGCCGATGATTGATTCTGGGACTTCCAACGCCCGGGCAATCCCAACGGCGCCTTCGACAAGGAAATGAGACCCAGCGACCAGCCCAACAATACCGATCAACACATATCCATAGATAAACAGAGGTTTCGTTGGCGCTGATTCCAACTCTTCGAGTTCATCTTCATCGCCTCCACCGCTCGCCTTATCCTGACGATAGGCATAGATCATGGCGGCAACCAAAATGACCAGCATTGCGACGCCCTGCCACAGCACGATGATTCCCATCATGCCGAGAATTACCAGGATTACCGTCGCCCCAACCATCAGGGCACCATCCCGCAGGGCTGATGATTTCGAACAGGCCAGCGGGAAGATGATGGCACCGGCACCGAGGATAAGCAGAAGGTTTGAGATGTTGGAGCCGACAACATTACCAATCGCAAGGCCAACCTTGTCATCAAGGGCTGCCTGGATCGTCACGAATAGTTCCGGCGCCGAGGTGCCGAAGGCGACCACGGTTAGCCCTATCAGTGCAGGGGAAACACCTAGGCTGTTTGCCATCCCGACGGCACCCCGCAGGGTGAGTTCTCCACCGACGAAAAGGACCACAAAGCCCAGAAGCAGATAAACGATATCCATAGCGAACTGTATTCCCCCGAAAAACAGAGCGGTTCCGTCCCTAGAACCACTCAACATCCCCACTCATCTCTATGTTTATGAGGCCACTATGGGGATGACACGGGAATCGTTCAAGGCTTAAAGCGTATTTGTGTGAGATAGGTAATGTTACGTTCGTTTCCGCGTTAATTGGGCGGATTGCGGTTGGTTAGTGAAGAATGGCGGGGCTGTAAAACATTGTCATGGTCGCAATTCTTAGCGGGACGAGGGGTATTTGCATCCCTATTCTGCGCGACCATGACAATGAATGCGAATCACAAGCAATATAGTGTCGCGGTGGAGTTCCGGCGCGGATTCCTGGATATCTTCCCGCTTCTTCTCGGGGCGATCCCCTTTGCCATGCTGTTGGGATCACTTGGCGTTCAAAAAGGCCTGTCGCCGCTTGAAGTCTCGACAATGAGTTTTCTGGTTTTCGCTGGCGGTGCGCAATTCCTCGCCGTCGGGATGTGGGAGACACCTGCGCCCGTTGCCGCCCTGGTGATTGCGACGCTTCTGGTGAATATGCGCCATGTGTTGATGGGGGCAGCTCTGCGCCCCCTTATTATGGATTTGCCCCTTGGTACCCGCGCCCTTTTCGTCTCCATTCATTCGGATGAAACCTGGGCGACAGCCTTAAAAACAGGACAATCCCGCGCGCTCACCGTCCCCTATGTTATTGGATTGATTGTCCCATTCTATTTTAATTGGCCTTTCTGGGGCACTTTGGGCGCCGTTTTCGGCGGCTTGGTGAGCGAGCCTGCGATGTTCGGTGCCGATTTTGTCTTCACCGCTGTGTTCCTTTGCCTGGTTGTTGGGCTTTGGCGGGGACGCGCGTCCGCCCCACCGGTGATCGCGGGGGGCTTGGTCGCTCTCCTTAGCTATCTCTGGCTGCCCGGTGTCTGGTATGTCTTCCTCGGCGGGATCGCCGGCACTTTGGCCGGCGCCATTTTCTGGCGACCCGAGGCAAATGAACCGGATCGGGAGGCTTTCCCATGACCGGGGATATCTTCGCGCTCGATCCGACTAATCTGTTGGCGATCATCGGCATGGCATTGGTCACTTTGGTGACCCGATGGGCGGGCTATCTGTTGGTCGGTCATGTCCGCATCGAAGGACGCGTGAAGGGCGCGCTGGAAGCTGTTCCACCGGCAATCCTCACAGCGCTTGTTGTGCCTATGTCTCTCGCCACCGGGCCTTTAGAGACAGTGGCCGCAGCGCTGACAATCCTGGCCGCCTGGCGCTTACCGACACTGGCCGCTGTGGTGATTGGCGTGGGCGCTTTGGTCTTACTCCGCCAAATTACGTAGATTTAATTTTATTTCGAAATTGACAATTTATCGATAAATTATAAATAATGAGTTTGTTTAAGCCTGAACATGAAAGAGGTATCGACGATGGTCCAGACAACGGGGCGTGGGGCTGCGGAAACGCAAGGTTGGCAGTTTTGGATCGACCGGGGCGGTACCTTTACCGATATCGTTGGCCGTGCGCCGGATGGTCGGCTTTTGACGCAGAAGCTTCTGTCTGAGAACCCTGAGGCCTATCGTGACGCGGCCATTCAGGGGATCCGCGATCTCTTGGGCTTGAAGGCTGGTGACGCGATTCCCTCCGATCAGATCGAAGCGGTCAAGATGGGAACCACCGTTGCGACCAATGCGTTGCTGGAGCGTAAGGGGGACCGGACGCTTCTGGTGATAACAGAAGGCTTCCGCGATGCATTGCGGATTGCCTATCAAGCGCGGCCCCGACTGTTTGATCGAAAGATCACACTGCCGGAGTTGCTCTATGACCGCGTGGTCGAAGTGCCGGAGCGGGTTGACGCGACTGGCACCATTCTGACGACCCTTGATCTCGACAGCCTGCGTCCCAAGCTGGAAGAGGCTTTGGCCGATGGCATCGCCTCTGTCGCTATCGTGTGCATGCATGGTTATCGCTACCCGGATCATGAGAACGCGATTGCAGCGCTGGCGGAATCCGTTGGTTTCCCGCAAATCTCCGTCAGTCATCGCGTCAGCCCTTTGATCAAGCTTGTCGGGCGGGGCGATACCACCGTTGTTGATGCCTATCTCTCCCCGATCCTGCGTCGCTATGTGGAGCAGGTGGCGGATGAGCTGGGGGATGTCCGCCTGCAATTCATGCAATCAAATGGCGGCTTGACCGATGCCCATCTCTTCCAGGGCAAAGACGCTATTCTATCTGGCCCGGCGGGCGGAATCGTTGGTTCCGTGAAAACGTCGGAGCAGGCGGGCTTCGATAAGATTATTACCTTCGATATGGGCGGGACCTCCACAGATGTGGCCCATTATAATGGTGAGTATGAGCGGGCTTTCGAGACACTGGTTGCCGGTGTTCGGATGCGGGCGCCGATGATGCAGATCCACACCGTCGCGGCGGGCGGGGGATCAATCTGCCAGTTCGATGGTGCGCGTTACAGGGTCGGACCCGAGAGCGCCGGCGCCAATCCGGGGCCGGCCTGTTACCGACGCGGCGGGCCGCTTACGGTCACGGACTGCAATGTCATGCTCGGTAAGCTGAAGCCGGAGTTTTTTCCGGCGGTATTCGGACCCGATCAGGATCAGCCGCTGGATGCCGACGTTGTGAAGCAGAAGTTCGAGGCCCTTGCGGCTGAGGCGGAAGCGGCAACCGGCGATCGCCGCGATGCCGCAGAGATGGCAGAGGGTTTCCTGAAAATCGCTGTCGAGAATATGGCAAATGCGATCAAGAAGATCTCAGTCCAGCGTGGCTATGACGTGACCGAATATACGCTCACCTGTTTCGGTGGCGCCGGCGGGCAGCATGCCTGCCTGATCGCGGATACGCTGGGCATGACCTCTGTCCTGGTTCACCCTTTTGCTGGCGTATTGTCAGCCTTTGGCATGGGGCTCGCCGATGTCCGGGCGATGCGGGAGAAGACGGTCGAAGCACCGCTTGATGCAGCCGCGCGCAATAACGCCGCTAAGATGCTGGATGATCTGGCGCGTGATGCGGAAGCAGAGGTTGCGGCCCAAGGCATCGCGCCGGAGAGCCGGACGGTCCTGCGCAAGTTGATGATCCGGTATGATGGCTCCGACACCGCATTGGAAGTGCCCTATGGTCCGCTCGAACAAATGACCGAGGCATTCGAGGCCGCCTATCGCGCCCGCTTTGGCTTTATCATGGGCGGTACGGGATTGGTGATCTCTGCCGTTGCGGTAGAGGCTGTGGGACGGACTTTTGATCTACCCGAAGTCGGCGCGGAAACCGATGGTGCGTTGCCCGACCCGCTGGCGATTATCGAAGCCCATATGGCGGGGGAGACGCTTCAGACGCCAGTCTATGACCGTGGCGCGCTCAAGGCTGGCAACCGCATTCCTGGTCCGGCCGTCCTGCGGGAGCCTATCGGAACGACAGTGGTTGAACCCGGCTGGGAAGCGGAGCTGACCGCAATCGGGAATATCGTGATCCGCCGCGTCGTACCGCTCGCGCGCACCGTGGCGATTGGGACAACCAGCGATCCGGTGATGTTGGAGGTCTTCAATAACCTCTTCATGTCGATTGCGGAGCAGATGGGCTACACCCTGCAGAACACCGCCTATTCCGTGAACATTAAGGAACGCCTGGATTTCTCCTGCGCTGTCTTCGATGCGGAAGGGGCACTGATTGCCAATGCCCCGCATATGCCGGTGCATCTGGGATCGATGGGGGAAAGTGTCCGCGCGACGCTTCGGAACAATGAGGGCAATATCAATCCAGGCGATGTCTTCGTCCTGAACGCGCCCTATAATGGCGGCACGCATTTGCCGGATGTGACTGTGGTGACGCCGGTCTTCGATGATGAAGGCAAGGATATCCTGTTCTTCGTCGGTGCGCGTGGTCACCAGGCGGATATCGGTGGGATAACCCCCGGCTCCATGCCGCCGGATTCGACCCATGTGGATCAGGAAGGCGTCTTGATCGATAACTTCAAGCTGGTTGATCGGGGCGATTTCCGTGAGTCTGCGTTTATGGAGCTGCTGTCCTCCGGTCGTTATCCGGCGCGGAACCCACATCAGAACATGGCCGATCTGAAAGCTCAGATCGCGGCGAATGAGAAAGGTGTCCGGGAACTGCGGCGCATGGTTGAACATTTCGGACTGGACACGGTCATCGCCTATATGGGCCATGTTCAGGACAATGCCGAAGAAAGCGTCCGCCGGGTGATCGAAGTCCTGAAGGATGGTAGCTTCACCTATCCGATGGATGACGGTTCTGAAGTGAAGGTCACGATCACCATCAATAAGGAAAACCGATCCGCCAAGGTGGATTTCACGGGCACCAGCGCCCAACGCCCGACCAATTTCAATGCGCCGTCAGCCGTCTGCCGGGCCGCGGTTCTCTATGTCTTCCGAACCCTGGTCGATGACGAGATCCCAATGAATGAGGGCTGCTTGAAGCCGATTGAGTTGATCATCCCTGAAGGCTCGATGCTGAACCCGGTTTATCCGGCGGCGGTTGTGGCCGGGAATGTTGAGACGTCTCAATGCATCACAGATACGCTCTATGGCGCCCTCGGTGTTCTGGCCGGGGCACAGGGGACGATGAACAACATCACCTTCGGCAATGAGACCTATCAGTATTACGAGACGATTTGCGGTGGTTCCGGCGCTGGACCGGATTTTGATGGCTGCGATGCGGTCCACACGCATATGACCAATTCCCGTCTGACAGATCCGGAAGTGCTGGAACTGCGGTTCCCCATCTTGCTGGAAGATTTCCAGATCCGCTGGGGCTCCGGCGGTGCCGGGCGGCATAAGGGCGGTGATGGCACACGGCGGCGGTTGCGTTTCCTGAAAGATATGGAAGTCGTGATCCTGGCCAATCACCGCAAGATCGCGCCTTTCGGCCTGTCCGGTGGAGAGGACGGGATGCGGGGTCGCAACTGGGTCGAACGCACAGATGGCAGCCGGGAAGATATGGGCCCCACGGACAAGCGCGACATGAAGCCAGGCGATGTCTTTGTGCTGGAGACACCGACCGGTGGCGGCTTCGGCCCTGCGACAGAACGTGCGGCGGCGGAACGTGCGGCGGCGGCGGAGTAATCCGATGTCCCCTGAACGCATTGTTTCCTCAGCCCACCTCGCTTCCGAAGATGGGGGCGAGCTGTCCGAATTTGAATTCGGGCTGATCATGGCGTGGCACGCCTTCTCCCGCTGGACCGTGCGCGGTCATATGGCGGCGGGGGAAGGGGATTGGAGCCCCACCGACATTCTGGCCCTGCATTCGGTT
>SPJV01000055.1 GCA_006844765.1 Alphaproteobacteria bacterium | reverse complement strand
CTGGCATCAATCCGAGTATGGCTTCGCACTCGAAAACCCGGCATAGGCTGCCCAGACCAAGGTCTGCTTTCAGGGCAAGAACAGCCAAGATAGGCTTTGCCGCCAAACAGCCGGGTTTAGCCAGAAGGGGACGTTTTGAACCCGGTAATTCGGCCATAGAACATGTCCGCTTTGGCCTGGTAACAGCCAATCTGAAGTCACGCGCGGACAGCCCGTTTCGCTAATGTCTGGAAGTGGTATGTGTTAGTGTTTCATGATTGTCCGTCAGCAACAGTATCGGGTTTCTCCATAAAGTACTGACTGGCGAAAGTTGGCCGCGTGTTCCATCGGTTTCGATCTCCACTAGGGGGCACTCCGTATCGTAACTTGTAGGCCTTACAGAATTGTACGTGGCTTCGAAAGCCGCTTGCGAGAGCAATCTCTGACAAAGTCATATCGGTGTTGCACACCAAGTCCTTTGCCCGAGCCAGGCGCAAATGAAGGAAGTAACGGTGCGGTGACAAACCCGTCTGCGCTTTGAACAATGCCTGGAGCCGACGTTGCGAGACGTTGAGCAAATCAGATAGATCGGGGATGCTGCAAGGCTCTTCGATCTGTTGTTTCATGGCGAGAATAGCGCGGACCAAAATGTTCGTGGCCGCGCGGTTGTTCTGGTGAAAACCATTAGGATCTTGGGGTGTGTCGCCAGGCCTCAGGTTTCCGTGAAACATGTAACGGGATACGGAATTGGCGAGGTTCGCGCCACACTGTCCCCGGATGATTTCCAACGCCAAGTCCACTGACCCAACACCACCGCAACAGGTGATACGTTTCTCGTCAATAACGAATGTATCATCAGTCACGTAAACCGAGGGATAGCGCTCTACGAACGAATCAAACACCTCGAAGTGAACCGTCGCCTTCCGACCGTCAAGCAAACCCAAGTCCGCAAGGATGAATGCGCCAGACGAAAGGGAGCCGATCCAGGCGCCTTGCCGTTCCCATCGCCGCAACGCGTAGCCAATTTTCAGATGATGGAAATTATCGGATGTTGTACTGGCCGAGACCATGGCGATATCTGGTAGGTCTAAAACGCTGGCTAGAGGGTCGGTGGCAATGTGTTGCCCATTGAGAGAAGAGATAAGCCCTCCTGTTTCCGAGACCATACACCACCGAAAGTGCTCGTTGCCCAAGAGCTTGTTCGCGACCCGGAATGGATCAATGAACGATTGGGTCATCAACAAATTGAATGGCGGCGACGCATAAATGACGATGAACATCTCGGATCACGCCTCACATCAAATACCAGAAACCACAAAAACCGAACTAAAAAAGTAAAGCAACGGCCCGTGTCATAGCAATGATAATTGAACCGTTTGAGCGAAACGAACGGTAAGAAATTTAGTCAACTTCTTGAAAGACATTGAGGAGCAAATCCATGCCGGATGGCAACAACTCCCAACCTACCATGACGATGTCCAAACAATTCTATTTGAATGAAGATTTGTATGAGAAAGAGAAAGAGAAAATTTTCTATCGGGAGTGGATATGCATTGGTCATATCAGCCAACTTCCGGAGGTGGGCAGTTATTTTACAGCGGACGTTGCAGGGCAGAGCGTGGTTGCAATAAGACAAAAGGACGACTCCATTCGTGTATTCTACAACGTTTGCCAACATCGCGCCCATCCGTTGTTGAAGGAAGGGCATGGCAAAAGAAGGGTGATCGCCTGTCCGTATCATGCTTGGACCTATGATTTGGATGGCGAGTTAAAGAGGGCACGGGGAACTGACGGCGTTCCGGGGTTCAAGGATCAATGTATACGTTTGCGTCAGATTAGATCCGACATCGCAATGGGGTTGGTGTTCCTGAACATGGATGACAACGCAGCGCCATTGATGGAAACGATCGGCAAAATAATCAGTGAGGTAGAGGAGATCGCACCCAATTTGGCAAAAATGCGAATGGTGGCCGAGCACATCTTGCACCACGAAAGCAATTGGAAGGTAACACTCGAGAACTTCACGGAATGTTATCACTGCCCGGTAGCTCACAAGTACCTTCTGGAGAATGTGTATACGTCGGAAGATTACAAAGTTACATTCGATGGGCCGATTTTTAGACACTATTCTAAAGGTTTAGGCGACCCTGCGATTCACGGCGAAGATTTCCGTATTTGGTTTATCTGGCCAAACTTTTCTATCCACCGTTACCCGGTCCACAAATGCATATCGCTTAGGCATTGGCGACCCCATGGACATAGCAAGAATGATTATGTCTTCCGGTGGTATGTCGACCCTGACTTGTCCGAAGATGCTGTGCAGGAAGTAATCAGATACGCGCAAATTCACAACGATACGACAGGTGAAGAAGACGCAGTGATCGCAGAACAAGTTCAGACCGGGCTGAAAAATCGAGGCTACACTTCCGGCCCACTGGTGGTGAAACCAGAAATCGGTAATGAAAATGAGAACGCGGTTGCCCACTTTCAGCAATTGTATTTGATGAAAATGGGCGCGCAATCAGATGCTCAGTGATAATGAGGGGGCAAAATAGATGAAAATTACGTCCGCCGAGCTTGTACCCTTTGAACCCAGTTTTGCGAACGGCAAGGCCTATGTGCAGTCAATTGCTGTACAGACTAAACTCTATCACAGCCTACTACACATCACGATCGAGGATGGCCTCACCGGCACAGGCGAGGTCGTGAGATTCTCCGATATCAGAGAAGAAGAAGCGGATCGCAAAGATGCTCTAACGATAAAGGAACTCATTGGCGCCGAGTTGTCTGATGTCCCTCGCATACTTGTGGACTGGAATGGTCGCGACATTAGTTTTCGAAGTATTGCATTTGCCCTCGATTGTGCCTGGCATGATATCCTTTCTAAACAAACCGGCGTACCAGTTTCTGCACTACTCGGCGGCCCGGTAGCGGGCGATGTGCCGGAGATACTTTCACTTTCGGCCGGTCCGGTAGAAGAAACCGTCGCCAGCATTATCGCCAACGGCGGCCAGGCGCCGGTTGTTCAGATCAAGCTCGGCGTCGATGACCTGGAGACTGACATGGCCTGTGTACGGGACGTCCTTAACGTCCTGAATGAGGATCAGTTGGTGTTGGCGGATTTCAATGGTGCGCTGCCTTTGGATGTGGCTCTTGATGCCATCCCGACGCTGAGTGATTCGAAGTTGATCTGGGAAGACCCGTGTACCGCGTACGACGATAATGTCAAAGTGTCTCGCACCTTGTCGTCACCCATGATGATTGACTCCAGCCTGTGGGGATTGGGCATGATATCCAGGGCTATCGCCGATGGTATTCAAGTGGTGTGTATCAAACCGGTAAAATATGGAGGCCTGGCAGCAGCTCGTGCCGCCCGCGATATGTGTGTCGCGGCCGGTATGAGAATTCGGATTGATGGGCCTTGGTCGGGCCAACATTACGCTCATGCCGCACTGGCTCTGGCGGTTGGTGCTCCGGTAGATCAGATGATCGGGTCCATTGACTTGACTGAACCAATGGACACGGACCACGAAATGATCGCACGCCCCGCCCCGGGCCGTGTCGGTCCGGCAAGCTAACGCCAAAAATTCAAAAGAGGTACAAATGAAAATCAAGTCAATTAGCGTTTATGCCATTCCGCTTCCGTATAAGACACTCGGCCATGGCCGCGTTACAACGCCGGAGATCACCTTGCATGACACCGTCGTGGGTATCGAAACTGATGGTGGCTTGGTCGGTTACGGCGAGAGCTGCCCGTTAAACCCTACCTATCTCGATGCAACGACGGGTGGGTTGCGAGCGGCCCTCGAATTCCTGTGCCCCGTCTTGATCGGCCGTGACCCATGTGAAACGGGTGTAATCAATACCCTGATGGACCGAACCGTGCGTGGCCATGAAGCCGCCAAATCCGCAATCGATATTGCCTGTTGGGACTTACTTGGCAAGTCTGCAGGTTTACCGGTGAAAACGCTGTTGGGCGGTGCGGAGGTTGATGGAGCAAGGCTCTACAACAGCATCCCTATGGATACGCCGCAGGCGATGATCAGCACTATCGAGGAAAACAGGAAACAGGGTATCACCGTGTTTCAGGTAAAACTCGGGCAAGGTGCCGAACCGGATATCGCACGGATGCGGGCAATCGCGGATATCCTCCGACCGGGAGAACACATGATTTGTGATGCCAATCGGGGGTGGACAATGGAAGACGCCCGCCGGGTGGTGGCGGCTGCGTCACAATTGCCTCCAGAGTTGGGCCTGCTGATCGAGCAGCCCTGTGCCACGTATGAGGAGTGCGTTACCATTCGTAAAGTATGCGACCGACCATTCGTACTGGACGAAGTAATCGATGACACCCGTGACCTGGTTAGGGCGAGCGCAGATGGCGCGCTTGACGCCGTTGTAATCAAACTCTCACATGTAGGTGGCCTGACCAAAGCACATGAAATGGCGCGCCTTGCAACACGCTTGGGCTTACGTATGCGAATCGAGGATACAGTGGGCGCGGAGATTGTGCGTGCTGCTGTAGCCCATCTGGCGGTTACAGTTCCAGAAAAGTCATTGCTCGCCGCCTACCCCCATCCTGCCAGCGTGTCCCTGGGGGAAATTGGGGTAACCGCTTCGAATGGATTGCTCAGTTGTGGTGAAGAATCAGGACTCGGATTTGAACCTGACACCAAAGTTCTCTGTGAACCTATCCAGCATTACGATTGACTCTGACAATGGGTGCAACGCGATTTTCTTGTATCAGCCTATGACTGCATCTGGCCGATAGAGGACATGCAATAATTGGCAGGTCGCACCTCTGCTTTGGGTCAGACTCGGACTTAACCCGCCTCGGCGAATCTCGTCTGCTTTTGGAGTATCAGCGGACTGCTCTCGTCCATTGCCCGTTTATGAGTTCATGACCTAGATTTGCCAAATCATTCCCCTCATTGAGATTCAGTTTTTCTGCGTATAAAAGCAAAACGCAGTGGCGCGAATGACCACTGCGTCTTCTTGTGCGTCAATTTACCGAATGATGGAGCGGCCGGTTATCCGTCCGTCCCCCGTCCGGGACAGCTTTGATTACGGCGTCAGGAAGAACGCCATGCCCCCAACAATGATCAGGACAAAGATCAGGCAATAGAGCATGATCGATTTCAGCCGTTCCCAGGTTGCCAGATGCTCGCGCGATGCTTCGTTGAATTCCAGATCTTCCATAGTCCTTAGTCCCCTTCGGTGTCCCCCAGATCGCGCCCACATGAAGGGCCGCCTCAATGGGGCGTATTTTACTGATGCGCGGCGCCGGCTCAAGGCGCTAGTTGCGCCATTGAAATGATGCGCTAGCCCGCCATAGTCAAGCGTTTCGGCCCTGGCACCCCATCAATAAACGCAACTTCGTCTTCAACCTTGATACGCCCGGATGCGAGTAGGCTCAGTGCTGCGGGATAGATCTCATGCTCCCGGTAAAGAACGCGGGTCGCCAGGGTGGCGGCATCGTCCTCCGGCAATACCGGAACCTCTGCCTGGAGCAGCATCGGACCACTGTCCAGATCGGCGCGGACCAGATGGACGGTACAGCCATGCAGGGCCACCCCATCGTCAAGGGCGCGCTGATGGGTCTCCAATCCTTTATAGGCGGGCAGGAGTGAGGGATGAATATTCAACATCCTGTCTCTCCACGCTTCCACAAAGCCTTCGGTCAGAATGCGCAAGAAACCGGCGAGGCAGACAATTTCCACGCCAGCGTCTTCCAGAACAGTCTGTAGCGCCGCATCGAAGGTGACGCGATCTGAGTATTCCCGGTGGTTAACGACGGCGGTCGCTATGCCGGCCTTTCGGGCCCGCTCAAGCCCATAGGCGTCGGCGTTGTTCGAGAGGACGAGCACGATTTCCGCTGGATGCGTCGGTGAGGCGCAGGCATCGATCAGCGCTTGAAGATTGGTGCCGCCGCCGGAGAGTAGAACCCCAACCGGGATACGCCGCGTCATGCGGTTTCTCCCGACGCGCGATCTCCATCCAATATGACCACGGCATTGCCATCGTCTCGGGGGGTGATCTCGCCAAGCCGGAAGACAGTCTCCCCTTCCTCAACCAGGATATCGGTCAGGGCGTCCGCGCGGTCTGCCGCGACAACAGCGATCATGCCGATCCCGCAGTTGAAAGTCCGATACATCTCCCGACGCGCGATCCCGCCGGCGCTCTCCAGCCAGTGGAAGACAGGCGGCATTGTCCAACTCTCCGGGTTCAGATCGCCGGCCAATTCTTCCGGTACCACTCGCGGCAGGTTCTCATAAAAGCCGCCGCCGGTCACATGGCAGAGCGCATGAACGCCACCGGCGCGCACGGCTGCCAATACGGACTTCACGTAGATTTTGGTCGGGGTCAGAAGCGCTTCACCCAGCGTTTCATCCTTGCTGAAGGGCGACGGTGAAGACCAGTTCAGACCTTCGAGGTCGACCACCTTTCGCACAAGACTGAAACCGTTGGAATGAACGCCGCTGGAGGCCAGTCCCAACAACACATCGCCGTCACCGACGGTGCTGCCATCGATCAACGCATCGCGCTCAGCCACACCAACGGAGAAGCCGGCCAGATCGTAGTGACCATCGGCGTACATGCCCGGCATCTCGGCAGTTTCCCCACCGATCAGGGCAGCGCCGGCCTGACGGCAGCCTTCAGCAATCCCGGCGACCACAGCTTCCCCTGTTTCGAGGGTCAACTTCCCGCATGCAAAGTAATCCAGGAAGATCATCGGATCCGCTCCCTGGACGACAAGGTCATTCACACACATGGCGACGAGGTCGATACCGACAGTGTCGTGCTTATCTGCCTCTATCGCCAGTTTCAGCTTCGTGCCGACGCCGTCCGTAGCGGCCAACATGACAGGATCCGAATACCCGGCTGCTTTGGGATCGAACAAGCCACCGAAGCCGCCCAGTTCCCCATTTGCACCGGGTCGGAAGGTAGAGCGCGCCAGTGGCTTGATTGCATCAACCAATGCATTGCCGGCATCGATATCGACGCCTGCATCCCGATAGGTGAGTCTATTGGCGCCGCCGCCTTGGTTTTCTGCCGTCATTTCGCCACCATATTGCTTCATGATCATTCTGACCGTCAGGCATGGTGACCGATCGGACCGAATGACTTTTCAAAGAGACCGCCCCAAAACGCCGATCTGAGTGTATTCCTTGTCTACCAAGGCTTTTCGAAGTCGGACCGGGCGCGTTATAAACAATGACCGGCCAGACCTAGCCGGGACGGTTTCTTTGTACTGGACGGGAGTGGCTTTGCAATGTCGGTTGGCTCGGTTTCGCGAAAATTTGGAACAGCGAAGGCGTGTTTCCCCGTGCCGACGGCTTATGCGGCCGCTTTTTACTGCGTTTTTGCGGTTTTCTCTGCGGTCACTGTTGTTTTGCCGGGGGTGGCCACGGCCCAAGACGTTTTCGCCATTCGGGGAATAGAAGTAGACGAATCGGCTGACAGCGATGCAAAAGCCAAGACTCAAGGGGTTGCCTTCGCCAAGCGTGCGGCGTTCGACGGCTTGATGGCGCGCCTTCTCGTGCCGGAAGATTTATCTAAGGTTCCTGCCATCAGCGCCGACCGGCTCGAATTTCTGATTCGTGACGTCGCGATTGTCTCTGAGAAATTTGGCGGCGGGCGCTATCTGGCAAAAATGGATGTGCGCTTTCAGACTGACGGGATCAGGGAATTCTTGCGGCGTGGGCGTCTTGCCTATGCAGAAACGGCCAGTCAGCCGATGGTTGTCCTGCCAATAGCCCGGGCGCCACACGGGGATGTGTTGTTCGAAGACACGAACCCTTGGCTCGATGCCTGGGCAAGGACGCCGTCGCGAGATGGATTGGTCGCAATTGTTCCACCGCTCGGTGATTTGTCGGACATGGCGTCGATTGATGCGGCGCGGGCGACTGGGGGTGATATCCCTGCACTGACGGCTATTGCGCGGCGATATGGGGTCGGCGCCGTTCTGGTTGCCGTCCTGACCTTGAAACTGTCGCCGGAAAACATTGAACGCGCAGAGGTTGCTCTGACCGCCTATGGCCCCGGATGGGATGGACGTTCCTTTTCCGGCAATTATCTGGACAACGATCCGCCTGTTGCTGCTGAGGGCGAGGAAAGCAATACGCCGTTAGATCCATCCGAGCGGCGCAAGCACTTCCTGGAGCGGACAGCAAGTCAGGTTGGTGATGCGCTTGAGATGGCTTGGAAACGGGAAAATCTGCTGCGGTTTGATTTGGGGAACCAGACAATTGAGATTTCCGCGCCAATTTCGGCGCTGGGCGATTGGCTCGCGGTTGAGCGCGGCCTGCGGGCAGCGGCGCCAGTCAGCGCTGTTCGGCTCGTCAGCCTGTCCTTGGAAGAGGCTAGGGCGGAGGTGACCTTCGTCGGGGAACCGGATCGGCTTGCGGTTGCCTTGGCGCAGAGGGGATTGAGCATTGCGCATGCTGAAGAGGGTGATGTTTTTTACACCGTGACCAGGGCGCGCTGAGATTTACCCGATGATTGCAAAACAGCTTCCGCTTCAGTTGCCGCATCGTGCCGCCGAAGGGCGCGAGGATTTCCTGGTTGCCGAAGCCAACCAAGGCGCCGTGGATTGGATTGACCGTTGGCCTGACTGGCCGGGACCGACGCTCATGCTTCATGGTCCCGCGGGCAGTGGGAAGAGCCATCTGCTGGCCGTTTGGCGGGATCGGGCCAGCGCCAAGGTGTTGAACGCCATTAGCCTTAGGACGGATGGGTTGGATGCCGTGGTCGGGGATGCTCTGGCCGTAGCGGTTGATGACGCCGATCAATGCGTGGATGCGGAAGCCCTCTTACATCTTCACAATATGATGCGTGATCGGGATGGCAGGCTTTTGCTGACATCGCGCACCGCGCCAGGCCGTTGGACGCTTGGGCCGGCCGATTTGCGCTCTCGCCTTGCCGGGGCGCCGGTTGGGGAGTTGCGGGAACCGGATGACGCGCTGCTGGGCGCCGTCATGATGAAGTTGTTCTCGGACCGCCAGCTTCGTATCGCGCCGGAAGTTCTGTCATACATGTTGATCCGAATGCCCCGCAGTTTTGCGGCAGCGCGAGAAATTGTGGCCTCTCTGGACGCTGCCGCCTTGGCGCGTCGTAAACCGATCACGACCGCATTGGCACGGGATGTCCTGGCGACACATGATCTCGACAGCGGGGAAGGGGAGGGGTAGCCTCCCACCGGATTTGATCATCAATCGCATCAGGCTTATGTGCCGCGAAGGGAGTGAACCATGGATCTTGGGCTTAAGGGAAAATCGGCAATCGTTTGCGCGGCCTCCAAAGGACTGGGGCGGGGTTGTGCCGAAGCCTTGGCGGCGGAAGGTGTATCGCTCACCATAAACGCTCGTTCTGCGGATGCGCTGGAAGCGACGGCTCAAGAAATTCGGGATGCATACGGTGTTGATGTTACCGCTGTCGCTGCCGACCTGTCGACGGAGGCCGGTCGGGCAGCTCTTCTGGAAGCCGCCCCAAACCCAGACATTCTGATCAACAACTGTGGTGGCCCCCCGCCGGGTGATTTCCGGGAGTGGGATCGGGATGACTGGATCAGCGCGGTTGATGCAAACATGCTGAACCCAATTATGCTGATAAAGGCGACGGTCGACGGTATGATCGAACGAAAGTTCGGACGAATAATAAATATCACCTCTTCCGCGGTGAAGGCGCCAATCGGCATTCTGGGCCTTTCGAATGGCGCGCGGGCCGGTTTGACTGGATTCGTAGCCGGTCTGGCGCGGGAGACTGTGCAGCATAATGTGACGATCAACGGGCTTTTGCCGGGGCCGTTTGATACGGATCGGCTGCGTGGCACCATGGCTGGCCGTGCTGAGAAAGCCGGAATCTCCCTTGAAGAAGCTGCTGCGGAACTGGCGTCATCCAACCCGGCCGGACGGTTCGGTACACCAGCGGAATTTGGCCATGCCTGCGCGTTTCTCTGCAGCGCCCATAGTGGCTATATAACGGGTCAGAATCTTCTGTTGGACGGCGGTGGTTTCCCTGGGACGTTGTAGTTTCGAATGTTCATTTCAACAAAAACAATACTATAGTAAGTATTCAAGTGTTACAGTTTTGTTAAACTCCTATTTCGAGGGGTGTTTTTATTTGTGTGGCAGCCTGAACTTATAAATATTCCTTTCGATGGCTGGTACAGAAATAGAATTAAAGCTTTCTCTTGACGCGCTGGGGGCACGAAAACTCCGGCGCGATCCGGCTATTCATGCCTATAAGAAAGGCCGGGCCAGGAACCGGAAGCTGTTTGCCGTCTATTTTGACACGCAAGACTTGGCGCTTCGCAACGCCAAATCCGCGCTCCGTATCCGTCAGGAAGGCCCGGTTCGGCTTCAGACCTTGAAGGTACGGATTGAAGGGAGTGTCGGGGCGCTGCAGACTCGCCGCGAGATTGAAGCCGTCACGACCGGGGACGTTCCCGACCTATCCTTAATCGATGACGATGACGCGCGGGCCGTGGTTGCATCGCTAACCGATGGCAAGCCGCTTTTGCCTGTTTTCGTGACCGATATTAGCCGCACGATCTGGGATATCGCTTGGGGCGACAGCGAGATCGAAATGGTCTTGGATGAAGGCGAGGTACGATCCGGCAAGCGCAGTGTGCCGGTTTGTGAAGCAGAACTTGAGATGAAGGGCGGGAATGTCAGTGACCTGCTGAGCTTCGCCCGTGACCTCTCCAAACGAAACATTTTTCAGGTCAGCGATGATACCAAGGCCTCACGCGGTTATTTGTTGTTTCAAAATGGCGTTCGGAAACCGGAGAAAGCCCAGGTACCGACGATCCAGCCAAATGACAGCGCTTGGTCGGTCTTTTCTGCAATGTTGGGGGCTGCGACGGATCAAATCATCGCAAACCAAACTGCAGTAATGCGTGGGGAAGATCCGGAAGGTGTGCATCAGGCACGGGTTGCGGTTCGGCGGGCTCGCGCGCTTCTGACCGCCTATCGCCCGCTGCTAAAGGATGGGTCGCGGGCGCGGTTAGCGAAACGTCTGGGCTGGCTGCAAGTCGCGCTTGGTCCGGCGCGCGATTGGGATGTCTTGTTGGATGAGACGATTGAGCCGCTTGTCGCGCGTCATGCAGATCATGCCGGATTGAAGGCCTTTCGGAAGAAAGCCTGGCGCGCGCGGGAACTGGCTTATGAAGCAGCACGGGATGCGATAACGTCACAACGCTACGGACGCCTGCAACTTCGCCTGATGAATTTTGGACTGACCCCGCATCCTCGGGCGGAGGCGCAGAATGCTTTGGACTATGGTGCTACCTTGCTGGAAGGGCGCTTGGCGGTTGTGTTGAATGACGGTGGCGAAGATCCGCGGGCCTTGCCGGAACAAAACCAACATGCGCTGAGGATTGAAATAAAGAAGCTCCGCTATGCATTGGAGTTTTTTGAGCCTCTTTATGGGACAGCAGCAAAACCGATGGTCCGGGCTGCCAAGAAACTTCAGGATTGTTTAGGGGCCCTGAATGACGCGGTTGTTGCCCGTGCCTTGATAGAACAGATTGCGCCGGCGGGCGACCCGCTCGATCCCGAGACCGAGGCGTTGATCCAGACAGATTTCGATAATCGTATTGAAACAGGCCTCAATCGATTAACTGAGCTATGGGGAGTATTTCGCGCTGTGGAGCCTTTCTGGCGTTAAGGCGCTTGAATGCTGTACCGCCTGGCGTGTTCTAAACCGTCATTGAATGCCGGCCCTTGGCACGTGGCAGATATTCATCAAAACAGGCAGCCACTTGGCGGGTATAGGGGCGCCCCAAATCCGTTATCGATAGGATCAATCCTTCGGACAAGGTGACAAGACCGTCTCTGACCAAGGGACTCAATCGGTCGATATCCGCTTCGATTTCTTTTGAATCCGAATTCATATCATTGAGGATCTGTCTCAGGTCGACGGCGAAGTTGCACATCAGTTTCTCGATAATGGCGGCTCTTAGCCGGTCATGCTTGTTTGTCCGACATCCGCGCGCGATCGGTGGCTCTCCGGCAAGGACGTGTCGGCGGTAGGCTGGAAGTTCTGTTTCGTTTTGGGCAAGGCCGGATGAGAAACGACTGATTGCGGAGACGCCACATCCAAGCAGTGTTTTGGTTGGGTCATCCGTGTACCCTTGGAAGTTTCTCCGCAGCTGTCCTGTATCGCGCAATGCGACCAATCTGTCTTTTGGCAAAGCGAAATGGTCGATGCCGATTTGCTCATATCCCGCTTTGCAAAGAAGCTTTGCCGCCTGCGTAGCCATGATAGCGCGGTTTTCCTGATCCGGTAATGTATCCGTGTCGATTAAAGCCTGGTGTTTCTTCATCCATGGCACATGGGCGTAGCCAAACAGCGAGATACGATCCGGCGCTAGGCGCATAACCTGATCAATGGTCGCGTCAATCGTGCCGCTTGTCTGGAAAGGTAAGCCATAGATCAAATCGATATTGATGCTTTCGACGCCGCGTTCCCGCATACCGGAGACTACACGCTCGGTTTCATCGAAGCTTTGGCGGCGATTGATCGCGGTTTGAACGGCAGGGTCGAAGTCTTGTACGCCGATACTGATCCGGTTGACACCGGCGGCGGCAAGCGCCTCCATCCGGTCCAAGTCAACACCTCTGGGGTCGATTTCTACTGAGAAGACCCTGCCCTCCGCGATGGGGAAGGCATTATCGATGGCTGCCGACAGTCGGGTGATGAGATCCGGCGTTAATATTGTCGGGGAACCACCGCCCCAATGAATGCGTGCTGTTGACGGAGGATTGTTCGCACCTTTGGATGCCGCCGCTGCCAGGGTCAGCAACTCTTGTTCCATTAACGCCACATAGCGGGAAACAGGGCCGTCTGAATTTTCGGCGCGGTTCGTCACCTTCGTATGGCATCCACAGAACCAGCAAAGGCTATCGCAAAACGGTATGTGGCAATAGAGGGAGATCGGCTCGTCGTTCGGTAATTCGCTCACCCATTGAAGGACGACGTCGCCATCGATATCCGACGTCATTTGCGGGGCGGTAGGGTAACTCGTATATCGAGGGACCGGTCCACCATATTTCTTAAGAAGTTCGTTTCTCATGTGAGCCATATTGATGGGCCGCGAGGCTGAAAGCATTGACTTCGATCAAGCAATTGAAGAAGCGGTTGAGCTTGAAGCAACGGACGCGGCGGGATAATGTTGACCCTATGCGCGGCATCGTCGTGCCCCCCATTTTTTTGATCAGGAGATCCTCAGATGGCCGATCTTGCCGCCGTTCCTTCCCCCGCGACATCCGATGTTACCGATGAAGCCAATAATGTCACCGGCCAGCGCCTGCGCTCTTTCATCGAGCGGATAGAACGCCTTGAAGAAGAAAAGAAAGCACTCGCAGACGATATCAAAGAAGTCTATGCGGAGGCCAAAGGGCAGGGGTTCGATGCGAAGATCATGCGCAAAATCGTCTCTCTGCGGAAGAAGGATGATCAAGCGCGCCGTGAAGAAGACGAACTGCTGGACACCTATATGAGCGCAATTGGCATGCTGTAAGTTCGATTGGGAAATTCGTGCGGCAAAATCGTGCGAGGATCGGCTTAGTGGTTATGTCAGTATAGCCTTGTATCGATCATCGTTAGACGAATTAGCGTGGCAGTCAGTTATGGAATTTAAGAAACAGGTCAATGCGCAATTTCTGGCTCATTGGCAAAGCCTTCCCCGGTCCGACTTGTTACCAAGTTCTTCAGATTTCCGTCCGGAAGCCGTACCGGGATTGCTCGCCGATTTTGCGATTTATGAACTGATTTCCGCCGATTTCATAAAAGTTCGTCTATCCGGCACTCATATGGACCATCGCCACGGGATGACGTGTACCGGACGGAATTACCTCGATCTCGTCGATCCCCAGCGCAGAGAGTCGGCGTCCAAAGCGTTTTGGACGGTTGCGACACACCCCTGTGGCATGCGCGTCTTTGCTCGTCTTCAGCGTTCTAGTGGCACCAGTTTAGAGGTAGAGACACTGGGCCTCCCGATGCTATGTCGGGAAGGAGAAAATCCGCTTCTGTATCTTACGGTATGTGATCTGGACCCTGACGAGTGGCTTGAGAGAGAAGATGGCGACCGGACGGAGCAGATTGCGGTAGGGGAGCGCACATATTTCGACATTGGCGCCGGTGTGCCTGAATAAGCGATGCCTTAGTCAATCAACCAGGCGCGACGCCAGATAGCCGTGGTAGTCACGCAATTCGTGCTCGGTCCAGGAAAGTGGGCCGGGCGTAGACAGCGGCGCTGAAGCGTTTGCGGTGACGGATTCGACAAGCGCGCGATCTTCCGCATTTACCCGCGCGAAGAAATCGGTCAAATCAGCCAGCGGCTTCGGATCATCGCCCCAGGCGGCTTTCACTTCAGGCGCAATGGCGACACCGAAACGAATATGAGTATGGCCGGGGCCGTCGGGTCGCAGGCTCAAGTACCAGAGGTGATCTGGCGCCAGGATATACATATGACAGGGAAACACCGTCGGCATGACGGTGTGATTGCGCCATTTGTCTGTCAGATGAGTGTTGTCGGGATGGGCGACGCCATAGGTCGCGTCCATATCTTTCGCAAAAATCTGATAGGTGAAATCAGAATGCCGTTCTTCAGGAAACGTAACTTCTGTCGCTGAGAACCATGCCCCGACCGTTTTTCGATGGGCGATGGGAAGGTGGTAGCCCTCCATGAAGTTCTCGGTCAGGACTTTCCAGTTCGTCGCCCATCGATGGTCTTCTGTCACGACGGAGACATAGTCTTCCTGGCGATAGCGGGCGACCATTGGTTCCAAAGCAGCCAATTTTTCAGCGACTGGCGTGGCGTGGGCATTTGCCGTGACGTAAATCCAGCCCTGCCAGATTTCGACCCGGATTTCCGGCAAGCAGATCGGATCATCCTGCTTTGGCATATGTGGGATGCGAACAGCCTGCCCGGTCATGTCATAGACCCAACCGTGATAAGGGCACGCAAAACGCTTCGCCGACCCGCGTCCTTCCAGCAGTTTCATCATCCGATGTCGGCACACATTGGCAAAAGCACGGATTTCGCCATCCGCTTGGCGAATGCAAAAGATCGGCTGTTTCCCGATGGAGAATGTCAGGTAATCACCCGGCGCGGCAATCTCATCTGCGCGGCCCGCACAAAGCCAATCACGGGAAAAGATTCGATCTTCCTCAAGCGCCAGCAATTCTGCGTCATGGTACACTGCGGGTGGGAGGCTCTGTGCCTCAGCCGTTGCATCGCGTGGCAAATCTGCGCGCTGCTTGAGGCTATTCAGAAGAGTGCGGAGATCATTCATTGCAGAGCCAAGGTCTTGTGGAATCGTGCGATCATCACCGGGCAATGCGCGTCGTCAAGCCAATTCGCGCCGTCACGCCAATTCACGAATAACAGCGTTCCAGTTGTTCCATCGGTGCGATGCGGGTAAGCACTGGATTTCCGCAACCTCACCTAACAGGCTGTCTATGGCTTCTGCTCCTCGCCTAATTCTCGCTTCCGCTAGTCCACGTCGATTGGACCTATTAGCGCGGATCGGCGTTGTGCCGGACGAGGTGGCGCCCATGGATGTCGACGAAACCCCGATGAAGGGGGAACTGCCGCGACACCACGCGGCGCGATTGGCGCAAGATAAGGCGCGGGCGGGGGCCGCACAGTTCCCCGGATGCCTTGTGCTCGGCGCGGATACGGTTGTTGGCGTTGGTCGACGGATATTGCCGAAGGCGGAGGATCGTGCGACAGCAGACCGCTGCCTGGATCTGTTGTCAGGTCGTCGGCACCGCGTCTTTGGCGGGGTTTCTCTGATTTCGCCGGACGGAAAGCACCTTTTCCGCCTCGTCGAGACAGCGGTAACCTTCAAGCGGCTTTCTTCTGTCGAAAAAGAGGGGTATCTGCGCTCAGCAGAATGGGATGGAAAAGCCGGCGGCTACGCCATCCAGGGGCTCGCAGAAGCCTTTATCGAGAAAATTTCCGGTAGTTATTCAAATGTTGTCGGGCTGCCGCTGCACGAAACTGCCAAGCTACTTGCATCATTTGGGATAGGACCTGCTACGCCATGACCGAAACACTCTACATAGAGATATCTCCAGGCGAACGGCGGGCGGCGCTGGAAGATGATGACGGACGGATATGCGCTCTTTGGATTGAGCGCGATGGGGCGACCTCGCATGTTGGTGCCATTATCCAGGCCCGCGTTGCAAAGCTGGAAAAGGGGCTGGGGGCAGCCTTTCTGGATCTGGGCGCCTTGGGGGATGCGATGCTGCCCCGCGCCAAGGGTTTGGTCGAGGGGCAGAGCCTGCCGGTTCAAGTCATCCGCGACGCGGCTGGCGACAAGGGGCTTGCGGTTGGACGGAAACTGATGTTCTCCGGCCGGGGCTTTGCCTATGTTCCGGACGGGAAGGGGACCACTTATGCCGCCGCAATCGGGCAGGGGCGTCGGCGGGCTCAGGCGGAGGAACGGGCGGCTCAGGCATTTGAATTGGCGCGGATTCCGTCCGACGGCGGCTTTGCGGTGAAGGCGGCAGCCTCTTCGATGTCGATTGATGATTTGAGCCGGGAAGCTGAGGCGCTGGTCGCGCGTGCGAAAGCAACGGCATCGGATGCAGAGACGGCGGCGCCTGGGACTATTTTGCAGCCGGCTCCTGATTTTGTCTCTCGCCTCTTGCTGGAAACCGGGGCGGAAACCCGCGTGGCGCTGGATGATCGGCAGGTCTTTTCCGAGCTGAAGAAGAGTGCGGAAACGGACTTCCCCGATCTGGCACCCTACATTGCGTTCTATGGGGATAAGACTCCCTTGTTTGAGGCCTGTGGCGGATCAGAAGCTCTGGAGAATGCTTTGGCAAGGACAGTGGCCATTCCCGGTGGCGGGCGCCTGACAATCGACAAGACCGAAGCGCTTTGGTCGGTTGATGTGGATAGCGGTTCATCGAGTTCCGGCCAATCCCAGGCGGATGCCGCGGCTCAACGCCTTAACCGGCGCGCGGCGGAAGAAATCGCCCGACAGGTTCGCCTGCGGAACATGAGTGGCTTGATCGTCGTAGACTTCGCCAGCCTTCAGGGACGCAGCAAGCTGAAAGAGATGGCGGATGTCTTGAAAGGCGCGCTGCGCAAACTTGGTGGCAGTGTTATCTGTGATGTTCTGGGCGCCACGGCGGCAGGACTTGTCGAGGTGACACGCCAACGCCAGGGGCCGGCGCTTGCCGATCTGATCCTTAGGCAGGAAGCGGCGCGATCGGCCTTGCCGGAGGCGGAGGCGACCGAGGCATTGCGGGC
>SPJV01000056.1 GCA_006844765.1 Alphaproteobacteria bacterium | reverse complement strand
CTCGATACGGGCAGCATGTTGCCGTTTCTCTTTCTGCAGAAAACGGCGCGCAGTTATGGGTTCCCCCCGGTTTTGCCCATGGCTACCAAGCCTTGGAAGACAACACGCTGGTGCTCTATAAATGCAGCGTTTCCTTCTGGTCGCCTGCTGATGAGCGCACCGTCAATCCCTTCGATCCTGCGCTGGCGATCGCATGGCCAATCGAACTGGGGCCGGTAAATGACAAAGACCGTGAGGCACCAGTCCTCGCGGATATGTCGAATGAACTCCCGCACTACTCTGTCTGATACGGATTTTGTGATGAAGCCTGTCGTTCTGATTACCGGCGGTACCGGCCAGCTCGGCAGTGCTTTAGGACGGGCAGCCGATCCCTCTTGGAAGACTATTGTTTGGAACCGATCCGACGTCGATCTGGCCGATCCGCAGGCGCTCTCCACGCGCCTTGAGGAGCTTTCCCCCAATATCATATTGAACGCCGCTGCGTATACTCAGGTAGACCGTGCGGAGGAAGAAGTTGCCCTTGCCAATGCGGTTAATGCAGACGCGCCGAAGACACTCGCCAATTGGGCAGCACGGTCCGGTGCGCTCTTGATCCATTATTCGACTGATTATGTTTATGATGGATCGGGCGGCACGCCCTGGCAGGAAGATGCGGACATCGCCCCGCTGAACGCCTATGGACGAAGCAAAGCCGCCGGCGATCAAGCCGTATTGGATAGCGGTGCCCGTGGTGCCGTCCTACGGACCAGCTGGGTCTATAGCGCGCTTGGAAAGTGCTTCTTCTCAACGATCCTGAAGCTCGCCCGTGAAAGAGCAGAACTACGCTGTGTCGCCGATCAGATTGGCGCACCGACGTCAGCCGCTTGGTTGGCGGAAACAAGTATGGAGCTCTTGGCGAAAATGCGCGCAGACCCTCAGTTTCCAGCCATGTCGATCCTCCACGCCGCCCCATCCGGAGAAACAAGTTGGCACGGTTTCGCTAAAGAAGCCGTCGCCCAGGTCCGCGCCGCAGGGCTTCCCCTCGCTGTCCAACAGATCGACAAGATCGAGACCAAGGATTGGCCTTCGCCCGCAACGCGCCCTGCCAATTCCCGCCTTGATACAACACGCCTTTCGATGCTTCTCGGGAAATCTATACCGGATTGGCGAGTTCTGGTTCAGCAGGAAGCCCGCATATTTGCAGATACTCATACTGCCAGGGAACAAGTTCTGTGAGCACACAAGGCACCATAGACACCGCGCGCGTTGATGTTGCTGTCGTCATTGCCGCGCTGGGTGGTTTCGTGCTCTCCGCCTTAATCGGTGCGCAAGTACTAGGGGCCTCTGCACTCTATATGTTGAATGTCCCGATGATTGTTGCGGGCCTTGTGATCGCGGCTTCAATGCGTTTCCTGCCACTGCGCGCAAACCAGCTCGGCCCTGTCTTTCTTGGCCCCGTCTTTCTAGGCATCACAATCGGCATCTTTGTCGGCCTCTACATGGCTCTTCTCGACCAACATGCCTTGTTCACGCGATGGGTAGACTGGGGAAGCTTCCAAACTGGCGACGCAGACGATTTCTTAGGCACGGCTTTCGCCTATCTAGTCGACGGAAATTTTGCGACCCCGCGCGGTCGTGTAATCAGTAATCTTCTCTATGCCGGTCTACTTGATCTTGGAAACATGGATGTCCGGATCGCAACCTGGCCCCTTGCCGCAGCGCTCGCCGTGGCGATTGCCTTATTCGCCACCGATTGCTGGCGCAGTTTCGGTCCTGTTGCCGGCGCCATCGCCGCCTATATGGCAATAGATTATGGGCAAGATCACCTCGGCGGTATCTCGACAGAGATTCCTGGTTTTCTTCTCGGCTTACTGGGGACCCAATTGATCTTACGTGCGACCAGGTTCGGCAATTGGCAAGGGTTTCTGATTGGGATCGCAATTCTGACGCTCGCCCTGCTGACGCGGATGGGCGCACTCTTCATCCTGCCGACCTTGCTGATGTGGAGCATTTGGGGATTGGGCATTTCAAGACCGCGGTCATTTATGATACCGACCGCCGGGATCGTTCTTATCATTGGCTTGTTCGCGGCAAATTCCTCGATCACGCGAGAGGTCGTCCCAGACAGTGCCGGTGGCTTCGTAAACGCGGCAGATTCCTGGTATGCAACCGTGGTGGAAGGACAGCTCGCTCTTGGAGAAAGGTCTGAGGAGGATGTCATTCCTGTCACTCGCTGGCGCCAGATTTATCTCGACAACCCAGGTCTGGAAGAATTGCCTTCTGCTGAAATGAGCGCCCGGAAAGCGGACATCATTGTCAGTGCTGTACTGGATCACCCTTTGGCGGCGGTGGTCGGGTCTGTGCGGGAAATCGGGATCTACTTATTCAAATTCAAGATTCTGCGTTCCATCGAAATCAAGCCGCTTCGTTTTCTTTGCTACTTCCTGATCATGACAGGCCTTGTCGCCAGCATCATCGCATGGCGCCGCGGTGACAGGGGAACCGCCGCAATGCTGACAGTTTCCTTCGGCGCGATCCTTGCCTCTCAGCCCTTTCTATATGGCGGAGAATCACGCGTCCCGGCACCGACATTCGGGTTCCTGATCGCGCTTGCCGCAGCCGGTACAGGACCGCTCGTATCAAGGCTGCAGAATCTTCTTCGACTGCCGAATATGGCTCAGTCTATGTCAGTATCAAAAACCGGCGCCATGCGTGATGCCATCGCGTTCACCTTAGCGATGTTAGTCATCGGGACAGCGTTTTATGGTTATCAATCGGGACGAAGCTGGCTTAGTCGCGGCGCCGATCTCGACTGCCCGGAACGACTACGCTTTGCCGCTAATCTAGACAGTTTTCGCGCGATTGGTCCGGGGACTCCTTTGGATCGGAACGGTGCAGCATCACGAAAAGCACTCATTCAAGAGATGGATGCGTCATCCAGCCGCCTGGTCGCTTTCTCTTTCAATGCGCCAGATCACCGCTTTGAACCGATGGAAAGAATGCTTGAATCATTGACGCGCCCGGTTCGGGTCGGTTATGGCCTTCGGCTGGCGCCCGGTGGTGAACGCACCATTGTTTACGCGCCGATCGATGACCGCGCTGGTCTGATACAGGGATGCGCGACAGTAACTGATATCGGGATCGAACTACGCTGAATTTCGGCGTTCTCCCGTGAAAGGATAAGCAATGGCGGACACCGCCCCCGCAAAGAAACCCCGGGCCCGTTCGACCGCCCCAAAAGCCTCCAAGAAAGAGCGTCGTAAGCGCCTGTTGATCTTCATTGTCGCCTATCGCGCGGAATCAACATTGGACTGGGTCCTCTCGCGCATACCGGAGACAATCTCAGAGCATCTGGATGTCGAAGTTCTGGTGATCGACGATGCGTCCGGCGACAAAACCTTTGAAACCGGTATTGCGGCACAACAATCCGGGGACCACCGCTTTCCAATTACCGTCCTCGTAAACCCTGTTAATCAGGGTTACGGCGGAAATCAGAAGATCGGCTACCGCTTCGCCTCTGATAATGGCTTCGATTTTGTCGCCCTTGTTCATGGTGATGGTCAATATGCGCCAGAAGAACTGCCAAACCTGATCCAGCCGCTTTTGGATGGCAACGCAGACGCAGTCTTCGGCTCCCGCATGATGGAGGCGGGAGACGCGCTCAAGGGCGGCATGCCCTATTACAAGTATGTCGGAAATAAAGTTCTGACCCGTTTCCAGAATTTCGTGCTGGGCTCAGACCTGACTGAATTCCATTCAGGCTACCGGTTATATTCGGTCAAAGCACTGAGCCGCGTTCCCTATCACCTGAACACCAACGACTTCCATTTCGACACAGAGATCATCGTACAGTTTTTCCGGGCCGGGCTGAAGATCGCCGAACTGCCGATCCCAACTTACTACGGGGATGAGATCTGCCATGTGAATGGGTTGAAATATGCGGGCGACGTCACTGTCACGGTCCTGAAATCCCGTCTTCAGGATGTTGAATTACTCTATGACAAGAAGTTCGATTGCCGACCGGGTACTTTGGAAGGCAACACCCACTACAAACCTAAATTCGGCTTTCGCAGCCCGCATCAGCTTGCCGTTGATCGCGTAGCAAAAGGCAGCCGCGTCCTCGATCTTGGATGCGCTGGCGGCTATGTTTCCGCCCATCTGGAGGCAGAGAAAGACTGCACGGTCACCGGCGTCGACCTCTTCCCCCTCGCCGACGGGGTCACGTTGAGTGAGTTTCACCTCCGCAACCTGGATGAGGGGTTGCCCGAGCTCGACTATGCCGCCTTTGACAGCGTCGTCATGCTTGATGTCATAGAACATCTGGCGGAGCCGGAAGAGTTCGTCGATGGCATGCGGGAGGCGTTCAAGGAAAACACCGATGTCGATATCATCATGTCGACGGGCAATGTTGCGTTCATTCTGACCCGCTTGTCGCTGCTTTTCGGTCAATTCAACTACGGGAAGCGCGGCATTCTGGATATGACGCATAAGCGCCTGTTGACATTGGCGAGCCTAAAAGCATTGCTCGCCCAGCGCGGGTTTGAAATCACCTCAGTCTGCGCCGCCCCTGTGCCCTGGCCTCTGGCGTTTGGCGACAACGGATTTTCGCGCATGTTGCTATGGCTTAATGGGTTGGCTTGTCGGCTTTTGCCGCGCCTCTTTGGTTATCAGATCATCCTGACCTGCAAACCGAAGCCACATCTTGCGAGCCTGTTGAAGACGACGATCGAACATTCCGAAGAACGGCGCGGAAAAGCTGTCGCCTAGATCAAAGGAAGTTTCTATGTCCATTGACGAAGTCCGCTCCGAACTCGCACCGAACGGCGTCTTACGTGCTGGGATCAACATGTCGAATTTTCTGTTGGTCACCGGTCAGACCGATGCAGGCGATCCGGCAGGCGTTTCTCCTGATCTGGCGGCAGAGGTTGCACGCCGGCTATCGGTCGATTTGAAGCTTGTGCCCTACCCCAACCCTGGTGCGTTGGCCGATGCCGCAGAGGCTGACGAATGGGATATCGGTAATATTGGGGCGGAACCGCAGCGGGCAGAGAAAATCGCCTTCACCGATGCCTATTGCGAGATCGAAGCGACCTATCTGGTGCCGGAGGCATCACCCTTCACCTCAATCGCCGCAGTGGACAGCGCCGGAATCCGCATCGCTGTTATGGGCCGCGCGGCTTATGGGTTGTGGCTGGAGAACAATATTCAGAGCGCAGAGCTGGTACAATCTGACAGCTACGAAACCTCCTTCGCAGATTTCTCGGAAGGCCGTGCCGACGTTCTGGCGGCCTTGCGTCCGAAGCTCCTGGGCGAGGATCGCATGCCGGGTGTCAAAATCCTGGATGGCCGGTTCATGGCGGTTCAACAGGCCATCGGTACGCCGCGAAAGAACACAGCGGCCGCGGCCTGGTTGAAATCCTTCATTGAAGAAATAACTGGGACAAAGTTTATCGCCGACTTGATCAAAAAACATGGCGCCGACGGTCTCAGCGCCGTACAGCGCTGAGACACCTCAGACTAGGAGAATGGCATGAAAGGTTATTGGATCGTCCTCGGCTCAGACGTCACAGACCCGGCAGCGCAGGAAGAATACATCCGGCGCTGGAAGCCAATTGCGGAAAAATACGGCGCCAAAGTGAACCAGACTGCCCGTGCACCGGAACTGGTGGAACCAAATGGCGCCACGCGCACCCTGATCATCGAATTCCCCAATATCGCAGAAGCCATCGCCTGCTACGAAGACGCCGACTACCAAGAAGCCGCCGCCTTCGCCCACAAAGCCGCGAAACGGTCTCTGTTGATTTTAGAGGGCGCGCTTTAGCCCCCCGCGTCAGCCTTCCCGCTGGTAGTTCGGGCTTTCTTTCGTCACGGTGATGTCGTGAACATGGCTTTCGCGCAGGCCGGCATTGGTGATGCGGCGGAATTTGGCGCCGCCATGCAATGTCGGGATGGTACCACAGCCCGTATAGCCCATGGCAGCCCGCAACCCGCCGACCAACTGGTGCAACACGTTGGAAACCGGGCCTTTGAACGGCACACGGCCTTCGACACCTTCCGGCACAAATTTGTGGCTATCCTTGACCTCGTCCTGGAAGTAGCGATCCGCAGAGCCGCGCGCCATCGCACCGGCTGAGCCCATGCCGCGATAACTCTTGTAGGACCGCCCCTGATAGAGGAACACCTCGCCAGGGCTTTCCGTGGTGCCGGCCAGAAGAGAGCCGATCATCACCGCATCCGCACCGGCTGCCAGCGCCTTCGCAAGGTCGCCGGAATACTTAATACCGCCATCGGCAATCGCCGGGATATCCTTCACATGGCAGGCTTCAGCCGCTTCCATGATGGCGCTCAATTGCGGGACACCGACACCTGCGACAATGCGCGTCGTGCAGATCGAGCCTGGGCCGATGCCGATCTTCACCGCATCCGCGCCGGCATCGATCAAGGCCTTTGCCCCATCCCCCGTTGCGACATTGCCGGCAATTACCTGCGCAAAATTGGACAAACGCTTCACTTGATTGACCTGATCCAGCACGCCTTGTGAATGGCCATGGGCCGTGTCGACGACGATCACATCAACGCCGGCATCCAGCAGCGCTTCCGCTCGGGCCAGGCCATCAGCCCCGACCCCGGTCGCGGCAGCGACCCGCAGGCGCCCCTGATCATCCTTGCACGCATTCGGAAAGGTCTGTGATTTCTCAATATCCTTCACGGTAATCAAGCCAACGCAATGCTTGTCTTCATCCACCACAAGCAGCTTTTCGATCCGATGCGCGTGGAGAAGCCGTTTCGCCTCTTCCCGCGACACCCCTTCGCTTACCGTGACGAGGCCCCGGCGGGTCATCAGCTCTTTGACCGGCGTGGTTGGATCATCGGCGAAGCGCACATCCCGGTTGGTCAGGATCCCCGCCAGCTTGCCCGAGCGTTTGGAGACCACCGGAATCCCGCTGATCCGGTTCTCTGCCATCAATTGGAACGCATCGGCCAGGGTCTTATCCGGTGTAATTGTGATCGGATTGACGACCATGCCGCTTTCAAACCGCTTTACCTGCCGGACGTGCGAGGCCTGTTCGTCAATGCTGAGGTTCTTATGCACCACACCGATGCCGCCATTCTGCGCCATCGCAATCGCCAGATTAGCCTCGGTCACCGTATCCATCGCCGCAGAGATCAACGGAATGCCGAGATCGATTTCCTTCGTTAGCCGCGTGCCTGTGTTAGCAGTCGCCGGCAGTACTTCCGACAGACCGGGCTGCAACAGCACATCATCAAAGGTCAAAGCCTCGGGAAAGCGTTCATCGATAGAAGGACGGGAGGGAGCGGGGGCAGTGTCCGGCATGGCGCAACATTTCCTAACAAAGGTTCATCTCAGGGCGTTGCGCGCGCACTATATGCAGAGTCTCCTCCAAGCCAAGCAAAATCCTGCCACCATGATGTAAAATCATGGGCAAAATTGACGCAACATCTAGCACGATATGCAAATCACGTTAAGAAAACGTCAAAATACTTTAACAACATTGCAAACGAGATCGAACTTGCGTGGCCGTATACTCTCCGCTTCATTCAACGCTCGCAACTTGAGTAACGCGGCAACCCGCCGATACGGCGTATCCAGCGCCAAACTCTGACACTGTCTTCCTTCATCGGTGGCCGACAATCATGTATCTTTTTTCGACACCATCGGAAACCTACATGGTTGACAGATTATGATTTTACTCGCATTGCATGATTGTTGATTCATTTTTGGGGAGGGTAAGATGGGTTTTCTATTCCGTTTGTGGTGGCCGATTTACTTCGGGCTAGCATTGAGCATTGTCGGCATCACCTATTTCATTATTGGCGCAACAATCCAAGGAAACGCCGAGAAGAAGGCAGCCTTGGAGGCCGGCCCACCAGCGGTTATAGCACTCGAGAATTTTGACAAATCACAAAATCTCGGACTGGCCCGGGAAGTTGTTCTCTCTCTGCAACCCGATATCTCACACGTTTACCATTTGGAACGCGTAAAGAAGAAAAAATTTGGCGGTTCCAAAAGTACATTCGCGACCGCGATCTTTGCTTACGGAACGCAATCCACCGAACCTGATAATCCTGTGAAAGCAGTAATTGTCTTGGACGGGCAGTATGAAAACTCCGAATTGATTGAAGTTCTGGAAAAAATGGACCCAAAACCAGGCCCACAGTTTCCAGTCATTACAGTTAATGGAACTGTACCGACCTATGATAAATTCACCAAATTGGTGAAGGATGCGATAACGAAGGAAAACATGACTCCTTCGGATCAATTAGCACTGGTCGAACCTTTTCTGGAAGGTCGCGAAAAGGGGTTAGAACCGCAAAGTGTTCTTGAAGTCGGTGCAATGGGGGGGGCGTTCGCGCTTGTCCTTGCCGGTTACGGTTGGTTCCGGAGATCCAGGAAGAAAGCGGTGGAATAACCCCATCTATCGGCCAATCGAAACAATCTGGCCCCCTTCTGCCAATCTACACCAATCACGCCGATAAGAGCCTTACCATCTCACTCACCCGGGATTTTTGGTAGTCTTCGGTTTGTTGGTCGGGTTGCTGGGCGGTCAGGCGTTTTAGAAGGGGGTCTTCTACGGTGATGGAGGAGCCGGATAGTTCTTCCAGCATCGCATGGCCGCAGAAGGGGACATAGAGCTCTGAATAGCCGCCCTCATGCACGCAGACGAGCTTTCCATCGGCCAGCGCCATCAGACGCTCAGTCATATCGCGGAAGGTCTGGCTGGTGCACATCATGCGCGACAGGGGATCGACACCGGATGCATCGAAACCACAGGCGACAATGATTATCTCGGGCTCGAAGGCCTGTAATTTCGGAATGACCAGGCGGTCCATGACATCCAGATAGACCGCATGTCCGCAACCGGGCGGCAGGGGGATGTTCATATTAGCGCCCGCCCCTGCACCTTCCCCGGTCTGGTCGGTACTACCGGTGTCTTGCGGGTAACAGCGGTCCTGGTGGATGGAGACAGTCAGAACATCACCCCGGTTGTAATAGATCGCCTCTGTCCCATTGCCGTGATGGACATCCCAATCCACCACCGCGACTTTGCCTGCCAATCCCCTTGCCTGTGCCGCTTCAATCGCAACCGCGATATTCGCCAAAAGGCAGAAACCATTCGGCCAGTCCGGTAGGCAATGATGCCCCGGCGGGCGGGACAGTGCATAGGCATTGTCAAACTCGCCCGTCGCTACGCCCGCCACGGCACGCATCGCCAAGCCGGCGGACAAAGACGCGATCTCAAAGGCACCGGGACCAAAGGGTGTTCGCAGTCCGAGTTCTCCCCCATTGCCGTCTGACAGCGCCTTGAACTGCTCCAGATAGGATTGCGGGTGAACGCGCAGCAAGTCTTCCCAGGTTGCCATCGGCGCCGATCCCTCGATCAGGTCATCCTTCAACCCCGAGACATCAACAAGGTTCTTCAATCGCCGCTTCGTCTCCGGCGCCTCCGGCAACCCGCCTGACACGAAGGGCTGCACGAAGCCCCCCACCGGCGCCAACATCGCGTAGTTCCCCCCGCCATGCCAAAAACACTTCTCATCCCAAAGAAAGGCAGTCTTGTTCATTTGTATCACCTGGAGGGTTGTGGGGAGGGTTGTGGGGAGAACAGGGCGTATGGAGAACCATGGGCAACATGGCCGGCACCAACAATTAGAAACGAGGAAAAGCGCATATCGTCAATGCACTGAAAACGTAAATCTAGCCTCCAATACGAGAGAATGTAAATTTATTGCGGCACCAACCGGAAGACCCAGTGCGCGTACGGGATCCGCTCCCGGAAGAGAGATCGAATGTAAACTTCGTTTTATTTCCCGTAAAGAAAACGTCGACCTCCGCCAGGCCACCGTATTCCATCGCCCCCCAAAGCTTCATAGTTCCCTGCTTGTTCGATGGAACATCGACACTGAAAAGCCCGTCACTGACAACAAAATCTTGCTCACCATATTCACCAATTGTGCAAAAAATGCTGCCTGGCTCGAATATATCAACAGTTTCAACCCTCACCGACCATGATCCGTCCATTGGGTGCTTCGGTCCGGTTCCGGCAACGCCTTCCGTAGCCGACGATGGCACTGTTGTCGCATTGTTGGCTTTTATTCCGGCGGATTTCGACGCAGTTTCCCCGACATCCGCCGTTTGACACGCGGCCAGAAGCAATAGTGAAACAACTGATGCTAGGCGAACATTTCTCTCAAACAATAATCTCATACGGATCACTTCCCACCCTTCAAACCACTGTTCTGACCCTATCTAAACAAACTTGTAGGCGCACTACGCCCCGCTTCCCCGGAATCCCAGCGCGATGACATACATTTCCGGCGATCCCTTGCGGCTGGAAGGGGGCTTGAAATGGTGGACGCGGGCGAAATCGCGTTTCAGGAGGTCTAGGAGCGATTTTTCGGCACCGCCGGAGAAGACCTTGGCGACAAAGGCGCCGTCTTTCGAAAGAACCTCTGCGGCGAAAGCATAGGCCGTTTCGGCAAGCGCCATGATGCGGAGGTGGTCGGTCTGCGGATGCCCTGTGGTCGGGGCGGCCATGTCGCTAAGCACCAGATCGGCGCGCCCGTCCAGGGCCTGACGCAGGCGATCCGGCGCGTCTTCCGCCATGAAATCACCTTCCAGGAAGGCCACATCCGGCAGCGCCTCCATGGGCAGAATATCCATACCTACCAGATGCGCCTTGGCGCCACAGCGTTGACGAGCGATCTGCAACCAACCACCGGGCGCACAGCCGAGATCGACTACCCGCGCACCCTTGCCGAGCAACTGATACTTATCATCGATATCCGCCAGTTTGAACGCCGCACGCCCGCGATAGCCAAGCCGTCGGGCTTCGGCCACGTAAGGGTCATTCAACTGCCGCTGCAGCCAAAGAGTGGAGGAAAGCTTGCGTCCTTTCGCCGTCTTCACCCGAACCTTCGGCGCCCGCCCGTCGGAGACATTGCGCATGCCGCCCGGGTTGCCGCCCGATGATTTACCACTCGAGGACTTCCCGCCCGATGATCTACTACCGGAAGATTTGCTGCCCGAAGATTTGCTGCCAGATGCCTTACTGCCAGAAGACTTACTGCCAGAAGACTTACTACCGGATGATTTCCGGCCCGTTTGGCGACCACTGCGCCCTTTACCTGTACTCATACGTCGGATCCATCCAAATGCCCGTCGGCGCCCATCAGGTCTATCAAAATCCCCTCCCGCACGCCGCGGTCGGCGACCTTCAGCTCCAACGCCGGCCATTGCCGGCAGATCGCAGTCAGGATCGCGCAACCGGCAACAATCATATCGGCCCGTTGCGGCCCAATAGAGCCAATCGCCCGCCGCGCGGCGCGGTCCATATTTCTCAAACGACTCGTTTCCCGCCAAACCGTGTCGACATTCAACGTAGCGCCATCAATGACAGAGCGTTCGTATCGGGGCAAATCCAATTGCAACGCGGCAAGCGTTGTCACCGTGCCAGACGCCCCAATCATCTGGGTCTTCCGGGCCGCCATCGTCTCGACAATCCCATGCTCGCGCTCGAACCCCGACAGAGGATCACGGATTTCGGCGACCAGTTCTTCGAAAGCCTGATCGTCGACACAATCCACGCCCAACCGCTCTGACAGACCGACAACGCCAAAGGGAACGGAGATCAGCCCCTCAATCCGTGCATCACCCTCCGGCCCGCCTAGTGCCATCCAAACGACCTGGGTACTGCCGCCACCAATATCAAAGAACAAGGCATGATTGGTTTCAGGCTCTACCAGAAAGTGGCATCCCTTAAGCGCCAGGCGCCCTTCTTCTTCCGGCGAGATGGTCTCAATCTTCAGCCCGGTCTCTGCCGCGACGCGTTTCAGGAAGCTATCACCATTGTCAGCCTTGCGGCAGGCGGCAGTGGAAACGGCGCGGAGGCCTTCAATCGGCGTGGCCTTCAGCTTCTTCGCACAAACACGCAAGGCAGAGACAGCCCGATGCATCGCCGGTTCAGACAGTCGCCCCGTCTGGTTCAACCCCTCCCCCAAGCGCACTACGCGGGAGAAACTATCGATGACATTGGGACCGTCGCGTCCGGGCCGCGCCATCAGAAGGCGGCAATTGGTGGTACCGAGATCTATGGCAGCATAGACAGGGCCATCCGTCGCCTCGGCCCCACCGTGACGTCCGACATCATCCCTTAGTTTGAAATCTGGAATCATAGGGGCCGAATCCGAATGGGGCCCGTCAGCCGATACAGGCCGCGAGCCTGTCGCCCTTGCAGCCGGCCTATCCTGTACGGACGACCGTCGCCCAGACCCTCCCGGCTGTTCCATTGAAACGCCCAATCATCCCCGTTCTCCGGCAGCCTAGCCGAGGCCAGGGCATATCCGTTTGTTTTCAGTTCTTCATATTAGTGTAGCAGTCCCGACTGGGATTGCACCCCCTAAGCGAAGAGGCCGCATCTCGACGAAACGAACGGACGTTTGCCGGCTTGACGGCCCCCGCTGGATTGGACTAAACACCGCCCCGCCGACACATTCCGGCGGTCACGACTGTTGGGAAGTCGTATAACGGTTATTACTCCCGGTTCTGGTCCGGGCAATTGGGGTTCGAATCCCTGCTTCCCAGCCACATGGCCGTAACAGCCACACACCTGTATCAGTCACCTACCCTTAAAAGAACAACCCGTCCTTTTCTGCCGGATCAATTTCAGGATTTTGGCAGGCGGAACATCACCGTTGTTCCTTCCCCGACCCTGCTCTGATGCCAGCGTTTGAATCAATGACACAAACGGCAAGAAATAAAATGATAGCGCGCCCACTGATCAACCGCCGAGGCACGTCTCGTTCACAATGCTATAAGACACCAACCAGCAACAAAGCTGCTTCTATTAAAAAGTCGCGAAAAAACTATTCCCATTCAATAGCACCAACGCTATAATTATTTGTTTTTATTGTATTATTTTTTTGTGTGTAACAGCTGTGTAACCATTAGTGTTCAAATTCGTTTAATTCAAACGCTGTGTTTCTATTGTATATCAACAAGTTAAGTATGTTTCACCTACACAGCTTGTAACCGCTTTACTCACTCGCACTCGCCTTTTTGTTCTTCTACCGTTTAGTTATTCCAAATGCCAATGCGCCACCCAACAAATACGCAATTACGTGTACCGCAGCTCCAACCGTCACATATTCAGCGTCCAATTGTACGCCAATAGTGCTCATAGCGTAGAATACAATCACCACTATACCGCCTGTCCGTTTTTTGCTTCCACCACTCGCTAGTAGCCAACCAGTTAAACCACCCAATATAAAATCAAATAAATTGTCAGCCAAAATACCTTCAATCATCACCGTTAACCCTTCTTCTTTTGTTTGCTTTTCGCTGCTCTTTTTTCTTCTTTAATTTGCTGCTGTGTGCAATAGTTTGCTGCGTGTGCAACAGCTGTGCAATTCAGGTTTTCAATTAAATCAAGTAGTTAGCGGCCGCCAACTATTCCCACTCAATCGTGCCGGGCGGTTTCGACGTGACGTCATAGACAACCCGGTTGATGCCGCGCACTTCGTTGATGATGCGTGTCGCGCAACGGGCAAGGAAAGCGTGTTCGTAGGGATAACTCTCCGCCGTCATGCCGTCGGTCGACGTCACAGCGCGTAGGGCGCAGACAAAATCATAGGTCCGGGCATCCCCCATCACGCCAACCGTCTTCACCGGCAGCAGCACGGCGAAGGCCTGCCAGATTTCGTCATACAGACCAGCATTGCGGATCTCATCCAAATAGATCGCATCCGCCTTGCGCAGAATATCGCATTTATCCGCTGAAACACCGCCCGGAATACGGATCGCCAGGCCGGGTCCGGGGAATGGATGGCGGCCGATCATGCTTTCCGGCAGACCAAGCTCCAGCCCCAGCGCACGGACTTCATCCTTGAACAACTCCCGCAACGGTTCGACCAGTTGCATATCCATCCGCTCAGGCAGGCCGCCGACATTATGATGCGACTTGATCGTGACCGAAGGGCCACCGGCAAAGGACACACTTTCAATCACATCTGGATAGAGCGTGCCTTGGGCCAGATAATCCGCACCGCCGGACTTATAGGCTTCTTCCTCAAAGACATCGATGAACAAGCCACCAATGATCTTGCGCTTACGCTCCGGATCATCCACGCCTTCCAACGCGCCGAGGAACAATTCAGAGGCATCGCGATGCACCAATGGGATGTTGTAGTGGTTGCGGAAAAGCTCCACCACCTGATCAGCCTCCCCCTGCCGCATCAGGCCGTGATCGACCAGAATACATTGCAGACGATCGCCAATCGCTTCGTGAATCAGAACCGCAGCGACAGAGCTATCCACGCCGCCGGACAAGCCACAGATCACGCGGCCATCTTCACCGACCTGTTCCCGGATCGCCTGGATCGCCTGATCCTTAAAAGCGGCCATGGTCCAGTCGCCCTTGCAGTAACAGACATGGCGCACGAAATTGCCCAGCAGTTTCGCACCATCCAGCGTATGAACCACTTCCGGATGGAACATGACGCCATAGAAGCGCCGATCATCATCCGCGAAGATCGCGAAGGGCGCGCCCTCACTGCGGGCCACAACCCGACAGCCTTCTGGAATGGCATTCACGCGATCGCCATGGCTCATCCAAACCTGTGGCGTGTCGCCCGGCGCCCAGATGCCACTGAAGAGATCGCAGTCTTCGACAATCTCCAGCTCGGCCTTTCCGAATTCGTGATGATCTGAGTTAACCACCTCGCCGCCCAGCTGATGACACAGCGTCTGCTGGCCATAACATATCCCGAGCACCGGCAATCCCATGGCGAACAAGCCATCCGGCGCCCGTGGCGTATCCTCATGCGTGACCGAAGCCGGCCCGCCAGAAAGGATAACGCCTTTCGGTCGGAACTTCTGGATCGTTTCAGAGGTAACGGCGTTGAAGGGATGTATTTCGCAATACACCCCAGCTTCCCGGACCCGGCGCGCAATCAGCTGCGTTACCTGGGATCCGAAGTCGATAATCAGAATTTTGTCCGGCATGTCTGTCCCTGACTTTAAGGGCGCGGAAAGATGATGCGGACACCTACCCGAATTCACGCGAATGAGCAAATCTTCATGCACGCAATCGGCTCGTTTCGCCCGCTCCCAATCTGTGTTAGCGTTCCAATGTGCAAAGATAAGCTGGTCAACCGGCTTGCAGAAAGGATCACTAATGAACGCTCCACGGTTTTCGCGACGTTGGTTTATGAAAGCAGCTTTGATGGCGTCGGGCGCATTCATAGCGACACCATTGGGGCGCGCCAGAGCAGCCGCGCTGGAGGGGACAACGGTCGTTATCGTTGGGGCCGGTCTGTCAGGTCTGGCTGCCGCAAACTCTCTCAAGAAACAAGGGGCGACAGTAATCGTTGTCGAAGCGCGTGATCGGATCGGCGGGCGTCTTTATACGGATTGGTCCATGGGCCCTCCCTTCGAGGTTGGTGCCGGCTGGATCCACGGCCCCTCCCAAGAGAATCCATCCAAGCAACTCGCCGATGCGGTCGGTTCGGAATATGTCGTTACCGAGGATGACAATCTGGTTGTCTTCGATCTGGATGGTGAAGAGATTTCCGAAGAGGATCTGGAAGATATCAACGACGATTGGGAAAGTGCCCTAACCCACATTGATTCCGAGTTGGAACTGAATGACCGGCGCAGCCTGGCCCGGGCGTTGAAGGACCTTCGCCCCAGCGCCTTGAGTGACCCCGGCGTCTATTGGGCCCTGTCCGCCTATACCGAGTTTTCCAAAGGCGCGCCGATAGAGGATGTCTCTGCAGTCCTGCATGATGATGATGACGTTTTCGATCTGCCCGATGTTGTCGTCACAACCGGCTATGACGAGATCTTGAAGCCGCTGGCAGACGGTTTGGATATTCGGTTATCAAGCCCTGTATCCGCTATTCAATATGGCGATGACGGTGTTACCGTCAGCACGGCCCAGGGAGCGATTGAAGGGGATTACTGCATCTGCTCAGTCCCGCTAGGCGTTCTAAAGGCCGGATCCATTGCCTTTGACCCACCGCTTCCCGATGACCATCAGGATAATATCGACAAGCTTGGTTTCGGAAGCGTCACGAAACTCGCGTTGAAATTTGAGGAGCCGTTCTGGGATATCGAAACACAATATTTCGGCATCATGACGGAGCCCAAGGGCCGTTGGAATTACTGGCTCAACTACCGAACCTTCTCAGATGAGAATATCCTGCTTGGCCTCTCCGTCGGCGCCTATTCGCCGATAGCCGATAAGATGACCGATGAAGAAATGACGGAAGACGCCTTGGAAGTGCTGCGGAACGTTTGGGAAGATGACGTCGGAACTCCTACGCAGGTCTTGGCAACTCATTGGGCGACGGATCCCTATAGTTTTGGGGCATATTCCTATCCAACGGCGGGATCACGGAAATCCACTGCCAATGATTTGGCGGACCCGATAGAGGATCGGCTATTCCTTTGTGGTGAGCACACAATATTCGACTTTTCAGCAACAACGCATGGGGCCTATATGACGGGGATACAGGCCGCCGAGTTGCTTGCTGAAGAGGCAGAATAATCCTCCCCGCAATAGCCTGCGCCATCTTCTCGGCACCGAAACGCGCCATAGACCGCGGCGCGAAACCGGTCTATACGTTTTGCAACCCGACAAAACATGCCGGGCAAATTGAGGACTTCATGCATCTCTGCATCGCCCAATGCCTTTCGAACAGTACTCGCGGCCGCCCCTGCGCGCCGCCGATGGATCTTGTCTGACTGACAAGCCTATTCCATCAATATTCTTTAGGCGGAGGAGTGACCAATGCCTGATCTGTTCGAAAATCCCATGGGCCTGGACGGGTTCGAGTTCGTCGAATTCGCATCCCCTGAGCCGAATGTCCTTGAACCCATCTTCGAGATGATGGGGTTCTCCCATATTGCCAACCATCGTTCCAAGGCCGTGAAGCTGTTTCGCCAAGGGGACATCAACTTTATCGTCAATAGTGAACCGACCAGCCTCGCTTCCTACTTCGCAGAGGAGCATGGCCCCTCCCCCTGTGGGTTAGCCTTTCGGGTGCGCGACGCGCATAAAGCCTATTATCGTGCGTTGGAACGAGGCGCTCAGCCAATCGACATTCCAACCGGCCCGATGGAGCTAAAACTCCCCGCGATCAAAGGCATTGGTAACGCGCCGATCTATCTGATTGACCGGTATGAAGATGGGTCCGCCATCTATGATATCGATTTCGATTTTCTGGATGGTGCCGATAGGCGGCCTGTCGGATGTGGCTTTCACACGCTGGATCACCTGACCCACAACGTCTATCGCGGACGCATGGCGTTCTGGGCAGATTACTATGAGAAACTTTTCAACTTCCGGGAAATCCGTTTCTTCGACATCAAAGGCGAATACACCGGATTGACGTCTAAGGCCATGACCGCACCGGATGGCAAGATTCGCATCCCATTGAATGAGGAAGCTTCCGGCCAAACCGGTCAGATCGAAGAATTTCTCATGGCCTTTAATGGCGAGGGTATTCAGCACATCGCGCTTGCTTGTGACGATCTTCTAAGCTGCCTCGATCGACTGAAATCGAATGGCGTGCCGTTGATGACTGCCCCGCCTGATACGTATTACGACATGCTGGACGAGCGCCTGCCAGGCCATGGCGAGCCTGTCGAAGAGCTTCGTTCCCGTGGCATCTTACTGGATGGATCTACCGAAGATGGGGACCCACGCCTCCTCCTCCAGATCTTCTCTCAAACGCTACTGGGGCCGGTCTTCTTTGAATTTATTCAGCGCAAGCGTGATGATGGCTTTGGCGAAGGAAATTTCAAAGCATTGTTCGAATCCATTGAACGTGACCAAATTGAACGTGGCGTTCTAAAAGCAAGTGACGAGGAGGGTTGATCCATGCCATTAGCTGGCGTTCATCACGTTGCCTATCGCTGCAAAGACGCGAAGGAAACGGTGGAGTGGTATGGCAAATACCTCGGCATGAACTTCATTCTTGCAATCGCCGAGGATGAAGTGCCGTCCACCAAAGAGCCCGATCCCTATATGCATGTTTTCCTGGATGCCGGCGGCGGCAACATCCTTGCCTTCTTCGAATTGCCAACGAAGGAAAAGATGGGACGCGATCGGAACACGCCCCGATGGGTGCAGCATCTGGCCTTTAAAGTCGATAGTTTGGAAGAGCAGACGGAGATAAAGGCGCGCTTGGAAGCAAGCGGTATCGATGTCTTGGGCCCGGTCGATCATACGATCTT
>SPJV01000049.1 GCA_006844765.1 Alphaproteobacteria bacterium | reverse complement strand
CTTGGAATTAACGACGGACGCGATAAAGGCGGAGGGTCAGGCGACTCTCAGTCTGGGAGATCGCCCGAAGTTTGACCTCACCTTGAGTGCATCCCTGGCGGATTTCGGGGTTGAGAACAACGAAGCACCCGCCTGGACCGACATTGCGGACAGGGCCTTAAGCTTAACACAACATGTCGACCTGTCCCTCGCCTTAGATGTTCAACGCATGCGGTGGCGGAACGGTGTGCTGCGCGATGCGGCAATGGCGATGTCTTCTTCCGGTGGCGAAACAACCATCAGCAACGTGTCCATTGTTCTGCCCGGCGATACCGCCCTCTCTCTCACCGGTATAATGGAGCGGCGCGAAGAACAGCCGGCTCTGGTCGGGGAACTGACAATCGATGCCGGCAACCTGCGCGAAGCGATCAAATGGACGACGCCTGAGAAGGCTGGGTTCTTAACCATGCTCCCCCCGGACAGGATGCGGCGTGTCGATATGGTTGGGCCTGTTGAGATCACCAAAGACAGCCTCGCCTTTTCGCCGGAAGAGACTTGGATCGATGATGAGGCCGCAAGCTTCAGCATTACCCGAAATGCTCCTGGAACCGGCAAACCGGGCCAGTTGGCCGTGGCAATCGGCCTGAACACCTTTCGGCTTAGCGGCACTTCGGAGACGACCGCACATTACGATCCAACCGCCGATCTGGCACAGCTGCTGGCCTCCCACCAGAGCATGCTGCAGCTCAGCACCGAACGGCTCAACATAGATGGCCGAAGCTTCGGAGAGGCGTCGATCACCCTCAACACGGATCCAATCTCAGGCAGTGGCGGTTTGGCCGCCACTCTTGCCGGTCCAGCGGGCCTTAATTTGGCGGCAGACGCGGCACTCAATTTGGAAGAAGGCGTGCCTGTCTGGCATGCAGACCTAAACTTGAAAGCCCCATCGCTGGATCGCGCAATATCGGAGATCGGGATCGAAACAGCAGTACCTAAAGCGATCCGCAACGCCGGCAATTTCACGTTATCCCTTAATGCGGAGGGCAATGCGAGTGCCGGCGTCTTCGACTTCGCCTTCGACGGCGCACGTGCAGATGCCGGTCTTTCCGGTAACATCGTTCTTTCTCAAGCTTCCGACGACCCATTGGCCCGCATCGCCATTGAAGGTGGCAGTAGCGGCTTCCCGGGACTGCCCTTAACCGATATTCAAGGTCAGCTGTCGCTTGAAAGCCCCAAATTACTGCGGATCGATTATATTGCCGCAGTCTGGGGGGCTAAGGCTTTGGCGGAGGTTTCCTTATCTGGCGCCTTGGAAAAGCGGGACGATGGCATGCTGGCCCTAACCGCCGATATTGCAGCAGAGAATGTCTCCCTGCGGAAACTGGTGGGCCGCCTGGGTGACCTATTGACCCTTTCCGGAAGTGCTTGGATCGGCGCGCGCGTTGAGGCGGAAGGCAGCTCACCCCAAGCGCTTCTGGAAAACTTTAAGGGCCGGGGCCGGATCGATGGCCGAACCATCGTTTCAACGCAAAAAAACAATGGTGGTGCTTTGAAGCTCGGTTCGATGCGACGCTTAAGGGATTGGCTTGCTAAGAACTTCGGGGGCGACGGCGCCAGCACCCATGGCAGTTTTTCCGTGAAGCCGGGATATCTAGACCTAGAGGTCCTGAAGCTGGAAGGGCGCCACGCTCACGGCGGTGGCAATGCGGTATTGGACTTCAACAGAGGGCAAGCAACCGCCGGATTTGCAGCCTATGAACGCGGCAATGGCCGCCCCTATCTGGATATCGCCATCTCAGGCCCGCTTACCACGCCGGATGTCCAATTGGGTGGCCGCTGGATTTCCGGAAACTAGACCAGCTCTCTCAACAACCCAACCAAGGGCTCATCAGCAGGCGGCATCGGATAATCGAGCAAGCGAGCCGGATAGGCCCAGGTGATTTCCTGCCCCTCACGCGGTGTCGGATCACCTTTCCAAACGCGGCAGGCAAAGACCGGCATCAACAGATGGAAACCGTCATAGTCATGGCTGGCGAACGCAACGGGGGCGAGGCAGCTTTGCCGGGTGTCGATATCAAGCTCTTCTTTCAACTCTCGCACCAAAGCGGCTTCCGGTGTTTCCCCTGCCTCGACCTTACCGCCTGGAAACTCCCAGAGGCCGGCCATCGACTTGCCTTCCGGGCGTTTGGCAATCAGGACGCGGCCATCGGCATCAACCAACGCCGCCGCCGCGACCAGAACGATCTTCTTAGGCGCTCCTTCAGACGCACCCGCTGCCCGAGGCCCAGCCTGCCAGCAACCGCTATCCCAATCGTCGTCGCTCACCGCAACCTCAAGACCGGTAGTCGGCATTGATTTCGATATAGCCATGGGTCAAGTCGCAAGTCCAAACCCGCGCCTTTCCCCGACCAACACCGACATCAACGTCAATATGGATTTCCCGACCCTTCAGATGAGCCGCAACAGGGGCTTCGTCATAGTCGGCGACGCCCTCCCCTTTCTCCGCAATCACGATCCCGCCCATTGCAACGGTCAAGCGATCCCGATCTGCTTTTTCGCCCGCTTTGCCGACCGCCATGACGATTCGTCCCCAATTGGCATCTTCCCCGGCAATCGCTGTCTTAACGAGGGGGGAGTTTGCAATCGACAAACCAATCCGTCGCGCCGCGCGCTTCGAAGCCGCGCCACGCACATCGATGGTGACAAGCTTCTGTGCCCCTTCCCCATCTCGGACAACCTGCAATGCGAGATCGCGGAGGACGTCGTTCAACGCCGTGCGAAAGCCCTTCAGCCTTTTATCAGACGCGTCACTAACTGGCTTATGCGCCGCCTGACCTGTCGCCGTCAGAATCAACGTGTCACTGGTCGAAGTATCGCTATCGACTGTGATTGCATTAAAACTCTCGTCAGCGCCGCTGCGAAGCAGTTTTCGCAAAAGCTCTAACGGCAGATTGGCATCGGTGAAGACGAAGGACAGCATCGTCGCCATATCAGGGGCAATCATGCCAGAACCTTTTGCGATGCCGCCAATCGTGACGGTCACGCCATCGATCTCGCACTGCTGATACGACCCTTTCGGGAAGGTGTCGGTTGTCATGATCGCCCGCGCCGACACCGGCCAATTCGCTTCGTTCAATGAATTGAAGAGAGACGGGACAACATCGGAAATCCGGTCCGCCGGCAGTTTCTCGCCAATCACACCGGTAGACGCGACAAGTACGTCTGATGGGTCGCATCCGACTGCATTCGCTGCCGCGCCTGTCATGACCTTGACCCCGTCCATCCCGGCCTTACCGGTGAAAGCATTGGCGTTACCAGCATTGACGATGATCGCCCGCGCTGTGCCTTCCTTGAGGACCTTGGCACACCATTCCACCGGGGCGGAGCGCGTCAGAGATTGTGTCAGAACGCCGGCCACCTTCGTTCCGGGTGCCAGTTCGGCCAGGAAAAGGTCCGGGCGGTTTTCATACTTAACACCTGCCGCAATCCCACCCAGGCGCACACCGGCGATACCTGGGATTTCCGGAAAGGATGCAGGTGCGAGCGGAGAGACTTTATCCATGTCCATTCCCTCGTTTGGTAATTTCAAAGGGCCGCAATGCGGGGTTGTTACAATGCGGGGTTGTTACTGGGCCGGTGCGGGTGCCGGTATCGGCAATGGCGCAGGCGCCGGCATCGGGTTGCCACCCATATCATAGCGCTGCACGTCGCTGGCACGCACCATTTCATCGGCAATACGGAAGGCCATTTCCTGGCCCATCTGTTCAACCAGACGCGGGCGAACAACATCAAATCCCGGTGTTGGTATCGCACGTCTGTCTTCAACAAGAATCACATGCCAGCCGAATTCCGTACGGATCGGATCTGCTGTGAACTGATTGGCTTGAAGGGCAAAGGCTGCCTGCTCAAATTCCGGCACCATTCGTCCTCGGGTAAACCAGCCAAGATCGCCCCCCTGAACGCTGCTCGGTCCCTTGGATCGGGTTTTGGCCAGCTCTGAGAACGGTGTGCCGGAGGCGACCAGTTTAATGATCTCCCGTGCTTCTGCCTCGGTCTCAATAAGAATGTGACGCGCCCTTACTTCTTCGGTCGGCGGGTTCGACTTAGCCCATTCATCATATTGGCGACGAAGTTCGTTCTCATCCAGTCGAGCATCAACCTGTTCAATCAGGAAAAGGTCGTGGATAACCTGATTTTCCAGTACTCGAAGGCGGCGCTTAGCTTCTTCCCGCTCGTTCACCTTGGCTTCGCGGGCGCGTTTGATAACAATCTTCTGCTGGATGATCCGCTCTAGAATGCGGTTATAGAGCGCTGCGATCCCGTTTGACCGAACTTCGCGCGGCAGAGTTTGGAATGCGGTCTCAACATCACTCATCAAGACCTGATCGCCTTCAACAGTCGCGACGACCCGGTCCTGTTGAGCCGCCGCACCAGCGATGCCTATAAGCAGCAAACTACCTGCTGCGAGAAAACGGAAAACGATCTTGGAAAAGCGCATACTGAGACTCCGGTCGCTAGGCTCTCGAAAGGAGCGCGCACGAAACCATATCCGTGCCGCCACCACAAGCATTGCGCGGAGTTTCCAGCCCGATCATCAGCGCCTTTAAATGGCTTGATTAACCTGAACGCCACCACCAAGCGGATTGTCGACGGGGCCGATCAGACTTGCCAGGGGTTGGCGCTCCAACAGATCGCCCAAAAGCAATTTCAGGCGTTGCCGTTCAGAGGCTTCATCCCGGGAAATATCAAAAACTTCGGCCAACCGCGCTGCAGCGTCATCCTGGGCTTGCGCAAAACCACCATCTCCAAGATCGAGTTTGAAGCGATCATCCGCAACAACACCCGCTTCGATATGGGTTAACTCCACCGAAAGCTCGAAACTTTCCAGCTTGATGCGGGTTTCGCCATCCTCGTCATTGATCGAAAGCTCATAACTTTCAGAGCGCACGGAAACGGACAGCTGGGTGAGCTCAAACCCACCGACAGCTGCGTTACCAACCAGGCCCCTGGCCCGGTCTGCGATTTCCTGACCAAAGGGCGTCAGCAAATCCTCTGCCCGCCCTCTGGCAAATTCTTCTTGATCACCGAGCTTCGTGAAAATTTCTTCCGCGAAGGCTTTCAAAGATGCTGCCGCACGACTGCCCAGCAGTTCCGCACCATCTTCACGGTTGAAGGCCCGTGCAATCGCCAAGGCCTCATCCGCGCTTGCCAATGCCCTTTTCGCATCATCGCTTAATTTGATATCGGCAAAAGGGCTGGTCTCGACCAACTCGCCACGCAGGCTTTCACCCAATTCAACCAATGGCGATATCGCATCAGCCGTACCGTCTATACGCCGAATGGCATCGCTGTCGGGCAAGCCAGAACGCGTTGTCGTGGTCGCCGAAAAGCTCGTCTGTGTTGTTAAACTGTTGAATTCGATATCCATCGCACCCTCCTTCTGGACCGCGCAACGTTCCTTACTCTCGCCAAGACGCCTCGTCCGACGCATCGGCAGTTTGCCGCAAAATACCAATGCCCCACGCACTGGTACCGTCAAAAACCATAAGGCTGAGAACATGTTGTCCGGAAGTAGACGCCCCTTCTAAGGGATGCGTAAAACACTCGCGGTCAGTTCTTAACCTCATGCAAGCCAACAATTTTAGTCGGCATTGCGGAAGCACTTTCTGCGCTTCAAGTATTCCTATACCGCATTTTTCTGTAAATGCCAAGCGTGAAACATCCGTGATGCGGCATTGCGGGTCGTTGACAGGGCCGCGCCCCGCGCTTATCTCAAGTTCCGGTTTCTCGGGTCTTTCTGGCTCGTTTTCTCTTGAGCGTGGGACACAGCGTCGAACAGCTACTTCGACAATGGTGCCACGCTATGTTTTCAAATCCGGCAGGAGTGTCGGGCAATGGCCCGTATTCCGCGGGACAATTGGATAGGATTATAGCGGTGGGAATGCTCGGCGGGCTTATCAAGGGCGTATTCGGCTCTGCCAACGACCGGATCGTAAAGGGCTTTCTAAAGGAAGCTGAAAAGGTCACGGCGCTTGAACCCGCCATGAAGGCGTTGAGCGACGATGAGTTGCGCGCCAAGACTGACGAGTTCCGCAAACGACTCGCTGACGGAGAAACAGAAGACCAAATACTCCCGGAAGCTTTCGCCGTTGTGCGGGAGGCATCCCTTCGAACCCTTGGCATGCGCCATTTCGATGTTCAGCTGGTCGGCGGCATGGTCCTCCACCAGGGCAAGATTTCCGAAATGAAAACAGGCGAAGGGAAAACCCTGGTCGCGACCCTGCCGGTTTATCTGAATGCGCTATCCGGCAAAGGTGTCCATGTCGTTACGGTTAACGACTATCTGGCCCGACGCGATTCCCAATGGATGGGGACGGTCTATCAGTTCCTAGGCTTGACGGTTGGTGTGGTCTATCCCGGGATCGATGAGACGGCGCGCCAGCAGGCCTATGGCTGCGATGTAACCTACGCGACCAATAACGAGCTTGGCTTCGACTATCTGCGCGACAATCTGAAGTTCCGGTTGGAACACATGGTCCAGCGCGACCCCAATTTCGCGATTGTCGATGAGGTTGATTCCATCCTGATTGATGAGGCTCGAACGCCCTTGATCATCTCCGGCCCGACGGATGATTCATCGCAGATGTATATCACCATCGATGCGTTGATTCCGGAATTGGAAGAAGACGATTTCGAGAAAGATGAGAAGCAACGCTCGGTCACCCTGACGGAGCAAGGACAAGAACGGATTGAAGAGCTGCTTCGGGAACGCACCGAATTGCTGGACGAAGGCTCTCTCTACGACATCAACAATGTTTCCGTCGTCCATCATGTCAATCAGGGCCTGAAGGCACATAAGCTGTTCGCGCGCGACGTCGACTATATCGTCAAAGACGATAAGGTCGTCATCATCGATGAGTTCACTGGCCGGATGATGGAAGGCCGTCGCTATTCAGAAGGGCTGCACCAGGCCCTGGAAGCGAAGGAGAAGGTTTCGGTTCAGATGGAGAACCAGACCCTGGCTTCTGTCACGTTCCAGAACTATTTCCGCATGTATCCGAAGCTTGCCGGCATGACCGGGACAGCGCTTACGGAAGCGGCGGAGTTTGAAGAAATCTACGAACTCCAGGTCGTTGAGATTCCAACAAACAAGGAAATGCAGCGCAAAGACAATGACGATGAGGTCTACCGCACCAGCAAGGAGCGGGATAACGCGGTCCTGTTGCAGATTGTCGAATGTCACGAGAAAGGTCAGCCGGTTCTGGTTGGTACCGTCTCCATCGAAAAATCTGAATCCCTGTCGGCACTTTTGACGAAAAAGGGCATTCCCCACAACGTCCTGAACGCCCGCCACCACGAGCAGGAAGCCCATATCATTGGCGATGCGGGACAGCCGGGTGCGGTTACGATTGCGACCAATATGGCAGGCCGTGGAACCGATATTCAGCTAGGCGGGAACCTGGAGTTACGCCTGGAGCGCGAATTGGGTGACCTCGGCGCGGATATCGAACGCGACGCCCGCGCAGCCGCGATCAAGACTGACATCGAAGCGAAGCGCGAACAGGTATTGGCTGCCGGTGGCCTGATGGTCATGGGGACGGAGCGGCATGAAAGCCGGCGCATCGACAACCAGCTGCGTGGCCGCTCTGGCCGACAAGGAGACCCGGGCGCGTCGCTCTTCTATGTCAGCCTGGAAGATGACCTGATGCGGATCTTCGGATCCGAACGGATGGATGGCATCCTGAAAAAGCTTGGCCTGGAAGAAGGTGAAGCCATCGTCCATCCCTGGGTCAACAAAGCTCTTGAGAAGGCGCAGTCGAAAGTCGAAGGACGAAACTTCGAAATTCGTAAGCAATTGCTCAAGTATGACGATGTCATGAATGACCAGCGGAAGGTCATCTTTGAACAGCGCAAGGAGTTGATGCGCGCGGATGATGTCTCAGAAACGGTTGCTGATATGCGCGCCGATACGATCGAAGGTCTGGTCGCGCGCTGCATGCCGGAAAAGGCGCTGCCGGATCAGTGGGAATTGGACACGCTGCATGAAGAATGCCTGCGTATCTTCGGCCTTGATCTACCGGTAAAGGATTGGGCTTCTGAGGAAGGCATTGCGGATATCGAAATCCAGGAACGGATTGAAACCGCTGTCGATGCGAAGATGGCTCAGAAGGCAGCCAACTACGGTCCCGATCTTATGCGCCTGGCAGAACGCTCGCTTCTTCTCCAGATCCTGGATGGGGCGTGGAAAGATCACCTGCTGCAACTCGACCACCTGCGTCAGGGGATTGGTCTGCGTGCCTATGCCCAGCGTGATCCGCTGAATGAATACAAACAGGAAGCCTTTGCGTTGTTCGAAGGGTTGCTGGCCGGATTGCGGGAGCAAGTGACCTCTGTCCTTTCCAAGGTCGAGCTGCGTCTCGACGGATTTAATGATCCGACTGAGACTGCCGATGGCCAGCAGGCGATGCAGGAAATGCGTCCGGCGGCCGATGATGACATCGCGGAAGCCGCAGAGGCGACGGCTGAACGGAAATACACGAACATTAGCCAACCGGACGCATTCAATGAAGAAACGGCCCCTCCCGGCTATATTTATCATGAAGGCCTGAAGCGCTGGCTGCATCCCGGCGATCCCGGCACATGGGGCAAGGTCCCCCGCAATGCGCTATGCCCCTGTAATTCGGGCAAAAAATACAAACATTGCCACGGCAAGATTTAGCCGGCCTAAATGACGGAACGAAGGAAAAGGGGCAGCTTCTGGGCTGCCCCTTTCTTCTAGAGTGTTACTCCACGGGATGTTTTCAATTGAGACGTTTTCAATTGGGACGTTCTCTACTGGGGCGTTTTCGATTGGGGCGGTCTCAATTGGGGTGCTTCAATTCAAGTACTGACGAATATCTAGGCCGTTAGATTTTCCTTATCATCAACAGGAAATCTTCGACCGAAGCAGCAAGTTTTTCGGATTGTTGCGACAACTCGGTTGCGACCGTCAGGGTTTCGGTTGCGGCCACGCCGGTCTCCCCAGATGCCTGGCTGACACCATCGATATTCGACGTAACTTCCTGTGTTGCAGCACTTTGTTGCTCAACCGCCGAGGATATCGCGGTCGAGGTTTCAGATATCTGTTCGATAATTGCCGTGATCGATTCAATCGAGGATACCGCCCCTTCCGTCGCTTGCCGGATCGAACTGATTTGAGACGAGATTTCCTCCGTCGCGCGGGCGGTCTGGCTCGCCAAAGACTTCACCTCATTGGCGACGACGGCGAACCCTTTTCCGGCTTCCCCAGCGCGCGCTGCCTCAATTGTCGCATTCAACGCCAACAAGCTCGTCTGGCTGGCGATGTCATTGATCAGCTTCACGACCTGCCCGATTTTGGCTCCCGCTTCCGATAAACTCTTAACCTGTCCATTTGATTCACGGGCCTGCTCAACAGCGTCGCTTGCAATCGTCGCAGATTGCGTAACCTGCTGCGTGATTTCCTCAATCGATTTTGCCAGCTGCGTCGACGCTGCAGCGACCGTGCCGGCCTGCACATTCGTCTCTTCAGCACCCGCCGCCAGTGTCTCAGCGGTCGCATTCATCTCCGTCGCAGCAGCCGTGACACCATCGACAATACTCTTCACATTGTTTGCAAAGGTGTCCTGTTCTGTCACGACTGTCCACGTCAACTGCGCCGCGATGTAGTTGCCCCGTGCATCATTGACTGCTTTCACACGCAGATTGAGGATTTCCTCACCTAACGTAATGCGGCCCTGGAACGGCAGGTTTGCTGGATCTGATAGAAGTTGACGCTGGTGCTCCGGGTTCTTGTGAAAGACATCAATACTCGTACCGATCAGGTCCTTCACTTTCACAGGCAGCAAATGTTCCAGGCGGGTCAGCGAGTCGATCGTCGCCTGATTGCAGTAGGTGATCGTGAGGTTCTCCAGCTCGCACATCATGACATTGACCGGCATTTGGTCGAGCATTTGCTGCTGGATCGCAACCTCTTCCTCTCTCCGGATCTTTTCCGTCACGACCGACCATGTGACCATCGGGGCGATGTAATTACCCTGCGCATCATGGATCGCACTGACATGAAGGTCCAATATCTCCCCACCAATTTCGATAGTGGCGTGATGCGGCAGATTGCTTGGGTCAGCTAGCATCACACGCTGATGGCCCGGGTTTTTGTGGAAGACATCGATACAGGTCCCAACAATCTCATCCGCTTTGACCGGAAGGACATGCTCAATTGAACGCAATGTTTCTATTGTCGCTTGGTTTGCGTAGTTGATCTTAAAATCTTCAAGATCGCAGGTCATGACATTGATCGGCATATCGTCGACCATTGCCCTGAAACTATCGGCATCAACCGGAACTTCGTTCCCTGCTACGATATCATAATCATCTCTAGGCATTGTTGAGGTCCTTCCAATTCGTTCATGGTTTCCTCCCCATTTTTGTCCTGTTCAAAAGGAGATCATCTCAATCCGCATCCTGACTTTGCCTATTTTCCAACCTAAGTGTTGAAATACAATTAACACATAAAATTCATGGGATTTTAGCACCCAGCCCCGTCGCCATGCGTCCTGACAGCCTCTGTCGGCAGCATTCGGCAGCATTCGGCAGCATTCGGCAGCATTCGACGGCCCGCTAGCAATCGCGTGATGTTTGCGAAAACAATGCGGCATGAATATGCGATGATGCATTTTCTAATTTGATCAGAATAACGGGAGGAAGCTAATGAAAGGCAGATGCGAATGCGGGAAAGTTAAATTCTCCGTCGAAACCGTTCGGGAAACAGTCACCATCTGTCACTGCTCGCAATGCCGCAGAACAAGCGGTCATCTCTGGGCATCGACGCACGCTCCTTTTGCCGACTTGCGGTTCGAAACGGATCAAGGACTTGAATGGTACGCGTCCTCCAGCTTTGCAAAACGCGGTTTCTGCAAATACTGCGGATCAAGCCTGTTTTACAGAATGACCGATGAAGACGGGATCGGGATTGCGGCCGGATGTCTGGAAAACACAGGCGGGTTACGTATTGGAAAAGAAATTTTTCGTGACGATAAAGGGAGTTATTACTGAACTTCTGAAAGCGAGTTTCTGCGCGACTGATCAGCTATCCAACGCCCGAAGTGGTCGGTCGGGATCGACCCGTTTCAATTCAAGTCCCGTCAACGCCCCGACGATTTCATCCACCATATTCTGCCCCAAACGAACGACCGGGACGTAGGATGGCAGTGCCATGATATCAGGATGAGACTGGTCGAAACTGGTGACGACAATGGATGGGATATGCTTCGTCGTATTCATCGCATCGACCGCGCGTACCAGATCGGTCCCCGGCAGGCCGTCCAGCGTCGCCGAAGTAATAACCACATCAGGCATAACATTCGCGATATATCGCATCGCTTCAAATGCATCATGCATGGAGATCACGCGGAAACCAAAGACTTCGAGATCACGGCGCACCTTGTGACGAATGACCCGCGCGGAGCAAACCCAGACAATTGTTATCGGCGCCTCATCACGCGCTTCATCCTGCTCAGACCATGGCAGTTTTTCTTGCAGTTCTTTCAGCGGCATATCGGCACCGGATTCGATGATGTCATCGATCAGCAGAAGAAGATCCTTGACCTCCGGTAATGTCCAATTGGGCTCTCCAATAAGGCTGCTGACTAAATCTTCGATATGATGGGCGGCGACAGTGACACTCTGGAAGCCAAAGACAGATCCATGGCCCTTCATCGTATGGAGTTCCCTCAAGAACTCATTAAGGGCGCCATCAACATGCTGACCTGATCTGTCTGCCTCGAACAGGCGCCAAAGCTTTTCCAGCCGCTCCTTCGTCTCCTCGACGAATTCTTCAGACAACCGCTTCAGGATTTCTCCCTGATCCAGATTACGCATCGATCCTTGACCCCTGTTAAACTAACTGGCTGGGAAATTGGCACGCCCATCGAATGCTGTCACCCAAAGGCGTTCGGGCAACGCCAAAATTAATGAAATTGCAAACTATTGGATTGGTAACACCGCTGATACCGCCTTGAAGGCCGGTAAGTTCGCAGCAGAACTTTCCGCGCCTGCACTCGGGAGAATGACAGTTACCTTTGTGCCCTTTCCTTCCTCACTTTCCAAAATCAAGGTGCCACCATTAATCTCCGTCAGACGAAGGGAGAGTGGAAGCCCCAAACCTGCCCCTTCATTCGTACTGACCATCGCACCTTCAGAGCGCTCAAATTCCTTAAAGACAAGCGGGAGCTCCGATGCAGGGATTCCTTGCCCATTATCGGTGACAGAAATTTCGATACCGTCCACACCACTATTCTTCGAATAGACTTCGATGACGCTGTTAGGGCTCGTGTATTTAATGGCATTAGCGGTCACGTTGATGAGGATCTGGCGTAAATGTTTGGCATCGCATTTCACGACCGCGTCGGGGTCATCATGCTTCACCCGCAAAGAAATGCACTTATTTTCTAGGTCCGGGGCAACAAGCGAAACACTGGCTTGAACAGCATCCTCGACACGAAGCTCTTCTGGATGAACCTCCTGCTTACCAGCTTCAATCCGTGCAAGATCAAGAACATCCTCGATCAGCGACAAAAGATGATTGCTGGCCCCCAGTATATCAGAAAAAATCTCTTCAACTTTCTCGACCTCCATTGTCCGATAGGCACCTGAAGACAGATATTCCAGATAGCCGATGATCCCGTTCAAAGGTGTCCGCAATTCGTGGCTGACATGCGATAAAAAACGCGATTTCATCTCGTTGGCCTGTTGAACCTCCCGCAAGGCTTCAAGCAGTTTCTGTTCCGCAAGTTCCCGCTCTTTCACTTCAAGCAGGAGTTCGCGGGTGCGTTGCTCCACCCGGTTCTCAAGCTCAAAATGACTGACCGCAAGCGCTTCCCTACTCGCCTCCAACGCTCTTTCCGCGACACGTCGCCTTTCGATTTCTTGTTTCAGGCGAGGAATACTGCGAAGCCTCTTCCCCAATTGCCCTGCAAGGATCGCAAAGAGCAGTAGAACAGTTGAGGCCAGTGAAACCGCGACCGCCAGGAATACGGTATTGCTCTCACCAAGCGCCACTCCTTGGGGCGAGATGCAAATCGCTGCAGCCATTCCCGTATAATGAGTGACAGCAATCGCGGCGCCCATCAGCACCGACGCGCCAAAGATACGAACCACCCTGTACGGCGCACCCTCCGCATTAACCACGGCGGATTTCACAAAAAGAGCCAGAATGGACAGGGAGACCGCTGCACCGACAGAGGCTAAAAAATAGAAGGGATCATAATAAATCAGGGTTTCAACAATGATCGCATTCATACCAGCGTAATGCATCGTACCAATGCCCAGCCCCATCAAGACGCCGCCGCCCACAATCGCGCTGGTCGAGGGATTTTTGACCGAGATGACAGCCAACATTATGGAACCGGCAGCAATCGCCGGCAAAGCTGATAGAAGTGTCGTGAGAAAATCATACTGAATGGGGATCGGGACGTGCCATGCAAGCATTCCAACAAAATGCAAAGTCCATATTGCCCCACCCAGAACGATGCCCCCACCTGCCAGCCAGGAGAGCCACTCATTCCGGGTCAAACTCGCCCGGGTTTGTTCAGCCAGCGCAAACGCTGCATAGGATCCCAAGACGCCAATAGCGATTGATAGCGTCACCATCGTAGAATCATAGGTCGGCGAATATCCCGAACTTCGATCCAGCTCTGGTGGCGCGATGGGCACCAACCATGAAATCAGGTCTAACAGTCCTGACAACCAAATCTCTCCCAATTTAAAAGAATCCCAGAGCCGTGATTGGCTATTCAGGCAGAGTTTGAATAATGCCATGGAAATAATGAACAAATCCCTAATCAATTGGGGTGCCCCCTCACTCCTGGGGAGCGGCAACACGGGACCGGTCATCTTCCTTTCACTCAGATGCCGTAACCTCACTCCTGGGCCAAAATCCCACACTTGGAATATAGGGGTTCAGGTGCGATATAGGGCCAAATCTGGATACATCGCGGCGGCGTTCAAAACGCAAAAGAGTGCACTATGAGACTTAAAGTAAAACACTTGCACCGCCGGCTGATGCTTGCGTTATCCATATTGCTAGCCTGTCTGGTGTGGTTTGGCGGGAATACTGGTCACGCCGCTAACAACGCGAACATTGCTGTGATTAGCCCCCAAGGCCCGAAGGATCCTAAATGGTCGCTTGAGCTGGCCTTGATGAGCAAGGCGGCTGCCGACCTTGGAATGAATCTTGAGATTCATCACGCAAATGGTGATCACGGGCGCATGGTCCGCATCGCAAGGGAAATTCTGGCCCGTGCGAACAAACCCACCTATCTCCTTTATCCGAACGAGCGTGACGCCGGGTTACGCATATTGGGGCTGGCAGAGCGTGCCGGCGTCCATTCGATTATGATCGGTGGTGGGTTATCCAAACAGGATCAGGCACTCTATGGGTCACCGCGTGAAAAATACAATTTCTGGATCGGCGAAGTCCTGTCTGATCATGAGCGGGGCGGCCACATCCTGACCAAAGCGTTGCTCGACCATGCCGAGATACGGCGCCTGCATGACAAACAGGTTTATGGAATCCATGTTATCCTGAGCCATCGGGCCGATCCGACGACGCAGCGACGGTTTCGCGGCATAAATGCCCAAGTTTCAGAAAGAGGCGATGTAAAACTTGGCTATGTCGGGTTTGCCGGTTGGAACTATCAAAATGCTGTTAAAGAATCGGAAGAAGCCTTCAAATCCTGGTCCGGCGGGCGCCTCTATCTGACAGAGAGTGCATATATGGCCCATGCCGTCTTCACCACGCTTTCCGAAAGAACGCGATTGGTCGCCGGCGTCGATGCCATGATCGGAAATTTCGGTTGGTCGAAACAAACCATCTCCGCGATTGCTTCGGGTAGAATTTCCGCAGCGGTCGGCGGTAGCTTCATGACCGGTCCAGCGGCCATTGTTTTGGCTCATGACCACGCGCAAGGCTTTGACTTCGCCCGCTTTCAATCAAGCTATGAGATCAAATACGGCATCGCCAATGCAGAGAACGCGTCGACCATTGCTGTCTTGATGGATCAGAAAAACTGGAACCGCTTGGATTTCCGGTTCTTCTCGCAAGCCTATCGGGCGACGAATGACGGGTACAAGTTCTCAATCGTATCCTTGCTGAAACCACTTATCCCAGGCGGCTAACGGCTTTAGCCCGCTTACCCTGTCGAGGCAGCCCCCTGCCCGATCTGACGCACCACCGGCCATAGAGCGCTGTCCAGGACATCGCCCGGCTTATGAGTGCATCCTTCGAAGTCGAGAAAAGGCGGTGACATCTCGCCGGTCCGAATGGCGAAGCGCGCATCGTCCCCGGTCCAGCGGAAGGAAATTGCACGGCGGCGGGTATCTGCTGACACATTTCCGGGCGCGCCATGCACCGTGCGAAAATGGAAGGCGACGGCATCTCCGACCTCAAGACCAAAGGATACGATATCATAGTTATCCCGGTCCGCCTCGATATCAGGGATTCGTTCGGATTGTTCCTGCTCGTTACGTTCGTAGTCCGTGCCGGTAAATTTGGTCGGCGTAAACCAGCGGTCCCATTTATGGGACCCCCGCACAAACTCAACGCCCCGTCCCAGCGGCACAGGATCCAGCGGAATCCATATGCTGACCGAGTCGTTTCCATCGACGCAATAATAGGGTTGATCATGATGCCAGGGGGTTCGCTCCCCAGTATTCGGTTCTTTCACCACCACATGTTCGTGGAACAGATTGACCTTATCAGAGCCCATCAGCTCGCCTGCTATATCCGCGGTCGGGGAGGAGAAGACGAAATCCCGATACTCCTTGATCCGGTCCCAGTTGCAATAATCGCCAAAGAACTGCCCTGAGGCGCCTTCCTTCGTATATTCCCGGCGGTGCGGGCCCGGTTCGGCAATGTTTCGGTCTAGCCCTTTGCGGAGTGTTTCAATCCAATCCGGGGACACGGCCCCGCGCAACACGACGACACCGTCTTCCCGAAACCGCGTCCCGATCTCTTCGTTCAACACTGTCATCTCTAATGTCCTCCTATGGCAAAACTGCGGATCAAAAACGCACGCTAAATTCAGTTGGTGCGCTTGAAAAGACCGCCGTTGTGAGGAAGCGACAATCACCCACGCGATTGCACCGCATCTGAAGACGCGATATCTGTTTTGACGGGGTGCCGAAGACCTTCCGCGACCCCAGAGTCTTAACCCTGCCAAAGCGAGGCCCATTCGGTCATGTCCGTCAGCATCTATCACAATCCGCGTTGTTCAAAATCTCGCCAGACCCTGGCGCTTCTTCAAGAGAAGGGGATTGAGCCGGAAACGGTGCTCTATCTGCAAGACCCGCCTGATGCGGCAACGATCCAGGGATTGCTCACCATGCTTGGCTTCACATCAGCACGCGAACTGATGCGCACCAAAGAAGCGGTTTATAAGGAGCTTGGCCTCAAGGAAGTCTCAGACGACGCGGCCCTGATCCAAGCGATGGCAGATAATCCGAGCCTGATCGAGAGACCGATCGTGATTGCCAATGGCAAGGCGCGGCTCGGTCGACCACCGGAACAAGTTCTGGAAATCCTCTAAAGGCGCCCCGATGAAAGTTTCAGAAGCACTGGATAGCCGCATTTCCTGCCGGGCATTTCTGCCTGACACGGTCCCGGCAAAAACAATCCGTGAGATACTGTCCGGCGCGGCACGTGCGCCTTCGGGCGGCAACCTGCAACCCTGGCAAGTCTTCGCCGTCGCTGGGGAGGCCCTGGACGCGATCAAGCAAGACGTAGCGGCAACGATGGCCGACCTGCCCCGGGGGGAACCTTGGGAATACCAAGTCTACCCCAATCCGCTGAAGGAACCCTATGCAGCCCGGCGCTTCAAATGCGGCGAGGATCTTTACGACCTGATCGGCGTGACGAGAGAAAACAAAGCCGGGCGCCGAGACCAGTTCCGTAGAAACTTCGAGCTTTTCGGTGCCCCTGTCGGATTGTTCGTCTATCTGGACCGCTCGATGGGCGCGCCACAATGGGCGGATGCGGGCATGTTTTTGCAAAGCATCATGTTATTGGCGCGGGAGCATGGTCTCCACAGCTGTGCCCAGGAAGCCTGGGGACAGTGGCACAGTCTGCTTACCCGGCATCTCGAGCCACCGAAGGATTGGATGTTCTTCTGCGCCATCGCGTTGGGGAAAATGGACGAGACCGCGCCGATCAATCGACTGCGAACAGATCGGGCTGAGGTCGAAGAATTCACGCAGATGTTTGGCTTCAGCGACTGATCATTGGGTCGCAAATAAAGTCTCAAGGTCGGACTTTAGTTGGGCGAGGACAGCATCCCATCCAGCGTCTTCTTCTTGCCGGTAAAGCGTTGCGGAAGGATACCACGGGGTCTTCGCGCCATAACGTGGCCAGCGCCAATCCGCCAGAAAGGGCAGCAATATCCGCACGTCTTTGCCCAGCGCCCCGGCGAGATGAACCGTGGTGTTATCGACAGAAATGACCAAATCGCAAGCCGCGATCAATGCCGCTAAGCCATCGATATCATTCCATTTATCCACCCCCACTACAGGATCCAGCGCTACGCCGCATTCTGCCTGCACCGCCGTGATCTCGTCCCCGACATCACCATATTGAAGGCTTACAAGGGCGGTCGCCTGATCTGGTAGCCCCGCAACAAACTGTTTCAACGGTATCGAGCGATAATGCCCAGTTGTCGGATTTGTAGTGCGCCAGCTAATGCCAATCAGACGGTCTTTCTCACCCGGCGCATAGGTTTCGCGGATTTGCTGAACACGGTACGGGTCGGCCTGCAAATAGGGGTGGCGTGCAGCGTCAAACGCTTCCGGTTCAGAGCGGAACAGGCGCGCCAACTCCCCCATCGGCAGGTGGTGGTCATAGGTGCTCTCATCCGGCAAATGCGGGCGTGACGCAATCGTCAAACGATCCGGGAGCGACCGCCCCAACAACCCATGCAATCGCGGATCCGCCGCCAGGGTAACATCCTCATGATTGTCGAGCAGATCAGGAATCAATCCTGCAAACATGATTTCATCGCCCACCCCCTGCTCCGGCCAGACCAGCAGACGGCCCAGGGTGCCGGGAACCCATTCCGGCTTTGATGTTTGGAGATAGTCACCCTGACGATCCCGCGCACCGAAACGCCGGCGATAGAGGTGCCAACCGTCACGATAATGCTGGTCTTCCAACAGCGTGACCGCCTTTCCCCATTGGGATTCCGCATGATCCGGTTCTAGGGTAAGGGCGCGATCAAAGCAGTCCAACGCCGCCGCCGCGTCATTACAGTCATTAAAGGCAAGCCCCAACTGTTGAAGGACATCGGGATTGTCAGCCTCCAAGGATAGCGACTGACGGAAGCATTCTATTGCTTCTCTGCTACGCCCCATCCGGCGCAAGACACCGCCGCGATTAGTATGTGCGCCGGCATGATCCGGGCGAAGGGAAATAGCCTTATCCAAGTCCGCCAGTGCCGCCTCATCCCGCTTCAAGCCGAAATAAGCGCTCGCCCTGTCGAAATACGCCATCGCGTCATCCGGACGGGATTTCAAGATAATACTGAGACTTTCGACAGCGTCTTCAAAGCGTTCCAAATCCAAAAGGCAGCCACTGCGATTGATGTGAAAATCAATGTCATCCGGGGCTAGGGCGAGCGCTCGGTCGTGGCATGCCAGCGCCGCCTCGATCTGCCCCAACGCGCGCTTAACAACGCCAAGATTGGAATGCGCCTGCGGCAAGCTAGGGCGAAGGGCAATCGTCCGCTCAAGACTGGCTGCGGCTTCCTCCAACGCCCCCGTCTCCCGCAAGGCAACAGCGCGCATGAACCAGACATTCGGGTTATCCGGCAACAACGCGGTTGCCTGATCCAGAAATCCGATCGCATCCGGCCAAAGCTTTGCCTCAAGACAGACTTGCGCTGCGGTGACCAGGGGCCGTGGCTCCGTCGGCGCCGCGTCTGCGAGCACTTGAAGGTCTGAGAGAGCATCCTCCACCCGCCCCAAGCCACGCCAGGCCCGAACACGGTTGTCGCGTGCCGACATATGCCCGGGGCTGGCATCAAGCGCCTTGGTAAAGCTATCCGCCGCTCCTGCCAGATCGCCACTTCGTGCCTGGGCACTTCCCAGATTGTTCAGACAGTCCGCATCCTGAGGCTTTACCCCAACCGCTCGTTTCAGAAAGGTAATTGCATCGGCATCAGCCCCTTGCTGAGCCAGAGCAACGCCCATCATGTGCAGTGTGTTGAAATGCCCGGGAACAGTGTTGAGGATTTTCTGATAAAGCGATTTCGCCTCATCAAGCGCGCCCGCGCTGTGGCGCTCATGGGCCGTTTGCGCCAAGACAACAAGGTCTTCGCGGCTCAATCGACCCGTCGACAAGTGCCCTTACCGGAAAACAGCACTCAACGCGATGATCTCATCCGTCAAGCCCGGCATCGTCGCGGTCAGTACCAAACCAGCGCCAATCACTGCGATAACTGACAGAACCCGAAGTTCCGGCTTACGATGAAGAAGGCTGATACGCGTGAACAGTGTCTTCGTGACATTGGTCTTCGTGACATTGGTCTTCATGAAATCGGCTCCCAAGAAATGCCGTGCGCTCACCGGACAGCATTTGTATTCGGCTCCGCATAGAATAACACTCTCGCGACGATTTTCAACCAGGTCACTCCCAATGCAACGCCCTTGGGAGGTTCACGATATGCACCACCGAAATCTGACCGCCCCAACACCGGTTTTCAAAAGCCACCCCAATACCACATAAAAA
>SPJV01000050.1 GCA_006844765.1 Alphaproteobacteria bacterium | reverse complement strand
ATGGAAGAGGATGTTGTTGCCAAAACTTTGGCAACACGGTCGGAAAACCTGGCAACACGCCAACCCCACGAAGGCATAAATATTTGATTTTATTGAGAAAAATTGGAGCGGGCGATGAGATTCGAACTCACGACTTCAACCTTGGCAAGGTTGCGCTCTACCCCTGAGCTACGCCCGCATTCCAAATCCTTGATACAGTATCGCTAGGACATTGTATCGCGGTGGGTATCGTTTCGCCGGGACAGAAGTTCGTCTGGCGAAGCGGCGCGCATAATAGCCATGCGTCTGCCCTTTGCAAGAGGGATTTGCGAGGTTTGTGAAAGCTTGTTATTTCCGCCTGTAACGCACCCCTTCGGAACCGGAGTTTCCCTCATGCCAAAGACTGATGAAGACTTGTATAACCGCCTGGACGCGCTTGGAATTTCCTATGAGACCAAAGAACATGCAGCCGTTTTTACGGTAGAGGAAAGCCAGGCACTGTGCGGATCAATCCCCGGGGCACATATCAAAAATCTTTTTCTGCGCGATAAGAAAAAGCGGCTTTGGCTGGCAACGGTTCTGGAGGATCGCATGGTGGATCTGAAAGCACTGAAAAAACGGCTGGGTGCACAGGCCTCACTGAGCTTCGGGAACCCGGATCTCTTAATGGAGGTGTTGGGGGTGATTCCGGGCTCTGTGACGCCCTTTGGGATCATCAATGATACCGACAAGCGGGTGACCGTCGTCCTGGACACAGGCCTATTCGAGCATGAGACGGTGAATTGTCACCCTTTGCGGAATGACCGCACGACGTCTTTGACCGGGGACGGGTTAAAGGCCTTCGTTGCGGCGGAGGGTTATGAGCCGATCATGATCGATTTCGGGAAACCGCTGATCGAAGAGGTGTGAGGCTAGCCTGGGCCAAATGGCAAGTGCTGGCTTTGGTCCGCCCGATCAATTCATCTTGTCACGCGGCATCTGGAACTGCCCATTGCGCTTGCCGTCGAAATAATCGGCGACGGAGGGATGGGCGACTTCTTCCCCTTCTGCCAGCGGAACCAGATTCTGTTCGGACACATAGGCGATATAGGGGGAGTTGTCCTGCGGATTGACCGCGAAGAGATGGTAGAAGGGTTGATCCTTGCGGGGGCGGATTTCTGCTGGGATCGATTGATACCATTCGTCGGAATTCGCAAACTCCGGATCGACATCGAAAATTACACCGCGAAAACCGAAGCGGCGATGCTCAACAGACTCGCCGATCGCGAATTTCGCCATCCGTGACGCGGGATCATCCAGGTGATCCGGCGGCGTCCAATCCGGTGGCGGTGGCGGCAGAATGCCCGGTTCGTCTAGGTCCGACATTGTTTTAAGTCCATCTCGTAACGTCACTTTAAGCGACCATTGTACTGTTGCAGCGCGGTATGAAAACCATCTTTGCATCGGCGCGCAAAGATGTGCTTTTTCGTGCATCTCAAAATACATGGTCTCGCGCCCACGATTCTGCCAGTCTATTCATTAGTCGTTAAGGGAAGGTTGACGGAAGAAGGCTGTATCGACTGCTGGTCTGTCGGGTGCCTGATCACCGTGTCGGGAAAGGGTTTTCATCAATGTCGATGCCCGCATCCATGTTGGCTGCAATGCATGTCTGCCCGATGGTAACGGGGGTCGTGCCGCATGTTGGGGGCCCTGTTTCGGCTCCCTCAGCGCCAACTGTCTTGATCGGTTCCATGCCGGCGATTGGGCCAGGATCGATGGCGGTTTGTGTTGGGCCGCCCGATGTGGTCGCCATGGGCTCCCCCACCTGTCTGGCGGGGGGGCTGCCGATTTCGCGGATGGCCGATACTTGTGCGCATGGGGGGACGATTGTCGTTCCCTATCCAACTGTGTTGATTGCGTGAAGTGTTTCCAGGCTGTCTTATTATCTGACTGTCTTAGTAACAGGCTGTGTTATTAACGGGCTGTCTCAGTAGACATATTTCCGCCAATACCTATTTTCGATTAAGAGAACTAAACAAATCCAAATGAACATTTGCTTGGGATCTGCGCCTCATCAACATAGTGTGGCTTGTGTGAAACTTTATCCCAGATATTGATAAGTAAAAATTAAGTAATTCCTGCTAAACAGATTCTTGTCTTAAGAATCACTCAAATGTTATTATAAATATCAGAATCTATATTTAGAGGATTTTTGTTTCACAGCCTCTATATCTAGTAAATCCCGGAGAATCCGGGTGGAGACGATCTCATGACGGTCCGAGACCGGCAAGAATACGGTATTGGATATGGCCCGCGCCGACCCGCTGATAAATTCGGCGTGGCGAGTCTGTTCCAAAGCGAAAACGGAAGAGAAAGCATCAATGGTGGCGGGCATGGTTCGGCATCGATGCGCAGTGCCTATGCGTCTGATGTGCCTGCGTCGCAGGCCGGGCGCAACGGATCGTTTTACACTGGCAGCCCAGGTGTAAATGCCTATCGTCCTGATGCCTATCGGGATGCGCCGCATGTCACACACGGAACGGAGGTCCGCTTCGCCATGCGCCCATCGCTTTACTATGGGCTGATCGGTGGATCCGGTTTTGTGGCTCTGACCTTGTTTTTTGCCGGCTTTCTTGCGGCGTATTTGCTGTTCAACGATCAAGGCTACCCCGTCGCTCAATCCAGCACTGCAGGGTCTAACATTATAGGCTCTAACATTACAGGCTCTAACACTACAGGACGGGGCCAGACAGTCGCGCCCGCTCGACCGGCGTTGCAGCCTGTGCAGTCCGCACCCTCTTCACAAAGCGGTATTGCGCGCCCAGCACAGGCGATTGTGCCGGAAAACAGTGTTCGAATCCCGGCGCCTGAGATTGCCGCGGCCTTGGAAGCACAGCAACGAACGGTGCGAGAAGTCGACCCTGCGGTATTTGAGCCAACAGAGGACCCCGGGGTTTTCCCAGACCTTGCCCCCCGCGCCCGATTAAAGCCGGCGCCGCCGGTTGCGTTGACTGACGCAGCAGAGACAGAGACCAACCGGATACCGCGCGTAACCTTGGACGCGGTTGCGCCGGATCCTGTTGATCTGACCCAGTCTGAGCCGACTGTAGCGCCTACCCCCGTTGCGACCCGCGTGATCCGCGGCGATGTACCCTATAGCTTGCAGTTCGGGGCCTTTGGACGCCGCAGTAACGCGGAGCGCATGGTACGCCGGCTTTCCGGGGTTCTGTCAGACGCGCGGATCGAGGAAGGGACAGGGGCGGACGGGCAGGCGCTGCATTATGTCCGTGCCGGCGCGTTCAATGACCGCGTTGTCGCGGAGCGTGCGCTTGCAAAACTGCGTCGTGACGCCGGCCTGATCGGGATCGTTTATTCCGGCCTTTTGGAAGGCTGATCCGTGATGGGGATGTTTCGACAAGGCAGTTTTTGTGGCGGCGTTGCGGCCATGCGTAAAACCGGGGTCGGGATGCTTGTGGCCCTGTTCGCGGTCTTGAACGGTTGTGCGGCGGAAGAAGAATCGTCGGTCTTTTCGCTGACGTCTATTCAGTTGACGGCGGATCGGGATGCGAATGGCAATCGCCCTGTCGCGGTGGATCTCGTGATTGTCTATGACCGTGGTATGATCGGGGCGCTTTCCGGACTGACGGCGGCAGAATGGTTTGATCGAAAAGATCAGTTTGGCCGCGACTTCGAGAATGGTTTCGCTGTTATGGGGTGGGAAATGGTGCCCGAAAACAGTTTGCCGGAAACCACGATAGGGGAAGGGCCGCTCAAAAACGCAGAAGGCGAAACGGCTCAGGCTGGTTTTCTCTTCGCCCGTTATGCAACGCCTGGCGCTCACCGGGCGCGCCTGGAAAGCCGGTCCGGGCTTCGGGTGACGCTCGGCAGAGATGGATTTACCCTCGAAACCGTCGATGTGGAGAACTGATCGGGTTGTTTGCTGCCCAGTGATGGACGTGTCCATCAACAGTCAGTGCGCATTCTTGTGTGATCAGGTCGAATAACGCTAGAATTACAAGGAATTCCGACAATCAGCTGCGCTGTTTCATCCAGCATCGAAGCGCGGTTTCTGTATTTTGCGAATTTCTATTGCGGGGAAGGAAAGACTGAGCCAATGGCGAAGAGCGCGCGCGACATACCGGACGCGATCCAGTGGCATGAAGGCATGCTGCTCGCCCCGCAGCATTTTCAAGAGGCGAGCTTGCGGGCGGAGTCGCTTGTTGCCTATCACCAATTGGCGGCGCAGCCCTATCATTGGGGCGTGCAGCATCTGCAGACCGATCCCGTCAAACTGGCCGCCGGCGAATTCAGTATCTTAAGTCTGGAAGCCGTGCTGCCGGATGGATTGGTGCTTTCCTTCGATCATCGCTCAGACCCGCATGGCTTGACGATTGATTTGGAAGAACACAAGGAAACGCTCGCAAAGCGGCCGCTGACCCTGTTTCTGGCCGTGCCCAAACATCGCCCGGGCGCACCGCTTACGGATGGTGAAGACCCTCGTTATCGCGGCGATGAAGGACCGATGATCCCGGATAACACGACGGGTGAAGGGGAAATGCGCCTGCCGCGTCTCATCCCCCGACCCCGCCTGCATGCGGGAGAGACCTTGCCGGACCGGTTGAGCGGATTTCCCATCGCCCGCATCCATCTGCAGGGCGAAGCCTTTGCAGAAACGAAATTTGTGCCTGCACAGCTTGCTGTTTCCCGCGCGTCGCCGATTGGGGAAGTCTGTCAAAAACTTGCGACACGGTTGCGGGAAAAGGCGATTTATCTGGCGGAGCGCGCTGGGTCTCCGGTCGGGCAGGCTGATCAGCCGATGCTGATCCGCTCGCAAATGATGATCAACGGATTGGTTTCTGCGCTGCCCCCATTTGAAGCCCTGTTGAAGACAGACCGCGCCCATCCTTTCACACTCTATCTCTCGCTTTGTCAGGTGGTCGGGTCGATGGTGATTGTCGGAGGGGCCGGTCTGCCACCAGCCTTTGATGCCTATGATCACACAAATCCGTTGAAGAGCTTTACAGAAGCGATTGATTTTGCAGTCCGAATGCTCGACCGCGTGTCGGAAGCCTATACCGCTATTCCATTCACCGATGCGGATGATGTCTTCTCGCTGGTACTGGAAGAAGCCTGGTGTCGCGACGATTTGACCATTGGAGTTCGGGCTCGCCACGATATGACCGAACAGGATGTTGTCGCTTGGGTCGACGCTGCCTTGATCGGCACGGAATCGGCGTTGCCTGAAATTGAAGAAACCCGGGTTCTTGGCGCGTCGCGGGTTCAGTTGGAGCGGGAACGGGCGCTCGATCTTGTGCCGACGCGCGGGGTGGTCTTGTTTCGGATCACCGCCGACCCAGCCCATGTCATCCCTGGCGAGCGTCTTCTTGTGTTGAGTCGCGATCCGGGCAGCCGGGCAGCACCACAGGAAATCGTACTTTATATCCGGAATGCTGCCGGTAGGGCTGATTGAGCCATGGGGCAATGTAGGGCCCGCAATATCCTTCCGCCGATGGCGCTGGCAGGGTGGGCGGTAAGGGACCGGATAGGGAAACACCGCTAATGAGCCTTGCAAGCGTCGATATGGGCGGAAGCGGATCACAAACCGGCATTGGCCGCATGTCGGGGCAGGCGTCTGGTTCTGCTGGGTCCTATCTGATCGCACAATTTCGCGAATTCCACGCGCTCCTGGTCGAGCTGCGAGATCTTGCCCGCCAAAGCGGCCCTGCACGGGGTACTGATCTAACCGATAATGATGTGATTGAGGAGGATGCGAGCCCCGGTGGTTTCGCGCCAAAGTCTCCTTTTATCGCACCGTCCAAACCGCCACCTCCACCGCTTCCCAGTGATGGTAAGCCATCGGCCCCGCCCTTGCCGAACAGAGAACCGACACGTGACATCGGCCTCGCTGCCGGGGAAGCACAGAACAAGCTGCAATCGCTTCTTGAGCGGCAAGCGCTGGAATCCGGTCGGCGTGGTGGTGAATATGGCGTGATCTTTTATCGGCAAGCGCAGTATGTGATGGCGGTTCTGGCCGATGAGGTTTTCTTAAGCATGGATTGGTCGGGTCGCGCTCAATGGAACCAGGATCTTTTGGAAACCCGACTTTTTGGATCCTATAACGCCGGTGACGAATTCTTTCGACGCGCAGATGCCGTGTTGAAGGAAGGGACGCGATCTCAGGCGGAACTTGCAGCGGTATTTTTGTTGGCGCTGTCTTTTGGGTTTCGAGGGCGCTATCGGGGGCCAACCCATGCAGGGCGGCTCGCCGAATACAAACGCCAGCTCTATGCCGATATCTTCCATCGGGAGCCAGACCTTCTTGCGGAAGCCCGCGACCTTTGTCCGGAAGCCTATGCTTACACCGCCATTGAGGCGGAGCCGAGGATGCTGCCCTCGCCGACCCGATGGTTCTGGGTGCTCGGCGCGGTGATTTTCGGATATCTGGTGCTTGGCCATCTGCTGTGGGAAGGCACGGTCGAGCCGTTGGACCAGCGATTGGCGGAGCCCATCCCGTCATCCTCCTCTAACGGTCTTGGCGGGTAGACGCGCAAGATGGCTTGGTTCGATTTCATCCGCGATGTGCTGTTTAAGCTGACGCCCTATTTGCCGGGGATTGTTGGTGTCCTGATCGCGCTTTCTATCGCGATGATCCTGGCGCTGCTGTGGCTGTTCCGCCGTGCCCGGGATCGCAATCGGGATGGGGGTGACAGTGACGGTGGAGATTCCCAAAGACTTCTTCAGGAAGACACGGATGATGATGCGTTCGCAGTAGAGCCCGATGATATACCGCTCCTACCGCTGAAGAAGGGCTTTAAATATGCGCTCAATATTTTGCGGACCCATGTGGCGGGCCGCGACTGGCGCTATGCTATTCCTTGGTACCTGCTGATTGGTCCGGAAGGGTCTGGAAAATCAACCTTGGCTGGGGCAACGGGCCTGAACATGCCGGTTGGTGCTCCGGCCCAGGATTGGGAAGCCAGCAGTCCGGCCTGTAAATGGTGGTTCTTTGACCGCGGTGTGGTGCTTGATGTCGCGGGTAATCTGGTGCGGCTTGGCGACCGTCGAAGCTCTGCTGCCAAGGGTTGGCGGGTATTGCTCTCGTTGCTAGACCGATACCGGCCCCGGCGCCCGGCGGATGGCATTATCCTGACCGTACCGATTGATGATCTGATTGACCGGCAGGGCCTGCCGCGCCAACCGGAAGACGTCGCGACCCGTGCGGAAGCCGTCTATAAAAAGCTCTGGCAGGTTCAGGCGCGGCTAGGTCTGGCGCTGCCGGTCTATGTGCTGATCACCAAATCAGACCGCCTCACCGGCTTTAAGCCCTATGTCCAGATGCTGCCTGAAGAAACCCGCAACGGTATGCTCGGGTGGTCCAGCCCCTATGGGATCGATACCCAGTTCCGCAAAGAATGGGTGTCAGAGGCAATGTCTGTCATTGATCGCCAGCTCAATGATGCGCAGTTGGAACTCCTAGCCGGCGGAGAACCTGGTTCTGATCTTGATGAGATGTTCCGTCTGCCGGAAGCTTTCGCGGTGCTTGGACCCAATATCGGGATTTATATCTCGAAGCTCTTCAAACCTAGCGCCTATCATGAATCCTTTGCAATGCGCGGATTGTACTTCACCGGCGATAGTGGCTTAGGCCGCAGTTCCGGCCTGGATCAAGCCTCAGTCCTGGGCGGCGTTTATAGCGGTCCCCAGAATGCGCCCCCCGCCCCAGCTTTCCTCCATGATCTTTTTGACCGCAAGATTTTTGCGGAACGCGGTCTGGCAAGACCGGTTAAGCGCGCCCTATTGGCCCGCAATCGGACTGCGCTGGGTGCGCAGATCGCAGCAGGTGCCTTTGCCGGCATCGGTGCGCTGGCGCTTTGGTATTCCCTTGGCACAATCCAGGACGGCGTCGACACGGTCGAACCTTTCGTAAAGGACGTACAAGAAGATCTGCGCGAACTGGAAGCCTATCGCAGTCAGCGATGGGATCGTAATGGTGGTGCAGTGGGCGGCAGCTTCGACAGGGAAAAGGCCATAAACCTTCTGAATGGCATGACAGAGGTTTCTGTCGATAGTTTTTCCTCTGTCCTGATCCCCAGCTCGCTGTTCTTCAGCTATGATGATGAGATCGTCGATCTGACGACGGAAGCCTTCAACAAGTTCATTCTTCAATCCATGCAGGCGGCGCTTGATGAGCGCGGACGTAGTATCATCGCTGGACGCCTGTCTGCAGCCGATAAGGCAGCGCGATCCCATCAACGTTTTGGATCCCCCCCGAATGCGGGGGCGGAAGGCATAAGCCTGCCGGCAGTTCCGTCTGTCGCAGGTGTGCTGGCGGCGGCTGGTGAAGGCCTGGCCGGCAGCCAGACCCTTCCAGGCGGGCCGGCATTTCAGCGGATGATGCAATATGTCGAGGCGCTGCGCCGGTTTGAATCGGCACTGTTACGCTACAATACGCTGCGGGACAGCCGTGACCTGACCGATATCAAGGCATTGGTCCGATATCTTTTCGGGACACAATTGCCACAGGACTTTCTGGAGAATGCGACATTCTATGAAACAGCGCTTCGGTCCGTTCGGTACCAGGAAATCCCGCCGGAAGCTTTTTCAGCCGATGCGCGCCGCCGCTTCGAAACCCTGGCGGCTGATGCAATCCGGGAACGATTTGCTGAAAACCGTTTGCTGGTAGCGCTTCGCGAAGTCGGCCTGGCCTTGGATGATGCGGCGAACCGCTATGCCTCGGGCATTGGTGCCTTGGTGCTGCTGACTGAGCGAATCTCAGAAATTGAAGAGCTTTTGAAAGCGCCGGAAAATGCCTGGATGGACGATCCGGATTATGACCCGACCAGCGCTTTTGATCCGGTCTTGGAGAGGATTGGCGGTTCGGTTCTTCTCGGCCCCAATCTAGCGGCGCGTCTCGACCGTGAGGTCATTGATGGCGTTGAGGATGTGCGGCTGGAGTTACCAGATTTACGCTCCCTGACGCTGGGGCCCCTTCTGAAGCGAGATGGAAAAAATATCTCTCTCTTGCTCGCGGAGCCGGTGGAAGATTTCCACCTGTTGTCTCTCGGCTTGTTGGCAGAGCGCTTCATGGCAGAAGGACGCGACAGGCCACTTCCCGCAGCGCCGGTTGCCGGCAGTGGCGCGGGCTGGAACCGGGATCGCCTGGGGGAGGCAATCGAGTTCCTTTCCGCCTATGACAACTTCATGAAGGAACGACTGGATGAAGCGCCGGTGGCGCTGCATGGCCTACTGCGTAGTGCTGCTGCTCAACGGTTAGAGGCAGTGGTGAATGATCGGATCGCTGTCGCATTGGAAGGCGGGCCGGATGGGATATCTTCCGCCCTCAGTGCCGCCAGAGCCGGCGGTGCTCTGAGCGGCGAGGAGCGGCTGGGAAGAGAGGTTGCCAGTATCAAGACGGCCTCGCCGGCTTTCATTGCGATCTTGGAGGCGTATGACACGCTTGGCCTTGAGGATAGCTTCATCGATCTGACCGATATGGTGATGAGCCAGGCCCTGGATCTGCTGGATGAAGCGGATGACCTCTTCGCGACGGAACAGCTTTACCGGCCGGTTGGCGGTGACTTCTCTTGGTGGGATGGCACGCCGGGCATGGCCTTGGATGCTTTTCAGGCAACCGATCCGCTGCATCTTCGCGAGCAATTGGCGGTCCAGCATGACCGGGTCCGTGTCTTGGCGGAAAACTATATCGATCCGCTGATCAAGCTCTTGGCCTCCCGTGATATTCGTCTGGCGGATCGGGATCGTAGGCTGGTCGGTAAATGGCGACGCATTCTGGATGAATTGCAGAAGGTTGCCTTGAGTAAACCGGAGAATTCAGTTGCGGTCCTGGAACGCTTCATCGCCGGCGATCTGATGAAGGTCGGGTTTTCCAATTGTGAAGAGGTGTTGGATGGCGCTCGGCTCGGGGATCGGGGGCAGAACTACTTCCTTGCCCGTGCCGCAGCGCTGCGGGAGGCGGTTCGTCAACGCTGCAGCGATCTGGCGGAGATCAGGGCCCAGACCGCGTATGACGAAATTTCCGATGCCTTCGATGCGCAGCTGGCAGGGCGCTACCCCTTCGTGCGAGGCCCCTATCGCGATGGGGTTCGAGTGGCCTCACCGCGCGAAATAAGTCGCTTCTTCGCGATTTATGACAACCGGGCAAAGGACGCGCAGAATGCCTTGGTGCGCGCGGAAGGCTTGGGGCCTGAAGGGGAATTGGCGCTCGACTTCCTTGAGCGGATGGCGCTGGTCAGATCGGTCTTCGCGCCCTGGCTTGCGACGGGACAAGAGACATCTGCGCCGGCCTTTGATTTAGCGGTCACGTTCCGGGTGAATGAGGGGCAAGAAAAGGGTGGCAATCAGGTGATCGACTGGCAGGTCTCCGCCGGCGGACAAACCGTCAGTAACAGAGATACCGCAAATACCCTGCGTTGGTCATTGGGCGATCCTATCGCGGTCACGCTGCGTTGGGCGGAAAACGCGATCCGGCGCCCCGCAATTGCCCCCGATAGGCCTTCGCTGGTGGTGAATGGCTCAAGTGTGAGACAAAACTATGAAGGGTCATGGGCGCTCTTCGATTTGGTGCAACAGCATCGTGCTGGATCGGAAGACTTTGAAGGGCTGCTCGATCCGAAGCCGCACACATTGCGGTTCCGTGTCCCGACCAGACCCACAGCCGGCGGCGCGGTAGAGGAGGCACTCTTGTTCATCCGCATTGAGGTCTCCGCAACAGCACAAGGGAATACCGTGCCGATCACGATCCCGGTCATGCCGGTCTCGGCGCCAAGTCTACTCGGCGAACGCGGTTAGGATTGAACGGGATGGCAAAGAAACCTGCTAAGAACGCGTCAAAAGACGGTGCAAAAGCCAATGCAAAAAAAGGGTCGAATAGCAAAGGTAAGAGCGCTTCCGCCAAGGATGCGCGACCGGTGGATGATGTCCCAGTTGGTGCCCCTGATGATGCCCCTGATGATGCCCGTGATGATGCCCCCGATGATGCCCGTAAGTCCGCGGCGACGGCAGAACCGGAAAATCAGAATGACTTGGAGGCGCTGCTAGCCGCGCTGCCGGGTGATGATCCCTGTGGCATTCCGATCTCGGACATGCCTGTCTTCCGGGAGATTCAGGAGGCGCGGCGGTCCGACAATGCGGACCTGCCCCAAGGCATCTGGCAGACCGAGCTGAAACAAGCGGATTGGATAAAGGTTCGGGACCTCTGCCAGACCACATTGGTAGAGACATCGAAAGACCTGCATTGCGCGATCTGGCTGACGGAAGCCTGGACGCAGATGGAGGGGATGGCCGGCTTTCGCCGTGGTCTCGACCTCACCGCGAGCCTTTGTGAGGAATATTGGGAAGGTCTGCATCCTCGTCTGGAGCCCGATGATGCGGATTTTCGCATCGCGCCCCTGTTATGGGCCGCGCGGCACCTGCCGGTTCTGCTGCGATTGATGCCGATAACCAGGCCGGTCAGCGGCGAAGCGCGGGCCTTTACTGTCGTTGATTGGCAGGAAGTGTTGCGGCTGGAGAATTTGGCGAAGCGCGATGCGGAATCCGCCAGGCGGGCCGGACGGAACAAGCCGGACCGCACCGCCTTCGAAGCGAGTGTCAGCCTGACACCACTGGCGTTTCATGAAACGATGGCGGAGGAAACAGAAGGCGCGCTTGCGGAGCTGAACCGGCTGGATGCCTTTTTGGATACCGCTGCGCCGGATGATGCGCCTTCTTTCGTCGAGTTAAAGTCGGTGCTGGATGAAATCGATGAACGGCTTCGCCTCTATATCGAAAGCCGGGGCGGGCGCTTGCCCGGATCGGAAGCTGCGCCGTCTCAATCAGAGACTGGTGATGATAAAGATACTGGGCAAGAAAAGGGGGATGCCGTCGTGACGCAGGATGATCCGAATGGCGCGGCCTCAGATTCCGTTGCCTCAAATCCCGTTGCCGCAAACCCCGGCGCCTCTGGCCCGATCCGGGGCCGTGCGGAGGCCTATCAACGGCTTTCCGAAGTTGCAGATTATCTGATCCGGACAGAACCACACTCGCCGGTTCCCTACCTGATCCGGCGGGCGGTGTCCTGGGGCGATATGAGTTTTGGCGAGCTGCTGGTGCAGCTGGTGGAAGGCGGCGGGGACCACACCCGTGTCCTTCGACTGCTTGGTCTCAATGAAATGGGCAAGCCGGAACAGCCCAAAAAGTAAATTCCCTAGAAAACAGACTCCAAGATGCGTGGATTGGAAGGACAAGTATGAGTGACGATGAAAAAACAGTGCTGGTTACCGGCGCTGCGCGGGGGATCGGCCGTGCCGTTGCGGTTCGTTTCCTGCAGGATGGCTGGCGGGTCGGGCTTCTGGATATCGATGGGGATACCCTATCGGCGACGGCGGATGATCTGGCGAAGGAATTCGGCGCGGCCCGATCCATGGCGCTGGAAGCGGATGTTTCCGATCAGGGTGTGGTGATGGACGCAGTCGCGCGGTTCCTGCCGCAGGGCAAACGCCTCGACGCACTGGTTAACAATGCCGGGATCGCCAATTTCAAACCCTTATCCGACACTTCTCTGGCGGAATGGACAGAAATACTCTCGGTCAATCTGACAGGACCGTTCATCATGTCCCAAGCCTGTCTGCCGCATTTCGGGATGGGATCATCCATCGTCAATATCGGCTCCATCTCGGGTCTGCGGGCCAGCACTCTTCGGGTCGCCTATGGTACCAGTAAGGCAGCATTGGCGCATCTGACCCGGCAGCAAGCCGCAGAGCTTGGGGAGCGTGGCATCCGGGTCAATCTGGTCGCACCGGGACCGGTCGAGACAGCGATGGCGAAGGCGGTGCATTCAAAGGATATTCGGGCCGCCTATCATGACGCTATTCCACTGAACCGATATGGTGCCGAGCGCGAAATCGCTGCGGCAATCTGTTTTCTGTGCGGGCCTGAGGCCTCATACATCACTGGTCAGACATTGGCAGTCGATGGCGGTTTCGACGCCGTTGGAATCGGGTTGCCGAGTTTGCGGAAGGATGACCAGTCATCATGACAGACGTGTTCACCTTGCATCCTGGGTCGACGCCCTTGCTGATCAGTGTACCGCATGCCGGGCTCTCGCTGCCGGAAGGGATGGCAGATCGATTGACCCCGGAAGCCCGCGCGCTGCCGGATACCGACTGGCATGTTGATCGGCTCTATGACTTTGCCAAGGGGTTGGGTGCCTCTGTGCTGGTGGCGCAGTATTCCCGCTATGTTGTCGATCTCAACCGCCCGCCCAGTGATGAAAGCCTCTATCCGGGGCAAACGACGACAGGGCTTATACCGGTGGACCTGTTCGAAGGGGGAGCGATCTATCAGAATGATGTCACCCCCGATATGGCGGAGACTTTTCAGCGGGTGGATGCGTTCTGGCGGCCTTATCATGAGACGTTGGGTGCGGAGCTGGCGCGGATCAAGGCACAGTTTGGTCATGCGGTTCTCTGGGATGCGCATTCTATCGCCAGCGCTGTGCCCCGCCTGTTTGACGGGGTTTTGCCGGATTTCAATCTGGGCACTTTCGGCGGGCTGTCCTGTGCGGAGAGTTTATCCGAGACTCTGATGCGGATTGCGGAGGAAACGGGCCGCGATAAGGGTTACACCCATGTGCTGAATGGGCGCTTCAAGGGTGGGTTCATCACCCGGCAGATGGGGGACCCTGATTCCGCGATCCACGCGGTCCAGCTGGAACTGTCGCAGGCAACTTATATGGACGAAGCCCTGCCCTATGGCTATCGCAGTGATCTGGCGGAGCGCGTTACCCCGGTCCTCAGTGCCTTTTTAGAAGCCTGTATCGACTGGCGCCCTTGAGCCGTTCGCGTCTCACGCTGCTTTCCCACGCTCCGCGATCCAGATCCCGCCGAGGACCAGCACCAAGGCAACCATATGGAAGGTCTGAAAGACTTCGCCTAGGAAAATGATTGCCGAGATTGCGGCGAAGATCGGGACCATATTCACGAAGATGCCGGCGCGGCCGGGGCCAATTGCCTCGACACCTTTCATGAAGCAGATTTGCGCCAGGAAACAGGGCAGCAGCGCGATTAGAACGACGAGCACCCAGCCCTTTAAGGTCGGCGCCTGAAAGCTTCCCTGAACGACTTCAACAACAACGCCCGGGATCGCTGCAATCATCGCGGCAATCGCCATAATTGCGAACATCGCCATCACGGGAACCGGCGGGCGACGCTTCAGGCCTACGGTATAGGATGAATAAAACGCGCAGGCGATCAGCATCAGCAGATCGCCATGGTTGACCGCCATAGAAGCGAGCCGTTCGAAGTCCCCTTGAACCGTGACGACGATAACGCCGGCCAAGGTTACCAAAACGCCCAGGATCTGCAGGGGCGATACCGGTGTCCGATACATAAAAAAGGCACCGATCAGGACGAAGACGGGGATTGATCCCTGCAGAATACCGATATTGACGGCAGTGGTTTCATGGGCGGCCAAATAGAAGAAAGAGTTAAAGGCCGTATATCCCAGGACGCCCATAATTACGACGAAAGGCAGATGTTTGCGTAAGACCGGCCAAGCCTGGACCAAATCTCGGCGGGTGAACAGCAGGACCAGCACAGCGACGGATACCCATCGCAGCATGACCAGAGTTAAGGGCGAGACCTCCCCCACAGCCGCACGTCCAAACATTGCATTCATGCCCCAGCAAATCGATGTGATCGTCAGAAGCGCGTAAGCGTGCCAGGCAGGGCTGGCAGTCGATTGACCGTCGCTCATTGAAAGGCTCTTTCTCGATATCGCCGATGGCAGACAAAGCCTCGACGTCATGTTTGCAAACGGGGGGAGGTCGTTCAGGCAGCCTCTTCTATTCGGATATCTTCTATAGCGTAGATCGGTATCAGTCGACACCCAGCCGCGTCATGGCGCGTTTCCGGGCGGATCCGGCGTCCCTATCCGTGACGCCCAGCAATCCGGTGACCCGGCGCACCAGCGCGGCTTCGTGATCATGCAGAACGCCGTCGGCATAGGCGACTTCCCAAAGCATCTCGACCAGCAAGACCCGCTCCGCCTCGTCGAAATGCGTGTTGATCAACCGCAGGAAGCCATAGATATCGACCGCATCTTGGGCTTTCTTTTCCCCAGCCGCGATGATCTCGGCGACTTCATCCGGCCCGACATTGAAGTGACGCCCGACAAGGTCAGCGATCTGCTCCCGCTCGCTTTCATCGATATGCCCGTCCATGGAGGCGGCTTCGATCATCAGCCCGGCAGCGGCGATATGCAGCTCGTCCGGGGAGTGTTTCGATGGGCCGTTTTTGGCGCTTTCACGCGTAAAGAATTCTTTCAGGCGATTGATCATCGTATCGTTCCTTGATGGGGGCTGTGGGCCTTAGTACAGCGGATCGCGCAGTTTGTCTGTGTCGCGCCGATCTTTCTTTGTCGGTCGTCCAGCCCCGGCTTCCCGTTCCGCGACCGGTGGCGGCGCATCAGGTTTTGGCGCGCGTGCGGCCGGCGGGTCAAGATCCTTATAAAGCATTTGCGCTTCCGGTGCGGGGCCACGGCGGGCCCCAAGCGCAGCCACTTCGATGACGCGAATTAGCTTGCCCTGGGCGAAGGTTAACACATCGCCGACCCGAATACTGTAACCAGGCTTGGCGACCGGCATGCGGTTGACCCGGATCGGGCCGCTGGCGATGGCCTTTGCCGCTAACGTCCGGGTTTTGAAGAAGCGTGCCTGCCACAGCCATTTGTCGATCCGAAGCGTGGTCGGTGCTGCCTCCCCAGTCATCAGGACTTGCCCCAGTTCTTCAGGACGGCAAAGGGGGAATTCGGGTCCATCTGTTTGTGGTTGGCTGGTTTCGCTTTTGTCTTGCGCCCAGCGCTCTTTCGACCCGGTGTCTTCTTGCGCGAAGATTTCCGTTTTTCGAACTGAAGGGGCGGATCGATTTGATCTGTTGCTGCCCCCTCAACCTTTCTGTAGCCGAGGCTTTGTAGAACCTCCGTCGCAGCGTCTGTATCGGGAAGCGCGGTTGTTTCGAAAAAGGCTTTATCGCAGGTGATCGGGCCACCTTTTGCACGACGCAACAGAGCGGCGAGGGCTTCATACCGATCCATCCGAAGCGCCTTTGAGGCCATCGGGACATAGCCGATGCATGGCCAGGCCTCCGGTGGGCCACTGGCCGAGGGGACCGTCGGTATGGCGCGACTGCCATGACCGGAGACCGAAGGTGTTTCGGGAACAGGGGCCCCTTTCCACGCGGCCCAGGCAAGGGCCCGCGCCCGCACCGCGCGGGTGGACAGAAGGCCGTCCAGATAGACCCAATCGACCCCCAATCTCATCCCCATCGCCTTTAGGGCTGCCTTGTCTTCCCCGGGCGCGTTATCGATCAGGCCGGCGATTTCTTTACGGTGGACCGCGCCCAAGCCTTCGCGCAGATGATAGAGGATGCCGCGCCCCGAGGCCCCCAGTGCTTCCGGTGCCGCTTCTTCCAGCAAGACGGAAAGACGGCGGCGAATGAAGCCGTCCAGGAAATCCTGCAGCTTTGCCTTCACCCGCTCTGTCAGCACAGATTCTGTCCCGGTATCCAGGACGGTGTCCCTGTCCAAGCGCAGGCCGGGCCGTAACAGGTTTTCCCCGGCGGTCAGGCATGCCAGAGACCGTCCACGCCAGGTGATCTTACCATCTGGGGAGACACCGAAATCCGGGTCCGGCGCGTTCTCCAGGGACGACACAATGCCGGGCAGGGCGGCATCAATCGCTTGCCTTGCCGCCGCGATCAGGGCTTTGGCTTCCCGTCGATCGGCAGCGTCTTCGGGCTGGAAACGCAAGCCATCCAGCCGACCGACAACATGTCCTTCGACCAGAACGTGACCTTTCGCATTGACGATAGAGGCTGTTGCGTCTCCCTTCCCCTTGCCCCGGCCCAGCATGGCCGCGCGTTTGTCGACAAACCGGTTGATCAGCGCGCGGTGCAAGGCATCTGACAACGTGTCTTCAATCGCCCGGGCTCTTTCCTGCCAATGGGCGGCGTCGGCAAGCCAGTCACTACGATGGGAGATATAGGTCCAGGTCCGCACATGGGCGATGCGGTTCGTCAGCGTGTCGATGTCCCCGTCGGTCCTGTCCAACCGTGCAATCTGCTCTGCGACCCAGTCTTCGGGCAGCGCCCCGTTATTATCCCGCAATGTCAGGAAGACCCGGCCCAGAAGCTGAGCGTGATGATCCGCCATGACTTTTCGAAAATCAGGGATCTGGCAGACATCCCAGAGGAGATGCACAGCCTCTGGCGTTCCGCTTCGCGCCATCACGGCGTCATCGCGGATCAAGGCATCGAGGGCAAGCTGATCATCGGCGTCGCGCGCACGGCTCAGCTCCGGGCGAAGCGCTGGCTCCCGAAGGCTGGCGAGCAACCGCTTCGGCGATCCGAAATCAAGTGATGCATTGCGCCAATAGAGCCGCTGGACGGGCGGATAGTCATGTTCGACGATCCGGCGGATAATCTCTTCATCCGGCGGTTTCCGCTCATTGGTTATGCCAAAGCTGCCATCATTCATGTGACGCCCGGCACGCCCGGCGATCTGCCCCATCTCCGGCGCAGTGAGCGGGCGCCGCCGGCTGCCGTCGTATTTCTGCAAGGCGGCAAAGGCGACATGGTCCACATCCATGTTCAGGCCCATCCCGATGGCATCGGTGGCAACAAGGTAATCGACCTCACCGGCCTGATACATCTCGACCTGGGCATTGCGCGTGCGGGGGCTGAGCGCGCCGAGCACGACAGCGGTTCCGCCGCGCTGGCGCCGCAAGGTCTCAGCCATTTCATAAACCTTATCGACAGAGAAGGCGACGATGGCGCTACGCCGGGGCAAGCGGTTCAGCTTCGCCTCTCCCGCCCAGGAAAGGGTAGAAAAGCGCGGCCGTGTTTCGATCTGGATGTCGGGGATCAGGGAGCGGATCATGCCCGCCATGCTGTCCGAGCCCAGGAACATCGTTTCTTCCCGGCCTCGTGCCCGCAACAGCCGATCGGTGAAAACATGACCACGCTCCGGATCGGCGCAGAGCTGGACCTCATCGACGGCGAGAAAATCGACTGTCAGGTCGAGCGGCATTGCCTCTACCGTGCAGACATACCAGCGCGGTTTCGGTGGGATCAGCTTTTCCTCCCCCGTGATCAGCGCGACGGAGGTACGGCCATGTTTCTCGGCAATCCGGTCATAATTCTCCCGCGCCAAGAGCCGCAGAGGAAAGCCGATCATACCGGTCTGATGCGCTGTCATGCGCTCAACAGCCAGATAGGTCTTTCCAGTATTAGTCGGGCCCAGAACGGCTCGCAGGGTCGGGGTCATGGTTAAGAGGCCTCCATGACGATACCGCCGCCCTTGCGAGGGGGACGTTGGCAGGGGTTTTTCGCTACCGCGACTCCAAGACACATCATCACTTTATGAAACTCACGCGTAATCGTCTTCCAACGGATAGTCCGATAGTAGGATCGGGCCGTCGGAGGTCACCCAGACAGGTTGCTCCAGCTTCACGCCTTCATGACCGTCCTTGGCACCGACATAGGCTTCGATACAGACGATCATGTTTTCCTCAAACACTCCGTCATAGGCCCCCCATTCCGCATCTTCCCGATACCAGATGAAAGGATACTCTACACCAAGTCCGCAGCCATGGGCGACATCGGCGTAACGGTTGGCGATATAGGGTTCCGGCAACTGGAATGCCATGTCTGAATATTCCAGAAACCCGAGCCCCGGTCTCAACAGCGCCATATTATGGTCCAGTTGCCGGCGCGCCAGATCATAAAGGCGCCGTTGATCGTCGCTGGGCTTGGTCTCGCCCACGGTCCAGGACCGGGAGATATCGTCATAGAACCCGCCCGGCCCGATGATATCGGTGTCAAAGGACAACATATCGCCTTCCGCCATGACCCGGTCATTCGTTTCTTGGAACCAGGGATTGGTGCGCGGGCCGGATGTCATCAACCGGGTCTCGGGGTATTCACCACCACGCGCAATGGACCCGCCAATCAATAAGCCAAGCGCTTCTTGCTCCCGCATGCCGGGGCGCAATTGTGCTCGCATCTCCGCGATTGCGTCTTCGACCGTGCCAAGGGAGCGCTTGAAGGCACGAACTTCTTCCACCGACTTCACCGCCCGCGCCTGTTCCATGACCGCGCGTCCATCCATTGGGGTAAGCCCCACGCTTTCCAACGCAGCAATGCCTTTCAGCTCTGCCCGATCCACGGCGAGGCGTTTGTCATCGCCGCCGACTGTTTCCTTGAAGACGGCGGCAAGGTCCTCCGCCCAGCGTCGCGCCATCTCCTCCACACGCGGACCGACGCTCATGAAATCAAGCGCGAAGGCGGGGCGGATCGCATCAACCGTGTCCAGGCCTTCTGACAGATGATAGCCGGTGGGCAGCTCGAACAAGGTTACCGGCCCCGATGCCGGTACCAGCGCATAACGACAGAAATTATGCATGGTCCAGACCTGCATATTCCGGGTGCCGGTGGCATAGCGTAGATTGACCGGATCGGCGATCAGGACAGCCGGCAGATCCAGCGCGGTCAGGATTGCCCTGACCCGCCCAAGCCTGTAATGCCGAATGTCAGCGTCGTTGATCGGTTTTGGATCGGTTAGACAGTCGCGAAGGGCAGGCATGGCTGTGCTCGTCTTGAAGGATGGACGGGTTTCGCTAGAGTATCGCCGCGTGCGCGGCCCGGTGAAAGCGCAAATCTAGGTAGGCCGCGCAAAAGGATCGGCACGTCTTTCAGCCGACAGGAAAAGGGATGGAAAATTCGATGGCGAATGGTGAGTTTCGGGGCAAAATCTACGACAATCTTGTCCAGACAATCGGGGCAACGCCGCTGGTACGGTTAAACCGCTTTGCGGATGTGCGGGGGGTGGATGCAGAAATCCTCGCCAAGCTTGAATTCTTCAACCCGCTCTCCAGCGTCAAGGATAGGATCGGTCAGGCAATGATCGAGGCTTTGGAGGATGCGGGCCGCGCCAGCCCGGGTAAGACGGTTTTGGTGGAGCCGACATCCGGTAACACCGGCATTGCGCTGGCCTTCGTCGCGGCGGCGAAGGGCTATCGGTTGATCCTTACGATGCCTGAAAGCATGTCGGTCGAGCGCCGGAAGATGTTGAAACTGCTGGGGGCAGAGCTTGAGCTGACTCCAGCGGCAGAAGGCATGCGTGGCGCCATCGCCCGGGCGGAAGCCTTGGTTGAGGAGTTAACCGACGCAGTCATGCCCCAGCAATTCGCTAATATCGCTAATCCCGAAGCCCATCGGCGCGGCACGGCGGAAGAAATCTGGCGTGATACTGCCGGCAAGGTGGATATCTTGGTAGCCGGGGTCGGTACCGGTGGGACGGTGACCGGGGTGGGTGAAGTGCTCAAATCCTATAACCCCGACTTGCAGGTGGTCGCGGTCGAACCGGAAGACAGTCCGATCCTGTCCGGTGGCCGTCCCGGTCCGCACCAGATTCAGGGGATCGGCGCCGGCTTTGTCCCGGATGTTCTCAACCGCGATGTTATCGACAGGGTTATCCGGATCGCCAATGAAACGGCATTCTCGACAGCGCGGGATGCGGCAAAATTGGAAGGGCTGCCCTGTGGAATATCCTCCGGCGCGGCGCTGGCGGCGGCGTTGGAGCTTGCGGAAGAGCCTGAAAACAAGGGCAAGCGCATTGTTGTCGTCCTTGCCAGCTTCGCCGAACGTTATCTGTCTACCCCATTGTTCGAGGGGATTTAGCCCATGAAGACCCCGTCACGGGAAGATCTGACCGATCGTGAGCTGGAACGCTACGCCCGGCATGTGATCCTGGACGAGGTTGGCGAGGAAGGGCAGATCAGGCTCCTCGACGCCAAGGTTCTGGTTGTTGGTGCGGGGGGGCTCGGGTCGCCGGTGTTGCTATATCTGGCGGCGGCTGGGATCGGAACGCTTGGGATTGTCGATTTCGACACGGTCGATATGACCAATCTTCAGCGCCAAATCATCCATTCGACGGATGAGATCGGGGAACCCAAGGTTCGCAGCGCAGCTGATAGGTTGGAGCTTCTCAATCCCGAAATTGAGGTCGTGCAACATCGCACCCGCCTGAATGCGGAGAATGCCAAGGAAATCGTCGGTCCTTATGATTTGGTGGTCGATGGGTCCGATAACTTCACCGCGCGCTATCTGACGAATGATATTTGTTTCTTCTTGAAGAAGCCGCTGGTCAGTGCGGCGCTGGTCCGGTTCGAAGGGCAGCTTTCAACGTTCAAGGCGCATCAGGAAGGGCCCTGTTACCGCTGCTTGTTCCCGCATCCGCCGGATCCGACCCTGGTGCCCCGTTGTGATACGGTCGGAATCTTCGGCGCCGTGGCCGGCGT
>SPJV01000051.1 GCA_006844765.1 Alphaproteobacteria bacterium | reverse complement strand
ATTGTGCGCCCGGCTATCATCCGATGAGTGACGGGATTGCCCTGGAAGGCATGCGGCTCATTGATCGCGCGCTGCCGCAAGCCTATGCGGATGGCAAGGATATCGAAGCACGTGCGGATATGCTGACGGCAGCTTCGATGGGCGCGACCGCCTTCCAAAAGGGTCTCGGCGCGGTGCATGCCCTGGCCCATCCGGTCGGCGCTGTTTACGACACCCATCACGGGCTGACCAATGCGATTCTGCTGCCCTATGTGATGAAGTTCAATGAGGACGTGATCAAGGACCGGATGGACTTACTCGGCCGGGTATTGAATCTGTCCCGTTGCGATTTCACCGGGGTGATGGACTGGACGCTGCGGTTCCGGGCTCGGCTCGGTATCCCGCATGATCTGGCGGCAATCGGTGTTCCAGCGGATGATGCCGCGCGGATTGCGGAAATGGCGGCGCGCGATCCATCCGGCGGGACCAATCCCAAGCCGGTCGATGCGGCATCCTTGCTGCCGGTCTTTGAAGCCGCCGTGGCGGGAGAGCTCTGAGCGCCTTCAACGCATAAGAAGGGGGAGAAGCGCCATGCCGCGTGTCCAGGACTTGGATATCCTACGTCCCGCCCTGGCACGGGGTCCGCTCAATGCGATCACGGATGTCGGTGGTGTAGCGGTTGGCCAGCAAACCATCATCGAAGGGGAAGGGGCGTGGCGCGGGCATGGACCGTTCCGGACCGGGGTCTCGGTTATTCTTCCCCATGATGGCAATCTTTATGAAGAAAAAGTCCCAGCAGCGGTCTATCGGATCAATGGCTTTGGCAAATATGCCGGGTTCGAACAAATCCGAGAGACGGGGGAGATAGAAACCCCGATTGCCCTGACCAGCACGCTGAATATGCCACGGGTGGCGGATGCGCTGATTTCCCATGCGATCAAAGGTAGCCCGCATATCGGTGTCGGCTTTCGGGAAACCGGGTTGAAAGGATATGCTAGCGTTAATGCTGTCGTGGCGGAATGCAATGATGGGTATTTGAACGATTCCCAATCGCGCCGGGTTGATGAAGCGGCCGTTTTCGAAGCCCTAAGGAAAGCCTCGACGGGACCGGTAGAGGAAGGGGCTGTTGGGGGAGGGACCGGGCTTACTTGCTACAATTGGAAAGGCGGGATTGGAACGGCCAGCCGTCGGATACCCGAGACCTTGGGCGGTTTTACCCTCGGCTGTCTGGCGCAGACGAATTTCGGCAAGGCTCCGGATTTGACGATTGCCGGTGTGCCTGTGGGCCAGGTTCTTTCTCCTCCTAATGTGCCGAAGCCTGAGGGATCAGACCGTTCGGATGCAGGCTCGGTGGTCATGATCCTGGCCACGGATGCGCCACTGGATGCGCGTCAGTTGGAGCGGTTGTGTAAGCGGGCGTCCTTCGGCCTCGCGCGGACCGGCAGCATTTGCGAAACCGGTAGCGGTGATGTGGTCATCGCCTTCAGCACTGCGTATCGCATTCCTGACCGCAGTGACCGTGTGACGGAGCAGCGGACGGTTCTGGGGCAGGAAGGGGATCAAATCACCGCGCTTGGCCGTGCGGTTGTGGAAACAGTGGAAGAAGCGGTCCTGAACAGTCTGTTTCAGGCTGTGACCATCACCGGGCGTGATGGCAATACGTCCCATTCCCTGCCGGTCGATGAGGCTGTGGCCTTGGTAAAGAAGCATCGGATTGTATAATGCCTTACCGCATCGGGGCGCCGCATCGGGGCAAGGCGATGCGTCAGCTTTGGGATGTCCCATGTGCTGCTTGGACGATCATCTCTCCAAACTCCGACAGGAAGACAGAGCCTTTGACGGTGCGGTTGATCAGGACTGATCGGCGGTCCTCCTGATCCGGCTTTCGGCGGACAAGACCTAGCTCAGACAACCGGTCAACGGCGCGTGTCACGGCTGGCTTTGCGACATTCAGCTGTTCGGCAAGACCGCGAACCGTATGTGGGGCCGGGCAAAGATAGACGGTCGTCAGCACCGCCATCTGGCGTGCGGAAAGATCAGGCGTGTCCCGACGGACGCTTTCAGTGATCGCGTCACGCCAGATACTCAAGGCGTCTGTGGGCGTCAGGTCCATCAGCTCTCTCGCGTGGCCGTCTTTCATACGCTTTCAACTCTCCCAATCCCTTACGAAAACATCCTGCAATGCTGTTGGATGTTCCGGGCATGATCATATCGAAAGCGAATCGAAAACAGCCTAGGGTCTTCATGTTTTCACGACAAGGGGCTTGATCGGACCACTTTGCCAACGTCAGATGAAGTCATGACCGAAAACACAAAAGCTATGGGCTATATGATCCTGTCGACAATCGCCTTCGCGCTCATGCATGCGTTGATTCGCGATGTCGGGCAAGAGTTGCATGCGTTTGAGATCGTCTTCTTCCGGAACCTGTTCGGATTTCTCGTTTTAACGCCGATGCTTATCCGCTACGGCCTGGCGCCGCTGCAACTCAACCGGCCCGGCCTGATAACGGTGCGGGCAGTCCTGAACATGCTCGCCATGATGTGTTTTTTTACAGCCTTGACCGTAACCCCCCTGGCTGAGGTCACGGCTTTGGGCTTCACCGCGCCAATCTTCGCGACCCTGGCCGCCATGGTTTTGTTGCGGGAGCGTGTGGGGTTTCGCCGCTTCGGCGCCATCGCAGTCGGGTTCCTGGGGGCCATGGTCGTTTTGAGGCCCGGCTTCGATGCGATCCAGACAGGGCATTTGCTCGTCTTGGTCTCCGCTGTGTTCTGGTCCTTATCCATGTTGGTCATCAAACGCCTCAGTGAAACCGAAAGCTCTCTGACCATAACGCTCTATATGGGGATGATGTTGGCACCATTGACCTTGGTACCGGCCCTGTTTGTCTGGCAGTGGCCCAGTTGGGAACAGCTTGGTCTGCTCGCTCTGATCGGTGCTGCAGGTGGTATGGCCCAGTGGTCGTTTGCGGAGGCGCTGTCGCTTGGGGAGTTCGGCGCGGTGATGCCGTTGGAGTTCTTCAAGCTGATTTGGGTCTCCGCCCTTGGTTTCATGATGTTCAGCGAGGTGCCGGATATTCCGACCTGGCTTGGGGGCGCGGTTATCTTTGGATCTGCGTGTTATATCGCGCTGCGCGAACGGCGCCTGAAACAGGAGAAACCGCCAGAGGTTACGGGCTGACATTTCGGCGGTGTCGGAAAAGGGACGGTTGCGTCGTTTCTGGAGCACCCCTTCGGACCGAAACCGTACCATTATCCTCGGCACGTACGCTGATATGTTCAAAAGCCCCCAAGGATAGTTTCATGGCCCGTGGTTCCTCGTCCCGACGTTCATCTTCCCGTGATGCGATGCGCAAAAAGCGCGGGGCATCTTCCGGCATAAAGCAGCCGCCGTGGCGGGGGACGATGGAGAACCGGTTTCCACCGATGGAGCCGCTCTCCGCAGACCAGCTAGAGGCGATCCATGAAGCGACGCTGGACCTGTTGGAACAGCATGGCATCGAAGCGATGGGGGATGAGGCGCTCGACCTCTACCAAGGCGCCGGGGCGACGGTAGATCGATCGACCGGCATGGTGAAGATGGATCGCGATCTGGTGATGGAACTGGTCGGTAAAGCGCCATCCAGTTTTAAGCTGACCCCGCGCAATCCGGACCGCACGATTACCTTGGGCGGCAATGGGATCAATTTCGGTTTGGTCTCCGGCCCGCCCAATGTCCATGACTGCATCAATGGCCGCCGGCCCGGGAATTGGGATGACTATCTGAAGCTGGTGAAGTTCGCGCAGTTCTTCAATTGCATCACTGTGCTGGGAAATCAGGCGGTTGCTCCGGTCGATCTGCCGGCCAATATCCGCCATATGGACACCACAAAGGCGAATGTCGTCTATACGGATAAGATGTTCAATCACCAGCTGATCGGTGCGGGCCGCGCGCGGGATTCGGTGGAGATCGTCGCACGCGGTCGGGGCTTGTCTGTTGAGGACATGATCGATGACCCGTCTTGCATTGGGAACATCAATGTCAATTCACCGCGCAAGCTGGATGAGCATATGGCAACCGGGGCCATCGCCATGGCAGAGCTGGGGCAGGCAACCATTGTAACCCCCTTCACTTTGATGGGCGCGATGACGCCGGTGACCATGGCGGCGGGACTGGTCCAACAGAATGCGGAAGCCCTGTTTGGGATCGCCCTGACCCAGATTGTGCGTCCAGGGGTTCCGGTCGTCTATGGCGGTTTTACCTCAAACGTGGATATGAAATCGGGCGCGCCCGCTTTCGGCACGCCGGAGAATGCCAAGGCCAATCTGGCCGGAGGGCAACTCGCGCGGCGGTATAACCTTCCCTATCGGACGAGCGGCTGTAACGCATCCAACTGCGTCGACGCCCAGGCGACTTACGAGACATTCATGTCACTTTGGGGCGCGGTCATGGGCTATGGCAACATCATCTATCACTCAGCAGGTTGGCTGGAAGGCGGGCTGGTCGCGTCTTTTGAGAAAGTGATCGTTGATGTTGAGATAATCCAACATATGTCGGCGATGCTCGACCCCATCAATACAGACCCGGATGAGATCGATGTCGCGGCCATTACCACGGTTGACCCTGGTGGCCATTTCTTCGGCAGCGATCACACGATGGCACGGTATGAAACGGCCTTTTACCCGCCGATTCTTTCGGATTGGACGAATAGCGAGCAATGGCTGTTGGAAGGCGCGCAGGATGCTACTCAGCGCGCGACAGTCTTGTGGCAACGGGTGTTGGAAGAATATGAACAGCCGCCGTTGGAACAGGACCGTTTGGAATCCATAGAAGCCTATATGGCTAAAAGGGTTGAGGAAATCGGCTCCGGCGAACCCTAGGCCGCTTTCGGCGTCATAAGAGCGGCCGCGAGGTTCTCCAGATGCTGCTGCGCGCAGGCTTCCCAGGAGAATTTCAGGGCATGTTCCCGGCATTTTGCAGGGTTGGCTTTGAGTGCCCCCAGGCAGGCCGTGCGCAGATCATTGTCCAAAACACCGGCGGGGGAATCGCCAATCACATCGATGGGTCCGGTAACCGGAAGCGCGGCAACAGGGACACCACAGGCAAGTGCTTCCAAAAGGACCAGGCCGAACGTGTCGGTCTTGCTGGGAAAGACAAAGACATCCGCTGCGGAGAAATGTTGGGCCAGTTCCTCCCCAACTTTTGCGCCGGTAAAGACGACCTCGGGATAATCCGCTTTCAGCTCTTCCAACTGCGGGCCGTCACCGACAATAACCTTGCTGCCGGGTAGGCTCAGATCCAGGAAGGCGCGCAGGTTTTTTTCCACCGCGACACGGCCGACATTCATGAAAATCGGGCGAGGCAGGTCCAGGAAGGCTTTCTCTCCCGGCGTGAACAAAGTCGTGTCGACGCCCCGGGACCAGATTGAAAGGTTCTTGAATCCCTTACGGTCCAAATCGCGGCGCATGCTTTCTGTTGTCACCATGGTTGTCGCTGCCTTGCCATGGAAGCGCCGCAACCAGGCATAGGTCCAGTCGACCGGAAAGCCGCAGCGCGCATGGACATATTCCGGAAAGCGCGTGTGGAAGGAGGTGATGAAGGACTTGCCGCGTTTAAGGCAATAGCGTCGGGCCGCCATGCCAAGCGGCCCTTCCGTCGCGATGTGAAAGGACGTATCACCGCGCGCATCCAGCATTTTGGGCAGCTTCCACAGCGCATCCAAGGCGAGCCGGATTTCCGGATAGGTCGGGCAGGGGATCGTGCGAAAGCGCTCCGGCCCGATCACATCGACATCCAGACCCAGTTTCGTGAGCTCACCGGCTGTTCTGTCCAGGGTTCGCACAACGCCATTGATCTGCGGAAACCAAGCGTCGGATATGATGGTCAGTTTACTCGGAACATCCTTCATGAAGACTTATGCCCCGACGGTTTCGGCGGGGCTACGCGCGTCATCTTTTTTCGTACCACGTGGCGCCGGCGCCAGATGTGGCTGTTCGGCCCAGCGGACGATACGCAGATTGCCGGCGGCGTCTTCGGTCAAGGCCGTGCAGCTTTCGACCCAATCACCGTCATTGCAATAGAGGATGCCGTCGATATCGCGCATTTCCGCATGGTGGATGTGACCACAGACCACACCATCAACGCCACGCTTTCGGGCTTCATCAGCAACAGCTTCTTCGAAGCAACTGATGAATTCGACCGCATTCTTGACCTTGTGTTTGATAAAGGCGCTCAAAGACCAATAGGGCAGATGCAGCATCCGGCGCGCGACATTTACGTAACGGTTCAGCTCCAGCAGGACCGTGTAGGCCCAGTCGCCGAGCAGTGCCAACCATTTGGCATATTTGACGACACTGTCGAATTGATCGCCATGCAGGACCCAATATTTCTTGCCATCGGCGCCGTTATGAATGGCCTCTTCAGCGACCAGGACTCCGCCGAAGAACAGATCCGTATAGTCGCGTAGGCATTCATCATGGTTGCCGGGCACATAGATGACCTGGGTGCCGTGACGGGCTTTGCGCAGGATTTCCTGGATCACCTCTTGCTGGGTCTCCGGCATGTACCAACCGCGCTTCAACCGCCAACCGTCGATGATATCACCGACCAGATAAAGCGTGTCGCAATCGGTATGCTTGAGGAAGTCGAGCAGATAATCTGCCCGGCATCCTTTTGTGCCGAGATGCAAATCGGAAATCCAAACCGTACGATATCGGCTAATGCCGCGCATGCCGTGCATGAAACCAAACCTCCAATTATCCGTCCGGGTCTCCCTCAATCGGAGGAAAAACCGCAAAACGGAGAATGACCTCAAGTCGCGGAAGCTTTACTGCTGCTATATGAAGAAAATAAGTAATAATCGGTGTTTTGCTTTATTTCATAAATCTACCACTTACATGTAACGGAAAGTAAATGATTGGGCTAATAATTGCGGCACATAGATAATGAAAGTGGTTGGTTTGGCGTCTCTCTCCTCTTCGATAAAAAGTAAAAACGAATCGGTTTCTGGGCGCAGTCGCGCTTCAGGTGACTTGGTCCGTCCGCGTGTTGCGGTCATCTACAATCCGGTTGCCGGTTTTCTGCAGCGCCGTCGTCTTCGCATTTTCTTGAAGGCTTTGCGCGGGCGCGGGCATGATGTTGTCTTGCGGCGCACCGAAGGACCGGGTCATGCGACCAAGCTGGCACGCGCGCTTGCTGGTGGGTCTGATGGCTCCCTGGACGCGATTGTTGCGGCGGGGGGCGATGGCACAATCAATGAAGTTGCCAACGGGTTGATCGGCGCCACGGTGCCGCTTGCAATCGCGCCGCTTGGGACCGCGAATGTCATGGCATGGGAGCTTGGCCATGGGCTCGGCATCCGGCATGCGGCGCGGGTCGTGGAAGAGGGGGATGTGGTGTCGCTGCGGCCGGCCATCGCCAATGACCGGCGGTTTATGTTGATGGCCAGCGCCGGATTGGATGCACGTACTGTTGCCGGGGTCGATACGAAGCTGAAGCGGGTGATTGGCAAGGCAGCCTATGTCCTGGCAGCCTTGCGCCAGCTTCGAACACCACCGTCGGAACCGATCCAGATCGACTTGGATGGAACCACGCATCAGGCGGCCCTCGTCGTCGTGACCAAGGCCAGGCATTACGCAGGGCCCTTCGTGATCGCGCCGGAGACCAAGTTATCCGATCCGACCTTGACTGTCGTGATGATCACCGATGCGCGTCGCTGGGCCCTTTTTAAGGCGGCCTTGGCTCTCGCCTTCGGCAATGTCAGCCGCTTATCCTATGTCGAGACCATCCGGGCGGAAAATGTCCGCTTCACAGCGCCTGCCAATGAGCCGGTTCAGTCCGACGGTGATGTGATCGGCGCGATCCCTATGGAGATTGGCGTTGGTGCCGGCACGATCCGTATGATCGTCGGGGATTTATCCCGGGTGGCATGAGGGTAGGGCCGGGTGGCGTGCGGGTAGGCCCGGGCGGCATGCGGCTAGAATTAACTCCCCTTCTTCTTATAGCCGCGACTGCGCATGCAGGATGCATAAAGTCTTCGGCGGTAGCGTTTTGCATCTTCGGTCGCGCCCAGAGAGGCCAAGCCACTTAATCCGCTGCCGCTGGCTGTACCGCTATCTTCCTTAAGGGTGACATCGCGGCCCGCCCGGTCATCCGCAGCCCGTGCGCAAGCGCTCCGATCACCGCTCCATTGAGCCTTTGGCAGGTTTGGATTCGTCCATTGGATTCGCTCCGAACAGCCTGCGACGGCAAGGAGGCAGATCATCAAAACGGGCAGGGTGATGGAACGCATTGGCTTTTTCACCGAGATTCTGTTAAAATGTGGGCTCTGGCACAAAGTCTGCAAGTGATTTAGAAGAAAATCGCTTGCGGAATGACCGCGTGTCCTTGTGAGCGTTGGTAGAAACATAACGCGTGAAAAGGAAGTTCGCCATGACCGATAATCGGTATCAGACCGGCCCGTCTCTGCGCCGCCGTGGCACGGCCCTTGTACTGGCTGGCTCTTTGAGTGTTGCGACAACCGGTTGCTTCAATACGGATAACATGAGCCGTGAAGATAAGATCGCGATCGGCACGGTTGCCGGTGCGGTGATCGGGGGCTTGATCGGTTATAACTTCCTGGGTGCGGGAACAGGGCAGTGGGTCGCCGCTTTGGCGCTTGGTGCGGCCGGGGCCTATGGCGGGCGCTATGTCGCGGATCGGATGACCCGATGGGACAAGTCGGCGATGCAGGATACCGCTTTCAACACCCTGACGGACTCACCGGCGGGTGATACCGGGGCGTGGCAGAATCCGGAAACCGGCACCAATGGCACAATCACGCCATTGCGCACATTCCTGGACAATCAGGGGCGCATCTGCCGTGAATATGAAGCGGTCCTGACCATGGGCGGAGAAAGCTTCGACGGTCGGGAGGTGGCCTGCCGAACCGCTACGGGCGATTGGGTCGTCAATCGCGCGAACGGCTGACGCTACAGTTCATAACATGAAGCTTTTGTGACGACCCGGTCATTGGATTGACCGGGACGAAAAGGCTGCCTATCCCGAACCAAACTTATCGGGAGGATCGGATGACTGTTAGAATCGCGATCAATGGCTTGGGCCGAATGGGTAAGCTCGCCCTCAAGGCATTTCTGGAAGACGGGTTGGGACGGGACGATGCGGAGATCGTGTTGATCTCGGATAAGACTGGCGATCCTGAGATGCAGGCGCATCTTTTGGAATTCGATAGTGTCCATGGCCGCTGGGATGCCGCATTCAGCGCAGATGAGGACAGCATCACCATCAATGGCACGCAGATCCGCTGTATGACCGCCACGACGATTGAAGCGCTGCCGCTTTCCGATCTGGCTGTCGATCTGGTCGTTGACTGCACCGGAACCTTCAAGACGGTCGCGAAGACCGCCCCCTATTTCGATGCCGGTGTGAAGAAAGTCGTCGTTTCCGCCCCGGTGAAGGAGGAAAGCGCGCTCAATCTGGTGTATGGCGTCAATCACGATCTCTATGATCCCGCGAAGCATGACTTGATTACGGCGGCGAGCTGCACGACCAATTGCCTCGCCCCTGTGGTGAAGGTGGTGCATGAGGAAATTGGCATTCGCCACGGCTCAATCACCACGATCCATGATGTCACAAACACCCAGACCATGGTTGATCGGCCGGCAAAGGATCTGCGCCGCGCCCGCTCTGCATTGAATTCCCTGATCCCGACGACCACCGGGTCGGCCACGGCGATCACCCTGATCTACCCGGAGCTTAAGGGGCGGTTGAATGGGCATGCTGTGCGGGTGCCGTTGCTGAATGCGTCCCTGACCGACTGCGTTTTTGAACTGGCGCGGGAGACCACGGCGGAAGAGTTAAACGCCCTCTTCAAATCCTATGCCGACGGAGAGCTTGCCGGGATCCTTGGTTATGAAGAACGCCCGCTCGTCTCCGCGGACTTCGTGAATGACCCGCGCTCGTCAATTGTCGATGGGCCCAGCACAATGGTGGTGAATGGAACGCAGGCGAAAATCTATGCCTGGTATGATAATGAATGGGGTTATGCGAAGCGGCTTTGTGATGTGACCCGGTTGGTCGCAGCAAGCCTGGACTGACCGAATTCCGACGACACCTTTGATGACCAAAGACCTACAGCACGACGGAAAGCCAAGCGGCATTGCCGCCTATATCACCGTGACAGCGGCCTATTGGGCTTTCATGCTGACGGATGGCGCGTTGCGGATGTTAGTGCTGTTGCATTTCCATGAGCTTGGCTTTTCCCCGGTTCAACTCGCCTATCTGTTCTTGCTTTATGAGTTCATGGGGATGGTGACCAATCTCTCCGCCGGGTGGATTGCCGCGCGGTTTGGTCTGGCGTTGACGCTCTATCTGGGATTGGCGTTGCAGATCGGCGCGCTGGTCGGCCTTGCCAATCTGCAACCGGATTGGGCGATTGCCTTGTCGGTCGGCTTTGTCATGGCGGTGCAAGGGGTCTCCGGCGTTGCAAAGGACCTGACTAAAATGAGTGCCAAGAGTGCTGTGAAGCTTCTTGTGCCCAAGGCGGCGGATGATCAGTTGTTTCGCTGGGTGGCGGCGCTCACGGGTTCGAAAAATGCGGTTAAGGGATTTGGGTTCCTGTTGGGGGCAGCCCTGCTGGCGCTCTGGGGGTTTGAGAGGGCTGTGCTCGGCATGGCGGGGGCACTGTCAGTCGTCTTGCTGGCGATCTTGCTGCTGATGCCGAAAGGATTGCCCGGGACGAAGCGGAAGGCGCCATTTTCGGATGTTTTCTCAAAAGATCCAGGGGTGAACTGGCTATCAGGCGCAAGGTTATTTCTGTTCGGCGCGCGGGATGTCTGGTTCGTTGTCGGGATTCCGATCTATTTCCATGCAGTCTTCTCGGATGGCACGCCGGAGGGTGCGCGCAACGCATTCTTCCTGGTCGGTGGCTTCATGGCGCTTTGGATCGTTGGTTATGGCGCGGTACAAGGCTGGGCACCGAAGATCCTTCGTGCAAAAGACAAACCCTTGAGCGCCATTATCGGCCTGACCCGGACATGGGTCGGCGTATTGTCCCTGGTGCCCTTCGCTCTGGCGGGGGCTGTCTTCGTTGCGGACGGCACGAAAGATTGGCTGACCATCACCCTGATCGCGGGGCTGATCCTGTTCGGGGTTATCTTCGCCTTATGCTCAGCGCTGCATTCCTTTTTGATCCTGGCGCTCACCAGTGCGGAGCGGGTGACCCTGGATGTCGGGTTTTACTATATGTCCAACGCGGCCGGCCGGCTGGTCGGGACGTTGTTGTCGGGGGTTAGCTATCAGGCGGGCGGCCTGCCGGCTTGTCTGGCGACGGCGGCGTTGATGGCCGTGCTCAGTTGGCTCGCGACAGCGCCCTTGGCCCGTTATGCATCCGACCGGGTGTGATCGTCGCTGAAAGGGACGCTCGGGCCGTAATCGCCCAGATAGGCCTGATGGCTGATCATGGCCCCATCGACACCCAAGCGATGCAGAAGGATCGCTGGTGGTTCCGAGATCCAGGTTGCATTGTCGGGATCTCCGGACAGGTCGAGCGATACTTGATGGGCCGTGCCGGGGGCTGTCATGGCAATGGTTCCAGCGAAGCGTCGTTGTATTGGGCGATGAAGATGCCCGCAAAGCACGCGCTCGACATGCTCATGCTTGGCGATCACCTCCGCTAGTTTATCGCCATCACGCAGCGCACAGCTATCCATGAACTCAATCCCCGTCATGAAGGGCGGGTGATGAAGCATGACGAGGCTCGGCCGGTCGCGGCGTTCCATCAGGGCGGCATCGAGCCACTCAAGCTGCTCAGCGCCCAATTTGCCATAGGGTTTGCCTGGCACATTGCTGTCCAGCGCGATCAGCGAGACACCGCCAATCTCCGTCGTATAGTGAATGGGGCCATCTTCCGGCATGAAGAAAAGCTGGCCGAAAGCGGATCGTGCCAATTCCCGGTCATCGTGATTCCCCAAGATTGGAAAATAGGGAATGTCCAGGCGGGTCAAGCGTTGGACCAAGGCCTGATATTGGTCTTCATATCCATCATTGACCATGTCGCCGGTGATCAGAACCGCATCGGGTCTGGGCGTCATGGCATTCAATTGCGTGATCGCATGTTCCAAGGCACCATTGGTGTCAACGGACCCGAAGGCTAGCCAGCCTTCCGCCAAGATATGCATGTCACTGATTTGTGCGATAAGCATGGCCGCCATTACCTCCCCACAAGGGTCGACGGGGCCGTAAAGGCCGTTGATTTCCCTGGGACCGACTTTACTCTCACGCCGACGCTGTTCAAGCGGGGGCGTATGAATTTTTCGTGAGAAGGAATGTAAGATGGCTGGTGGCCTTGGACGCAATTGGCATGAGATGACGAGCCCGGATTTCGATGGGCTTGATCCGGAACGCACGGTAGCGGTCCTGCCCGTTGCTGCCGTCGAACAACATGGCCCCCATCTGCCGGTCTGGGTTGATGCCTGCCTAAATGAAGGCGTTCTTGATGCGGTGCGGGAAAGAATGGGTGGGGACATGTCGACCTGGCCGGTTACGTTCCTGCCCATGCAGTCGGTTGGAAAAAGCAACGAACATATCGACTATCCGGGAACCTTGACGTTGTCTTCTGAAACGCTGGCGCGTGTCTGGACGGAAATTGGCGAGGGCGTGCACCGTGCTGGAATCCGGAAGCTTGTCTTCTACAACTCGCATGGTGGACAGCCGCAGGTCATGGAAATGGTCGCCCGCGATCTTCGGGTTCGGCTGAAAATGTTCGTCGTGACGACCAGCTGGTATTCCTTCGGCCTGCCGGACGGGCTTTATGATGAGATTGAGCAGCGCCACGGGATTCATGCCGGCGCTGTTGAAACCGCGATGATGATGCATTTGCGCCCGGATCTGGTGCGCGAGGACAAGATCGCCGACTTCCCTTCTATGACGGTCGAGATGGCCGAGCAGTTCAAGCATATCAAGCTTGGCGGTCCGGCTAAATTCGGCTGGCAAACGCAGGACCTGAACCCGCATGGGGCCTGTGGCAATGCCAGCCTCGCCTCGTCGGAAGACGGCAAGCGAATCATCGACTATTCTGCTGACAAGACGCTGGAGCTTATTGATGAAGTCGTCCGCTATCCGTTGGAGAAGGTGAAGGATCGGTGAAACCTGTGCCGAGACTATGTGAGAGGCCTTGCCGGACCGGGGCGATTGTCTATTGTTTCACCCTCAAAATTCGGCGGGCAACAACGTCGGAGAGGTCATGACGAACCGGCATTGGTTGGCTGGGGAGCGGGGCGGAGTATCAGAAACGATTTGGTTATCACGTCAATCCAGGGGGATACCGGCATGACGAAATTCGATTTTTCCATTAACAGCGCAACGCGTCGCCGCTTTCTTGGTGCCTTGAGCGCGCTTGCCGCTGTCGGCGTAACAACACTTGGCGGCGCACCCAAGGCGCAGGCTTTGGATGAAGTTACTTTCGGCACCAACTGGGTTGCCCAGGCGGAGCATGGCGGTTTCTACCAGGCAGTTGCCGATGGCACTTATGAGAAATATGGCCTGAAAGTCACCATCAAGCCGGGCGGTCCCCAGGCGAATAACCGACTGCTCTTGCCGGTCGGTAAGATCGACTTCCTGATGGGCGGCAATATGCTGCAAGCCTTCAGCGCGGTCGAACAAGACATCCCGACGCAAGTCGTGGCGGCGGTCTTCCAGAAAGAGCCGCAGGTGCTGCTGGCACATCCCGGTGTCTATAAGAAGTTCACCGACCTTAAAAACGCCAAGACCATGTTGATCGGAAAGGGCGGCCTGAACAGCTATTTCCAATGGATGGTCAAGTCTTTCGGCTTCAGCGAAGATCAGGTTCGGCCTTATACCTATAACCCGGCCCCATTCATCGCCGATGAGAAAGCAGTGCAGCAGGGTTATATTACATCGGAGCCTTTCGCGATTGAACGGGAAGGCGGCTTTGCACCGGATATCTTCGTCATTGCTGATGAAGGCTATGATACCTATTCGACCACCATCGAAACCCGGAACGATCTGATTGAAAACAACCCGGATCTGGTTCAGCGCTTTGTCGATGCTTCGGTCATCGGTTGGTACAACTACATCTATGGCGACAACTCGGCAGCCAATGCGCTGATCAAGAAGGACAATCCGGAAATGACGGATGAGTTCATCGCTTTCTCCACCGCGAAGATGAAGGAATACGGCATCGTTGATAGCGGTGATTCCCTCAAAATGGGGATCGGTGCGATGACCGATGTGCGCAACAAGTCCTTCTTCGATAAGATGGTCGATGCGGGTGTCGTCAACGCGAGTGTTGATCCGTCCAAATCCTATACGCTTCAGTTCGTCAACAAGAAGGTCGGTATCGAGCTTCGTAAGTAGGACGGCTTTTGTGTATGAGTGATACGGGCTTAAACCCCGATATGGTTTCCAGCGGCGGCGCTTCAGCAGCGCCGCCGTTGAGCCGTATCCAGGGTGTCGACAAGGTGTTCTCGAACGGCACGGTTGCGCTCAAGAACCTCAATCTCGATATCGGACGGCATGAGTTTCTAAGTCTACTGGGGCCCTCCGGTTGCGGGAAGTCGACGGCCTTGCGCCTCTTGGCCGGTCTTGGTGAGCCAAGCCGGGGCGAGATTCGGTGGGAAGGTGGGGCGCCGGCGACAGGAAGCGCTACCGATAAAGGGCATCGCGATATCGGTTTCGTGTTTCAGGAACCTACCCTGATGCCTTGGGCCACGGTCTTCGGGAATGTCTATCTGCCCCTGAAGCTTTCCGGTGTGTCAAAGGCGGAGTCTGTAATTCCCGTCGGTGAAGCGTTGGAGATGGTCGGCCTGACCGGCTTTGAGAAAGCCTATCCGCGGGAGCTGTCCGGCGGCATGAAAATGCGGGTGTCGATTGCGCGCGCCCTGGTCACCCGCCCGAAGCTTTTGCTGATGGACGAACCTTTCGCGGCACTGGATGAAATCACCCGGTTCAAGTTGAACAATGATCTGCTGGAGCTTTGGCGGCAGCAGAACTGGACGGTTGTCTTTGTGACCCACTCCGTTTTCGAATCCGTCTATCTTTCCAATCGGATCGTTGTCATGGCCGCGCGGCCCGGACGGGTCTATGAGGAGCTCGAGGTTGATGCGCCCTATCCGCGGGGAGAGGACTTTCGGACCTCGGCGGATTATGCATCGCATTGCCGGCGTGCCTCCGATGCCTTGCATGGAGCGATCAACGCATGACCATGTCCCGCCCAGATGATGATGAATTCATCCCGCTTCCGGGCCTGACCCCGGCACAAAAGCGCGAACGTATAGCCCGGCTCGTTCTGCCGGGTTTGATCCTGGGATTCGCGGTGCTCGCCTGGGAAATCGGGGTCACGGTGAATGAGGTCCCGCATTACATCCTGCCCGCGCCGAGCCTGATTGCGGAAACACTGATCAAGGATTGGGGCACACTTTACGGCTCGCTTTTGGTGACGCTGCAGATCACGTTTTCCGCGCTGATCGTAGCAACCCTTGGCGGGGCCGGTTTGGCGATCTTGTTTACACAGTCGAAATGGGTGGAGATTTCCTTCTTCCCTTTCGCGGTCATCTTACAGGTGACCCCGGTCATCGCCATTGCACCGTTGATCTTGATCTATGTGGACACGGTACAGGTCGCACTGTTGATCTGTGCCTGGATCGTCGCTTTCTTCCCGATCCTGTCGAACACGACTTTGGGACTGAACAGTGCGGACCATAATCTGCGAAACCTGTTTGAGCTTTATGGGGCTACGCGTTGGCAGACCCTGCTGCATCTGCGCTTGCCGGCCGCCATGCCCTATTTCCTGGGCGGATTGAAGATTGCCGGTGGTCTTTCCCTCATCGGGGCGATTGTGGCGGAATTCGCCGCAGGCTCCGCCGGGTCTGGGTCGGGTCTGGCCTATAGAATTCTGGAATCCGGCTATCGTCTGAATATCCCTAGAATGTTTGCGGCCTTGTTCATGATCTCGATCACCGGCATTCTGATCTTCATGTCGTTTAGTCTGTTGAACCACGTATTGCTGCGGCGCTGGCATGAGAGCGCCATCAAGCGCGAGAACTGAGCTTCGGGCTGCCCTCGCGCGGACGGGAGGATAAATGAACCCATGGGATACGGCGGAAAACGCTGCATCTTTGCCCGACCTGGATGTTTACTGGCTCGAAAACGCCCAGGTATCGAAATGCTTTCTTGGACAGAATTCGGGATTTAAACCCGAGAATGATGATGATTTGGTTGCCGTCGATCTGTTGATTGCATCGGGCCGTGTCGTGCGTGTTGAGCCTGCAGCATCGACGGATGAGAGGTTAGAGCCAATCTTCGATATGGAGGGCGGGCAGGTCTGGCCCTGCTTCGTTGACCTGCATACTCATATTGATAAAGGCCATATCTGGCCGCGCAAACCCAATCCGGACGGCACCTTCATGGGCGCTCTGGAAAGTGTGGGGCAGGATCGGGAGGCCCGCTGGACCGCCGAAGATGTGCGGGCGCGGATGGATTTTTCTCTGCGCTGTGCCTATGCCCATGGAACGCGGGCGCTGCGCACACATCTCGATTCAAGCCCGCCACAACATACGATTTCCTGGCCCGTTTTTGCGGCGCTTCGCGATGAATGGGCGGGGCGTATCGACTTGCAGGCAGTGACAATTCTGGGATTGGAAATGATGCAGCCGGGTATTGGGGACGAGATCGTCGATACCGTTGTCGCTCATCAAGGGATATTGGGCGCAGTGACTTATCCGCAAGATGGCATGGAGGAGCGCCTAAGATGGATGGTGGCAATGGCGGACCGATACGGTCTGGATCTCGACTTCCATGTCGATGAGACCTTGGACCCGGACGTCTTGAGCCTTGAAGCGATTGCGGAGGTTGTTTCCGAAACTGGATATTCCGGCACCGTTACCTGTGGGCATTGCTGCTCCTTGTCCGTGCAGGAGGAGGCAACGCTTGATCGTGTTCTGGGCAAGGTGGCGAAGGCTAATCTGTCGATTGTCAGTCTGCCTATGTGTAACCTCTATCTGCAGGATCGGGCAGCGGACCGAACCCCCAGGCGTCGCGGTGTGACGCTGCTGCATGAGTTGAAGGCGCGGGGCATTCGGGTATCGATTGCGAGCGATAACACCCGCGATCCTTTCTATGGCTATGGTGATATGGACGGCCTGGAGGTCTTCACCCAGGCTGCGCGGATTGCGCATCTGGACCGCCCCATCGGTGACTGGCCGCTATCGATTACCGATACGCCGGCAGCGGTTATGGGTTTGGAAGCACCTGCGCGGATTGAGGCGAATGCACCTGTGGACCTAGTGCTGTTCAAAGGGCGTGGCTTTAGCGAATTGCTGTCCCGCCCGCAGAAAGATCGCATCGTATTGCGGGACGGGAAGCCGATTGACACGACACTCCCGGATTATCGGGAATTGGACCATCTGATGGAGGGAGGCCTCTAAATGACAGGAAATATCGAAGCGCTGCGCGCCGATCTGGACGGAATAAAGATCGTCGATCATCCGGCCTTGGTGAAGCAGAATAGCCGGGATTTCTATTGGTACAGCCCCATTCTGAAGCGCGAGCTGAAAGAGGTAACCGGGGATATTCTCGTCTATCCGAAGACAGAAGAAGAGGTCATTCGGGTTCTTAAGGCATGTTATGCGCATGATGTGCCGGTGACACCGCGTGGCAGTGGAACCGGCAATTACGGCCAGGCGATGCCGCTGTCCGGTGGCGTCGTGCTGATCACCCGGGAAATGGATGCGATTAAGGAAATTGCGCCGGGCCGCTTGGTGGTGGAGGCTGGTGCCAAGCTTGAGGATGTTGACGAGGTTTGTCGCGAAAAGTCGGGTCAGGAACTTCGCATGCATCCCTCCACCCATCGCACTGCGTCAATCGGTGGCTTCATCGCCGGTGGATCGGGCGGTATTGGCTCCGTCACCTGGGGCGGCTTGCGGGATCTAGGCAGTATCATCCGGCTGCGACTGATCACCATGGAAGCAGAACCACGGGTGCTGGAGCTGACCGGAACGGATATTCATAAAGCCAGCCATGCCTATGGGACGAACGGGATTATCACCGAAGTGGAGGTGCCTCTGGCGCCGGCCTATGATTGGGTCGGTGTTATTCTTGGCCTCGATAGTTTTGCGGAGGCAGTTCGCTATGGTGATGCGTTGGCGCATCAGGATGCCATCCTGAAGAAGTTGGTTAGTCCGATTGCAGCACCGATCCCGCAACAGTATTTCCCGTCACTTAAGGGCGATGTGCGAGACGGGCAAAGCATCTGCCTGGCCATGATTGCTCCCAATTCCTTGAGCGCATTTGAAGCCTTTACCCGCGACCAAGGCGCGGAAATCATCTATCGGTCTGACGACCCGGATCGGCTGAAGGATGTGCCCCCGCTTTATGAATTGAGCTGGAACCACACCACATTGCAGGCATTGAAGCTGGATAAGACGATCACCTATCTTCAGGTCTTCTACCCGCCGCCGCGCCATGTCGAACTGGTTATTGAGATGGCAGAGCTGTTTGGCGATGAAGTGCCGGGCCATGTGGAGTTGATCCGATTCGACGGCAAGATCGCCTGCGCCGGTTTGCCGATGGTTCGCTACACAAGTGATGAGCGGTTGGAGGAAATCATGCGCCAGCATGAGGAGCATGGCTGCCCGATCTTCAATCCGCATCGCTATACTTTGGAAGAAGGGGGAATGAAGCAGACCGATTCCGTCCAGCTAGCCTTCAAGAAGGAAGCGGATCCCAAAGGATTGCTCAATCCGGGTAAAATGATTGCCTGGGAAGATCCGAGCTTCGATTTCTCGGCTCAGAAGACCTATCTCTTTCCCGGCCTCGCCAAAGAGTAGGATGCGTCATGCGGGTTCTTCTCGTCTACGCCCACCCGGTCGAGACAAGCTTCAACGCTGCCCTGCATCGCGCCATTCTGGATGGATTGCACAAGGCTGGGCATGAGGTTGATAACTGCGACCTCTATGCGGAAGGTTTCGATCCGGTCCTCAGCCGCGAAGAACGGATTGGCTACCATGACACCGCGTCGAACAGGACGCCGGTCGCCGGCTATGTCGACCGTTTGGAAGCTGCCGATGCCTTGATCTTGTGTTTTCCTGTCTGGAATTTTGGCTATCCCGCGATCCTGAAAGGCTTCTTCGATAGGGTGTTTCTGCCGGGCGTCAGCTTTGATCTGGAAAACGGGCGATTGTCGACAAAGCTTGGGAATATCAAGAGGCTCGGCGCCGTGACGAGTTATGGCGGCAAACGCTTTCATGCGTTTATGGCGGGTGATCCGCCGCGCCGGCTGGTGACCGGCATATTGAAGCGCGTTTGTCAGGGCGCAAAGACAGACTATCACGCCCTCTATGATATGAACAATGCCGATGAAGACACCAGAAGGCGCTTCCTGGATCGGGTTGGCCTCTGGGCGGAGGCGATTTGATGCGAACCTTGGTCATCTATAGCCACCCGGTGCCGGAGAGCTTTAATGCCGCTGTGCGTGACACGGTGATGGAAACGCTGGCTGAAGCCGGGCATGAAACCAGGCTGTTGGATCTCTACGCGATGGGCTTTGAACCGATTATGGGTCCAGAGGAACGACGGCGCTATCACGACCAAGGGGACAATGAAGACCCGGTCAGAGAACATCTGGATCATATTCTTTGGGCGGAGATGCTGGTCTTCGTCTATCCGACTTGGTGGTATGGCTTGCCGGCCATGTTGAAGGGTTGGCTTGATCGGGTCTGGGTGCCGCATGTCACTTTCGCGATGCCGACGGATACGACGCCGATTACACCGAAGATGATGAATATCAGAAAGATTGCCGTGGTCAGTACCTGCGGTGCACCCTGGTGGTTGCTGTGGTGGATGGGCCATCCGGGGCGTAACACGTTGTTGCGCGGTATGAGGGCGCTATGCCATCCGCGATGTAAGACGATGTGGGTGGCACATTACTTAATGGACAGCTCCACCTCAGACAGCCGTTTGTCATTCTTATCTAAGCTACGCCGGAAGCTTTTCCGATTCTGATTGACCGACTGTCCGTTCGGTTTGCTCTCGCTGCCGCTTGAAGAAATAAGTTCAATGCGCTGTGCTGGGAAAAAGACAGTGACATGTGTTCCCTGACCCGGCGTGCTATCGATTTTAATCGCCCCTTCATGCACCTTCACCAACTCGACTGTAACCGGCAAGCCGAGGCCGATGCTTGTATGGTCGTTTACCAACGCATTGCCGACGCGACCGAACCGTTCCTGCGCGAGGCTCACTTCCTCTTTCGACATACCCGGCCCCGTATCAGACACACGAAAACCGGCCTCTCCGGACGGCAATATCAGTCGTTCTATGCCGACTTTTCCTGGTCGTGAGGTGTATTTGAAAGCATTACTCAGCAGATTTAATAGGATTTGATTAAGACGTCTGACATCCCCATGAATTATGAAGTTAGGGCCAGAGTTGCGAACGTCGATTGCGGCGTCAACGAAGTTTTTGTCAGCCTGAACAACGCCCAAACAGTATTGCACCAAAGCGGTCGCTTCGATTTCACCTTCATTCATATCAATGGCTCCGGCTTCTAAGGCACTGATATCCAGAATATCATTGACCAGTCGTTGAAGGTGGATGCCTGAACTGTGGATGTCGTTAATGCGCTCCTCTTGTTTCTTTGACGCTATCGGGCCGTAGATGCCGTCAAGTATGGCCGAAGAAAATCCGATAATTGCATTCAAGGGGGTGCGCAGTTCATGGCTCATATTGGAAAGGAAATGTGATTTTGATTGGCTGGCCCGTTCCGCACGATCCCGTTCTCTGGCGAGCGCATTTCGCTGCAGCTCCACCGCGTGGAACATACTGTGAATGCGTCGCTCGAGTGGGCGGAAGATGAGAAAAGCTTCCAAGCACATTACCAGTAATGCGACGACGACCGCACCCAGTTCCAGATACTTCAACTTCGTCATCTCTGAACGGGCAAAGTCCTCATACTCCGTGACAGCTGCGTTTTGGAGTGTTTCCAGCACGAACGGCCCGTATGTCACGACATAGACATAGGCCGCATTACTTTCGTTCAGCGTGCCCCAAGGGGCGCTTCTGGCTAGTTCCGCCCGCTTCATGAAGCGTTCGATTGCCATATCCAAGCCGAATCCGGAATCAAAATAGATTTGCTTGAGGGTCGCATTGGAGACTTTCGGAAAATCTTGCTCCGGGGCACCATGGACCAGCATATCGTGTCGTTTTCGCATCAAGTTTATGGCGCGACCGATTTGTGCCCGGGCAAGGTCGAAGTCATCTTCGTCTTCCGTTGTTGCCATCACCTGAACAAAAAAAGCGATCCGGTTCACCAAACCAATTTGTTCGCCTGCATAGTGGATCACACGTCCATAATGCTGCTGCCGTTCGATCGCATTCACCATGACCAAATAGGTGCTCGCAACCAGGACCGCTAAGAATCCTAGTCCGAATAGGTATCTAATCCGAAGGCTTTTGACCGGGTTCATTCGTGCACGTTCCTGTTCGAGACGCACGAAGATAAAAGGACACCGGTTAATGTATTGTTAACAGGTTGATTTGTAACAAATAAGTAAAACAACTGCCTCATGCGCGCGGTGTGTCGACTTTGCTAAGAACTGCTCGCTATTGAATGATTGGAAGCTCAGGCGCTGCGCGGCGGGTTAACCATTGCGCACCACCTTCGGTGATCACGATATTTTCTTCATGAACCATGCCTTTTCCGGCAGCAAAGGTCATGCCCGGCTCTAAGGTTAAAACACACCCGGCTTCCAGCACGGTACCATCGGTCTCTGTGTTGGAAGGCCATTCCGTCAACTGCGTCCCCAGGCCATGGCCAAGGCGTCCGACATCATTGCCAAGGGCGCCACCGGC
>SPJV01000052.1 GCA_006844765.1 Alphaproteobacteria bacterium | reverse complement strand
CGATTGAGCCAGGACCCGTCTAAACGGGTCCTGCTGATCGAGGCCGGCAAGAAGGATAACTATCCCTGGATTCACATTCCTGTCGGATATCTGTATTGCATCGGCAATCCCCGGACGGATTGGCTTTACCAGACGGAACCGGATGACGGTCTGAATGGGCGAACCCTTCGTTATCCGCGTGGCAAGGCTTTGGGCGGCTGTTCGTCAATCAACGGCATGATCTATATGCGTGGTCAGGCCCGTGATTATGACAATTGGGCACGCATCACCGGCGACGATAATTGGACCTGGGACAATTCGCTGCCGGACTTCAAAGCCCATGAAAACCATTACAAGCTCGATCAGGGCAATGATCCGGAGACCGGCCATAACAGCCGCTTTTCGGATCATCATGGTCATGGCGGCGAATGGCGTATCGAAAAACAACGCCTGAACTGGGACGTGTTGGATTCCTTCGCTGATGCCGCCACTGAGACTGGGATCGAACGGGTCGATGACTTCAACACCGGCGATAATTCCGGTGTTGGATATTTTGAAGTTAATCAAAAGTCGGGCTGGCGTTGGAATACGGCCAAGGCATTCCTGCGACCTGCGAATAATCGCCAAAATCTTGAAGTTTGGACGAGTTCCCAGGTCGAACGTTTGATCGTCGAGACAACGGCGGAAGGGGCAAAACGATGCGTCGGCGCTGTGGTTAATCGCGCTGGCAAATCCACAACCGTCCGGGCTAACGATGAAGTTGTCCTGTCGGCGGGCGCGATTGGGACCCCGCAAATTCTGCAATTGTCGGGGATAGGTCCGGCAGAACATCTGAAGGCGCATGGGATCGATGTCGTCCAGGACACGCCCGGCGTCGGCGAAAACCTTCAAGACCATTTGCAAATTCGGGCGGTTTTCAAAGTGACAGGGGTGAAGACCCTGAACACCCTTGCCAACAGCCTTGTCGGGAAAGCGAAGATCGGCCTGGAATATCTCCTCAAACGTTCCGGCCCCATGAGCATGTCGCCAAGCCAGCTTGGAGCGTTCACCAAATCCAGCCCTGAACAGCCTTATGCGAACCTGGAATACCATGTGCAACCGCTCAGCCTTGAGGCATTTGGTGAAGATCTGCATCCCTTTCCGGCGATGACCGTCAGTGTTTGCAATCTCAACCCAACCAGCCGAGGTCAAGTCAGCCTGCGGTCCGGCGACTATAATGACGCGCCGAAAATTGCACCGAACTATCTGGACACAGAAGACGACCGGCGCATTGCGGCGGAAAGCTTGCGGCAAGTGCGCGATATCATGGCAAAGCCCGCCATGGCACAATATGCCCCGGAAGAATGGAAGCCTGGCGTGCAATTCCAAAGCGATGAGGAACTGGCAAAGCTCGCCGGGGATATCGCCAATACGATCTTCCATCCCGTCGGGACTGCAAAGATGGGCACGGATGATGATCCCACGGCCGTTGTTGATACGCGCTTGAAACTTCGTGGCATTGACGGGCTTCGTGTAGTGGACGCCAGCATCATGCCCGCGATCACGAGCGGAAACACCAATTCGCCAACGCTGATGATTGCGGAAAAAGCGGCTCGGTGGATCCAAGAATCGACGGCGTCTTCGTAGTCTGAATCCCGAATAATGAGGTTACTCACACTTCAGCCGAAATACATGTCTTCGCTATGGTCGTAGCGGTAAGTTTGTCACGCTTCTTAACCCTTCTGGATGAATACAATGGCCGGCAAATCATCTTCGAAACTTCCGCTCAGCGGCGTTAAAGTCATTGATTTTGGGCAATATATTGCTGGACCAGCGGTCGCAATGATCCTGGGCGATTTAGGCGCAACCGTTGTTCATATTGACCCGCCCTCGGGACCACTTTGGGAAAGCCCCGCCAATGCGACCCTCAATCGAAACAAGTTGATTGTAACGCTTGATTTGAAAACACCGGAAGGGCTTCAACAGGCCCATGAGCTGATCGCTGAGGCGGATATTGCCATTGAAAGTTTCCGACCAGGGGTCATGGCCCGATTGGGCGTAGACTTTGAAAAGTTGCGGTCGGAACGCCAGGAACTCATTACGCTTTCAGTGCCCGGTTTTGCTTCGAATGACGAACTTCGCCGGGATTGGCGCGCCTATGAAAGCGTCATAGCAGCATCTTCTGGTGTGTTCACCGATATGGGCTTGAACCGGGTTCTGATGGGGATCAACCCATCTTTCTCTCCGCTGCCGCTTGCGTCAGCCTATGGCACCATGTTGGCAGCCTCGGCGGTCACCCTGGCGCTGCAATCGCGGGAGCGGACCGGCCATGGTGATCATGTCGAAGTGCCGCTCGCCTCTGCCGTTATGGAAGGGCTTTGCTACAATTCCATCAAGATCGATGACTACCCGGACCGTTACAAATCCATGCGCGAGCTGGAAATAGAACGGCGCCGTGTCGAAGGTCTGCCGATGAATGTCAGCTATGAAGAATTGCAGGAGCTGCTTGATCCCTTCTACCGCTCGTACCTGTGCAAGGATGGGCGGATGTTTTACGTGGTGTGCCCCAGCCACAAACAACATGCAAAACGATGCCTGAAAGCGCTCGGCATCTATGATGATCTGGTCGAAGAAGGTTTGCCGGAAGAAGAAGATACCTACAAATCGACCAACGACTGGACCTCGGATGCCTCTCTTGGGGTTTATCCATTGCCGAAATTCTGGGCGGAGAAGATCAGCGAGCGGATGAAGGAAGTCTTCATCACGCGGACCTCCAAGGAATGGGAACGGATTTTCGGTCGCGGAAAGTATCCAGGCGCGCCGCAACGCTGGCTTCAAGAATGGATCAATGACGACCATGCCGAAACCGCCGGTTTGATGGTGGATGTGGATGACGAAGAATTTGGCACGATGATCCAACCTGGCCCGATGGTCTGGTTGGAGGAAAGTGGCGAAGAAATGCTCACCCCCAAGCCCCGCCGATGGGTTGGGTTTGGTGAAGCGCTCGCCGCACTGAAGGTTCACAAAACGAAACTGCCCGCGCGTGATCCTAAGGCGGAAAACACTGGATGGTTGGACGGCATCAAAATTCTCGACATGTGCAATGTCATCGCCGGTCCGCATTCGGTCACTTACCTCGCCCGATTTGGTGCGGAAGTTATTAAGCTCGACCCTTCGAAGCCATTTTATGACTGCTGGAATACGGTGATCTTTGGGATGTCGCATGGGCGCGGGAAACGCTCGATTTTGACCGATATCCGCTCCGAGAACGGTCGCGAGATTTTCGAAAAACTCGTCAAATCCGTCGATGTCATCGTCTGGAATGCGCCTGATCATCAGATCAAGGCAATGGGGCTGGATATCGATGGTTTGCGTGACCTCAATCCTGACGCCATTTTCTGTAAGTTGGATTGTTTCAGCGGTGTTCGCCGGGGGCCTCGCTCCAACTATCTTGGTTATGACGATTTGGTTCAGGCGGCCACAGGCATCATGCTGCGCTTTGGTGGATCGATGGACACGCCGGAAGAACACGCCCATGTCGGCACCATTGATGTTATGTGCGGCTTCGGCGGTGCGCTCGGCGTCGCGACGGCACTATATCAGAAGCTGAAATCCGGCGTTATCGGACGACCGCGTACATCCCTTTCCGCACTCAGCGGCCTTGCGCAAATTCCATTCTGTTACGACTTCGAGCGGCGCGAATTATTCGATGAGCCGACCGGGCGTGAAGCAGCCGGCTATGATGCGTTGACCCGGTTTTATTACACATCCTCCGACAGGCCGATTTTGCTCAGTGCCTATGAGTCCGATGTTTCTAAATTCTCCAACGTCGAGGGGTTGGAAGGTTTTGAGGATGTCGCGAAGGAAGATCGCGCGGCCTTCTTGTCGAGCGCCTTTGTCAACGCCCGCGCGAGAGATTGGGCCGAACGTCTGCAAGCCGCCGATCTGGGTGGCGTTATCTGCGAGAGCATCGAATCCATCCGTATTTATAACTCCCGCGAAGCAGATGGAACGCCGGGGACGGATCGGGGAAGTTACTCATTCTCCACCTATTCCGATCATCCGAGCGGACGGGAAGTCACCCAGTTGGATCCCTTCGCGATCCGGCCGACACGAAGCACCATCTACGCGCTGCCCCCCAGCCAGAAATACGGCCAATCGACGCGAGAAATCCTCGACGAACTGGGTTACACGGCTGAACAGATTGATCAGATGATTGAAGAAGGATCGGTCAGCGAGAGCTGGAGCGAAGAATATTTACCGACCTGACTCCGGTCAGTGAAGCGACCTGTTAAAATGACGGGGTCGGCGTTGGGAAGCGCCGTTTGCGACAGACCTTATAATTGAAGGAATCATCTGCGTTTGAGCGTCACTAGTAACAAAACGCCATCCGTTGGTGTTAGCTAACGCTTACGACAGGTTCTTCATCGTCCATGGCCCAGCTATTATCAACCTGACGATGCCAGGGGCTGCGTGTCCAGCCGGTAGGCGAGGTCTCATCTTCGCGCCACCACCAGATTGGGCGGTCGTAGGGCCCGAGCCAGATGAAGGCGAGGAGGACAGGCGCATCGCCTGTTGTGAGGCTATGCAGCGTGTCTGACGGTGTGACGGAGTAGCCGCCGGGCGATACCTGATGTGTGTCTCCATTCAGGCCATGGGAGATGGTGACGGCTCCGGAGATGCCGACATAGATTTCCGGTGATTCATGGTTATGCAGGGGATAGTGCAGGCCGCCCCGGAGGAGGAATAATCCGGCCCTGACGGTGGGGTAATGGACCGGACAGAAACTGCCGATGGCGAGGGTAGCCAGCATGCGGGACGCCACATCGGCATCATAGGGTGGCCGGACATGCTCAGCCCGTGTCACGGGGTTCCAACGGGTGAGGGGGGCTACCGCCCGCGCGGCTTCGGTCAGCGGGTCTCCCGCCGGGGCTGCTGCCAGAGCGGCGGCATAGTCGGGGTCGCTTTCCGGGTCCCAGTATGGCGTGCCGGGGCCATCATGGAAGTCTGCGCCATTTCGGCATTCCAATAGGGCTGCATGAAATGCGGCGGCAGGTTTCCCCGCCACCGCATCTTCAGAAAGCCTGTCGAGAAGCGCTTCGACAAAGCGCCGCCCGGCCGTCATGTTACGCCTCTCCGCCAGCGTTCGCCGCAGCATCTGCCGCGTCGATTTGTGCCTGCGCATAGGCTGTTTCGGCCATTAGCTCATCAATCTCCCGATGACACTCGATCACATGGCCATGGCCATGCGGATCGGCGCGTTTCGGCGGATCGATCTTGTCGCAAGTGCCGTCGATTGCGACGGGGCAGCGATCAAAGAACGGACAGCCCACCTTGGTGATTGTGACGCCGCGGGAGATACCGGCCAATGCTTCGCGGGAGCCCATGGTTTCTTCCAACCAACCGACCCGCATCTCCGGAACAGAGGAGATGAGAAGCCGCGTATAGGGATGGAACGGCGGGGCCAGGACCTGATCGACCGGTCCTTTCTCCGCCACCCGGCCCGCATAGAGCACGACGATTTCATCCGCGAAGGATGCGACGGTGGAAAGGTCGTGGGAAATAAACACGAAGCTTACACCCGTTTCCTTCCGCAAGCCTTTTAGCAGTTTAATGACATTGGCCCCGACGATACTGTCGAGTGCTGACGTCACCTCGTCACAGAGCATAACTTCCGGTTCGGCCGCCATTGAGCGGGCCAAGTTTACCCGTTGTTTCTGCCCGCCAGACAGTTCATGCGGGAAACGCGCCGCAAACTCTTTCGGCAGTTCCACCAATTCCAGCAACTGCTGAACGCGCTCGCGTTTCTTTTCCCCACGGAGATTGTGATAGAACTCCAAGGGTCGACCCAGGATATCACCGATCCGTTGCCGGGGATTGAGCGCCGTATCGGCCATCTGATAGACGAACTGAATCTTCTGAAGCTCGGATCGCTTTCGCGATGTCAGGGCCCCTGGCAGTTCCCCGCCATCCAGATTGATCTGTCCACCAAAGGGCGGCAGAAGGCCGGCCATAACGCGGGCGAGGGTCGACTTACCGCAGCCGGACTCTCCGATCACGCCGACCGTATGGCCGCGTTCGATAGTGACATTGACGTCACGCAGGATCTGAACGAGCGGTTTGCCATCCGATCCCTTGCCGTAACCCGCATCAACCGCCCGCGCTTCGAGAGCCGGAGCTTCCCGCCGGTGCGAACCGTCGGCTCCATCCCCCATGCCGGCAGAGGGCGTCGGCCGAACCGCCGCCATAAGACGCTGGGTATAGGGGTGTTGTGGGTTGTTGACGATGACGTCGACCGGACCCTTTTCTTTGATTTCCCCTGAATAAAGAACAACGATGTAATCCGCGATCTGCGCCACAACGGCAAGGTCGTGGGTAACATAGATCGCCGCTGCACCTTCTTCCTTGATAACCTTTTTGAAGGCCTTCAGGACCTCGATCTGAGTGGTCACGTCCAGTGCCGTGGTCGGCTCATCCAGAACCAGTAGGTCTGGGTCACCGCACAAGGCCATTGCCGCCATCAATCGCTGTAGCTGACCGCCTGACACCTGGTGCGGATACCGATCACCGATTGAGTCCGGGTTCGGCAGTTCAAGCGCGTGATAAAGCTCATTCGCGCGCTTGTTCGCTTCTTCCTGGGTTTTTGTCCCATGAAGAACCGGGGCCTCAGTCACCTGCTCGTTAATCCTGATGGATGGGTTGAAGGTGGCCGCTGCCGACTGCGCCAGATAGGCCACTTTCTCACCACGGAAGGGCCGAAGCTCCTCCGTATCCATTTTGGTGACATCATGGCCCAGCAGGTTCGCTTCCCCGCCACCCCATACAAGGCCCGGCTTGCAATAGCCGAGAGAGGAAAGCGAGATTGTCGTCTTACCCGAGCCGGATTCCCCGATCAGAGCCACGACCTGGCCGCGTTTTACCTGGATATCCACGCCCTTGACGATGGGCAGCTCGCTGCCGTCATCGCGCATCGCATGAATACGCAGATCCTTGGTTTCGAATACAATATCGTCGTCGCTCATGGCTTACATCCGCTTCGAGAGTTTGCCGCCGGCATGGGCGGAGATGTCGTCCACGATCAGGTTGATCCCGACCGTCAGGGTCGCGATCGCCACTGCGGGAGCGACAACGGGGATGATGCTTTCGCCGTACTGAAGGGCGCCAAGGTTCTCTTTAACCATGTTACCCCAGTCGGCCTGTGGCGGCTGAACGCCAAGACCCAGGAAGGAAAGCGAGGAGATGAACAGGATGACGTAGATCAGTCTTAGACCGAAATCCGAAATCAGCGGCATCGCCGCATTTGGCCAGATCTCCTTGGTGACAATCCACCAGATGCCTTCTCCCCGGACCTTTGCCGCTTCGACATAGTCCATCACCATGATGTCCATACCGATGCCGCGTGCCAGGCGATAAACAACGGTCGTATAGATCAATCCCGCACAGACTATCAGAACGGGGATCGTCGATCCGAACGCGGCCACCATGACCAGCCCCAACATGATCGAGGGTAGACTTAGGAAGGCGTCGTTTATTCGGCTGACGATCATGTCGACCCTTGGCCCGGCAACCGCGGCGCCAATACCAAGGATGACACCCAGGAAATAGGCGATGGTTGTTGCCACGAAAGAGATACCGATTGTCCGTCCTGCACCATACATGATGCGCGAAAGAATATCGCGGTCCTCAGCATCCGTGCCCATCAGGGCGCCGTTGTACACTTGCGCAAAGAAACCGCGTTCTTCACCGGTTTCCGGATCTGTAGCATCTCCAAGACGCGGAGTTTGGTATTCGGAGTAATCATCCGGGAAAGGCAGTTCGTTCTCACCGAAAGGGGCGATGAACGGGCCCGTGATTGCGACGATCAGCCAAAAGCCTACGACGATTGCACCGACCCAGCCCGTGATGGAAAGCTTGAACTTCGCCGGGGGCGGTGCGTCCTGTAGTTCGTCAAAGCTGACATTTGCGTCGAAGGGCGCCACATAATGTTCGCCCGCGTCGCTCGATTGCGTGGTTTGCGTTGTATCGGTCATTTCGGGTGCCTCAAGCGCGGGTTGGAAACAATGGCAGCGATATCAGCGGCCAACATCAGGACGACGTAGGTACCGCAGAAGATCATGCCCAGGCCTTGGATCAGAACAAAGTCGCGCGTTTGCACGCCTTGGACGATCAAGGATGCCAGCCCCTGATAGCCGAAATAGATCTCAATAACGATCACCCCGGTCACCAGATAGGCGAGGTTCAAGGCCACCACGTTCACAATCGGGCCAATCGCGTTGAAAAGTGCATGGCGCAAGATGATGCGCTTCCGTGGAACACCTTTCAGGATTGCCATTTCGATATAGGGCGAACTCATCACGTTCAAAACCGCCGCTCGGCTCATCCTGATAAGCTGAGATGCGATGACGAAACACAGGGTCGCAATCGGTAGCGCGAAATGCGCAATTAATTGGAAGAGGTCCTTACCTTCCGTACTACCGACAACCACGGCATTCCCGATCCCAAGCGCGAAGACGAAAATCAGCACCATCAAAGTGGCAGTGAAAAACTCTGGCGCGGCAACCAAGGTCACAGACGTGAAGGTCAAGATGCGATCATAAATGCTTCCTGGGAACATTGCGGCCATAACGCCCAGTGCCAGGGAGATCGGAACACCGATAATCGCCGTAAGTACACTGACAATCAGCGTATTTTCGTATCGGTCAGCGATAAGTGATGTGATCTGAACATCGGGGTTAGACAGTGACTGGCCTAAATTCCCTGTGATGAAATTTCCAAACCACTGGAGATATTGCTGATAGATCGGCAAATCGAGGCCCAGTTCCGCGCGAAGTGCCGCAACAGCTTCTGGTGTTGCTGATTGCCCCAGCCTGATTTGGGCGGCATCTCCGGGGAGCACTTTTGTGCCCAGGAAAATGATAACTGAGACTGCAACCACGGTTATCGCACCGATTCCCAGCCTCTTCAGGATCATTGAATACATCTAGTCCCCCATGGGTTATTGACCAGTTCGTTGCAGGGGATGAATAGACAGATATCGGCCAAAGCCGTTGTCCTGAGTTCGGGGCCAAAAACCGTCCCGGAGCTGACGGTTCCATCAATTACATGTGCTTGAAACAAGCAGCACGCAATGAAGAATACCCCTGACAGCACGGTGGCCGTCCAAAATCCCCTATATCTAATCGACGAAAAAAGCCGCCGACTGTCCCAATTCTGCCTCCCGGTTCCGTTTTTGGAACTCTTATGACAGGAATATTATAACCAGCGAATTCGATAGCGACACCGCTGATTTTAGAAAACATATTGTTTTTTGCCTGAGTGAAGGCCGTCTTGGTCAAAATCGTTCACTTTGTTCGTAAGACGCTGGAGGGTTCGAGCAAAGTTTGACGGAAAATGTGCTGAATGGTCGTGTTTATCAAAATTGCTTATCAAAAAGCTGTGAATGGGGAATACGATTACTGTGACAAAAAAATCCCGGGGAACGTCTGACGCTCCCCGGGATCTTTAGTACGGATCCGATATTTGATCGGACTTATGCGTCGTCGCGCCACATTGTGGGGCAAGCTTCCGAACCACCGAAGGGGTTCAGCGGCACATGGGTCCGGCCCTTCAAGTGAGAAGCAGCAGCATCGACATAGTTCCGGTAAACCGGAATGATCGAGCCGTTCTCGTTGTGAATCTTCTCCTGCAAGCGGCAATACATTTCTTTCCGCTTGGCTGGATCAGTGACACCACGAACTTCGACCAAGATTTTGTCGAATTCCGGATCCTTGTGGAAGGTTTCGTTCCAGTTCGCATCGGACTTGAACGCCAAGGACATCATGATGTTGGCAGTCGGACGCATGTTCCAGCTAACCGCACAGATTGGCGCTTTCAGCCAGACAGCACCCCAGTACCCGTCCGTCGTGACTTTCTGAAGATCGATATTGAGGCCGATCTTCTTCGCTTCACGTTGCAGGAAGGTACCCTGCTCAACCGCACCCGGCGACACTTCCGAGACAACAACCGGAACTGCCGTATTGCCGATACCCGACTTTTGGAAGTGGTAAGCGGCTTTTTCCGGATCCAGCTGACGCTGAGGAATTTCCGGGCAATGGTCAAAGTATGCCGGCCCGATCGGGTGATCGTTCCCGAGGGTTGCTTCACCCTTGAAGACACCCTTAACCAAACGCTCACGGTCCATCAGGAATTTCATGGCCATGATCAAGTCAGGGTTGCCAGACGGTTGCATATCCATCCGGCACGCCAGGTTGACGTAGGCGGAGGACTTCAGCGACCAGATTTCCTTACCTTCAGCGGCTTCAACTTTCGGAATCGCCTTCGGCTGAAGACCGGCCATCGCATCGATGTCGCCATTCAGGAATGCGTTCAGGCGCGCGACCGGATCCGCAATACCGATCATCTCGATCTCATCGAGGTAACCGCCATCGGTCCAATAGTTTTCAAACGGCGTGCCGACGGAGCGGACACCCGGCTTGAATTCCTTCACCCGATAGGGGCCGGTACCGACCGCCGTGCTGAAGTCTTTCGTGCCGTCCTGGATGATCTTGAAGTGGAAGGTACCAAGCGCGATTGGAAGATCAGCGTTTGGAGAATTGAGGATCGCTTTGATCTCGTAGTCGTTGATTTTCTTCCATTCCTTGACCATGGAAACCATGGCGTTGGCGTTGGAAGTTGTGCCTTCCACGGTATGACGGTTCAGCGTGTAAAGTACGTCATCCGCCGTCATCGTTTTACCGTCATGGAATTCAACACCCTTGCGGAGTTTGAAGGTCCATTCGGTTGCGTCGTCGTTGGAAAGGATTTCTTCAGCCAATTCCGGCTCATAGCTCAGATTGTCCTGAAGGCGCGTCAGCGACCCGTAGAACATACGACCACGGTTGTAGTCGACGGACGATGTGAATGCGATCGGGTCCAGCGTGTCATTCGGACCGGTCTGTGCTTCCGACAGGATGATCCGGCCACCGCGCTTCGGTGTCGCGGCCCAGACATCGCTGGCGCTCCCGAACAGGGTGCCAGAAGCGGCGGCCGTTGCGCCGGCTGCCATGAGCCAACCCATGACTTCACGACGGGTCGCCCCTTTTTTGACCATCGTCATGACAAGTTCCCGATCGGCGGGGCTCAGAGCCTCGAATACCGGGTCATTCTTCTTTGTGTCGAACATTTCGCCTCCTTGCTGCAGTTCGTTCGGACAAATATTGCCCATTAAATTGGACATCCCAGGTCCATTCTTTTCCAAGATGCTTGTTTGCCGCATCCCTTTGTTTTCAAACCATCACCGGCAGAACCCGTAAGCCTATTAAGGCTCCCTCTAGGCCGTGATACTTCTGAGCGCGCCGGGGTGCCACGCTCACTCAGCAAAAACCTTAGACGCCTTCCTGAATGGATACAACCGGGGTTTTTTGATTTTATTTGAAAGCTCAGTTTCGATCTTCGGCCAGCATAGCGGCTGCTTTTTCGGCGATCATTAATGTTGGGGAGTTTGTATTGCCTGAGGTGATGGTCGGCATGACAGAAGCATCGACCACCCGAAGTCCCGCGATTCCGTGGACTCGCAGCCTTGCATCGACGACCGCGCTGGCATCGCTTTCGGGCCCCATTTTGCAAGTCCCGACCGGGTGAAAAATTGTTGCGGCGATGTCGCCGGCGGCGCGGGCAAGCTCTTCATCCCCATCAATATGAGGGCCCGGCTTGAATTCTTCCGGTGAGAATTTCGCAAGCGCGGGGCGCTTCACAATCTCCCGTGTCAGCTTCACCGCGTCGGCGGCGACCCGCCGGTCTGCCGAATCACCCAGATAGTTCGGACGGATCAACGGTTTCGCATAAGGATCGGTGCTGCGCAGGCGGATATGTCCTCGACTCTCGGGGCGCAGATTGCAGACGGAGGCGGTAAACCCAGGAAACTCATGGAGAGGATCACCGAGTTTCTCCGTTGTCAGCGGCTGAATGTGATATTGCAGATTTGGCGTTTCCCGACTGGGGTCCGAGCGTGCGAAACAGCCGAGCTGGCTTGGCGCCATGGTAAGGGGACCTCGGCGGCGGAAAGCAAAATCCGCTGCCATTTTCGCTTTTTCGAACAGGCTGTGCGTGCGCTCATTCAGCGTGCCGATACCACTGACTTTGAAGGCGAGCCGGACTTGCAGGTGGTCTTGCAGATTTTCGCCAACGCCCTCCAGGCCATGCTGGATCACAATGCCGTGTTCAACCAGGACAGCGGTAGGACCGATACCTGATTGCTGCAAGATCACCGGGCTGGCAACCGCGCCCGCAGCCAAGATCAGCTCCCCGTCAATCTGCGCGCGTTGCGGTGTTCGATCCCGCTCGAAGGTAAGGGCGCGGACCCGTTTGCCTTCGAGTTCGATTCCCGTTGCATGTGCGTGGGTGATGAGTGTCAGGTTCGGTCTGTTCAGGGCTGGGCGCAAGAAGGCCTTCGCCGTAGACCAGCGGATACCGTTTCGCTGATTGACCTGAAAATAGCCGACGCCTTCATTGGTGCCGGTATTAAAGTCGTCGACCTTTGGGATGCCATGTTGGACGGCGGCTTCCCGGAAGGCATCCAAAATGTCCCAACGCACACGGGGATGTTCAACACGCCATTCACCATCGGCGCCGTGGAACTCGCTTTCGCCCTCGACATGGTTCTCGGAGGCTTTGAAGAAGGGGAGGATGTCATCCCAGCCCCAGCCCGGATTCCCCTGTTGGCGCCATTGGTCATAATCGCGTGCCTGACCACGCATATAGATCATGCCGTTTATGGAGGAACACCCGCCAAGCACCTTGCCGCGCGGATAGTCCAAGGCACGCCCGTTCAGTCCCGGCTCAGCCTCTGTCTTGAACATCCAGTCCGTGCGCGGGTTATTCATTGTATAAAGATAGCCGACCGGGACATGGATCCAGGGATAGGTATCTTTGCCGCCTGCTTCCAATAGCAAAACGCGATTGTCTGGATTCGCGGAGAGACGATTGGCCAACAGGCAACCGGCGGTTCCCGCACCAACGATTACATAGTCAAAACTGCCGATTGTGGTGGTCATTCTTATTCAGGTCGGGCCTTGATGATGGTCATTGTTAGATATGTCATAACCACGTCGTCGTCCTGATTTCGGACTTCTATGGACAGACGCAGCAACCCTCTGTCCGGTTTGGACTTGGAAACTCGCGCTTCTGTAACCGTGACATGAGAACAAAGCGTATCGCCGGGCCGCACCGGTTTCAACCAGCGCAGCTCATCCATGCCGGGCCCACCCATGGACGTGTCCACAAACATCCCGAGGTCGAGAAACAGACGGAAGGAGAAACCCAGGGTCTGGAAACCACTGGCGATCAGCCCACCAAAGGGGCCGCTTTCCGCATAATCCTTATCGATATGGATCGCTTGTGGATCATAGTCGCGTGCGAAATCGATTACCTGTTGTTCCTCAAGCGTCGCGGCGGCGGTCACGAAGACTTCGCCCAGGGTATAGTCTTGGATATAGCGTCCGGTCATGCGGAAAGGGTCTCCAAAAAATCAGATATCGCAGAAAGAGTTGCTTCCGGCTGATCGCGATGGGGTGAATGTCCGCAATCGGCTAGAATGGCCTTGGATGATCGACCGCCGGTATGGTCGACGACACTGTCGATCTGGGCAAGCGTGCCATATTGATCATCCGCCCCTTGGATCGCGAGGACGGGGCAGGTGATGCCCGGTAGGGAGGCTTCGATATTCCAGCTGCGGAAGTCGGGGTGAAGCCAGATATCGTTCCAGCCCCCGAATGTATGGGCGGCATCACGGTGATAGCGTCCCAGCTTTTCCGGCAGGTTTGTTGTCTCAAATGCAATCTTCGCGGCTTCTATTGAGGTGATGGAAAGGTCCTCTACGAAGACATGCGGTGCCATAACGACAAGGCCGGCGAACGCCATTTCCAACCCACCGCCGGCGATCAAGGCAATGGAGCCCCCATCGCTATGGCCGATCAGCAGCGGATTGGTGATATCCAAGGCCGTCAGTAACGACGGCAGGACCTCCAGGGCTTCACGATGCATGTAGTCTACGGTGAAGCTCTCCGGTCTTGGCGATGACTGCCCATAGCCACGCCGGGAATAGGCGATGACTTCCGCTCCCGTCCGCTCGGCGAGGGCGCTTGGGAAATCCCGCCACATCGCAACGGAACCCAGCCCTTCATGCAGCAGCACAAGGGGGGGCTTGTTCGGTTCTGTTGCCGGAATGCGCAATGTTTCCAGCGACACGCCATTGACCGTGACCGCCTGAACCTCTTGCGAGATTCGGCTCGCTTGAGAGAGTTCCGACATATTACCCTCGAAGCTTGAAGCGCTGAATTTTACCAGTCGCCGTCTTCGGCAGTTCCGGCACGAATTCGACCCAGCGGGGGCGCTTGTATTCGGCGAGTGTTTTCCGCACGAATTGAATGAGTTCCTCCGACAGTGCATCACTGCCCGCCTGGCCTTCATTCAAGACGACGAAGGCTTTTGGCTTGGTCAGTTTATCCGCATCTTCTTGACCGACGACTGCGGCCTCAAGCACCGCCTCGTGGGTGATCAGCGCGGCTTCGACCTCGACCGGGGAGACATAGATTCCACCAACCTTCAGCATGTCGTCTGACCGGCCCGCATGGGTGTAGAACCCATCAGCATCGCGGATGTACTTATCCCCTGTACGCGACCAGTTGCCCCGGAAAACATCCCGGGTCCGCTCTGCCTGGTTCCAGTAGAACAGCGCAGATGTTGGGCCGTTGACTTCCAGATAGCCCATCTCGTCAGCGCCTTCGATGATGCTTCCGTCGTCATCAACCAGCTTGATCTCATAGCCCGGCACCGGCAGCCCGGTCGCGCCGGGTTTGATGTGGTCCTGGCGGTTGGAGATAAAGATATGCAGCATCTCCGTCGTGCCGATACCGTCCAGGATATCGCAGCCAGTGCGCTCCTTAAACCGGTTGAGGAGGTCAGCTGGAAGCGCCTCGCCCGCAGAGGTGCAGAGCCGGAGGGAATGTTGACCCGCTTCGGGAAGTTTGCCGCTGGCAAGCAACATCGCATAGAGCGTTGGCACGCCATAGAAGATTGTTGGGCTATGGGTTTGGAGGGTTTCGATCACCGCATCCGGTGTCGGCGGGCCTTCGAGCAGGATTGTGGTTGCGCCAACGGACATCGGGAAGCTCAAGCCATTCCCCAGACCATAGGCGAAGAACAGCTTTGCTGCGGAATAGACGATGTCATCCTCTTTGAGACCCAGCGTCGGCTGCGCATAAAGCTCTGCGGTGTGGATCATATGGCTGTGCAGATGTACCGCCCCTTTCGGTCGTCCTGTCGTGCCGGAGGTATAGAGCCAGAAACAGATGTCATCCTTGCGCGTCGACGCAGGCTCGAATGTTTCGGGGCAACCGGTCAACAGATCGTCCAGCGTCCGGTTCCCATGTCCATCGGCACCGGCGACGATCACATGGTCCAATAGGGCGTGCTCGCTCAAATGCCCGTCGAAGGCCGGCAACAGGTTTTCCGACAGGATTAAGGCGCGGACCCGACTGTCATCCAACATGTAGTCATATTCTGCTGCTGTCAGGCGCGTGTTGACCGGGATGGGAACGATGCCCGCCTTGATCGCGCCCAGGAAACAGGCGGGGAAGGCGATGGTGTCATTGAGACATAAAAGAATTCTTTCTTCCATCCGCAGGCCAAGTTCGCCAGTCAAAGCGTTGGCGACCTGATTTGAAAGCCGTTCCAGGTCATCATAGCTATGCGCGCCCGCGCTATCGATAAATGCGGTCTTACTGCCGCGCCCGGCGGACAGATTGCGACCGATCAAATCTGCGGCGGCGTTAAATAAGTCGTCAAACTCAGCCATCTCGTCCTCCCCGGACATTCCCCAATTATGGGTGCTTGTTGATACTGATATTCTTTTTTGTGTTTTATTTGGATTTGAACTCAATCGCGCCATCGGGCAGCAGATAGAGCACCAGGGCTTTGCCGCCGGCGACGGTCGGTGCATGTTCCGTCCCGGGCCCATAAACCATCCAGCCGGCACCGGCGCCGTCGAATTTGGCATCGCCATCTTCCGGCATGATCAAATCAATCTCGCCATTCGGGTGGGCATGATAGGGGCCGACGATATCGTCCATCTCTACGACGTCGACGGAAAAGCCATGGGTTTCCGGCCCTGGCTTGATCGCCCGGCCGAACTTAATGCCACCGCCTTCGCGATTACACAGCCACCCTTCTTCAACACCGGTGCGGCAGGTTTTCACCAGGGCGGTAAAGGCATCGCTGTCCGCGCCGAAGCGGGTGTTGAGGTCAGCTTCCAATGTTGCATCCAGTGCACGTCCGTCGGCAAATTCTATAACGGCGTTCAACTGTTCCTGTAGTGCTGTCACGCTCATAAGTGCCCCCTAATTCCCTGCTATGCTGCGCTGTAGAGATCGTGCCAATCCGCGGCCCAGTCTGCCGCTTCATCTTCCGGCAGAGTGCCTTCAGAGGCATTATGTTCCTTCCGGTCGCCGATCCGCGTGGCGCCGAGATCCGCGAACAACGTGTCGAACTTGATGCCACCGAAACAGAATGTTTGCTGGTAGGTGGAATCACCCAGACAAAAAATGCCGTAGCTTATTGCTGAAAGATTGGGGCGGCCCTGTTCCAGCGCTTCAAAGAAGTCTTGCGCATTGTCCGGGACATCGCCTTGTCCATAGGTAGATGTGCAAATGATATAGGCCTTGTCGGCATCAACCGATGTCGCATCCAGATCGTCCATCAAGGCGATATCATTATCGACGCCCCGATCACTCAAGACATCTGCGATTTCTTCTGCGACCAGCTCCGCCGTTCCGGTCATGGTGCCGACCAGTATCGTGACAGGTTTATTCATCCCGCGTTTTATCCCATCATCCAATGCGCTTAAGAATGTGCGCCGTCTCTTGATGTTTGTCCCATTCCCGTGATGGGGAAGACGCGCCACCGAAGAGATGGCTCGCCTTATCAAGTTACTTGCACTATAGTGCATGTTTCGCGGGTTGAAAAGCGCGAAGGCGATGGTCAAAGAGGGAAAGCAGACTGTGACGGCGAGCACCAAGGAAGACATCGATACGGAATTGTCAGCCTATCTTGCGGAGCTTGGTAGCCGGGTAAGGGCTGCCCGGGCAAGGCGCGGCATGGCCCGGCGCATTCTTGCCCGAGACTCCGGCGTTTCAGAACGGTATTTGGCGCAGCTTGAAGGCGGGACCGGCAATCCGTCGATTACGGTGTTGCGGCAGATCGCGACGGCTGTCGACTACCCGCTTGCCGAACTCATTACAGGGGAAGGCTCAATTCCCCTGACAATGGCTGATGGTAGTCGGGCTGAGCTTGCAGCGCTGATCGCGCAATTGCCCGAACCTATGATTCCTGCCCTGAAGGACGAGTTGACGCAACGCCTGTCCCAGCTTTCCAGAGAGGGAAAAGGACGCCGGATTGCTTTGATCGGCTTACGCGGGGCAGGGAAGTCGACCTTGGGGAAATCCCTGGCGGAGCGTCTATCTGTGCCATTTATCGAACTCAATCGCTTGGTCGAGCAAGAGTATGGCGGCAGTGTGGGCGAAATCCTGGCTTTGTCCGGCCAAGCCGCTTTTCGCCGGATCGAGCGGCGCTGCTTAGAGCGTGCAGTTGTCGATAACGCGGCGGCGGTGATCGCAACCGGTGGCGGGATCGTGTCGGAGCCGGAGACCTATGGCATGTTGCTGAAGCGGTGTCATACAGTGTGGCTTCGCGCCGAACCAAGGGACTACATGTCCCGGGTGATTGCGCAGGGCGATTTGCGCCCCATGGCCAGAAATGAAGAGGCGATGGACGATCTGAAGGCGATCCTGGATGCACGGGATCCCGACTATCGCCGCGCCGATGCAATTCTGGAAACATCCGGGTCTTCAGAGAAGGAAAGCACCGATGCTCTGGCGAAGCTCGCCGGGCAATTTATCGGGAAACCGGCATAATATTTCACTTTCCGCTTTCACTTTGCATGAAAGTGCATTATATTGCATCAATTCTCACGCCGGGATCGAGCGAAACCCAGATGTTGGGCCGCTGGCGTGATTAAGGGGATGGATGCATGGCTTATGAAAATCTGATCACTTTCGATAGGGACCCGGAGACGTATCGTCACTGGAGCATGGATGTCGATGGCGAGGTTGCGACCTTGACCATGACCGTGGATGAAGACGGTGGATTGCGCCCAGGATATGCGTTGAAGCTCAATTCCTATGATCTGGGCGTTGATATGGAGCTGCATGATGCGGTTCAGCGCATTCGCTTCGAACATCCGCAAGTCAAAACGGTGGTCCTGACCAGCGGTCTGGATCGGATGTTCTGTGCCGGTGCGAATATCTATATGCTTGGCCAAAGCTCCCACGGGTGGAAGGTGAACTTCTGTAAATTCACCAACGAGACCCGAAACGGTCTTGAAGATTCGTCCCAACATTCCGGTTTGAAGTTCGTCGCGGCGGTGAACGGCACCTGTGCCGGCGGCGGGTATGAGGTCGCGCTGGCGTGCGATGAGATTGTTCTGATCGATGATCGCTCCAGCGCTGTTAGCCTGCCTGAAGCGCCGCTCCTGGGCGTGCTGCCCGGCACGGGCGGACTGACGCGAGTGACCGATAAACGCAAAGTTCGCCGCGACATCGCCGATGTGTTCTGCACCAGTGAGGAAGGCTTTCGCGGCAAGAAAGCGCTGGATTGGGGCTTGGTCGATCACATCGCGCCAAAGCAATCCTTTCAGGAGAAAGTCAGCGATCGCGTCGCGGCCCTCTCTGCGGAAGCAACCGGTCCGCGCGGGACGACGGAGCCTGGAATTCCGATGACCCCTGTCGCGCGGAATGTCAAAGACAATGGCTATGACTATCCGAATGTTTCTGTCGATATTGATGGCAGCGGACGGATCGCCTCAATCACCGTGAAGGCGCCGACGGAAACCCCGGCATCAGACCTGGCAGCGATCAAGGCGGCAGGCATGAACTGGTGGCCCTTGGCGATGGCGCGGGAGCTGGATGATGCAATCTTGATGCTGCGCACCAATCACGAAGAGATTGGCCTGTGGACGCTGAAGACCGAAGGCGATCCGGCGCATGTTCTGGCCGCCGATGCAGCGCTTGCCGATCATGTAGATGATTGGTTTGTGAATGAGACGATCGGCATGATCCGCCGCACCCTGGCGCGGGTGGATGTCACGTCGCGCAGTCTGTTCGCAATGATCGAGGAAGGCTCCTGCTTCGCCGGGACGCTGTTTGAGTTGGCCCTGGCGGCGGATCGCTCCTTCATGCTGGACCTGCCTGAAGGGGAAGGGGAGGCGCCGACAATCGCGTTCTCTTCAATGAATTTCGGACCTTACCGCATGGTCAATGGCCTCACCCGACTGGAAACCCGGTTTAACGAAGACACGGCGGTCATTACCGCGCTGGAAGATCGGATTGGCGAGGCATTGACGCCTGCCGATGCAATGGAGGACGGTTTGGTGACCTTCGCGCCGGACGATCTCGATTGGGATGATGAAATCCGGATCGCGATTGAAGAGCGGGCGAGCCTGTCGCCGGATGCTCTGACGGGGCTGGAAGCCAATCTGCGCTTCGGCGGTCGGGAGACGATGTTCACCAAGATCTTCGGACGACTTTCGGCGTGGCAGAACTGGATTTTCATTCGCCCGAACGCGGTCGGAGAGACCGGTGCGTTGAAGCGGTTTGGCGGAGGCTCCAAGGCCGAGTTCGACTGGAAACGGGTTTAAGAGCGGGCTGTCTCGAAGGATGGACCGGTCAAAGGTAACAAGCGGAAAGGCATGAAAAATGGGCATCGACTATAAAGAACGCATTCCGAACAATGTGGACCTGGGCACCGACCGGCGCCTGCAGCGTGCTCTTGAACACTGGCAGCCGCGTTTCCTGGACTGGTGGAAAGACCTTGGACCGGAAGGCTTCCAGACTTCCGACGTTTATCTGCGCACAGCGACGTCGGTCGATGCCAAGGGTTGGGCGACATTCGGGCAAGTGAAAATGCCGGATTATCGTTGGGGCATCTTCCTGGCTGATCGGGAACAGGACCGCACCGTTGGTTTCGGTGACAATATGGGTAAGTCTGCCTGGCAGGAAGTCCCCGGTGAATTCCGGGCGGCGTTGCGCAATATAATCGTGACCCAGGGGGATACCGAACCGGCCTCTGTGGAACAACAGCGCCTACTTGGTCAGACCTGCCCGTCGCTCTATGACCTCCGCAATCTCTTTCAGGTGAATGTTGAGGAAGGCCGGCATCTCTGGGCCATGGTATATTTGCTGCATGCCTATTTCGGACGCGATGGCCGGGAAGAGGCGGAAGAGCTGTTGCATCGTCATTCCGGTGATGAAGATAATCCGCGTATTCTGGGGACCTTCAATGAGCCGATTGATGACTGGCTCAGCTTCTTCATGTTCACCTATTTCACGGACCGGGATGGCAAGTTCCAGCTGAAATGTCTGGCGGAGAGTGGGTTCGATCCCTTGGCGCGGACCTGCCAGTTCATGCTGACGGAAGAAGCCCATCACATGTTCGTTGGTGAAACCGGCATTGCCCGCATCGTCAAGCGGGCATTACAAGTCATGAAGGAAACCGGGACGGATGACCCGGAAGCGCTCCAGAAAGCCGGGATCATCGATCTGGGGCTTTTACAGCGCTACATCAATTTCTGGTTTTCCTCCTGTCTGGATCTTTTTGGCTCCGAAAGTTCGTCCAACGCGGCGACATATTTCGCGACCGGGATCAAAGGCCGTCCTGACGAGTTCATGTTTGAAGATCACCTCTGCACCGAGACTTCAGAGACATTGGTCGTGCCGGGTGATGGAATGACCGTGACTGATCTGGAGGTTCCGACCCGGAATGCGATGAACGAAATCGTGCGTCAGGCCTATGTGAAGGACTGCATGATCGGTCTCACCCGCTGGAATCGCCTGATCAAGAAGGCCGGCTTTGACATTGAGCTGTCGCTACCGTCGACCCGTTTCCGCCGGAATATTGGCCCTTGGGCCGGCATGCCCGTTGATCCGAAGGGCAACCGGATTTCTGAGGAAGAATATGCGGCCGGCGGACCGCATTGGCTTCCGACCGAGGCTGATCGGGCCTATGTGAAGAGCCTTATGGTGTCGGTGAAAGAGCCGGGTAAAATGGCGGGCTGGATCGCGCCGCCGGATCGCGGCATCAACAATCTTGGCATCGACTATGAATACGTGGTGTTGCACTGAGGATAAGGGCTGGGCAATCTAGCATCACTGTTGCTGTTGGGAGCCAACCTCATGTCTATCCAGAAGTTTGCCGTTGTCGGGTCCGGTCCGTCCGGGTGTTATGCTGCGGAGCGGCTGGCACGAAAGGCAGTCGGCCCGGTCGAGATTGATGTCTATGACCGGCTGCCGACGCCATTCGGCTTGGTTCGGGCCGGCGTGGCGCCGGATCACCAGTCGATCAAGATTGTTGCTCGCGTGATGGCGAAGACGTTGACGCGGGACGAAGTTCACTTCATGGGCAATGTAGAGGTTGGTGGTGATATCTCACTGGCCCAGTTGCAGGACAGTTACGACGGCGTCCTGATTGCAATCGGGGCACCGGAAGACCGCAAGCTCGGTATTCCGGGCGATGACCTGTTAGGCGTGGTTGGGTCGGGCGCTTATACGCGTTGGTACAATAGTCACCCCGATCACACCGATGCGCCGCCGCCGCTGGAGCGGGTGAGTGACATCATCGTCATCGGCAATGGGAATGTTGCCCTGGATGTGACGCGGCTATTGGCCAAGCAGGCCAGCGAGTTGGAAGGTTCGGACATCTCCCCAGACGTCGAAGCTCATATGCTTCAGGAGCCGACCCGACGGGTGACCATCGTGGGGCGTCGCGATCCGCAGGCGAATAAATTCTCCCCCTTGGAGTTACGTGAGATTGCCGAGCTGGAAGATGCGGCGATGCTGATTGATCCGGCGGATATGGAAGGCCAGGACCCGGAGGGGGGAAGCAAGGCTGTTACCCTGCTGAAAGATAACGCCGCCGAATATGAAGAGCGTCTGGCGGCGGGTAAGCCGCATACGGTACGCTTTGCCTTTCGGTTGTCCCCGGAAGAGGTCCTGGGCGATGACCAGGGGCGTGTCCGTGCTGTGCGGTTCAGAAAGACCCGCGTGGAGGATGGAAGCGCAGTCCTCACAGACGAGATCGAGGAGATTCCGGCGCAACTCCTTGTCCCGTGCATTGGATATCGGTCGCTTGAGGTAGAAGGGCTGCCGTTGGAAGAAGGCAAAGTACCGAATGATGATGGCCTGATCTCAGACGGGCTCTATGTCGTCGGCTGGGCGAAGCGCGGTCCTTCCGGCACCATCGGCACCAACCGCTCAGAGGCTCAGGATGTGGCCGAGCGGATGCTGGCGGAATGCCCCGCCGGCGGCAAACCAGGGCGGAAAGCAATCCTGCCACTATTGTCGGATGCGGGCATTAAGCCGGTTGATTGGGCGGGTTGGCTGAAGATTAATGCGGCAGAAGAAGCTGCAGCAGCTGAAGACCGCGTGCGCAAGAAATTTCATGCAATCGAAGAGATGGTTAAAGCGGTTGAGGTGTAGCGCCTACCGCGCCTGTCGATCCACGCTTGACCATATGTGCTGAGATTTCATCGGGATTTTCCCTGCAATCACTGCTAACGTCTCTCGCAGGGGTGTTTTGTGGTTAGGGACGTCATGCCGGATAACATGAATGGTCTGGGTCGTTGGGAATACGGGGCCTGTCCGTTGGACGCTGATCCAGCGCTTTTCGGCCCTTTCGCTGACCTTGTGTCTCTCTGGCAGGGCCGGATTCGGGATGGCGGTCGAATTCCGCCGCGCGAAGCATTTGATTTCTTTGATTTTGAAGGGTGGTGGGGACGTATCGCGATCTCCAGGATCGAAGGCGAACCCGTTGATGTCCGCTTCGTACTTTGGGGAACGC
>SPJV01000145.1 GCA_006844765.1 Alphaproteobacteria bacterium | reverse complement strand
CTGATTGGACTCTCTGCCATCGGATTGGCCCTGACCCTCGGCAGGATTGCGGGGATCAGCGGCATTCTGGGTGGGCTGTTCGGCTCGGACCGGCGTGAGTGGGGGTGGCGCGCGGCGTTCATCCTCGGCGTGTTCGGCGGTCCTTTCCTCGTCGCCTTATTGGGGGGCACTGTGCCGGCCCCGGTCGTTGTTGGGTCTTTACCTCTGTTGATCGCGGGCGGTGTTTTGGTGGGGTTTGGCACGCGGATGGGCGGTGGTTGCACCAGCGGACATGGCGTCTGCGGGCTTGGCCGGTTCTCCCCCCGATCCCTGGTTGCGACCTGTGTCTTCATGGGTGTGTCAGGGGTGACTGTCTTCATCCTGCGTCATGTGGTGGGAGGGTAATCCGATGAAAACTGTCCTCTCTGCTCTCCTCTGCGGTCTACTCTTTGGCGCGGGCCTCGCTGTTTCCGGCATGATGAATCCGGAGAAAGTGTTGGGTTTTCTGGATGTCGCCGGCGCCTGGGACCCGACCCTTGCGTTCGTCATGGGCGGCGCGTTGGCTGTCACGATCCCCGGATTTGTGTTGCTCAAGAAGCGCGCAGGGCCGGTCTTCTCCCCGGAATTCAGTTTCCCGACCAGACGCGATATCGATCCGAAGCTGGTTATCGGTGCGGCAATCTTTGGTGTTGGCTGGGGCATCGTCGGCTTCTGTCCCGGCCCTGCCGTCGCCGCGCTTGGTAGTGGGATGATGGAGATTGTGATCTTCTTTGCCGCGATGCTGGGTGGAATGGTGATCTATCGGGTGACGATGGATCGCTGAGCCGCCTTTGCGAGGCTGAACAACCACCTCCATCACTCTCTGTGATCAGAGAATTCTCGTTGAGGATTGGCGCGGCTTTATAGGAGCGGCGCCTAATATCCCAGTACGGCGGCCAGTTGCGTGCCTTCAATGGCGGGTTGGGCCTCTTCGGCCTCAGTTTCCTCGACACGGCCAAAAATGCCGATCAGGCCGACATGGCTCGTCAGCCGGACATAGTAGACACCGCCTGCCTCTGCCTCCAGAACGGCGGGCGGTTGCCGGTCATCATCGCTGGCAATGGTCCGGGTGCCGGGCAGTGCCAACAGCCGAATGAAGGTCTTCGCCGGCACATCTGCCATCCAGGCGCCATCCAGCATTACCGGCATATGGTCATATTGTTCTGTCGGCTCATCACGATAGACATAGATCGCGGCCATATTCGCCACCGCCTCGAACTGCTTCGCGGCCGCATCATCCTGGGCGGATGACATGGTGACATCCGGCGTCTTCCACATCGTGTAGCAGCCGGAAAGCAGGATCGCGAAGAGCAGCGGTAGCGTTCGTTTCATGCCAGCCAGTTAAATCTGCTTCGCCCCGAATGTCCAGAACAGCAAACCGCCCACGATCTGCTCAGCCGGAAGCTTGCCGATACACTGGGCTTATTCTGACCCGGAAAGCGATTTTGTAGTGAAGACAGGGAGCCTATGGTCTCCCTGTTTTCTAAATAACACGGAAAAGATTGTTGATCTCTCATAGTAGAATCACATACATGAATGGTGTCGATATACGCGCTTTGAGGAGGCTCGGGTGGGGGCTGTCCATAATGCAACGAGTGGCGTTCGCGAGCAGATTCTCGCCGGGAAGGATTTGCGAATATTCCTGAAGCCGGATGCCAGTGTGCGCAACCGGAAGGGGACCCAGTCCTATATTGAATCGCTCGATCTGCCGCATGTGATCATTAACAGAGATGGGCATTTTTGGGCCTGTCAGCGAAAAACCATACTGAGCGTTTCGCCCCGTGCCTTACTGACAAATTTCTACGCCTATTATTCGGGCATGGATATCTTTTCCAGCAGCACATATGAAAAGATTGATGCGACGGCGGCGCGGCAACCGAACCCGTCTTACATCATGTCGACGGGACGCTATGAACAACTGCGTTGGATTGTGCATGGGGAGTGGTGGCCGGTCTTTGACAGCACGGCAAAGGATGGTGATATCAATCCCTATATCACCGCGATTGAAGCGGGGTGCCGGTTCAAAGCGGTGATTGAGAAGCCGGATCGCGTAATCCAGGTTCATCCGATTTCTTATCCGTTCTACTATCCGGACCAGGAACGCTTGGATGTTCAAACGGATGTGCAGTTCTTTCCGGACTATATGCGCATGAAACGCGATGCCCTCGAAACGGATTTCCTGGGGACGGATGCGGAAAAGCTGGCCGATTATCGCCTTGATGTGGCGCGTGAGTTGGCGGTTCTCCGTGAAATGCCCTTCTTTTCATCTTATTTCAGATTGTTCGAAAATGGACACGGCGTTCGGATCGAGGACGTCAGGGCGCAGCGGGAAATCAGGTTCCGGCGCGTCCAGATCTTCGCCAGTTTCTAACCGCCATTCTCCCCCTTGCCGAGTAATGGGGGGAGGATCATAGTGCGCGCGAAGGGGGGATTCCGACCTTCCTGATGACTTTCCTGCCGTTCTAGATTTGGAGATGGATCATGAGCGCGAATGAGCGTGTCGCCTATATCAATGGTGAGTTCCTGCCCGAAAGCCGGGCCTTGTTGAGTTTCCGGGATGCCGGGTTCATCTATGGCGATGCGGTGTTTGACACGGCGCGGACCTTCAAGGGGAAAATCTTCCGGTTGGAGGAACATTTGGACCGGTTGATGCACTCGCTCTCCTATACGCGGATTGATGCTGGCGTCAGCAAGGATGAACTGCGCGCGGTGACCGAAGAACTTGTGGAGCGGAACCGCCATCTGCTTGAACCTGATCAGGATTACTGGGTCTCCCAACGGATCAGCCGGGGGCTGATGGTGGTGGATGGGGAACCTGTCGGGCATGACGGGGCGACGGTTGTGGTCGAATGCACGCCGCTGCCGCTGAAAGCGCGGGCACCAATGTTCCGGGATGGGATCGATGCTGTGATTGCGCCGCTGAAGCGCGTGCCACCGGAAGCGCTATCGCCGAATGCGAAGATCAATAACTACATGAATGCCATGCTGGCGCAGCGTGAAGTGACGGCGGTGCGACCGGGCGGCTGGGCTTTGCAGCTGGATATGAACGGCAATCTGGCCGAAGGCATCGGCGCGAATTTCTTCGTTGTCGTGGATGGCACTGTCGTGACGCCGACGACGGAGTTCATCCTGCCTGGTGTCTCCCGCGCCGTCGCGATTGAGCTATGTCACGATCTGGGTATTCCAGTTGAGGAGCGTGATGTTTCCCTGCATACGGCCGCGGTGGCGGAGGAGGCGTTCTTTACCTCCACCAGCCTCTGCCTCTGTCCGCTGCGTAGTCTCAATGGGCGGACATATGCCGGTAACCCGGGACCGGTTACGAAACGCTTGATGGAGGGATTCTCCAAACTGGTCGGGATGGACTATGTGGAACAGTATCTCGCAAACCTGCGGGAGGATGCCGGAGCGGATACGGGGTTCTGATATCCTCCGGTTGGAGCATCAGGCCTCGCTTCTATACGCATAGTTCTTATCCAGGCGCTCCATGACATAACGGCCGAAATTGACCGCCTCGAATTTCGGCGCGCCAAGGCCTGGGAGGGGCGCTACCTCTGCCGCCATTCCGGGATCGAAGAAATAGGGGTTCGAATCGCGCTCCTTGCCGGACAGATTGCGGACCCGATGCGGGGTGGAGGGGTAGAGCCCGTTTGACCACCGCTCAAGCATATCGCCGACATTCAAGACCAAGGTGCCTGGAATGGGTGTCGCGGGAATCCAATCCTCGCGGTCTTTCGGGCGTACCTCCAATCCACCGATTGCGTCTTGGGCGAGCAGGGTAATGAAGCCGTAATCCGTATGCGGGGCAGAGCCGAAAAGATCGGCTTCCGGCTTTTGCGGTGGGTAATGCAGAAGCCGGAACCAGGTTGTCGGGGTTGCGAAAGCCCCCTCAAAACAGTCGCGGGGTTGGTCCAGGCTTACGGCCAGAATACGCGTCAGGTTGCGCGCCAACCGCTCGACCGCGCAGCGATAGTCATCGACGGCCGCGCGAAAACCAGGAACCGCTGCTTCATCCGGCCACTGATTGTCCCCATCCAGAGGACCGCCATTCGGCTCATCATGCAGGAACAGGATGGATTCACTTTGGTTCGGCTTGGTCGCGACCTCGATGGAGGAGGTCACGATGGTAGAGCTGTTCGGCGCCATGTAACCGCGATGGGTCGCATCGATGGCGAGGTGTTGCTTCGCCTCGGCAGGTTGGTCGAAGAAGCGGCGGCTGGCATCGCGCAGGCGGTCTTCCAGCGTCTTGTCGATGCCATGGCCGGTCAGATACGCGAAGCCGGAGGCGGTGAGAGTCTGCCGGAACGCCTGGGCCAGGGTGTCTTCCACCTGGCAAGGATCTTCGGACAGTCCTTGGACATTGATCAGCGGGATTTCGTCCGCATTGGGTCGATCTAAGGTCATTGTGGATCCATCGAAATTTCTTGCTGTCTCTGGCGGGAAACAAAGTCCTATAGTGCTGAGCGTCGCAAGACTGTTCTGAATGCGGCGTTTGGTGAAGGGGATGTACAAGTGAGCGCCGTCGAGAGTCCGAGCATGAGCAGACGGCGGGACCGGCAATGGCTTGGGCTTGGCTTCTTCATCCTGAATATTTTACTGATGACCATCGTCGGCGCCTTTGTGAAGGAGCTCAGCGATCGCTATCCGGTCTTTCAAATGCTGCTCGCGCGATTTGGTCCTGCAGCTTTGGCATTCTTCCTGATTTCATGGAAAGCCGGCGCCCCGCTGCCGCATCAGACAACACGGCCGGTCGCGCACATCCTGCGTTCGCTCTTCGGCGTGACGTCCATCGGCTGCATGTTCTACGCGTTCTCCGCGATCCCGCTGGCAGAGGCGACGATCCTTGTCTATTCCTCGCCGCTATTCGTGACCGTGCTGGCAATTCCGCTGTTGGGGGAGATGGTTGGTCCCCGCCGCTGGGTCGCGGTGTTCCTCGGCTTTGGGGGGATGCTGGTGATCGTCTGGCCGACGCTGGATAGTGCCGGGGCATTTGAGCTTGGAACCATCGCTGCGATCCTGTCGGCCTTGTTCGGCGGCTTGGTGTCCATCTATTTGCGTAAGTTGGGAGAGACTGAGCCGACGGAGCATATCGCCTTCATCTATAACTTCTTAGGGGCATTGTTGTTCCTGGGGGCGACCTTGTGGGTCGGGTTTGTTATCCCGTCGGGCTGGGATATTGCACTCTTTGCTTTCATCGCGGTGCTGGGTGTTGTGCAGCAATTCATGTTCACCGCCTGCTATCGCTATGCGGAAGCAAGTCTGCTGGCGCCGTTCGATTATGTCGCCCTGCCATTTGCTGCTGTGATGGGGTATTTCTGGTGGGGAGAAATCCCCATCGCCGCAACCTGGATTGGGGCCGCAATCATCATTGCCAGCGGTCTTTTCGTTCTTCACCGCGAACGCCGGTTGGGGCAGGAAAGCGGTAAGCCCGCAACCTTTCACCGGCGGCGGCGCTGACAGGTTTTCATTGACCCGGTGCCGTAAGTGATGGCAAACCGGATGTCGTCGAATGGCACTCGACATCCAAGCTCAGAGCCGTACCAGGGCGCGGGCACGGGGCTTACGCGCCGGATTATCCGGGTTTTCCGGATTTGCAGGAGTGCCAGATCATGCTCCCTATCGTAAATTTTGAACCCTTTTTGCAAGGCAGTGAGGCGGACCGTTTGGCGGTTGCGCAGGACATTGCCCAGGCTTGTTCCGAAGTCGGATTTCTCTATATCCGCAATCATGGTGTACCGTCGGAAGTGATAGAGGCTGCGAAGGCGGCGCAACGGGCGTTCTTTGCGCGCCCAATGGACGAAAAGCTTCCCTATCGCCGGAAGACCGGGCAGTACCGTGGCTATATCGCACCGATGGCGTTCACGGAGACCAAGGGCAAGCCCCCGACTTTGTATGAAAGCTTTATCGTCGGTGACGCCTATGCGGCAGATGATCCGGTGGCGGAGGAGAGCGCCGGAACTGTCTCACCAACGCCCTGGCCGCAGGATGATGAGTTTACCCCGGCGTTCAAGGCATATTGGGCAGCGGTGTCGCAGCTGGCTGACCGGCTGATGCAAGCCTATGCGATGGCGCTTGGTCTGCCGGAAGATTGCTTTGCCAAGATGATGACCCGGCGAATGTCCAATCTTTCAATCCTGCACTACCTCGCCAGGGACCCGGACGCACATCTGGGCGACGATGATGCCAGGGCGCATCGCGACACCAATGCGCTTACCATTCTGCTGCCCGGTGAGGTCGGGGGGCTTGAGGTCAAACGCAAGGATGGCAGCTTTGCCGAAGCACCGCCGGAACCCGGCTGCTTTGTCGTGAACACGGCGAATATGATGGAGATCTGGTCAGGTGGGCGGTTCCGCTCGACCATTCATCGCGTCCATCCGCCGGTTGGGGTTGATCGCTATTCGTTGGCTTACTTCGCCTCACCGAATCCGGAGACCGAGGTCCGGCCTCTGGTTGATCCGGTTCCGGGCATAGATCCCAAATTGATTGAACCGGTTGAGGCCGGGCGGGACATGGCCCGCTTCATCGCGCTGTTCGATCGCAAGTAATTCGATCACAAATAAGCGGTTAACCGGCGAGCGAGAACAATCGGCCAAAACCCGTGATGGGCGTGTCATAACCGGCGAGCCGCAGCGCATGCCAGGCCATAGCGAGGTTGGAGGAAATGACCGGCTTCCCCAACCTTGCTTCCGCCTTTGCTGCAACATCGGCAACACGCAGACTGGTGCAGGAAACAAAGACCGCATCAATACCCGCGCGGCTGCCCATCGCCACAGCGGCTTCTTCGATGCTGTGTGGCGCGATCCGGGCGGCATCATTGTCGTTAAACTCATTGAAGCTGCCCAGGATCGGAACCTCCAGTCCCGCAGCTTCGAACCGGGCGCGCATCTCCAGATTGATATCCTTGCGATATGGGGTGGCGACAGCAATTCGCTTGGCGTTGAGCTGCTTTAGTGCGGCGAGGGAGGCGCTGAATGGATTTGTAACCTTAACCTCGGGGCGGGCCTGTTTGATCCGATCCTGAACCGCGTCGGGTCCGATCAGGACGGAGGCCGAAGTACAGCCATAGGCAATCACATCAAAGGGAATATCCGACATGAATAAGGAGGCGCTCTCGGTCAACCGGGCCTCCATCCCCTTCAACGTTTCTGCCGTGACTTCCGGCAGGAACGGGATACGGTTGTGATACAAAGCAACCCCCTCCAAAGGGGTCATGATCTGCCGCCATTCATGTTCGACAGTACTGTCGCTCGCTAGCACGATCAGGCCGATCCGGGCCAATGCGCCTAGTGCAGGGGCAAGGTCGTGGGGGAGCCCATCGATATACTCAAAACCGGATTCTCCTGGACGTTCCATGGTGAGAGCCGCCGGGGTATCAATCTGTGTCATACTTAAACCTCCCGGATCACCGGATGCTGCGGAGAAAATCCGCTACTTGTTTATAAGTTATTATTAGTTTCATGGATATAAGCGATATACAAAGGGTTACGACTTCCGGGTCGAATCCGGTATAATGATAGGGTGAGGCGTGCGATTTGGGGCAGAAACCCCTTAACTCAGGCCCGCTTGTTGCATGAGAGGGATCACGGTTCGAGCCTATCGGATTGTCGTAAAGGAAGTGCGGAATGTCGGCCGGTCGGTCTTTGTCCTATGAGGTGTATTACCTCCAGCATGGTCGCTGGCATATACACGCGCGCTTCAAATTCGATCAACGTGATGAATCCGTCGAGGAATGCAAACGCTTGGATAGCCAAGGGTTTGAAGGTTCCTGTGTGGTTCGGGAAAGCTATAGCCAGTCAACGGGCGAAAGTAGCGAATCCGTCATCTATCATTCACCCCGGCTAACAGGTAAGCCAGCGATCGGCGTAATCACGGGGCAATCCAGTGCGCCGAGTAGTGGCGGTGGTGGTGGCAGTAGCGGGGGAGGCGGTGGCGGATCTCGCGCCGTAATGGATGCGCCGGAAGGTTCGGCTGCGGCAAATGCCGCTAAAGAGGCTAAGAAAAGACGCGAAGAGGATGCGCGCCAGCGGGCTGAGCGGGAAGCCCTGGAGGTCATGCGCGGCCAGCCGCCAAAGCCAAAGTATGTTGAGGTTGAAGAGTTCGATGTTGGTGCACTCTTGGTCCCGTTGATGACGGGCCTACTTATTTCCCTCGTCATGTCAGTCGTCTTTGGGTTTGTTGCCTATAAAGGTTTAGAGTTCCTTGCGACGAACCGCTATATTTTCAGCAGCGTTGTAAATGATGTGGTAATCCTCGGTTCCGGCGCTCTTGGTTTCTTTGTTTTCTTCATCCCACTCGTAAAAAAAGCGCTGAAGAATGCGCGGAAGAAGGTGAAGCGCCGACTTGATAATGATGCGCCTAATCCTGGTGTTGCCCAGGATGTGCGTGCGGCTGCCGCTGAAATTGCGGCTACGGCGAATTCTGCAGCTGCGGCCGCGGCTGATATCGGGGGGGGTGGCGATGAACAACGCGCTTCCGTCCGACGTGCGGCGATGCAGGCACTCGAGACCGAGAAACTGCCAAGTTTTGATTTCTCCGCCTTCGATGATGACGATGACGACGACGACCCGGATGATGTTGACGAAACGGGACCGGTCGCTGCTGAACCGACGAAACCGGTTGAAAGTAAGAAGAAGCAAGAAGACAAGAGCGCAAATGAAAACAAGGCGGTGGATGACGGACCCGACCCGGCCGTGTTCGAACCGGCTCTGGATCGGTTGGTGAAAGAAGCCCTGTCCGTTTGCGGCGCTGCCTTGGCGAGCGACCATTATCTTCGCTTCGGCATGATCTTGTTTGTTTCCGGCGCGGCGGAAAGCCTCGGGCGGCGGTGCAAGATCGGTCAATCTCAGCTCGTCGCTGCTCTGTCAAAACGGATTGAAGGGCTTGGGGCCCCAGCGCAGCATGCAATGGGCTTTGCCGCGAATATCGATGAATATTTGATCGAGCAACGCTATTTTGAAATGTATGCCAAGGGGCGCGGCGCCGGTGTCAAAGTAGGTCAGAATTTGAAAGCGTCGTCCGGGATGGTTGAGGCGGTGGCATTTTGGAAGACACCGAAGGCGGCCACCGGAAGTGCCAACCCGCAAGCGGTAGACGCACAGGCCGGCGGTGCCGGCAAAGGAGATGTTACGAATGACCAGCAGGCAGGGGCATCCAACAGCTTCGTTGCGGTCATGTTTACCGATATCGCCGATTCAACTCATAAACAGCAGACCATGGGTGATGAATGGCTGATGAATGTTGTGCGCGCCCATAATGATATCTGCCGGGAAGCGCTTGCCGTCCATGGCGGGCGTGAGATTAAACATACCGGTGACGGCATTATGGCGACATTCCCGACCGTCGGTGGGTCGGTGGAGGCAGCGCTTGCCATGCAGGATGGCTTCAAGCGTTTTTCGACAGCCATGCCGGATCTGGCCTTCCGGGTGCGGGTCGGCATCTCCGCCGGTGAGCCAATTCATGAAAGCGGCGATGTATTTGGAACACCGGTAAACCTTGCTGCGCGCGTGCTGAGTAAGACTGAGGCTGATGAAGTCTGGGTCAGCAAGGTTGTACACGACATGTGTCAGGGTAAGAAGTTTGCCTTTACTGAAGCGGGGCGGTTTGAATTGAAAGGTTTTGATGAACCTCAACCAATTTATAAGGTCGTTGATCGCCGGAAAAAGCCGCGCGATGGTGCGGCGTCCAGCAAGGCTGCGTAACTGGTTTCGACCTTTTCCCGGATTACTTCTTGTCGTTTACTTCCTGCCGCTTAATGCTTCCCAGGTAAGCCAAGCCAATTTTCTCGATAGATAAATGTTATAGCTGAACATTCCAAAAAGGACGGAGCGTTGGCACGATGCCTCGCTTTGGCTGGCACGATACCTTGCTTTGAATGAACAAGGCACCGGGCCAGCAGCGTTCCCTAAATAGTCTGAGCAGATAGACCGATCTAACGGTCCCGATATCGGTGGGTTAGACGCCCATGGACGCCAATTCATCCTTGATCGCGAGCTTCTCACGTTTGAGCTGATGGACGGCGACTTCATCTGGCATCGGGCGGGTCTCTTCGTTTTTAAGCTTCAACTGCAGTTGTGCATGTTTTTCTTGTAGGCTCACAATCCGATTGTCAGTGCTCATCAGGTCGTTCCTCCATTTGGTTATCACATTGCGCCGGACCCGATTGGCTCCGACTCGGAGATTGTGGAGAGAATCCCTGCGCCGCTGTGTTGGTTCGGCCCGGAAAGCGGCGTCGGCTAAAGCAATGAGTTGTGCGGCTCAGCCAGATTCGCGGTTTGGCCCGACAAGCGGTTCGGGGAAATCCCCAGGGCCTCAACCCCGGCGCGCCGCGCCTTCCCGTTGTTTTTCGGGCCCCCCCCGTAGATCGCAATCCGCAAGGATGCGGATGGGGTGCCGGAATGCAAGGGTCCGCGCGGACCCGGATGGTGCCGAAATTGCCGGCCCCTCTTTCATCGAGTGCAGGTTTCGTGATAACGATCCCTATGCCCGAACCAACAGGATACCTCACCGGGCAGGGATGTGAAGATGAATCTGCAGCCTCGTCGCATAATTGTTGGGATCAGTGGCGCATCAGGCGTCGTTTACGGCATTCGTGTCTTGGAAGCCTTGCGCGCTGCGGGTGTCGAAACGCATCTGGTCATGTCCCGTGCGGCAGAGATGACCCTTGCCTATGAGACAGATCTGAAAGCCCGAGATGTCCGTGCACTGGCGGATCATGTGCATGCACAGGCCGATATCGGTGCGCCTTGCTCCAGTGGGTCTTTCCCGACGGATGGGATGATTGTTGCCCCCTGTTCAATGAAGAGCCTGGCTGAAATAGCGAATGGCGTGACCTCAACGCTTCTAACGCGTTCGGCGGAGGTCGTCTTGAAAGAGCGTCGGCGTCTTGTTCTGATGGTGCGCGAGACACCGCTGACCAATACGCATTTACGGAACATGTTATCTGTGTCGGAGATGGGCGGCGTGATCGCGCCACCGGTCCCTGCCTTCTATGCCAAGCCGGAAACGATTTCTGATATGATCGATCATTCAGTTGGTCGGGTTCTTGACCTTTTCGACGTGGACAGTGACTTGGTTCGGCGTTGGAAAATGGATACGGCCGAAGCCGCGTCTCGGGCTGAATGACCTTCATTCATGTCATGCAGATTATAGAATAGAGAATCTGGGGACTGTCCTCTTGATCGGTGGTGGCGACTCGTTAATCTTGTGCTCAACAAGAAAAGGGAGAATGCAGATGGGACATCTTGCGGGTATGGCTGGACGTTTCGCCAAGGGGGCGGTTATTGCTGTCGGACTAAGTTGCGCGGCGGCGAGCGCTGCCTATTCCTGCGGAATGTCTGCGATGAATGAGGGCTCGGTATCCAAGGCTGTTCGAACGCTGCAATCCGACCTGATGGTCGCGGCTTTGCAATGCGGTGAGCATGATGCCTATAACAGTTTCATGAAGACATATGATCCCCATTTGACGGGGCACAATAAGCGTCTCAAACAGCATTTCGTGGATAGCCATGGCGGCGGTTATAAGGTCGCGCTGAATACCTATCTCACTTCAATCGCTAACGAAGGCGCCTTGCGCATGGCGTTGACCGGCAACCGGTTTTGTACGCGCTCCCACGTTGTTCACGAAACGCTTGCGCAGTCTCCGACGGATAACCGCCTGCAAATGGTCGCCGTCGCCTATGCTGCCTCTGCGGTTCCGTTTCTCGCAGAAGAGCTTGATAATAGAACAACCGAGCAAGGATGCACCGCCTACAAAGTTGCCTTTGAAAGCGATTTGAAGGATTTGGTTGCGGAATAGAATTTGATTTTTTGGCGGTGTTTAGCATCGCCAAACATCACTGCGTCATATGCAGACGCTATACGATGGCGCTATACGATGGCGGAAAACAGAAATAAAAAACGGCGCTGAATATTTAGCGCCGTTTTTTTGTGAACTCTCATTCAGGCGTTACTCGATCCGGATTTCAACCCGACGGTTTTGGCCTTCCCTGACACCGTCAGCGGTGGGAACCGCGAGATTGTTTTCGCCGGTCGCGCTTGTTTCAATCGATGATGACGTTACGCCCTGTTGGACCAAGATCATCTTTGCGGCTGCAGCGCGCCGTTCTGATAATGCCTGATTGTATGTCTGTGACCCGGATGTGTCTGTGTGACCGGTCAGGGTGACGACAGCGAAATTGCCTGCCGAAGTGTATTCAGCTGCCTCTGAAAGGATCGACATCGCATTCGGCGTAATGACCGCAGAATCCCAGTCGAAGAAGATGATGAAGTTCTTAACCGCCGGCGCTGCTGCGGCCAGATCAGGTTCCGGAAGTGGCGGCGGCGGCGGGGGCGGCTCCGGGGGCAGCTCATCGCCGGCCGATGCGACAGCAGACGGCGGTGGCGGTGGTGGCAGGAGCGCCGGCTCATGTGCACGATACTCCGGCTCTGGTGCGCCGAACATATATCGAAGACCCAGCATGAAGGCATGGCTATAGTATTGGCTATCGACATCGTCATCGGCTGAATGATCGAAGACCACATCCGGGGCGGCCAGGAACGTGTATTGCCCGGTCAAGGCGACGCTATCCGAAACCTCGTATGCGGCACCAAGGATGAGTTGTCCCGCATAGGCGAAGTCGTGATGGTCGACCGTTCCGCCATTCACTGGTGTTATGTTGTCGGCGTTCAGATAAGCCAAACCAACGCCGATACCGACATAAGGGGAAAAGGCATCAACCTCAAAGTCATAAAAGATATTCGCCATGGCGGTGAAAGCATCAATGTCGCCGCTTGCCGGGGTTGATGTAACTTCATCAACGCCGTTGGTCCGGTATCCAGCCTCAATCTCTGCACGCCACGGGCTGTCATACTGATAACCGACAGACAGTGTTCCAACGCCACCGCCGGACGTTTCCGTGTCCGCATTGAACGCAGTGGCATCCAGGTCAGGGTTATGAATAATATTATAACCGCCTTGAGCGCCGATGTAATAGCCCGTTGGGAAATGCGAAAATTCATCTGCCATGACATCTTGTGCACCCAGTGACGTGCTGAGTGCTATAGCAGATACGACGCCCGTTATGCCGTATAGAGTGCCGCTTTTTGCTTTCCGAGCCATTCGTTCATCTTTCCGGTGTTGTGCGCAAAGTAGTTTTAGGAACTCGTTAGTTCATTGATTAAGTCAAAATGAACCGAATATCTGCGCATACATATAGAGATATACTCTATATTTTGTAAGATAGGGGTATTCGGGTAACTATATCAATGGCATTTTTTCGTTCTACTTTTGATTCCCTACAAGAGTCTCAGGTCATTGATTTCGGTTCGGAAAGCGCGGGGCGTTCGCTTGCTTGCGGCCTCGACGACTGCTATTAACGCCGCCCGTTAAGGAGGCTTGCGCAAATGATTCGCATGGAAAAACTGTGAAATCGTAGCAACCTCTGCCCGAAAAACTGGCTCACGACCGCATATTTGGAGATATCGAATGGCCGATAACGACTTCAAAGTAAAAGACATTTCCCTGGCTGAATGGGGCCGCAAGGAAATTGAGATCGCCGAAACCGAAATGCCGGGGCTGATGGCGTTGCGCGAAGAATTCGGAGCCAGCCAGCCACTTTCCGGGGCACGGATTGTTGGTTGCCTGCATATGACCATTCAAACGGCCGTGCTGATCGAAACCTTGACGGCGCTTGGTGCAGAGGTTCGGTGGTCATCTTGTAACATCTTCTCCACCCAGGATCACGCCGCTGCAGCAATTGCAGCTACCGGCGTACCGGTTTTCGCCTGGAAGGGTATGAATGAAGAAGAGTTCTGGTGGGCAATCGATATGACAATCGAAGGCCCGGATGGTTGGGTCCCGAACATGATCCTGGATGACGGGGGCGACCTGACAATCCGGATGCATGAGAATTTCCCGGGCTTGTTGGACGATGTGCGTGGTCTCTCGGAAGAAACAACGACGGGTGTACACCGGCTCTATGAAATGGAGAAGGAAGGGACGCTTAAGGTTCCAGCCATTAATGTGAATGACTCGGTGACCAAGTCGAAGTTCGATAACAAATACGGTTGCCGTGAAAGTCTGGTCGATGCAATTCGCCGGGCCACGGATGTCATGATGGCGGGTAAAGTCGCGGTCGTGGCCGGTTTCGGTGACGTTGGTAAAGGGTCAGCTGAAAGCCTTCGTACCGCTGGCTGCCGTGTGCTCGTTACCGAAGCGGATCCGATCTGTGCATTGCAAGCCGCGATGGAAGGCTATGAGGTTACCACGATGGAAGACGCTGCTACCCGCGGTGACATTTTCGTCACGGCGACCGGCAATGTTGACATCATCACTGTTGACCACATGCGGGCGATGAAAGATCGCTCGATTGTCTGCAATATCGGCCACTTCGATAGCGAAATCCAAGTTGAGGGTTTGCGTAACTTCGAATGGGACAGCATCAAACCGCAGGTCGATGAGATTAAGTTCCCTGATGGTAAAAAGATGATCTTGTTGGCCGAAGGCCGGTTGGTAAACCTTGGCTGCGCGACAGGGCACCCAAGTTTTGTTATGTCCGCGAGCTTCACCAACCAAGTCTTGGCGCAGATCGAACTTTGGACGAATGCGCAGGCTTACGAGCGGAAAGTTTATGTTCTGCCGAAGCATCTGGATGAAAAGGTTGCCGCACTTCACCTTGCGAAAGTGGGCGCGATCTTAACCACGCTCAGCGACAAGCAGGCATCCTATATCGGCGTTACAGTCGAAGGACCGTTCAAGCCGGAACATTATCGCTACTAAGATTATTCGAACAGGTAGGTGTGGTTTTGCACACCGTACCGAACGCGTTAGACTGAACCCGGGTGCTCTTTGCAGTGCTCGGGTTTTGTCTTTTTGGCGGCAGATGTCTTTTTTGACCCAGCATGTCCTTTCTTGATACACGAAATGCGATGGTTTTGGCTGATGCAGGTGTTATGGGGTGATGACTGAGATGGACGCATTGCACGGCGTTATGGCGATTGCCATCGTCATTCTCGCCTCCGCATTGTCTATTGTCTGGATCCGGGGGCAAAAAGGTTCGTCTTCTGCTGGGGGCGGACGGTTCAAGCGACTAACTGATAGTCTGCCCTGGCCGGTTTGGCTCCGGGGGCCGGATGGTAAGGTGGTTGAAGCCAATCGAGCTTACTGGGAACTTGCCGGTGTGCCGAATGCACAAGATGGGGTGACAGAAGGCAAGGCTAAGGAGCTTCTTAGTGTTGCTGATCCGTTTTTCCCAAAGTCCGATACGTCTCCTTTAGCCGAGTTGGCTGTGCGCTCAGGTGTTGCGCAGTCGGAAAGTGTTGTGCTAGCGCCGGCTGGAAAGCGGCTGGTTTTTGACGTTACAGAAGCGCCGGTTGCAGAGAATTCTTCACTTCAGGACGCACCAGCGACAATTGGGTTTGCCCGCGATTTGACCGATTTGGAGGCTGCCCAAGGGGAGTTGGCACGGCAAGTTGCCGCGCAAGAACAAATGCTGGAGGGGATGGACACAGGCATTGCGATCTATGGCCCCGATAAACGTCTTCGCTGGTTTAACGAGGCCTATTGCAAGGTTTGGAACATTGAGGAGGACGTGCTCCTCGATCAGCCGACCTGGGGAACGGTTCTTGAGCGCCTTCGGGAACGCCGCGTTTTGCCAGAAACGGCAGATTTCAGAGCGTTTAAACGTCGGCTGGAGGCGTTGTTCACCGATCTCCTGGAGCCATTAGAGGAGTATCTCTATCTACCCGATGAGCGGACTTTTAAACGTGTTATCAGCCCGCATCCACTAGGTGGGTTGGTGATGAGTTTTGAGGATGTAACAGATCGAATTGCTCTGGAACGCTCCCACAATACTTTGACGGCTGTGCAACGCATGACACTGGATTCGCTGCAGGAAGGAGTCTGTGTTTTCGGCAGTGATGGCCGGGTAAAACTCTTTAATGAAGTCTATGCGAAGCTGTTGGGCCCGGATTCCAGCTGGCTTGAAGATGGTCCACATGTAACCGAGTTGGTGGACCGTGCGAAGGAGCGTTTTTCCGGAGTAACCGATTGGGAATCATTTCGCTCCCAGGTGGTTGATGCTGTCGCGGAACCCAAGCCGCGAAACGGCCAAATGACCTTGTCCGAGGGGCAAGTTATTGAATATCGCTATGTTCCCTTGCCGGATGGGCAGTGTTTGATCCTGTATCTTGATGTGACAGATAGTACGCGTGTGGCTCAGGCTTTAAACGAGCGGAACGAAGCGTTTGATCGTGCTGATCTGTTGAAGGTTCGTTTCATCGCTAGCGTATCCCACGAATTACGGTCGCCCTTGAATGCCATCATGGGATTTGCAGAGGCTCTTGATGCCGGGATCGCAGGTCCATTACCGGACCGGGGGTTGGGGTATGTGTCGAACATTCTTGCCGCGTCTCAAGATCTAAACCGGCTGATAGGGGAAATCCTTGATCTTGCCGCCCTTCAAGCCGGTTTCTTGGAAATGGCGCAAGAGCCGATTGATCTGGGGCGTATCCTCGGTGCAGCCTGTGCCGAAGTGGGTGCTGTTCGCGCTAACCTTGACGTCGACGTTGAGTATGAAGCGACATCGGAGGTTGCTGTATCGTCTGGAATTGAAAACACGATCATCGGGGATGAACAGAGGCTGCGACATGCCCTGCTCGCGCTGTTGGAGATGTTCCTTTCGGCTTTGGATACGAAGAGTGGGATACGCGTTTCTCTCTCGATTGCAGATGACGCACAGCCGGTTATTAAAATCGCGCCGAAGGAGGGAAGGCCATCTGTTGAAACATTGATGTCTTTTGTTGATCCTCGGGAAGTGGGGGCATCATTGCGGGGACGGGGGTCGGAAGTTGGTTTGACGCTCGCCCGCCACGTTTTGGAACAGCATGGAGCGACGATTGAGGTCTTGCCCAATCGCCGTGTGCCCGTTCATATCGAATGCCGGTTCTCATCCCAGGATATCGATACGTGATGGAAATCTGTGAGGCATCGCTCATATTGGCGGATGAAGTGAGCACTATTCGTTTCGGTGAACGCTTGGGCTCTGCTTTGTCCACAGGTGATCTCGTGTGTCTTGAAGGCCCCCTTGGTGCCGGGAAATCATGTTTGGCGCGGGCGGCGGTGCGCAGCTGGGCCAGTGATCCGGCGCTGGATGTACCAAGCCCGACCTACACAATCGTCCAAGTTTATGAACGCCACGATGGCGCGTCCGTATGGCATACGGATCTCTATCGGATTAGCGATCCCTCTGAATGTATCGAGCTTGGCCTGGATGAGGCCTTGAGCCAGTCTGCGGTTCTGGTGGAGTGGCCGGATCGTCTTGATCCGTCCATTGCGGCAGGAGCAACGGCACAAATGTGGATCACCATTGAGCCGGCGGAGGAGCCTGACGCAAGAAAGCTGACATTGCGTGCGAATTCCGGATGGGCGGATCGGTTCGAATCACTTACGTCGGATTCATGAGCACAAATTCAAAATTGACGTCAGCGGCGCCGACTGACGTGGCGCAGCGCGAAGCGCTTATCCCCCCGTTTCTGGCGAGCGTCGGCTGGGCGGGTGCGGAAGTGTCCATGCTTGCCGATGATGCCTCGTTCCGTCGTTATCTTCGGGTCGCCGGGCCGCAAGGACGGGCTGTCCTGATGGATGCCCCGCCGGAACGAGAGGCGACGGAACCCTTCCTACGGATCGCGCGGTTTCTGACTGGAAAAGGTTTCAGTGCGCCTAAGATTCTGGGGGAGGATCAGAAGGCCGGCTTCCTGCTTTTGGAAGACCTGGGGGATAGTACCTTCACACGGTTGATGGCTGCCGGCGCGAATGAGGACGCCCTCTACTGCCTTGCGATCGATACGCTGATTGCCCTTCATCAGGCCGTCCCGGATGGGCCTGAGTTGCGAGGATTGGTTCCGCCCTACGACGCGGCGCAATATCTGACAGAGGTTTCTCTGCTGACCGACTGGTATTGGCCTGCTGTTAAAGGGGAGCCATGTCCAGCGGCTGTCCGGGGCGACTTCCTTGACCTGTGGAAGGATGCGCTAGGGCCTTTTGATGCCGCCGATATGGCGGGATGTGCCGTGCCGGTTTCCCTGGTGCTTCGCGACTATCATGTTGATAACGTGATGCAGCTTTCGGGGCGGGAGGGCCTAGCGGCTTGCGGCCTGTTGGATTTCCAGGATGCCTTGGCCGGTTCGACACTCTACGATCTGGTCTCGTTGTTGGAAGATGCGCGCCGGGATGTGCCGGCGGATCTTGCTGAACGTATGAAGGCCCGGTACCGCGATGCTTTCCCGACATTTGATCCGGTGACCTTTGATGCGGCCTATGCTTTGTTGGGCGTGCAACGAAGCGTAAAGATCTTGGGCATATTTGCGCGGTTGGACAGGCGGGATGGCAAACCAAGTTATCTGAAGCACATGCCGCGCGTATGGCGTCTGGTTGAAGCCGGATTGAAGCATCCGGCTTTGGCTGAGATCAAAACATGGTTTGATGCAAATTGGCCGGTGGAAGAGCGGATCCGGCCTGAGGCTTTGAGCGAATGAGCACGAAGATCGATACCGCAATGCTTCTGGCTGCCGGGTTCGGTAAACGGATGCGACCCCTCACGGAAACGGTTCCGAAACCACTCGTTCCCCTGCTCGGTCGCCCGTTAATTGACTGGGCGCGGGATCGAATTTCCGGGGCCGGCATCAATCGTTTCGTCGTCAATTCGCATTACTTGGCGGATGCCCTTGCGGCGCATTTTGCCGATGATCCAGCGGTCACGATCTCGCATGAGCCGGAGATTCTTGAGACCGGTGGCGGTGTGACCAGGGCTCTGCCGCAGCTTGGTGACAAGCCTTTCCTCGTCGCCAATGCAGATGCTGTTTGGCTGGATGGGACATCATCCGCCGTTGGTCGGTTGATCAATGCCTGGGATGGACGGCGTATGGATGCATTGCTGCTGTTCCAACCGGTGGTTTCTGTCCAAGACTATGATGGTAAGGGCGATTACTTCTTGGATCCGAACGGCGTTGCGACGCGTCGGCGGGAAGGTGAGGTCGCACCCTATATCTTTGCTGGCGTACAAATTTTGTCACCCAAACAATTCGACGCTATGCCTGAAGGGAGGTTTTCCCTCAATATGCTTTATGACAAGGCTGAGGAGCGCGGGCGTCTGCGCGGCATTGTCCATGATGGGGAGTGGTATCACGTTGGCACCCCCCAGGCATTGGAGGAAACCGAACGCGTCATCGCACAGGGTCATACGAAATCGAATACGAGGTAGCTGAAATGCGCGTTTCTGTCGTCATTTCGGCCTTTATCGCAGCCGTTGTTGGGGTCGGTAGCGCCCTTGCCATTGTCCTGGCAGGGGCGAAGGCGGTGGGGGCGAGCCCGGTTGAAAGCGCGTCATGGGTCACGGGCCTTTGTCTTGCTATGGCAGCCTCAAGTATTTGGCTGAGCGTCCGGTATCGCCTACCCATCATAACCGCCTGGTCAACGCCGGGTGCCGCTCTTCTGGCCGTGTCCGGTGGGATCGCCGATATTCAAAGCGCGGTGGGTGCTTTTCTATTCGTCGCCGTACTGATCATGATCACCGCGGTCCTGCGGCCTGTTGCGACATTTGTGGAGCGGATTCCAACCTCCGTCGCAGCGGCGATGTTGGGCGGTGTTCTTCTGCAGTTTGTGATTTCTGTGGTCAGTCACGCATCGAATGACATATCGCTTGTTCTGCCCTTGGTCGCCGCTTTCCTGGTGATCCGGCTCTGGAGCCCGTCCTGGGCCGTTATCGCTGTTCTTGTTCTGGGTATTGGTCTTTCTCTGTGGCTTGGTGAAGTAAGCTCACTTAACGGCGTTATCACCGTGACGACCGTGACCCCGATCATGCCGCGTTTTGATCCTTTTGTGTTGGTCAGTATTGGATTGCCGCTCTATCTGGTCACCATGGCCTCGCAGAATTTGCCAGGTTTGGCGGTTCTCAAGTCCGCCGGATATGAAAATCTCCCGACCCGTTCGATCCTTGGGGTGACCGGGTTAGCCTCCTTCCTAACGGCGCCAATCGGCGCACATACCACTAATCTGGCGGCAATTACGGCGGCGTTATGCGCTGGCCCCGATGCCCATCCGGATCCCACGAAGCGCTGGATGACCGGTCCGGCCTATGGTGCGATCTATATCGGCTTTGCGGTCGCGGGCGCGTCGCTTGTTGCGTTGTTCGATGCATTGCCGTCAGCGCTGATCGCGACGGTAGCGGGCTTAGCCTTGGCCGCTCCGTTGGCAGGGGCAGTGGGCACCGCGATGGCGGTACCTCGTGATCGTTTCGCCGCAGTCATGACATTTGCCGTAACCGCATCGGGTGTCGATTTCGCCGGCATCGGGTCTCCGTTCTGGGGGCTTGTCGTTGGATTGGTGATTGTTGCTTTGGAGGCGATGAAGAGACGCAGCGATGGATCGGCCTAAGCTTTTCAGCATTCCCGCTGAACGGGGATTTGCCGATGCTTTGGCAATGCAGCTGCTTGAGGCGGCGGAGGGGCAGCCGGATGGTTTGGCAGACACCGTGTTGCTTCTGCCGACCAGACGCGCCTGCCGGTCGGTCCGCGAAGCCTTTTTGCGCGCAAGTGGCGGGAAGGCGCTGATCCTGCCGAGGCTACGCCCGATCGGGGACGTGGATGAAGAAGAGATGCGTCTGTCCGGCACACCGGCGACGGCGGAGCTCTTGGACTTGCCGCCGGCGATATCCGACACGGATCGACTGCTGCTGCTTACCCGCCTGGTGATGGCGAAGGAGGGGCAGGAGGATATCTCTCCCGACCGGGCTGTGCGGTTGGCGCGTGAGCTGGCGGGTTTACTGGATCAAGTCGAAACTGAAGGACTTGCCTTCGAAGGTCTGGGCGATTTGGTGCATGGCACGCTTGCCACTCACTGGGAAGAAACCATCGATTTCCTGAAGATCCTGTCGGACGCTTGGCCCCTGGTTCTGGCGGATAACGCAGCCATGGACTCGGCGGAGCGCCGCACGAAATTGCTGGAGGCACAGGCCGCAGCATGGCGTGCGTCGCCGCCGGACAGCCCTGTCATCGCAGCCGGATCAACCGGGACAATACCGGCAACCGCGTTGTTGTTGGAGACTGTCGCGCATCTACCGCAAGGGGCCGTGGTTCTGCCCGGCCTGGACCGACATCTTGATGCGGAGGCCTGGTCGGCGGTTCTGGTTGATGAAACACACCCGCAGCACGGTATGGCGAAACTGTTGGATGGTCTGGGCGTGTCGCGAGAGGATGTTGCTGATTGGCCCGACAATAAGGCTGGGCAGGCCGAACGTGCCGCGCAAGCGGCCCGGGTCAAACTATTGTCCGATGCGATGCGACCCGCGGCCTCGACGGAGACCTGGCACCAACTTGAGGCGGGGGATAACCCCGCCTTCGCGGGTGTCGGATGGGTGGAAGCCCCGGATGATGCTGCCGAAGCGCGGGTGATCGCGCTGGCATTGCGTGCGGAGTTGGAAACGCCTGAGCGAACGGCTGCCCTGGTCACACCGGATCGGGCGCTCGCGCGCCGTGTTGCGGCAGAGCTCTCTCGCTGGGATATCGCGATTGATGATTCAGCCGGCACGCCATTGTCCGAATCGCCAAAGGCCGTTTTCCTACGCCTGATTGCCGACGCGGTCGCGGGCGGGCTGGCTCCCGTTCGTTTAATGGCGCTATTGAAGCATCCCATGTGTCGGATGGGGCTTGCCGCTGGAGCAGCGCGCGCCGAAGCCCGAGCCTTGGAACTGGCCTTGTTGAGAGGGGCAAAGCCGGCATCCGGTCTCGCTGGGCTTCATGCCGCTCTTAATGTAGTGCGAGAGGCTGGCTTGGCGGCAACGGGCAGTGCGGATGCCCGGCAGCGAAGACTGCAAAGCATCGATAGGGTGCATGCTTTCCTTCAGCGTTTGGACGATATTCTGCATGAATTCTCAGCCTATGTGACGGCGGGTGCCGCAATCCCGCCCGGTGATCTGCTGCAGGCCCATCTTCGAGTAGCAGAAGCCCTTGCGGCGGATGGGGAGATGCCCGGCGCCGAACGGCTTTGGCGCGGTGATGATGGGGAGGCACTTAGTGAAGCCCTGACGGCGGTCGGCACCGCATTGGCGCCAGAGAATGGGCTTAGATTGCCGCCGATTGCACCCGGTGATTATCCGGCCTTTCTTGAAGCATTGTTGGCTGGGGGCACAGTGCGGCCCCGCTATGGCCGGCACCCCCGGCTGGCAATATTGGGGCCCTTGGAAGCGAGGCTGCAGCGGGCAGACTTGATTGTTCTGGGCGGCTTGAATGAAGGTGTCTGGCCGCCCGAACCTTCGGTCGATGCCTGGATGTCCCGGCCCATGCGCAAACGTTTCGGACTGCCGGCGCCAGAGCGTCGGATTGGTTTGTCTGCCCATGACTTTGCCCAGGCAATGTCGGCAACGCGGGTGATCCTGACACGCGGCTTGAAGAATGGTGGGGAGCCGACTGTCCCGTCCCGTTGGCTTGAGAGGCTTGCCGTTGTCACGGAGCGGTCGGGGATTAAGGGGCTGCTGCCCAAGGAAAACCGGATCGGGGCCAATCTTCTCGCCTGGCAGGCGGCATTGGATGCGCATTCGGTGCTCGATCCAATTGACGCCCCGGCCCCGACACCGCCGGTTACGGCGCGGCCTTCGCTTTTGTCGGTTACCAGGATTGAGACCTGGCGGCGGGATCCCTATGGGCTCTATGCGCGCTCGATCTTGAAGCTGGAAAGGTTGGAGGATTTGGAGGCTGACCTGACCGCTGCCGACAAAGGAACCATCATCCATGATGCGCTGGATCGCTTCGTTCAGGAACATCCGGAGATCGACGATCCCGATGCCTATCATGCGTTGGCAGAGATCGGAGAAGCCGCCTTCGGGGCGGAGCGGCTGGCCAACCCGGCGGTGCGGGCGTTCTGGTGGCCGCGTTTCGAACGGGTGGCGCGATGGTTCCTGGAACGGGAGACAGCCAGGCGGGAAGGTCTTGCCCGTATTCACAGCGAGATTTCCGGGACAATGACCTTCCCGCGCCCTGATGGCAGCAGCTTCACGCTCTATGCTCGGGCGGATCGCGTGGATGTCACGGCGGAGGGCGGCTATGCCATCCTGGATTATAAAACCGGGGCGCCGCCCAGTATTG